>NZ_MWTH01000015.1:0-169361 GCF_059752395.1 Halorubrum sp. B53 | reverse complement strand
GGTGGCGCTCCGCGCGGCGATCCACGCGGCGACGCTCGGCCCGGACGGCCTCGTCGACCTCGCGAACGACTGCGTCCGCGAGGCCGCGGGGCTCGCCGCCCGGATCGACGAGGTCGACGGCGCCGTCGCCCCGGTCCACGACCGCCACCACGTCCGGGAGTTCGCCGTGCGCGTCGACCAGCCGGCCGCGGCGATCGCCGAGGATTTGGAGGCCGAGGGGTTCGCCGTTCACGTCGTCGGCGAGCACCTCCTGCAGGTGTGCGTGACGGACCTGAACGCGAGCCGGGGGGACGACCTTGTCGCGGCGTTCGAGGAGGTGATCTGAGTGATCCACGACCAGGCCACCTACGAGCGCGAGGGCGAGGACGTCCGGGAACCGCTCCTCTCCGAGAAGGGCGAGGCGACGGTCGACGTGACCGACGAGTCGCCGCTCCCGGACGACCTGACGCGAGACGAGCTCACGCTCCCCGCGCCCTCCGAGCCGGAGATCGCCCGCCACTACACCCGGCTCTCGCAGATGAACTGGGCGATCGATTCCGGGCCGTACCCGCTCGGGAGCTGCACGATGAAGTACAACCCCAAGTTCACCGAGGACGTCGCCGCCGACCCGAACGCGGCGGTCCACCCGGCCCGCTCCGAGCGGTCCGTGCAGGGGAACTTAGAGCTCCAGTACCGGCTGCAGGAGTTCCTCGCCGAGATCGGCGGCATGGACGCCGTGACGCTCCAGCCGCCCGCGGGCGCGGCCGGCGAGCTCACCGGGATCCTCGTCGCGAAGGCGTACCACGAGCACCACGGCAACGACCGGTCGGAGGTCGTGATCCCGGCCTCCGCGCACGGGACGAACTTCGCGACCGCCGCGACCGCCGGCTACGACGTGGTCGAGCTCCCCTCCGGGGACGACGGGCGCGTCGACGTCGAGGCGCTGGAGGCGGCCGTCGGCGACGACACGGCCGCCCTCATGCTGACCAACCCGAACACGGTCGGGCTCTTCGAGCGCGACATCACGGAGATCGCCGAGATCGTCCACGATGCGGGTGGGCTGCTCTACTACGACGGCGCGAACCTCAACGCCCTGCTCGGTCGCGGCCGCCCCGGCGACATGGGGTTCGACGTGATGCATTACAACGTCCACAAGACGTTCGCAACCCCCCACGGCGGCGGCGGTCCCGGCGCCGGCCCGGTCGGCGTCGTCGACGAGCTGGCCGACTTCCTCCCCGCTCCGCAGGTCCGCGAAACCGAGAGCGTCAGCGGGTACGAGCGCTTCGAGCCGGACCACACCATCGGGAAGGTCCACGGGTTCGCCGGCAACTGGCTCGTCCTTATTAAGACGTACGCGTACGTCGCTCGCCTCGGCGACGAGGGGCTCGCGGACGCGGCCGCGAAGGCCGTCCTGAACGCGAACTACCTCGCCGAGCGGATCGACCTCGACGTGCCGCACGGCCCCTTCCACCACGAGTTCGCGGCGACCGCGGGCGAGCGCGACGCCGCCGACGTCGCCAAGCGGATGCTCGACTTCGGCGTCCACCCGCCGACGACGAAGTGGCCCGAGATGGTGCCCGAGGCGATGCTGACGGAGCCGACCGAGATCGAGGGGCAGTCCTCGCTCGACGACCTCGCCGAGGCGTTCAACCTCGCGTACGCCGACACCGACGAGGCGCTCGACGCCGCCCCGAACCGGACCGCCGCGGGCCGCATCGATCAGGTCTCCGCCGCGCGGAACCCGCGGCTCTCGTGGCAGGCGCTCGACGAGGAGTAGGACGGGAGCCGAAAGGAACGTCTCGCGTCGACTGTTATTCCGTCGCCGTCACGCCGGTCGCGTCGGAACCGCGGCGCGCGTCGCCGTCGCCGCCGTCGTCGACCTCCTCGACCGACGAGCCGGCGACCGCGGGCGCCGCTTCGGTCCCGGAGTCGGCCGCGTCGAACGACGTCCCGTTCTCGACGAAGCGGCGCAACACCTGCCCCTCGGCGCGGTGGAGCGTCTCGCTGCAGGTCGATTTGGCGATCTCGCGGTCGGCGGCGAGCTCCGTGAGCGTGCACTCACGGGGCGTGTCGTAGTACCCGGCTTCGACCGCGGCGCGGACGAGCTCGTGCTGGGACTCGGTGAGGATCGGGTCCGGATCGTCGCCGCCGGCCGACTCGACCGTGGCGCCCGCGGCCGCGAGCCGCCGCCCGAGCGCGGAGAGCCGCTCGCGGTCGTCGACCACGACGAGCGTCGCCAGTCCGTCCGAGACCTCGACGGGGAACTCGAACGGAACGCCCGCTCGCCGTGCGGCCGCGACGTAGGACGGCGCCGGGGCGGTGACGCGGACGACCGTCTCGGTTCGCCCGCGCTCGACGGTCTCGATCCGGTCCACGTCGTCGTGGTCGCGGAGGGCGTCGACGGCGGCCGCGCGGTCGACTCCCGCCGCCGTCAACGCGGTGACGTCGCTCTCGTCGGCGGCGACGGTGCCGGTGACCGTGAGCGTCGCGTCCGGAGCCGACCGCGAGACCTCGCCGAGCCAGGAGTCGTCGGGGAGGCCGAGGCGCAACCGCGTTCGACTCATCGGTTCCACCCCGTGGCCGTCGTCCTGGCGTCCTCTCGGGACATTCGTACGGATGCTACGGGGCCTCGACCCCTCCGGCTATCCCTTCATACGTTTCGGTGTTAAATAGCGCCCGGCGACTCGCGGTTCCGTGGCTCTCTCGCGGCTCCTCCCTCCCGCGGCTCCATTCTCCCGCGGCTCCTCTCCCCCGGGCGCCTCGTCAGGACCGACGGACCACCGAAGTCGGACGCTCGCGTGCGCGCCCACCGGAGACGACATCGCCCGACCGCTCGGGCGGCGCCTACATCTCCCAGTAGTCGACGTCGCCGTCGATCTCGTAGTATCCCTCCAGCGAACGCTCCTCGCGGCCGCCCGGTGGCGACCCGGCGTAGACGCCGAACGTCCCCGCGTCGGGATACACCGTGACGTCGGGCTCCCTCATCGTCGACAGCGCGAGGTACCGCACCGGCTCGTCGCCTTCGTTGACGACGCGGTGCGCGCCGGCCTCGTCGGCCGCGAACGCGACGTAGTCGCCGGCCTCGATCGCGTGCGTCTCCCCGTCGTGTCGCAGGGTCGCCTCGCCGGCGAGGACGTAGAGCGCCTCCTCGTTGGCGGTGTGGTAGTGGTACGGCCACGACTTCGCGCCGGCGGGGAGCTCGTAGAGGCTACACCCGATCCCCTCGCCGCCGGCCGCCTCGCCGAGTTGCTTCCGGCGGAACCGGATCTCGCCGCGCTCCGTCTCTTTCCAGTCGAGGTCTCCTTCGTTGACACGGGGCATGGGTCGTGGTCGCGGAGCGTCGCAAAAACGGTTCCGGGGGTCGGTCGGCGAGCGTCGCCCGGGTCGCGCGTCGGCCACCGAACCGGAACCACTACGGCGGGCGGTCGCCACCCCTCGCGCATGGAACTCGGCGTCATCGGACTCGGGCGGATGGGGCAGATCGTGGTGAACCGGTCGCTGGAGGCCGGCCACGACGTGGTCGCGTTCGACCTCTCGGCGGAGGCGACCGCGACCGCGGCGGAGGCGGGCGCGGAACCCGCTGACTCGGTCGAAGACCTCTGTGGGCGGTTGGAGGGCTCGGACGACGGCGAGCGGGACGGGAAGCGCATCTGGCTCATGGTGCCCGCGGGCGAGGCGGTCGACGCCACGCTCGCAGACTTAGAGCCGCACCTCGACGGGGACGACGTGATCGTCGACGGGGGAAACTCCCACTTCGAGGCGTCCACCCGCCGCGCCGAGGAGACGGACGCCGCCTACCTCGACTGCGGCACGTCCGGGGGACCGGCGAGCGCCGAGGCGGGCTTCTCGCTGATGGTCGGCGGCCCGGCGTGGGCCTACGAGGCGATGGTCCCCGTGTTCGACGCGGTCGCGACCGGTCCGGACGGCCACGACCGGATGGGCGAGTCGGGGTCGGGTCACTACGTGAAGATGGTCCACAACGGCGTGGAGTACGCGCTGATGCAGGCGTACGGCGAGGGGTTCGAGCTCCTCGCGGAGGGCCGGTACGACCTCGACATGGAGTCGGTCGCGCGCACGTGGAACAACGGCGCGGTCATTCGGTCGTGGCTCCTCGAGCTGTGCGAGGAGGCGTTCCGCGAGGAGGGGTCGGACCTCGGTGACGTCGCGGACCACGTCGCGGGCGGGTCCACGGGCACGTGGACCGTCGAGGAGGCGCTCGAACAGGCGGTGCCGGTGCCGCTCATCTATCAGGCGCTCGCGGAGCGGTTCGACTCGCGGAACGAGGGGCGCTTCTCGCGGCGGCTCGCGAACCGGCTGCGGTACGGGTTCGGCCGCCACGAAGTCGCGCGGCGGTCGGACGGGGAGTAGGAGAGTCGCGGGGGTACGAGGTCGCGGGGGCGCTGGATCGCGGGGTACGGGATTGCGGGCACCAGGAGCCCGCGGGATCGCCGCTTATCGCGTTCGATCGCGCGCCGGGTAACGCTTATATACTACCGTGTCAGAGGATACCATGCATAGCATGTTCGAGCGATTCTCGAGCGGATACTACCTGGGGGAACTGTACGTGGAGCCCCACGACGGCGACCGCGCCGTCATCCAGCGGGCCGACCACGAGCACGTCAACGAGCAGCTGTACGCGGACGGCGAGGGAGTCGAGCGGCTCGACGCACCCCTCGTAATGAAACTCGGCGCCGGCCACATCCCGGTCGGCGGCGACGACGACGTGCCGAGCGGAACGCTCGCGGTCCCCCACGAGATCGCCGACGAGACGCTCCCGGACCGCAAGAACGTCCTGCTGGCGGACGCGGATCGGGCGGAGACGCTGTTGCGGTGGGAGGGTTGGGAGCCACACGTGAACGCGTGACACGAGAACGGGTCTATTGATTCCGTTTTCTGTGGCGTCTGCGGTTTGGTCGGCAGTTTATAAGTAGATTATAAGCGAGCGACGGCAAACCACTCCAAAGCCCCAGCCGGGAGGCGGGCGCACGCTCGCTGTCGTTCGAGACGCCAAAGGCGTCTCGTGATGACGAAACGGCGAAGCCGTTTCGAACCACGCGCTTCGGTCGCTCACTCCGTTCGCTCCCTGCAGTGCTTACGTCGTCATCAGAACGCTCAGCGTTCTGATTGGCTCACGAGAGCTTTGCTCTCGTGAACGCCTGCGCCCGCCTCCCGGCTGCCCCTTTGAGTCCCACCCGCACAGCGACCGCACCTCACGCCTCCCCAGCCTCGTCACCGGCGCTACGCGCCGGTTGCAAGCGAGAGCTTCGCTCTCGCACTGTCGGTGGTCCTCCGCGTTGCTCCGGACCACCGACTCCCTCGCGGGCTCTCGCCGGCGGCTCCGCCGCCGGCTGTCAGAGAGACCTCCGGTCTCTCTCTACTCGCGGTCGTCGATGACGACCGCTCGGAGGCACGCCACCGCAGTTATTTATAAATCATTCCGCGACTACCCCGCCGCAGACGCACCTTTTAGGTCGCCGGGGGTCGCGGATTCGGTATGATCGACAGGCTGCTCGGGCGCGCCGAGCTGAAAGAGCGGATCGAGGAGTTAGAGGAGGAGAAGCGCCACCTCGAACGCCGCGCCGAGGCCGAGGAGGAGCGCCGCTCTGACGCCGTCGCCGACCGCCAGCGCGCCGAGGAGCGCGTCAACGAGCTCGAACACCGGATCGAGTCGTTAGAGGAGCGGCTGAGCCGGACCGAGGACGAGGAGGCGTCGATCGAGTTCCGGCGCGTGAGCGACGCCCGCGGCCCGCGACTGGACGATATCCTCGACCGCTTCCGGGGCGTCGAGAGTGACGACGCCGAGGGGCTGCTCACCGCCTTCGTCCCGGGCGACGACGCGGTCCCGACGAGCGTGTCGGAGTGGTTCGGCGACCGCACCCGACTCGTTCGGCGGGCCGCGCCCGCGGTCGTCCTCGCCGACGACTCGGGCGCCGTGAGCGCGGCGATCGCGCCCCCGATAGCGCCCGAACCGTTCGATCGGTGGGACGACGGCTTCCGACTGGAAGACGCGTGGTTCCGGCCGACCGGGCGGTTCGCCTTCGCGGTGGTCCGCTCGGACACGTTCGCGCTCGGCACCTACGAGGGCGCCGAGCGCGTCGCCTTCGAGGGGTTCACCTCCGACGTGAAGGAGGCCCACTCGAAGGGCGGCTTCTCGCAGGGGCGCTTCGAGCGCCGCCGCGAGGGGCAGATCGACGACCACCTGAAGAAGGCGAACCGCCAGCTGGCGGCCGTCGCCGACGCGGACGACGTCGACCGCGTGATCGTCGTCGGCGAGCGGAGCGTCCTCGGCGAGGTCCGCGAGCACGCCGACGTCACCGACGTGTCGGACGCGACCGGCGAGCCGAAGGCGGCGCTCGACGACGCCTTCAGCGACTTCTGGACCGCCCGGATCCACGCGATATGAGCCGCGTCGTCGGCGCGGGCGCGACTCCGATCGACCCCGGTGGTATGGAGTTTATAACTAAATAGCTCGGTGACGGATGCTCGCACGGAGGGACGTCACACGCTCCCTCTCCCCCCTCGTCGATCGTTTTTTCGATGTCCGCGCCCGGAACGAGAGCGACGCGTGTCCGCGGCGACCGCGTCGCGAGGAACAGGCCTATGTCGCCGTCGCCCGGTGGTGGATCCATGACACGGTCGGGTTCGGATCCAGCGGTTCGATCCGTCGCCGCGTTGCTCGTCGCGCTCCTGCTCGTCGCCGCGCTGGGGGTCGCCGCACCGGGGGCCGCCGGGAGCGCGGCGGTCGACGACCGCTCCGCCCCGAGCGACGCCGTCGCGCTCGGCGGGACCGAGTTCCACGGGTCCGTCGGCCCCGACTCGCCCGAGGACGCCGCGGGCGACGACGCGGGTCAGGTCGACGACTCCGACAGGATCCGCCTGCGGAACGAGCTGTCGATGACCGCCGAGCCCGGAACGGTCGCGGTCAGGACGCGGGCGGCTATCCCCGACCGCGTCACCGAGCTCCGGGTGACTCTGCTCAGCGCGAACGACGACGCGGTCGAGGCCGACGGGTTCGAGCGGGCCGACGACGCCGGCCCCGACGAGTCGGCGTGGGTGTGGGACGGCGAGACGGCGACCCCCTCGCTCACCTACGCGATGGACGCCAACGACACCGTCGAGGCGGCGGGACCGCTCGGCGCCCGCGGCTCCTACCGGTTCGTCGACGCCGGCGAGTGGGCGTTGGTCCGGACGCCGCGGACGAGCGCGAGCTGGTCGTACACCGGCCAGTACGACGGCCAGGTCCGGCTGACCCGAGAGAACGCCGTCGACGGCGAGGGGGTCGCCTCGCAGGCGATGGCGTTCCTCGGCCCGTACGAGGAGCACGTCCGCGAGGCCGGCGGCCAGCGCTACCGCCTGATCGTCCCCGCGGCGGCCGACCTCGAAGCGACTCCCGACGAGGTGTTCGGCGTCTTCGAGTCGGCGTCGACCGCGCTGCAGGTCGGCGCGCGCGACGAGGCGGTGTTCGCCGTCGCCGCTCCCACCGACGGCGTCGAGTGGGGGGTCCGCGGACTCCAGGTCGCCGACGCCGACCTCTGGGTCCGGGACGTCGAGCCGGCCGGCACGGCGGCCGACGTGTGGACGCACGAGTACGTCCACACCCGGCAGGCCTACCGCGCCGACGCGAGCGGCCGGTGGATCACCGAGGCGAGCGCGACCTACTACGCCGCGCTGTTCGCCTTGGACCGCGGCGACGCCGATTTCGACGAATTCGAGCGGACCCTGGCGCGCGGCGAGCGGGATCCCGACGCCTCGGCGGTGCTCGCCGACCCCGGCACGTGGGAGCGCAACCCCGACTACACGAAGGGGGCGCTCGTCGCCGGCGAGATCGACCGCCGGCTCCGCGTCGCGACCGACGGGAGCGCCTCGCTCGCGACGGTCGTCCGCGATCTGAACGCCGCGGACGGACCGATCACCAACGGGGACGTGCTCGACGCCGTCGAGGCGGCCGCGGCCGAGGGGGCCGACGCCGAGACCGCGGCCGCGATCCGCACCGAGGCCGAGCGCCTGACGA
The DNA here is from genome assembly GCF_059752395.1 of Halorubrum sp. B53. Lineage (NCBI taxonomy): Archaea > Methanobacteriati > Methanobacteriota > Halobacteria > Halobacteriales > Haloferacaceae > Halorubrum > Halorubrum sp. B53. The sequence continues at coordinate 161,371 of NZ_MWTH01000015.1, read as the reverse complement.
CCACCCGGGAGACGGCGGAGACGTGGGACCGCGAGGCGCACGCGGAGGCGTTCGGCGAGACGCCCGCGCAGGTCGGGTACGCGCTCGCGGACGACGGGGTCCGGGCGACCGGCGAGTACCGCGACCGCCCGGTCGCGAGCGACCCGGTCGAGCTGGTGGCCGGCGAGAGGCTCGCGCTCGCCGTCGACGTCACCAACACGGGCGGCGTCGCCGGCGAGTACGACCTCGCGTTGACCGTCGACGGCGAGGTCGTCGACTCGCGGAACGGCTCGGTCGAGGCGGGCGCGGCGACCACCGAGCGGTTCGAACGGGCGTTCTCTGACCCCGGCGAATACGCCGTCCGGATCGCCGGCGAGCGGCTGACGGTCGCCGTCTCCGAGCCCGCGCCGCCGTCGGTCAGAGCGGTCTCCGCGGACGCGGACCGCGTGGCCGCCGGCGAGTCGGTGCGCGTCACCGCGACCGTCGCCAACGACGCCGGCCTCCCGGCCGGGGCGGACGTCGAGTTCCGGGTCGACGGCGAGACGGTCGCCACGGCGCCCGTCCGGCTCGACGCCGGCGCGGAGGGAACGGTCGCGAGGAACGTCACGCTCGGGGAGTCGGGAGAGTCGGGAGGTATCGCCGGCGGCGACGGCGAGGCGACCGTGAGCGTCGTCGGCCCGGAAGACGAGGCCTCGACGACCGTCACCGTCGACGGGGAGGGTCCGCTCGGCGGGGAGGGTGGGGCCACCGACGACGGCGCGCCCGGGTTCGGCCCCGTCGTCGCTGTCGTCGCGCTGCTGTCGGCCGCGGGGCTGTTCGGACGGCGGGGCCCCGGCTCCTGATCAGAACGGGGCGTCGGGACCCTCGTCCGCCGCGCCGTCGCTCGCGTCGGGGCGCTCGTCGGCCCTCTCCGTCGTCACCAGCTCGTCGACGTCGCGCTGCCACGCCTCGACGCCCCCGCGGAGGCTCTCGACGCGCGCGTCCTCGATCCCGGCGTAGCTCCCGATCAGCTGTGCGGCCTGCCGGCTGGCGATCCCGTGCGGGCAGACGGTGACGATCCGCGAGGCGCCGGCGAGCTCCTCGACGCGGGTCGTCAGCTCGGGGAACGGGACGCACTCGCTGCCGGGGAGGTGGCCGCGGTCGAACGCCCGCTGGTCGCGGATATCGACGATTCGGAGGTCTTCGCCCCCCTCGCTCCCGTCCGCCGCTTCGTCGCGGTCGGCGGTCTCGTCGAGGAGCGCCGCCAGCTCCTCGGGGTCGATCTCGCCGTCCATCAGGGGAGCGGGCAGAGGCTCGCCGTGAGCACGGCTCGCTCGTCCGTGTCGTTCCGGGCGCCGTGGACCGCGCCGCGCTCGTTCGGGACCACCGCGGGCGCCGCGAGCGTTTCCTCGGTCCCCTCCCTGACGACCGTCGGTTCTCCCTCGATAACGTGGAAGACGTTGGTCGCGTCGGCGTGTTCGTGCGGGTCGACGGCGGCGTCCGGGCCGAGGACGAACGCCTTCACGAGCACGTCGTCGGTGACGACGAGTTCGGCGGTCTCCACCTCGCCCGCCGCGGGATCGAGCTCGGAGACGGCGTCGGCGTATCTGTCGAGCGTCATGCCCGACTGTCGTCGCCGTCGATACATAAGGCCCGTGGCGGGTGGACCGCGGCGAGAGGGCCGTGGTGGGTGGACCGCGGCGAGAGGGCCGCGGCGGGCGGTGGTAGCGGGGCTACTCCCGCGCGCCGGGCGGGAGCGGGTCGGCGTGGTCGGCGATCGCCTCCGCGACGCGGTGCGGCTCCTCGTGGACGACCCAGTGGGTCGCGGTGTCGAGCGTCAGCAGCCGGCCCTCGGCGCAGCGGTCGACGCTCCGCCCCGCCATCCGCTTCGTGAGGAAGCGGTCCCTCGCGCCCCAGATCACGAGGGTGGGCACCTCGACGCGGGTCTGCTCGGGGGTCGGGCGATCGCGGACGATCGCGCGGTACCAGTTCACCATCGCCTCGAAGGCGCCCTCGCGGTTCCACGCACGCCGGTAGCGCCGGATGTCCTCGTCGCTGAACGTGCCGGGGGTACTGGAGTCGCGGAGCCCGCGAACGGCCAGCCGCCAGTTCCCCGCGCTGGCGACGGCCTCGGGGAGCCTCGGGAGCTGGAACGCGAGCATGTACCAGCTCTTGAACCGCTGGTCCCACGAGCTCCGGAGCGTCTCCTCGAAGACGGTCGGGTGCGGGACGTTGACCGCGACGAACTCCGAGACGCGGTCAGCGTGGTGGAGCGCGAGCCACCACCCCACCGCCGCCCCCCAGTCGTGTCCGGCGACGGCGGCGGTCTCCCGCCCGTACGCGTCGACGATGCCGACGACGTCGCGGGCGAGCTCGCCGATCCGGTAGTCGCTCACGGCTGGCGGCTTCGCCGAGAGGTTGTACCCGCGCTGGTCGGGGACCACGACGCGGTACCCGGCGTTGGCGAGCGTCGCGATCGTCTCGTGCCAGCCGTACCAGAACTCGGGGAACCCGTGGAGCAGGACGAGCAGCTTCCCGTCTTCCGGCCCCGCCTCGACGAGGTGGAGTCGGACGCCGTTCGTCTCCACCGCCCGCGATTCCGCCGGCACCGACTCGGGGATCTCGTCGTCCGGGACGTCGGCGTCTATCGCGTCGACGCCGCGAACCGCCTCTGTCGTCGCATCGCTCATGAACGTGGCTTGGCGCGCCGCCGGCAAATAGCTACGCTCGCCGCCGTCACCGGAATCGAAATCCTCAAGCCGCTGGCAGGCGGCTTCTGGGGTATACTCGTGTTTCTGACGCGCGTCTCGACGAGGCGCGGGCTCCTCGCGGGCCCGTCCCCTCGACGGACGGCCGTGCCCAGTTCGACCCGCCGAGGGCACACGGCGCGACCGGTCGGGCCGCTCCGCGGTGCCGCGGCGTCGGAGACACCCACCGCATAACATGGCTCCGGACACGTCACACCCGGACGAGCCGGTATCGGGCTCGTCCACGCCGGCGGAATCGCGATCGACCGACGCCGACCCCGAGGTCTCCAACGTCGTTCTCGTCACGATCGACTCGCTCCGAGCGGACGCGATCGCGCCGTACGACGACGAGCGGATCTCGCCGGTGCTCGCCGAGCTGGCCGACGACGGAACCGTCTTCGACCGATCGTTCGCGACCGGGAACTGGACCCCCTTCTCGTTCCCCTCGATCCTCGCGTCCGAGCCCGTCTTCGCTCGGAACGGCGACATCGGCGTGACCGGCGCGCGGACGCTCGCCTCGGTGCTCTCGGAGGCGGGGATCGCGACCGGCGGCTTCAACGCCGCGAACGGCTTTCTCACCTCTCACTGGGGGTACCCCGAGGGGTTCGACGAGTTCGAGCCGTTCGTCACCAGCGTCGGGTCGAGCCGGTACAGCCGCTACCTCGCCGCCCACCCGACGGTCGAGGCGTGGATCCAGCTGCTCGCCTCCCCGTTTCGCCGTCTCAACTCCACGTTCAGGGGACGCAGCGACGAGCGGCCGTTCCTCGACGCCTCGCGGATGTTCGACGTCGAGGACGCCGCGACGGAGTTCATCGACGAGACGGACGGGCCGTTCTTCCTGTGGACCCACTACATGGACACCCACACGCCGTACGTCCCGGCGCCGCGGTACATCCGCGAGGTGTCCGACGGGCTGGTCGGGACCCACCGGATGCTCCACGCGCACACCCGAACGAGCCTCGGGCTGGAGGTCGACGAGCGGACCCTCCGCGAGCTCCGGACGCTGTATCAGGCGACAGTCAAGCAGGTCGACGACAGCGTCGGGCGCGTGCTCGAGGCCCTCGAAGCGGCCGGCGTCGCCGACGAGACCGCGATCATCGTCGCGGGCGACCACGGCGAGGAGTTCCAGGAGCACGGCCACCTCGCGCACTACCCGAAGCTGTACGACGAGCTGATTCACGTGCCGTTCATCGTGAACGTCCCCGGCGAAGACGGGGGTCGCGTCTCCGAACACGTCGGGCTCGACGCGATCCCGCCGACCGTGGCCGACCTCCTCGGTGTGGAGTCGCCGCCGGAGTGGCGCGGGGGGTCGGTGGCGCCCGCGGTCAGAGGCGAGGCCGAGCCCGATCAGGACCCCGTCGTCTCCGTGACGGTCCGCGGCGAGGAGGTGACGGAGCAGCCCATCCCGCGCTCGATGGACGACGGCGAGCTCCTGGTGAGCGTCCGCGACGCGGAGTGGACCTACATCGAGAACGCAGACACCGGGGAGACGGAGCTGTACCACCGACCCTCGGACCCGACTCAGCAGGAGGACCTGTCCGCCGACCCGACCGATGAAGAGCTGGCCGTCGTCGAGCGGTTCGCCCCCGTCGCCGCCGGCCACGTGGCCGAGCTTCGCGACCGCGACGGGGACGCCGCCGGGGACGACGAGGTCGACGAGGACCTCGAGGCCCGGCTCGAGGCGCTCGGCTATCGCTGATGTTACGGGGGATCCTCCGCAACCTCGTCAGCGGACCGATCGCCGTCCAGATGCGCCGGTTCGTGATCGTCGGCGCGTTCACCGCCGGCATACAGATGGGACTGCTCTGGCTGTTCGTCGACGCCGCCGGGATCAACTACCTGATCGGCGCAACGGTCGCCATCGAGATCACGATCATTCTCTCGTACGTGTTCAACAACGCGTGGACGTTTGAGGCGAGACAGAACACGGGCACGACCGAGTATCTCTCGGGACTGCTGAAGACGAACCTCGTCCGGGGGACGGCGATCCCGATCCAGCTCGGCGTCCTCTACGCGCTTGTGGAGTGGGGTGGGGTAATGTACCTCGTCTCCAACGGGTTCGCCATCTTCCTCAGCGGAATCTATCGGTTCGCGCTCGACTCGCTCTGGACATGGGGGTGAATCGGGGAGCGCCTCGTCCGGCGCCGGGCCGGGGGCGCGGTCGCCGCTTATTTAAAAGGGGAGTCGGGGCTCGACGCGGGCGATGATGTCGCGGATCGTCTCCTGTTTATAATACCCGACCACCGACGCGAGGACGACGACGAGGATGAGCGCGAGCCCGGAGAGGAAGCGTCCGCTCGCGAGCTCGCCGCCGGCGTACACCGTGAGCACGTACGCGGGGAGCCGGCCGACGGCGATGACGCCCATGAACGCGGGGAGCGTCCACTTCGTGAGCCCGCTTAAAAAGCAGATGGCGTCGTCCGGGAGCCCGGGGATGATCACGAACGCGAACAGGCCCGGGAGCCCGACCGTGTCGACGAACCCGTCGAACCGCACAATAATGTCCTCGTGGATCACGTCCTCGACGAACGACCGGCCGTAGTGCTTCGACAGCGAGAAGGCGATCGCGCTCCCGATGAGCACACCCGTGACGCTGTAGACGGTGCCGGCGAGCGGGCCGAAGAGGTACCCCGCGACGAGGGCGACGACTTGGCCCGGAATCGGCGCGACGATCACCTGGAGGGCCTGGATGGCGATGAACACGAGCGGCGCGAGGACGCCGAACTGCCGGAGCCACAGGCGGAGCGCCTCGGCGTCGGTGAGGAACCAGGCGTACTCGCGGACGAAGAGGTAGAGGAGGACGAAGCCGACCGCGACGCCGACGAACGCGAGGATCCCCCGTCGTCTGTCCGACGCCGAGGCGAAGAGTCTCATTCGTGTTACAACCGGCCAGCGGTCGACTTGAACCTTGTCAAAACCGAAACCTCTCAAGGGACGTGGTCGGGAGGCCGCGGCGTCCGCGACGTCCGCGCCGACCCGACGGTAACGGGCCGTCGGCTCCATATCGCGATCCCACGTCGAGGAGAGATGGAGGGTCCCACGTCGAGGAGAGATGGAGGGTCCCACGTCGAGGAGAGACGGAACCGAGTGCGCGTTCCGCCGCGAGACCGGGTCGTTCCGCCGACTTCCGCTCACCTGACTCGGAATCGGGGACCGGACCGCGACGCATCGGCCCCGGTCACTCCACGTCGAACGGCGCGTCGTCGATCGAGTTCTCCAGTTTCGTCCCGTGGCTCTGAACGATGGCGCTCCCGAGGTATCCCAGCCCGGTCGCGTCGGCGTCGAGCCACGCGACGGTCCCGTCGGCCTCCAGGAACCCGAGCCGACCGCGGTCCTCGTCGATGACGAGCACGCCGGCGAAGAACCCGTTCTCGCCCTCAGCGAGCGCCAGCTCGTACCCTCGGTCCTCGAGCTGCTCTCGGTACCGCTCCATCCGCCGTTCCAGCTCCTGTCGGTCCTCCGCGTCGAGTGGCTCGAAGTACCCGTTGAAGTCGTCACTCATCGTCGGTCACCTCGTCGTCCGAGACGAACTCGCGGATCCGGTTTCTCGGATCGATGACGGGGGTGTCCAAGTCGGGCAGACCGCCGAGGGGACCGTCGCCGCCCTCGCTGCCGTCGTCGCTGCCCTCGCCGCCATCGTCGCCACCTTTGCTGCCATCATCGTCGCCCGCGGGCCCCTCGTCATCGCCGCCCGATCCATCGCTCTCGGAGCCGGCCGATCCGCCGTCGTCTCCGTCGTCCCCGCCACTGCCATCGTCCCCGCCACTGCCATCGTCTCCGCCACCGCCGTCGTCTCGCGTTCCCTCGTCTTCCCGCTCCCTCTCGTTCTTGTCCTCACTCTCGCTCTCATCTCTCTGTTCCCCGCTCTCGCTTTCCCCGTCCGTCGGCTCGTCGACGTTCTCGCCGATGTCTTCGCCCGCCTGCTCCAGCAGGCGTGTCCGGAGGACCTCCTCGTTGACGTCCCACGGCGGGTCCCAGACGAAGCCGATGTCAGGGCGCGCGAACGGATATTCGCCCTCGCCGCCCTCCACCGGGAGGTCGCCGAGGTCAGGCTGGTCGCCGGGCTCGATGAAGTCGTACACCTCGAGGTCGAACGAGATGGCGGTCTCGTCCTCGGGGCGGTCGGTGACGTACATCCTAGTGACGCCGTTTTCTTCCCGAGCCTCGAGCCCGACGTCGAGGTCGATCGAGATGTTCGTCGCGTGATATACCGGGATCCGGGAGTCCCGTTGGGAGGGGGACGCCTGCAGCAACGTGTACGCCGCCTGTCCGTGGCTCTGCGCGGCCACCTCCGCCTGCAGGACCGCGTCGTACAGCGAGGTGAGGAACTTCTCCAGTTCGGTCATTCCGTCTCGTCCTCCGCGTCCGGGATGACGCCCTCGTCGGTCGTCGCGACGGCGCTGTTCGCGGCCCGTTCGAGCGTCTCCATTCCCGTCGTCTGCGTGTCGACCTCGGCGCGCATTCGGATATCGAGGTCGTACTTGGACTTGGTCCGCTCCGAGAACGTCGTCGATTCGGACGACGGCGCGACTTGCAGCTGCGTCGGCGACGGGAGGAACGGGGCGGTGCCACCGGAGCCATCGCCGCCGTTCCCGTCCTCGTCGCTCTCTTCGGTACGTTCGCCGGTGATCCGCGCCGAGAACGTCTGTTCGATCTCGTGGACGACGAGCTCCGGGAACGAGAGGAACAAGACGATCGGGATCTCCAGCTCCTTCCGGATCCGGCTCTCCTCGCCGGTCTCGCTGTCGATTCCCGTCGTGGCGTAGCTGAACGTGACCGTCCTGAGCGACCCGTCCTCGAACCCGATCTCCCGGAGGAGCCGGAGCGACTCCGTCTGCGCCTGGACGTTCGCCTCGATGGCCGCCACGAGCGGGGCGGAGAACAGCGAGGCGAGCGGGAGGTCGGAGAGTGTCTCTGTAGCTTGCACGGGTCAGTCCTCCTCTCAGCTTCCGGCGCCGTTGCCGCCGTTGCCGCCGTTGGTGGCGCTCCCCTCCGGCACCTCAACGATCGTCTGCTCGAGGACGCCGAGGAGCTTCTTCACCCCCTCAGGCGCCTCGACGGACCCCGCCTGGACGTGGACCTGCTGATCGTACGTCCGCTCGACCTCCTGTGAGCGGCTGCTCTTGCGCTGGTAACTGGAGTTCACCGACCACTCCGTCCGGCCGGTGAACCAGCCCTGTTTCCCCTTGTTCTCGACTTCCAGGTTGAACTCGTCCGAGACCTCGTACGTCTGCAGCGAATTCAGCTTGACGTTGAAGTCCACGGTGACCTGCTCGACCTCGAAGTACGGGACGTTGGTCAACAGCAGGAACGGGATCGTGATCGTGTGGCTCTTGAGCGTGCTGTCGCCGCTCTCTTCGTCGATAACCTCTTTCTCGTAGCTGAACTCGACCATCCGGGGCGACTTCTCGCCGTTCTCGCCCTCGGTGAAACCCACGTCCTTGATGAACTGGGCCGCGGCTTCGGACGCGTCGGTGTTGGCTTTCACCGCCGCGATCAGTGGGCCCCCGATGATCGACTGGTACGGGATGTTCCCCAACTCGGCCGGGAAGTTCGGATTCGGCATGGTTCAAGTTGGAAAATTAATCCTTTTATGTTTAAATGTATGGGGGTGAGTGAAAGTGTAACAAACCCCCACGTATTTCGCCGCTTCAGAGGGTACTCACCTTCGGAATCGGATGACGGCGTGGAGCGCATGGCGGTTCCACACGGCGATCACAGCCGCTCGTGAAAACGTGGGTTCGCTCGCTCGGCAAGAAGGATCGGCGACGGAATCTCTGGTCCTGTCGCTCGGGGAGTGAAATGCGGGTGAAGTGGGCCGGCACGAATATTGAATCACGGTCGCAAATCGAAGATTTGCTCCCTGATTCAAATTCGCGCCCTAGCAGTTTCACGCCCACTACGGACTCCTCGCTAGCGCTCGTCGTTGCGAAGTGGGGTGAAAATGGGCCGGCACGAATTTGAATCGTGGTTACGGCCACCCGAAGGCCGAAGGATACCAAGCTACCCCACCGGCCCGCACTCGACAGAAGGCCGTTCGTTCTTTTAACCTTTCCGAAAGCCGGGGCCGCCGACCGTCTCGTCGACCGTCCGATTCTCCACCGAACGACCGGCTCACGCCTCGAAGTACCGGTCGCTGTGCTTCCGGCAGCCGGGGTTGAACGCGGCGCCGCAGCGCGGACAGGCGTCGTCGTCGGGATTCGCCCGACTGCCAGAGGCGCGTTTCGCCTCGCTGTCACCGGGCGAAGCCCGGTTGCCCGAGGGACTGTGTCCCTCGCTGTCGTCGGACTGCGTCCGACTGCTAGAGGCGCGTTGCGCCTCTCCGTCGCCGTCGAGGTACTCGCGGGCGGAAATCGTCGTTCCGCAAACCCCGCACAGCACCGCGGGCTCGTCGAAGCGGCCGCGGGGCCACGGTTCGGCCTCGTGGTCGGTCGCGGCGTCGTGGCAGGCGTCGCAGGGGTAGTACGCCTCGCAGCAGCCGAACCGGAGCGCGATCACGTCGACGGGGTCGTCCCAGTGCGCGCAGCGCGTCTCGGGGTCGACAGCGACCCCCCGCAGCGGGACCGCGAACCGGTCGTCTGTCGCGGGCGGGGTCGTGGTCCGGCGCTCAGTAGGACTCGTACCCATCGGTGTCGAGCCAGTTGTGGACGACGGAGACGGTGTGATCGGCGTGGAGCGGTTCGGGACCGACGCGCACGCGGCGCTCCGCGCGCTCCGCGAGCAGTTCCGCTTCCTCGTCGGTGAAATCGCGATGGTCCGAGAGCACGAACACGGGATCCGTCGGGGGCGCGGCCTCGACGAGGGGGTCGCCGCCCTCGTGGAGCTGGACGAGCGTCGGGTCGCCCGTCGAGCCCGCGGCGCCGCCGTCGAGCAGCCGATCGAGGGTCGCTTCGAGCCCCATCCGGCGGAGCTCGACGCCCGGCGAGACGTCGGCGGGCATGTGGCCGATGGCGTCCGCCTTCGCGGCGAGCGCGTCGCGCATCCGGGCGGCGACGTTGCGCTCGTCCGGGTGGAGGTGCCGGAGGCTGTCCGCGTCGAAGGTGACCGTGAGCTCGTCGGCGACGACGAGGTGAACGCGCACGGACTCCCGGATCCCGTGCGAGAGGAAGACGCCGGTGGCGACGCACCGACAGAGCAGGTCGAGCCGCCCCGCACCGGGGAGGTCTGACAGCGAGACGGCGTCCGGATCGGTCGGCGTCTCGTGACCGATGACGACGAACTGGCGCATGCGTCCGGGTCGACCCGGACCCTGATAAGGACCGCGACCGGAGGTGACGGTATGAGCGTCGCCGGACTCTGTCAGGTGTGCGAGGCGGCACCGGCCCGCCACGGCTGCCCGCGGTGCGGGCGCGCCGTCTGCGACGACCACTGGGTCGACGCCGCGGGCGCCTGCACGGTCTGCGTGCAGGGGCGCCAGCAGTGAGGGTACGGGGACGCCGACAGCGACCCGACGCGGTCTCCCTACCGGTGTCGGTTCAGCCGCTTTTTGAGTCGCTTCGCGGCGTCGCCGGCGGCGCCGAAGTACGTCGCCTCGTCGCCGGGGCGGGTCGACTCCTCGCCGGCGAAGATGATCCCGCGAGAGGAGTTGACGAGCCCAACGTCGACCGCGGCGTCCGGGCGGGTCGCGAGCCCGTGCTCGACCGCGGCCTCCGCGTCGCCGCCCTGCGCGCCGACGCCGGGGACGAGGAAGGGGATCTCGGGGACGATCTCGCGGACCTCCGCCAGCTCCTCGGGCGCGGTCGCGCCGACCACGAGCCCGACGTTGCCGTTGCCGTTCCACACGTCCGCGAGCGCCGCGACGCGCTCGTAGAGAGGCTCGCCGGAGGCGAGTTCGAGGTCTTGGAGGTCGCTCCCGCCGGGGTTCGAGGTGCGACAGAGGACGAACACCCCCTTCTCCGCGCGGTCGAGGAATGGCTGGAGAGAGTCGCGGCCGAGGTACGGGTTCACCGTGATCGCGTCGGCGTCGTCGAGCGCCGCGGCGTACTGGCGGGTGGTGTTGCCGATGTCGGCGCGCTTGGCGTCCAGCAGGACCGGCACGTCCTTGCCGTGAGCGTAGGCGATCGTCTCCCGGAGCGCGCGCCAGCCGTCGGCGTCCTCGTAGAACGCGGCGTTCGGCTTGTAGCAGGCGGCGTGTTCGTGGGTCGCGTCGATGACTCGGCGGTTGAACGCCCAGCGCGGCAGGTCGGCGTCGGCGACGAAGTCGGGGAGCCGGCTCGGGTCCGGGTCGAGGCCGACCGAGACGACGCTGTCCGTCGACTCGATCCGGGCCGCGAGCGTCTCGAAGAAGCTCATGGCACCCACTGCGGCCGGGGGCGCGCTAAACGTTGCGTTCCGCCCGAGCGTCTCGCTCGGGGTGCGTCACTCGCCCGGAGCGACCGGGCGGCCGTGCCCGGCGCACGCCGTGATCGTCCCCCGCAGGTACCGCGCTTCCGTCAGCGTCTCCGAGTTGTCCGCGAGCGCCCGCCTGGCGGCCGTCGTCCGCGCGTCGAGCCGCGCGAGCGGGTCGTCTCCGTCCACGTCGAACAGCCGCCCGTTCAGGCGGGCGAACGCTGAGAGCGCGGCGTTCGCGGGGCGACTCCCCCGCGGCGCGAACGCGGCGACGACGACGCTGTCGGCCAGGTCGCACCAGTCGCTCACGACCGCGTACGGGTCCGGGAACAGCGACGTGACGAACGTCGCGAGCACCGCGTCGGCCGACCGGATCGGCGGGTCGGTCGCGTCCCCCCGCACGAACTCGACGTTCTCCCACCCCCGGCGCCCCGCCAGCCCTCGCGCCCGGTCGAGCATCGCGCCGGTGATGTCGACGCCGACGACCCGTCCCGTCGGCCCCACGGCCGCCCGAAGTGCCGGGACGTTGACGCCGGGCCCGCAGCCGAACTCGACGACGGTGTCGCCGGGATCGAGGTCGAGCGCCCGCACGCAGCCGGCCCGCACGCCCCCGACCGAGGCGGTCGCCCGCGCGAACCAGTCGTAGACCCGCGCCCACGCGGCGTACCCTCGCTGGATCCGGTAGGTGGGGGGCTCGTCTCCGGGCGGCTCCTCTCCCGGCTCCGGCGGCGACCGCGGCCGCCGACGGTCTCGGGTCACGGCGGGGCTCGCACGGCCGCGGGAGCGGTCTTCGGCCACCACAGCTCCGGGCCGTCGCGCGCGACGGTGGAGTAACACCGATCGCTCCCGTCGCAGTCCCGCGGGCGCTGGTAGTCGATCCCCCGCTCCGCGAGGTAGGTCACGTAGCCGTCGTCGACGCGGTCGAGCTTCTCGTGACACACCCACTTCTCCCCGTAGACCCCGGCGCCGACGTTCCGGTACGGACAGGTGAATTCCGTCCGCTCCGCGCCGGCCTCGCTGTCCGTCTCGTCGATGTCGACGCCGACCGACCGGTACGCGAGCCGGAGCCGCCGGACGACGCGCTCGGGGGACGACGCGCCGAGGAAGAGGCCGTGCGCGAGGACGTAGCCGAAGCCGTGAAGCAGCCGCTCGAGGCGCGTCAGGTCGTCGGGGGCGTCGTCCAGCAGCGACCGCAGCGTCGCGTACCACCCCGCGATCTCCGTCACCGCCGCGGCCGCCTCGTCGGCCGCCGCGAGCGCCCGCCGCTTCTCCGGGAGCGGCGCGGCGCCGTCCGAGAGCCGGAACGACGGCACCGCCTCGACGTGTTCGAGCACGTCCTCGCGGAGGACGTCGCCCGCAGCGTACGAGTCCGTCAGCTCCGTGAGCTCGGGGTACCACTCGCGCGTCAGCCTGCCGTACGTCCCGTCGAGGAGGTCGTCGATCCGGTCGGCCGCGCCGGGATCGATCGGTTCGGAGTCGGCCGCCGCGGGGAACGCGTCGACGACCCGCCGGAGTTCGGCGGGGTCCGGTCCTGCCATGGTGTCACGTGGCGGGCGACGGCCTTGAATACGCATGTTGCCGAGGACGCGCTCGGCGACTCCGGCGACGGTGCCGGCCCCGAGGCCCGCTTACCGACCGAACGGGTTCTCGATCCCCTGGGCCAACGGCATGTCGAAGTAGTCCAGCTCGTCGACCTCGCTGATCGAGCCGTCGGCGATCCGCTCGAACGTCGCCATGAACCCCGCGACGGTGATTTTGACCGTCGTGCCGATGGCCTTGTGGCCGCGCTGGTCGCTCTGGTGAGACACCTCGTACAACATCCCGGCGGCGTCGGTCTGTGGACACAGCGCGTCGAGATACGATCCCCACAGCGGGCCGTAGCCGTACCGGGTGAGCGTGTTGAACTTCCCCTTCCCGAACTGCTGGGCCTGCTCGTTGACGAGCTGGTTGAGCCGCAGCGACCGGGTCTGGGCGTCCTCCGACATGTACGGGTTCCCGCTGCCGACGTAGCTCGCGTAGTCGACGCCGTCGAGACCGATGTACCGGGGACCGAACGGCGCCATCACGCTCATGATCGACTGCCACTGCGGGCCGTTGCCTTGGTCCGGGGACTCCGGATCCACGGTCGGACCCTGGTGGTGGTGCGTGATCGCCCAGTCCGGGTCGGCGTCGAGGAACGACTCGGTCACCGCCCGGTTCTCGGGGTTGAGGTTGAGTCCGACCGAGCGTAGCACCTTGTACGGATTGTCGCCGTCGACCGTGGGGTCGCGGAGGTCGAACGGGACCTCTTCGACGGGGATATCGAGGTAGCCGAACTGTGGATCGTCCTTGAGGACGGTCCACCAGTCCTCGTCCTCGTCGAACGGCTCGAAGTTGGGGAAGACGCTGAACCCGCGGTTCATGTCGTACCCCGGCACGTCGCCGGAGTAGTACGAGTTCGTGTTGATGTACCGAGAGTCGCCCTCCTCCCACGTGCTCGTGTTGTACCGGCGCTGCCGGAGTTCGCCCTCGGTACCGAGCCCATCGTCGCCGACGAAGTTCGCGCCGTCGGGGTTAACCCGGGGAACGATGGTGATCGTGAGGTTGTCGAGAATCTTCTCGACCCGCCGGGATCCGCCGCTCGCCAGTCGATTGAGGATTTTCACGACGGCTTCGGCCCCCGAGGGCTCGTCACCATGGATCTGGTTGATGAGGTGGAGACTCTCGTCGCCGTCGCCGATAGTGACCTCCCAGACCGGGTCTCCGCGGCCGGCCGATTCGCCGATCTGTTCCAGTTCGACGCGGTCGCTCCGCCGGTCGACCTGTTTCAGGCGTTCGCCGAGCTGCTCGTTGTCGAGGTACGCCTCGTAGTTGACTGCGCGCTCGTTCGGTGCCCACGGGCCGCCGGGCCGGTAGTCGCTGCCCGACTGCGCGCTTACCGTCGACCCGAATCCGGCGAGGGCGACCGCTGCGACACCGCTCTGAAGGAACCTCCGTCTGTGCATACTGGTAGCACCCGACTCGAAATGGTTTAATTTATCGTATATATAGTTTGCTGTATTTATACTGTTTAAGAATTATTTAATAGTCATCACAACCCGATCCGCTCTTTCAGCCGCCGTACGCTCCGACTTGCCTTCCGGCCGAGCGCCGTCGCCGCGAAGGCGCCGCGGACGAACCAGTCGGTCGGGATCCGCTCGGGAAAGCCGAGCGGGCCGACTCGGGAGACCCCGACCGTCCGCGATTCGGTGTACCGCCGGATCCCCTCCGGGCCGTGGCGGCGTCCGAGCCCCGAGTCGCCGAACCCGCCCATGGGGGCGTCGACCGCGCCCCACGTCGCGATGAAGCCGTCGTTGACGTTGACGGTGCCGCAGTCGATCTCGCGGGCGACCGCCGCGCCGCGCTCACGGTCCGCGGTCCACACGCTCGCGTTGAGGCCGTACGGCGAGTCGTTCGCGGCCTCCACGGCGGCGGCCGCGTCCGGGACGGGCGTCACGACGACGACCGGCCCGAACGTCTCCTCGCAGGCGACCGTCGCGTCGGGCTCGACGCCCGTCAGGACGGTCGGCTCGTAGCAGTAGGGGGCAACGTCCGGCCTGTGGCGACCCCCCGTCTCCACGGTCGCGCCGTCCTCCCGGGCCTCGTCGACGTGGCTCCGGACGCGGGCGAGCTGGTCGGCGTCGATCAGCGAGCCGAGGTCGGCGTCGTAGTCGTAGCCAGTCCCCAGCGTGAGGTCCTCCGTCTCCCGGACGAACGCGGCGAGGAACGGCTCGTAGGCCGACTCCTCGACGTACATCCGCTCGGCGGAGAGACAGAGCTGCCCGGCGTTCGAGAAGCAGGCGTCGACCGCGCCGCGGGCCGCCTCGTCGACGTCGGCGTCGCTGAGCACGACGAGAGGGTTGTTGCCGCCGAGCTCCAGCGAGCAGTCGATCAGGTTCCGGCCCGCGCGCTCGGCGACGGTCCGGCCCGTCTCGGTGCTCCCGGTGAACGCCACGTAGTCGACCGCGTCGATCAGCGCGGGCCCGACCGTCGCCCCCTCGCCGGTGACCACCTGGAAGAGGTCGTCCGGGAGGCCGGCGACCTCCAAGAGCTCCGAGAGCAGCAGTGCCCCGTACGGCGTCTTCTCGTCCGGCTTGCAGACGACGGCGTTGCCCGCGGCGAGCGCCGGGAGCGCGTCGGCCATCGACAGCGTCAGCGGGTAGTTCCACGGCGAGATGACGCCGACGACGCCGACCGGGTCGTAGGTGACCGTCGCGGTCGCGAGCCCGGGGAAGGCCCCCTGTCGGCGGTCCTCGGCGAGGGCGTCGGGCGCCTCGTCCGCGAGGTACGTGCAGCCGGTCGGCACGTCGAACAGCTCCTCGACCGCGGTTCGCCGGGATTTCCCCGTCTCCAGTTGGAGGACGTCGAGCAGCTCCTCGCGGTGGTCCGTGACGAGGTCGCCGAACCGATCGATGACGGCCGCGCGCTCGGTCGCGGGGGTCTCGGCCCACTCGGCCTGCGCCGCCCGGGCGCGCTCGACCGCGGCGTCGACGTCGTCGCCGTCGCAGGCCGGCACCGAGCCGATCCGCTCGGTCGTCGCCGGCGCGAACACGTCGAGGGCGTCGCTCTCGCCCGGCGCGTCCCTCGACGTAGTGGAACTCGCGCGGCGCACGCGCTCGGTGAGGTCGTCGAGTCGTCGCGTCGAGAGGTGCGGGGCGTCCGCGAGCGCGGTGGGAGGATTCGTCGAGGACATCGGATACGAAAACACACGGTCGGGCGGGGGAAAGCCGTGCCGGTGGCCCGGACGGAAGGCGAACCGGTGAGGATTATAAAAGGGGTAAGTACGAGTGCGAAGGCGACCGCTCCCCCGGTCACTTCCTCGAATCGACGGATTCTCCGATGCGGTCGGCCGGCGCGTCGTGCTCGGAGAGCATGTCGATCACTTCGAGCAGCAGCGACACGACGAGCGGGCCGACGATGAGCCCGACGGCACCGAGCGTGAGGATACCGCCGACGAATCCGACGAAGTACAGCCCGGGAGAGATCCGACCGGTCCAGTCGGCGAGCTGCGTCCGGATCACCGCGTCGGGGACGAACGAGACGACGACGAGGCCGAGCGCCAACACGGCGACCGCCCGCCCGGTCTCCCCGACGAGGACGTCTCCAGCGGCCAGCGCGACGACGAGCACGCTCGGGCCGATGACCGGAACGAACTGGAGGACGGCCGCGATGACGGCCAGCAGGACCGGAGAGCCGTACCCGAGGCCCCAGAACACCGCGACCGCGAGCACGAACGTCGCCGACGCCGTCGCCGCCTGCAGGACGTAGATCGAGTACAGCGTCTCCCGCGTCCGCTCGTGGAGCCGCGTCGGGATATCGTGGTACTCGGTCGGGACCACGCCGAAGACGGCGGTTCCGACCGCCCCGGGTCGGTAGAGGATCCCGTACACGAGGAAGGTGAACACGACGAGCTCCAAGACGAGCCGGGGCGCCGCGGCCGCGACCGCGAGCGCGGCCCCTCGGACCCACGCCTCGGCGGCCGCCACGTACGGCACCATCTCGATGACCAGCTCGAACCCGCCAACAGTGATCGGGACGGCGTCGGGGATCTGGCCGATGATCTCGATCAGCTCCGCCCGCCGCCGATACAGCACGTAGAGCAGCGGGACCACGAGGAGCACGGCGGCAACGAAGGCGACGGCGGTGGTCGCGACGCACGCGATCCGCCGGGACAGCCCGCGTTCGACGAATCGCTGCCGGATCGGATACAGGACGTACGCGACCGTGACCGCGAAGACGACGGTTCGGAGCACCTCCGCCAGCACGATCGCCGCGAGCGCGGCCACCGCGACGAGCAGCGTGCCTAGCAGTCGCCTCCGGTTGAGTAACATGGTATCCGGTCGCAAGCAGGGCCAAAAGCCGTTGCGGTGACGAACCGCGGGACCCGGCCGCCGGCGCCGTCCCCCTCGGGAGCGCGTCTCGCTCGCGATCGCCGCGTGGGACCGTAGCACCTAACCTCGCGCCACTCCCACGTCCGGTATGCGCATCGACCCGTTCGGCCTCGAACGCTGGTTCGCGGAGTACGAGCACGAGGCCGACATCATGTTGGCCGAGAGCGGGATCCGCTCGCTGGACGCGAGCCGGTTCGACTTGGATCCGGGCCGGCTCGACTACGTCATCCCGACGAACGGCGACCCCGAGTTCCGTGCGTCGGTCGGCGACCGCTACGGCCGGAGCGCCGACGAGGTGCTGTTCACCTGCGGGACGCAGGAGGCGAACTTCCTCGCGTTCCTCTCGCTGCTGGGCGACGCCGAGAGCCCCGACCCCGACTCGACGGTCGGCTCCGGCAGCCACGCGGTCGTCGTCACGCCGACGTACCAGGCGCTCCACGCCGTGCCGGACGCGTTCGGCGACGTGACCCGCGTCGAACTGGAACCGCCCGAGTGGGAGCTCGACGCTGAAGCGATCGCCGACGCGGCCCGCGACGACACCGCCGTGATCGTCGTCAACAACCCGAACAACCCCACGGGTCAGTATCACGACGAGACGGCGATGCGGGCGGCCTACGACATCGCCGTCGATCGCGACGCGTACCTCCTCTGTGACGAGGTGTACCGGCTGCTCGCCGACGATCCGCAGCCGCCGGTCGCGAGCTTCGGCCGCCACGGGATCTCGACGACGAGCCTCACGAAGGCGTACGGGCTCGCCGGGCTCCGGTTCGGCTGGATCGCCGGCCCCGAGGCGGTCGTCGAGCGCGCGTGGCGGTGGAAGGATTACACCACTATCTCCCCGTCGCTGTTCGGCCAGCACGTCGCGAAGCAGGCGCTCGGCCGACGCGAGCCGCGGATCCTCGAGGAGAACCGCGAGTTGGCGGCGACGAACCGCGCGATCGTCGCGGACTGGATCGAGCGCCACGACCTCGACTGGCACGACCCGGTCGGCGTCAACGGGTTCGTGACGGTGCCCGACGGCTTCGACGACGCCGAGGCGTTCTGCCGCACCGTCGTCGAGACGGAGAGCGTCGTACTCGCGCCCGGCGGGCTGTTCGGCTTTCCGAACCGCTTCCGGATCGGGTTCGGGCTGCCGACCGACGAGCTGGAGGAGGGCCTGCGGCGGGTGAGCCGCGCCATGGAGGCGGCGAGCGCCGACCGCCGGGAGGCCGACGCGGAGAGGGGTGCCTGAGATGGGCTTTTTCGGCGAGCTCAAGGAGGACGTCGTCGGCTTCGTCCGCGACCCGACCGACGAGCAGAAGGCGCTGCTCGTCGCCTTCGTCGCGATGATGATCGCCGACCGCGCCCTCTGGTGGGTCGACTTCCCGTTCGTCGTACGGACGACCGCGGCGGTCGGGGTCGGCTTCATCGGCCTCTTCATCGCCAGCTACCTGATCACCGGGCAGTTCGTCCCGCCGGACGGCGACGCGGACGACGAGGGGGAGCCCGAGGAGTACGTCGACGAGCTCGACCCCTGAATCGGGGGCCCCAGGTCGGCGTCGACGACAGCCCGTTCCGCGGCGCGGCCGAACGCCCGAACGCCGGCGTCGACGCCGTTCCAAACCGTTTATACCCGCCCCGGAAAAAGTAGCGCGTATGCCGCGAGAGCAGAAGCAGGTTCGCGAACTCCAGGAGGGCAGCTACGTGATGATGGACGGTTCCCCCTGCAAGATCAACCACTACAGCACTGCAAAGCCCGGAAAACACGGGAGCGCCAAGGCGCGCGTCGAGGGCAAGGGCGTCTTCGACGACAAGAAGCGCTCGCTCTCCCAGCCGGTCGACGCGAAGGTCTGGGTCCCGATCATCCAGCGGAAGCAGGGCCAGGTCGTCAACGTCAACGACGACGAGGTCCAGGTGATGGACTTAGACACCTACGACACGTTCACGATGCGCATCCCCGAGGGCGAGGACTTCACCTCGGACGACAACATCGAGTACCTCGATTACGAGGGCCAACGGAAGATCATCGGGTAATCGGCGATGTTTCCCGGGGCGACGACCGACCGCGAAGCTGCTTCTTACGTGGTCGTCGGCGCTCCGCTCGACGCCACGACCACGTTTCAGCCGGGCACCCGGTTCGGACCGGACCGGATCCGGCGCTTCTCCGAGACCTACGACGACTACGACCGCCGCACCGACAGTCGCTTCTCCGCGCTGGGCGTTCACGACGCGGGCGACGTCTCCCCCTGGGACGACGTCGAGGCGTACCTCGATCACCTCGCCGCCGAACTGCGGAGCGTCGGCTACGACGACGCCGTCCCCCTGCTTGTCGGCGGCGAACACACGGTCACGTACGCGGGCGTCGAGGCGGTCGACCCCGACGCGCTCGTCGTCTGCGACGCCCACCTCGACCTCAGGGACGCGTACGACGGGAATCCGTGGAACCACGCCTGCGTCACGCGCCGGTGCCTCGACGACCTCGGCGTCGACCGGGCCGTGATCGTCGGCGCGCGAACCGGCTCCGAGGCGGAGTGGGACCGCGCGTCCGACGCCGACGTCGAGGTCGTCGCGCCCGAACACGCCCGCGAGTGGATCGACGGACTCGCGAGCGACGAGGGTGACGACCCCTTCGCGGGCGAGTCCGTCTACTGCTCGATCGATATCGACGGGCTCGACCCCGGCTTCGCGCCGGGGACCGGGACGATGGAGCCGTTCGGGCTCGATCCCCGCGAGGCCCGTGACTTGGTGCGGGCTGTCGCGCCCCGGGCCGAGGGCTTCGACGTCGTCGAGGTGAACGACCGCGACGACGGGCAGGCCGCGGCGGCCGCCGGGAAACTGCTGCGGGAGTTCGTGCGGGCGCACGAGGACGGGCGGTAGCCCCGCAGCCGGGAGCGACGCGCCGTGTTCGCCCGCCCGCCGCGAGCGCTTACCGGTCGACCGAACGGGTCAACGCGAAGACGAAAAGCGCCACGAGGAACGCCCCGAGGAACCCCTGCGCCGAGCTGAGCAGACGGACGGAGAACGACTCGGCGGGCGCCGGCCCGATCACGAAGGTGATGAAGCTCTGGAAGCTGAACAGCAGCAGTTCGCCCGCGGAGTCGGCCGGGACGCCAAGCGCGGCGTACCCGCCGGCGAAGGCGAGGACGACGACGACCGACGACAGCATGGTCCAGCTCGGCCGCTCGCCGTATCCCGCCGTCGCGTCGAGGACGGCGTTCGCGAGCCAGTCGTACGCGGCGACCGCGCGGTCGGCCCCGCGCTCCGACCTGACATCCGCGGCGTGACCGGCGCGGCGGTGGCGCATCTCGCGCCTGAAGAACTCCGCCGCCGCGGTCGCGTCCCCGACGCCGTTGGCTCCGGTCTTCGCCTGCTGATACGTGGTCTCCAGGCGTCGGGGGCCGGGATCCGGCTCCGGGAGGTCGGCGTCCGTCTCCGTGTCGTGGAGCCGCCAGCTGATCGCTTCGAGCGCCCCGTGGTGGGGACCGAACCGGAAGCCGTCGAACGAGGTCCCGAGGAACCTGACCGCGGCGAGGGGCGCGATCGGTCCGTCGCCGGCCTCGATCCGAACCCTTCCGATCCGGGCGTCCGCGAAGTCGTACGTGACCGTCCCGTCGCCGGGGTGGGCGATCCGGCCCTCGCTCACGGACGCCCCGTGTGCCGTCACGGTCGGCCGGTCTCCGTCGTCAGCCGGAGAGACGTCGCTCCGGAGCCGACCGATCTCGCACCCGTCGAGGCGGACGTCGCCGCCGGCGCGGACAGCCTCGAATCCGGCGAGGTGGTCGAACCGGGCCGCCCTCGCGTCGAGGCCGTCGTCGAGGCGCGCGCCGGTCGCATCGACCGTGTCGCCGAACGTGGTCCGGCCGGCCGTCTCCGGGTCGTGGAATGAGATCCGCTCCTCGGACTCGACCCACCGGAGGTCGACGCCGGACCGGCACTCCGCGTCGGCGAGCGACAGTCCCGACCCGAACCGGGTGGCCCCGTCGCGCGTCCCGCCGTTACAGTCGATTTCGCCGGCGACGACCGCCCCGTCGAACGCGACCGCGCCGCCGAACTCGCAGTCCGCCATCGAGAGCTGGCCGCCGATCCGCGCCGAGGCCGCGGAGACGGCCGCGCTCGTCTCCGTCCGGTCGAGGGTCGCTCCGCGGTCCAGTTCGGCGCCGTCGAGCCGCCCCGTACCCGACACCGTCGCGTCCGCGAGGTACAGTCGGCCGTCGAACACGACCTCTCGGAGGTCGAACCCGGCCTCGAACGTCGCCTGCTCGAAGTCGACCGCGCCGTCGAACCGCGTCTCGGTGCTGTGCTGTTCCGGGTGGAACTGGACCGGCCCCTCGAACGTCGCGTACCGGAAGTCGGTCGCGCCGTCGACCGCGACCCCCTTGAACACCGTCGGGCCGCCGACGCGCATCCCGTGGTCGGCGCTCGCGTCGTTCCCGTTGAACCCGTCGCCGAAGGCGCTGTCAGTGAACGCGAGTGCGCCGCCGACCGACGTGCCCATCGCGCGGACCTCACCGTCGAAGGTCGCGTCGGCCGCAAGGACGGAGCCCTCGACCGCCGCGCTGTTCACTTCCGTCCGCTCGTCGACGCGGACGAGGTTCGCGTTCACTGTGCCGCCGACCTCGGCGTCGCTGAGGGCCAGCCGACCGAGTTCCGCGCGGGTGACGCTGAACGAGCCGTCGACCGTCGCGAACGCGAAGTCCGCGGCGCCGTCGACCGTCGCCTTCCTGAGGTCGACGCTCGCCGCACTGAGGCCCTGACAGCGGAGATCGCCGAAACAGGTCAGTCCCTTCGCGTCGAAGTCGCCGGCGACCGTCGCGCCGTCGAGGCGGAGGTCGCTGCCGACGGTCGCGCCGTCGACCGCGATCTCGCCGACCGTCGCGTCCGCGAGGTCGACGGCGTGGGAGCGGTCGCCCGCGAGCAGCGTCCCCGGCGGGAGCGCGAGTCGCTCGATCGTGGCGCCGTAGAAGCGGCGGCGACGCGGGTCCGACTCGCCGGCCGCGACCGCCGCCTCGAACGCCGCGGCGACGCGGTCCGCGCCTCCGTCGCCCGCTGGTCGGTGGAACACGCACCGCTCGTCGCCGTCGGCCGGGTGAGGACACTCCCAGCCGGCCGGTGCCGCGTCGGCGTCCTCGTGAACGTACCCGCACCGGTCCTCGGTCTCGGTCATGGCGGTGGCAACGACGAACGGTCAAATAAAAAATTCGTAACCGAGGACCGTCTCGCCCACCGCCTACGACAGCTCGGAGAGTCGGCGTCGGGCCGCGGTGACGGCCTCCATCGCGTCGATCCACTCGCGCGGGTCCGTACACCAGATGCGGTCGCCCTCGACGCTGACGCAGAACACGGAGTCGGTGGAGGGCGAGAGGGTTACCCCGTCGACGTCAGACCGGTCGCCGAGGTACGAGTCGATCAGGCGTCGGGCCGTCTCCGCCTCCGGCTGGAGGCGACTGCCGGCCGCGTATTCGATGGCTATCTCTGCCATGGTCGGTCGTAGGAACTACATGATTAATAACTACTGTTTTCTGGCAGTGCTTGCGGAGTTTTCCGACGGGGGGTCCGTCGCCGTCTCTCCCCGAGACGGCGTGGCCGGCTCACCGGTCGTCGTACACGACCTCGCCGTCGACGACCGTCATCGCGACGTCGACGTCGCGGATCTCGTCGGCCCGCTCCCACGGTGACGCGTCGAGGGCGACGAGGTCCGCGCGCTTTCCGACGGCGACCGTGCCCAGCCGGTGCTCGTCGAAGCCCGCGTACGCCGCGCCGCGGGTGTACGCTCGCAGCGCCTCGGTCACCGTCAGCCGCTGCGCCTCCGCGGGGGCGTTGACCGCGTGGTGGACGCCGAGCAGGGGGTCCATCGGCATCCCGTCGGAGCCGAACGCCAGGCGAACGCCCGCGTCGAGCATATCGCGGTAGCGGTTCGTCGCGGCGGTGCGGTCCGGCCCGAGCCGGGACTCGTAGAGCCCGTTCTCGCCGGCCCACTTGAGGAAGTTCGGCTGGACGCTGGCGACGACGCCCGACTCGGCGAGCCGGTCGATCGCGGCGTCGTCGGCGAGCTCGACGTGCTCGATCCGATGACGGGCCTCGCCGGGATCCGTATGGGAGGCGTCTTCGTAGGCGTCGAGCACGGCGTCGACCGCTTCGTCGCCGATGGCGTGTGCGGTGAACTGGTAGCCGGCCTCGGTCGCCGCGGCGACCGTTTCCGCCAGTTCGTCGGGGTCGACGACCCACTGACCGGTCTCGTCGGGGGCGTCCGCGTACGGCTCGGAGAGCTTCGCCGTCCGTCCCCCGAAGCTCCCGTCCGTGTACGACTTGATCGCGCCGGTCTCGACGGTGTCGCTCCCGTCGTTCGTCCCGAGGCCGACCTCGCGGAGCGCGTCCAGGTGGTCGCTCCAGTAGTTGATCCGGACGCGCGCGGTCAGCTCGCCGGCCGCGTCCAGCTCGCGGTACGCCCGCGGCGCGTGAGAGTTCCGCACCATGTCGTGGAACCCGGTGATCCCCTTCGCGGCGCAGTCGGCCAGCGCGGCCTCGACGATCTCCTTCGTCTCGGCCGGTCCGGATTCGAACGCCTCGTAGATCGGGTCGATCGCGCTCTCGAGGAGGACCCCGGTCGGTTCGCCGTCCCCGTCGGTCGGCACCGTCTCGTCGGGCGCCGCGGCGAGCGCGTCCGCGAACCGATCGAGGGCGACCCCGTTGACCGCGGCGACGTGCATGTCCTCGCGGAAGGCGGCCACGGGTCGCTCGGTCGAGACGCGGTCGAGGTCCCCTCGCGTCAGGTAGCGGTCCTCGTCCCACGTCGACTCGTCGTAGCCGTAGCCGAGGACGGGGTCGGCGGCCGGACCGGAGTCGGTACCCGCCTCGTCGGCCTCCTCCACCTCCGCCGCTCGTTCTTTGAGCAGGTCGACCGCCTCGGCCGGGGAGTCGGCGGTCGAGAGGTCGGCGTGGACGAGGTATCGCCCGACCGTCGTCAGGTGGGTGTGGGCGTCGACGAAGCCCGGGAGGAGGACGCGCCCGCCGAGGTCGACGACGTCGGTGTCGACCCCTTCCAGGAACTCGACGTCGCGGGTGGGCCCGAGCCGGACGATCGCCCCGTCCCGGACCGCAATCGCCTCGCGCGTCTCGTCGGGCGCCGCGAGCGTGTGGACCTCCCCGTTCACGAACAGTCGATCCGCGGCCGCTGTCATGGAGGGTCCGGCGCGTTACAGCGTGTTAACCGTTCGGGAAACGGCGACCGATTTATTCGCCGAGCGCGCGAATCGCCGCGTATGTACGACCGGATACTGCTCCCCACGGACGGCAGCGAAGGCGTGGACCGCGCGATCGACCACGCCGTCGACGCCGCGGACCGATACGACGCGACCCTCCACGTGCTGTACGTCGTCGACAGCGACGTGATCAACGCGTACTCCGGCGACGAGTTCGTCGACGGCGCGGAGGGCGCCGAGGAGACGTTAGAGGAGCGCGGCCGCGAGGCGCTCGAGGCGGTGGCGTCCCATGCCACCGACGCGGGCGTCGACGTCGTCACCGACCTGGTGTACGGCGTCCCCCACGAGCAGATCCTCCGCTACGTCGACGAGGAGGACATCGACCTGACGGTGATGGGATCGAAGACGCGGTCCGGCGACTACCGACGGATGCTGGGCTCCGTCACGGAACGCGTCTCGCGTCGGTCGACCGCGCCGGTTAGCATCGTGAAGACGACGGTTTCGGAGTAAGCGCGGGCGTCGACCGCGGGGGTGGCCGCATTAGACCGCGGCCAGCGAGCGGACGAGGGGAACCCCCACGGCGTCGGTGACGCCGACGGAGGAGAGCACCGCGAGCACGAGCACGGCCGAGGCCCACGCGACGAAGCCGATGATCCCCGCGTGGACCCACGAGACGCCGTAGCGCCGCCGGATCAGCCACACCCACGCGATCAGCGGCATGAACTCGCCGATCAGCGGGATCCACGAGAGGAAGAAGGCGGCGAGCCCCCAGACGATCGCGCCGAACAGCGCCGTGAAGACGGCGTGGCCGTAGTCGCGCGTGCCGGTGACGACCGCGGCGCCGACGAAGATCGCCAGGCCGCCGACGAGGAGTCCGACGACGAAGGTGACGGCGGAGCCGATGAGCGTCATGGCTCACTTCTCTCGGCGAGCCACTTGGGGGCGTCGCCCCGATCCGCGAGACCGGCCCCGCTACAATCGCTCGCGAACGTCGCCCGCGACCGCCGACAGCGCCGCCTCCGCGACGTCGACGCGGTCGGCGAGGCTACAGAACCCGTGAGCCATCGCCGGGTAGTGGCGGTGCTCGACCGGCGTCCCCTCCGCCTCGAACCGCTCCGCGAGCGCGACGCCGTCGTCCCGGAGTGGGTCGAAGCCGGCGGTGACCACCGTGGCGGGCGGGAGGTCGCCGAGGTCGTCCGCGCGGAGCGGCACCGCGAACGGGTTGCGCGCGTCCACCGGGCTCCGGAGGTACTGCTCGAAGAACCACCGCATGTCGGCGCGGGTGAGCAGCGGGCCGTCGGCGTTCTCGCGGTACGAGTCGGTCTCGAAGTCGTCGCCCGCGATCGGGTAGAGCAGGAACTGCCCGGCGATTTCCGGGCCGCCGAACGCCCGGCGATGCAGACACGCCGCGAGCGCGAGCGTCGCGCCGGCGCTGGTGCCGGAAACGCCCAGTCGGTCCGGGTCGCCGCCGAAGGCGGTCGCGTTGTCAGCGGTCCACTCGACGGCCGCGGCCGCCTCGTCGACCGCGACGGGGAACGGGTGTTCGGGCGCGAGCCGGTAGTCGACGGAGACGACCACGGCGTCGGCGCGGGTCGCCAGTTCGCGACAGGGGCCGTCGATCGAGTCGAGGGTGCCGAGCGTCCAGCCGCCGCCGTGGAAGTGGACGAGGGTGCGGGTGGGCGGAGTCGACCGATCGAGGGCTTCCTCCGGGCGGTACACCCGCACCGGCACCTCGCCGTGGGGCCCGTCGAACGCGAGGTCCCGGACGTCGGCGACCGCGGGTTCCGGGTCGCCGGAGAACACCTCGTCCTCGACGCGTCTCGCGGCGTCGACCGAGAGCGCGTGCCACTCGGGGAGTCCGAGCGCCTCGATCTCGTCGACGACGGGGGCGAGTTCGGGGTCGAGTTCGTCCGCGCGCATGTCGGCGAGAGGCGGAGCCCATTTATAAATCGGGCGGCAACGTCCGGCGATGAACGTCCGGCTGACTTACGAGGACGGGACCATCCGGGTCGACGCCGGCGACGGGGACGGCTCGACCGAGGAGGGTAGCCCCCTCGCGTCGCTCCCGCCGCTCCCGGGCGTCGAGACCGACCCGCGCTCGGGGACCGGACGGGCGCCCGCCTACCGCTACGCCGCGATCCGACGGGCGCTGGAGGTCGCCGGCGCGAGCGTCGAGGACCACGTGTTGGACGCGAGCGACCGCGCCGCGAGCGAGGCGGGGCTCCCGGACGCGCTCGCGACCGACTACGACCTCCGGGAGTACCAGCGCGAGGCGCTCGACGCGTGGCGCGACGCCGGCGACCGCGGCGTGCTCGAGCTCCCCACCGGGGCCGGCAAGACCGTGATCGCGATCCGCGCGATGGTCGAGCTCGGCGTCCCGACGCTCGTCGTCGTCCCCACGGTCGACTTACTCGACCAGTGGCAGCGGGAGTTAGAGCGGGAGTTCGACGTCCCGATCGGCCGGTTCGGCGGCGGCGAGCAGCGCCGGAAGGCGATCACGGTGTCGACGTACGACTCGGCGTACCTCAAGGCCGACGGCGTCGGCGACGCCTTCGAGTTCGTCGTCTTCGACGAGGTCCACCACCTCGGCGGCGAGGGGTACCGCGACGTCGCGCGGCTGCTCGCGGCGCCCGCGCGGCTCGGCCTGACGGCGACGTTCGAGCGCCCCGACGGCGCCCACGAGACGGTCGCGGAGCTGATCGGCGACCGCGCCTACGCGCTCGACGTCGACGACCTCGCGGGCGACCACCTCGCGCCGTACGACATCCGCCGGATCGAGGTGGAGCTGACGCCCGCGGAGCGGGAGCGGTACGAGGAGAAACAGGGCACCTTCGTCGAGTACGTCCGGGAGGCGGGGATCACCTTCTCCAGCGGGAGCGACTATCAAGAACTCGTGAAGCGCTCCGGCAACGACCCGGCCGCCCGCGAGGCCCTCTTAGCGAAGCAGGAGGCCCGCGAGATCATGATGAACGCGGATCGGAAGGTAGACCGCTTGGAGTCGATCCTCGACCGCCACCGAGACGACCGCGTGATCGTGTTTACCGCCCACACCGACCTCGTCTACCGGCTCTCGGAGCGGTTCCTCCTGCCCGCGATCACCGCCGAGACGGGCGCGAAGGAGCGCCGCGAGATCTTGGAGCGCTTCCGCGAGGGGACGTACGGCCGGGTGGTCGCCGCGAACGTCCTCGACGAGGGGGTCGACGTGCCGGACGCGAACGTCGCGGTCGTCCTTTCCGGCTCCGGCAGCGAACGGGAGTTCACTCAGCGGCTCGGGCGGGTGCTCAGGCCGAAAGAGGACAACGGCCGAGCGATACTTTACGAGGTCGTCAGCGCCGAGACTGCCGAGGAGCGGGTGTCGAGCCGGCGGCGATAAGCGGAATCGGTCGAGATTCCATATTTAAATAACGCGAGCGACCCCAGCGATTACTTATAAATCGGTGCGGTGGCGCGTGCCTCCGAGGCCGCCTCGCGGCTGGGGCTTTGGAGGTGTTCGTCGCAGAGTCAGCGACGACGTATAGCCGAGCGCCGGGGGCTTTGGAGATGGTCACCGTCGATTCAGCATTATCTATCTATAAACGAGCGGCTGAGAATTAGCCGGCGTTCATCCCTCACCCGAGATCAACGTCGAATTCGTTCA
Source organism: Halorubrum sp. B53 (assembly GCF_059752395.1). Taxonomy (NCBI): domain Archaea; kingdom Methanobacteriati; phylum Methanobacteriota; class Halobacteria; order Halobacteriales; family Haloferacaceae; genus Halorubrum; species Halorubrum sp. B53. The sequence continues at coordinate 133,614 of NZ_MWTH01000015.1, read as the reverse complement.
GTCGTCGTCGATGTCGAGCGAGCGTTCCTCGCCGAGCTCCTCCTCTAAGCTCCCGCGCTCCCAGCTCCGGACGGCGTCGCCCTCGACCTCGGCGCGGAGCTTCTCCTCGAGGAGGTTCACGGCGACGCTGTTGGCGCCTTCCGGGATGATCACGTCGGCGTGTTTCTTCGACGGCTCGATGAACTGCTCGTGCATCGGCTTCACCGTCGAGAGGTACTGGTCGATGACGCCCTCCAGGTCGCGGCCGCGCTCGATCACGTCCCGGCGGATTCGGCGCAGGATGCGGACGTCGGCGTCGGTCTCGACGAACAGCCGGAGGTCCATCATGTCGTTTACCTCCTCGTCGTACAGCGCGAGGATTCCCTCGAGCACGATGACGTCGGTGGGCTCGACCTCGACGCGCTCCTCTTTTCGGTTGTGGATCTCGAAGTCGTACTGCGGCATCTGGACGGTCTGTCCCTCGAGCAGCGCCTCGAGGTGCTCGCGGAGGAGGTCCCACTCGAACGCCGACGGGTGGTCGTAGTTGACCGACTGGCGCTCCTCGAAGTCCAAGTGGGAGAGGTCCTCGTAGTAGTTGTCCAGCGGGATCCGGGTGACGCTGTCGTCGAGATCGCGCGTGACGAGTCGAGAGACCGTCGTCTTGCCCGCGCCGGTCCCTCCCGCGATCCCGATCACGAACGAGGGAATGGTCATGGTCCCGCTCGAACGCCGGAGGGTTTCAACCCTCCTCTTCGACCCGCGTCGTCGTGAGAGGACGCTCGCTGACGGCGCAAGGTGGCGCTCGCTGACGGCGCGAGCGCGAGCTCGCGGCCTCCGCGAAACCGGCCTTTCGGCACCGATCAAGCCTCTACGTACGGAGTCGGTATAACGATACCGGGGGCAGCTTTTAGCCGATCGCTGCGGATCCACGTTTCATGCGAACAGACACCACGGTTCGCGACGTGATGCATCGCGAGTTCCTCGGCGTGAGCGAGTCGGACCGGCTGGCCGACGCGGCCGGCCTGCTCGTGGACGAGGGCACCGACTGCCTCGTCGTCGTCCGGGGCGGCGAACCCGTCGGGCGGCTCGACTGCCGGAGCGCGCTGGACGCACTGCTCGGCGCCGACGGCTGGACCCCCGGAGACGCCGACGGCGACGGCCCCACGGTCGGATCGGTGATGGGGCCGCCCCTCCCGACGGTGGCGCCGAACGACTCGCTCGCGGCCGTCGAGGAGCGGCTCGTCTCCGAGGGGGCCGACCGCGTCGTGGCGGTCGAGTCCGGCGAGGCCGTCGGCGTCGTCACCGCCGGCGACGCGCTCGCCGCGGGGGCGCCGCGGACGGGCGACGGCGCCCGCGAGGACGTCGTCGGCGGCGAGTCGGTCCGCGGAACGCGGCAGGGGGACGAGGCGATGCTCGGCTCCGACGGCGGCGTCGACCCGGCGAGCGAGGCCGCCACGACTGACGTGTCCGAGTCGGCGACACAGGGCGTCTGCGAGAGCTGCGGGGCGCTCGTCCCCGACCTGGTGACCGCGAACGGCCAAGCGGTCTGTCCGGAGTGCCGCGAGGTGTGAGTCGCACCCGGTTACGGACCTCTCACGGCCATCGTCGCGGCTCACGTCGCGGCTCACGTCGCGGCTCTCGTCGATCTTCTCACCGCGCTCCCGGTCGCGCTCGCCGGTAGCCTCATGCCACGCCGCGCCGAATCGGAAACCGAATGCCCGACGCCGAGGGGTCGACGGTCGCGCCGGCGACGGTCGACGACGTGGACGACGTCACCGACCTGTGGGTCGCGCTGGCGGAGGACCAGCGGCGCCACGGCTCGACGCTGCTCGCCGAGTCGAACCGAGCGGCGGTCCGCGAGTGGGTCGCGCGCTCGGTCGTCACCGGGGAGCTGCTCGTCGCCCGCGACGGCGACGACAGGGCCATCGGATTCGTCGGGTTCTCGCTCGACCGCGAGGGGTACGAGCGCGAGCGCGTTCGCGGGACCGTGAGCAACCTGTTCGTCGTCCCCGAGCGACGCGGCGAGGGGATCGGCGCCGACCTGCTGGACGCCGCCGAGCGGGCCCTCGCGGCGTCGGGCGCCGAAGCGGTCGCGCTGGAGGCGCTCGCCGACAACGACCGCGCCCGGACGTTTTATACGGACCGGGGGTACGACCTCCACCGCGTCGAGCTGACGAAGTCGCTGTCGGCGTCGACGGGCGGGAGCGTCGACGAGGACGACTCCGCCGAGAACGAGACCGCGAACGGAACCGACTGATCGCGGGCGGGCGTCAGGCTCGCCGAAAGCGACACGCACTCATACGAGGCCCGAGTACGCCAGCCTGCGCCAGGGGAGCATGGGCGGTTCATGCACTCGACTTGTAATCGAGACTTCCGGGGTTCAAATCCCTGCCCTGGCTTCGCACTCCCCGCTGGACCCCAGCGGATTCCCCGGGATCCGTTTATATATACCCCGCACCGATCCGCGGTATGGACCGGACCGACACCGCGCTGCTGGGCGTCGCCGGCGTCGTCGCCGCCCTCGTCCTCGCGATCGTCTTCGCCGCCGGCGTGTTGTTCGGCCTCGAGGAGTCCGTGGTCCGGCCGCTCCGCCTGCTCGCCGTCGAGCCGTTCGCGTGGATCGTCGTCGCGGCGCTGATCGTCGCGGTCGTCGGTCACGCGTACATCGACGGCTGACGGCGCGGGCGGAGGGGGGCCGGGCCGTCGCTCCCGCGTCAGCGAACGACCGTCACGGGGACCGGCGCGTTCTGGAACACCGACTTCGCCGTGTTCCCGACGAGGAGCCGGTCGGCGAGCGACCCGCTGTGCGTCCCGATCACGACCGCGTCGAAGTCGTCGGCGCGCTCGACGATCCGGCTCGCCGGCGACCCGACCTCCGACTCCACCGCGACCTCGACCCCGACCTCCGTGGCGATCTCTCCGGCCCGTTCGAACACGTCCTCGGAGAGCTCTCGGACCCGCTCCTCGCTGTCGTCGGCGAGCGCGATCCCCGTCGCCGCTCCCATCATTCCGGAGGGCTCCCCGACGACGTGTAACACCGTCACGTCGGCGTCCTGATGCACGTCGAGCGCGTACCGGAGCGCTCGCTCGGAGAGCTCTGAGTCGTCCATGGCCACCAGTACGCGCTCTACCATGGGGAGTGTACACGGGCGGCAGGGATAAACGCTCGCGCGTTCGCACGGCTCGGTCCGCGTCTGACCGGACTCTACGCTCCGGCGTCGACCCGCTCTCTACTCCCCGGCGTCGACCTCGCGGATCGCTCGAACGAGCGCGTCGAGCGCGGCGTCGACTGCGCCGCGTTTCACGGCGTCGCGGTCCCCGTCGAGGACGACGCGTTCGCTCCGGACGAAGGACGCCTCGGTCCCCCACGGGGCGGCGTACGCGACGCCGACGTAGACGAGGCCGACGGGCTTCTCGGCCGTGCCGCCGCCCGGCCCGGCGACGCCGGTGGTGGCGACCCCCCACGTCGTGTTCGCGTGATCGCGAGCTCCGGCCGCCATCTCCTCTGCGACCGCCGCGCTCACCGCTCCCTCGGCGTCGAGCGACTCGCGGGAGACGCCGAGCAGCTCGCGCTTCGCGTCGTACGCGTAGGTGACGAACCCCCGATCGAAGTAGGCGCTCGCGCCGGGCACGTCCGTCACGCGCGACCCGACCAAGCCGCCGGTCAGCGACTCCGCGACCGCGAGCGACTCGTGCCTGTCGGTCAGCAGGTCGCCGAGGACCGCCGCGGTCGACTCCGTCTCGTCCATGGTCGTACTGCGACCCCCACGCCCGTGGGGTTTACGCTCGGCCGGTCGCAAGCGTCGGGCATGACCGACTGGGACGAGCGGTTCGCGGCCGGCGACTACCCGCGAGAGCCGGAGCCGTCGCCCGTGTTGCGCTCGTACGAGCCGTCGATCCCCGACGGGCGCGCGCTCGACGTCGCCGCGGGCACCGGCCGGAACGCGGTGTTTCTGGCCGAGGCCGGCTACGCGGTCGACGCCCTCGACACCTCCCGCGAGGGGCTGCGGATCGTCGGCGAGCGCGCCGCGGAGGAGGGGATAGAAGAGCGGATCGAACCGATCCGCGGCGACGTCGCGACCTACGGCTTTCCGAGCGAGGCGTACGAGCTGATCACGATGAGCTTCTTCCACACGCTCGACCGCTTCGCGGACCTCGCCGAGGCGCTCGTTCCCGGCGGCTACCTGTTCGTCGAGGGCCACCTCCGGTCCGCGTCGGCGACGCCGTCTGGCCCGAGCGACGACCGGTACCGGTTCGCGGCCAACGAGCTCCTGCGGGCGGGGCTCGGCCTGACGGTGCTGTACTACGACGAGACGACCGAGGAGCGCCCGGACGACCGACGCCGCGCGACGGCCCGGCTGCTCGCCCGGCAGTCGACCGGCGGGCGGCAGTCGTATCCCCCGCGGCCGCCGGAGGACCCCGGCGGTGAGTGACGTCTCCCCCGGACCCGCGCTCCGCGCGCTCGTGGACGCGGCCGTCGACCTCGACGTCGGAGAACCGGGGACCGCGATCACCGTCGTCGAGCGCGGCGACGACCCCGGGCCCGTCGCGCGGCTCGCCGCGCTCCTCGGCGAGGGCGGCTCCGTCGACGGTACCGGCTCCGTCGTCGGCGTGGTGCCGCGCGCCGACCCGTCGCTCGCCCGCCGGGTCGCCGGCGATGTCGAGGGGGAAACGCGGCTGGTGTTCACCGGCAGCGCGGGCGACCGGCTCGACGGTCCCGCGGGCGCCGCGGTCCGGTCGGCGCTCGATGCGCGCGGCGTCGAGGCGTACCGCCACGAGGGCGACTCGCCGGTCGGCGTGCTCCTCGTCGGCGAGCGCGCCGTCGTCGGGCTGTTCGACGAGCGGGGGCTCGCGGCGGTGTGCTGGTCGGACACGCCGCCGGTCAGGGAGTGGGCCGCCGCGACCTGTCGCCGGTTCCTCGCGGCCGCCGAGCGGGCGTGACGGGCGTCGACACGTCCGCACCGACGCCGGGCGTCAGCGGCGCATCGCTTTTAAATACGCCCGGCGAAGCGGTCCGTATGAGAGCAGCGCTGCTGTTGGTCGTCGGTCTCGTGGGGCTCGTCCAGACGCTCGCACCGCGCCCGGTCGTGCGGGCGTGGACCCGCGTCGTCTACCGCGACGCGGGCGACGCGGAGCCCCGGGAGTGGGCGTACGTCGCCGCGCGCGCCGAGGGAGCGGTCCTCGCGCTCGTCTCGCTGGTCGGGCTGTTCCGCCTCGCGACGACCGAGTCCGACCCCGAGCCCGACACCGCCCTCGACGACGGCGCGACGGGGACCGACGATCGAACCGGCGAGTAGCTCGGCGGACCGCGACGCCCGTTCCCTTTTAAACTCTCCTCAGTCGTCGCTCGCGTCCACCGGCTCTTCGGACGCCTCGTCGGTCCGTCCGTCCGGGTCGTCCGCATCGTTCGACTCGGTCGACCCGGCGTCGTCATCGGCCAGATATGCCCGACCGCCGTCGGGGCGCTCGCCGGTCCGCAGGACGTGGCAATCGCGACACCGGGCCTCGTACGACTCCTCCGCGCCGACGAGGATCGTTGGGTCCTCCGCGTGCGCTGGCTCGCCCTCGATGAGCCGCTGGTTCCGCGAGGCGGGCTCGCCGCACTGCGAGCAGATCGCCTGGAGCTTGTCGACGTACTCGGCGGTCGCCATGAGCTGCGGGAGCGGGTCGAACGGCTCGCCCCGGAACGTCTGGTCGGTGCCCGAGACGATCACGCGGGTCCCGGCGTCGGCGAGCGCGTTACAGGCCTCGACGAGCGCGTCCGAGAAGAAGTTCGCCTCGTCGATCGCGACGACCTCCGGGAACGGCTCGTCGTCGAGGATGTCCAGAGGCCCGTCACCCTCGTTGTCGACGACAGTCGCGTTCCACTGGCGGCCCGTGTGGCTCCCGATCGTCGTCTCGCCGTAGCGGTCGTCGACGGCCGGCTTGTACACCGCGACGGACTGCCCGGCGATCTCGGACCGCCGGAGGCGGCGCAACAGCTCCTCGGTTTTCCCCGAAAACATCGACCCGGAGATGACCTCGATCCAGCCGGATCGAGTGATGGCGTGCATGAGCGATCCGGCAGGTGCCAGCGACTAAACCGTTTCTCTCCGGGTCCGTCCGAGGACCGGTACGAATGTTAGACGCCGCCCGCGACGGCGACGAGGACCGCGGCGACGACGACGTACGTCGCGGCCGAGAGCGCCCAGTCGCGCCGGATCGTCGAGAGCCGCTGGCGGGGGAGCCCCTTCGCCCGGGGGAGCGGGACGAGCGCGAAGAAGCCGACCATCAGCGCGAGCATGACCGGCGAGGCGACGACGAGCGCGACGCCCCCGCCGACGCCGGGGGCGATCTGGACCGCGGCGACGAGCCCGACGAAGAGGAGCCCGGAGCCGCCGCCGGCGACGTAGTGGACCCACGTCGCCAGCCGCTCCGGGGCGGCGTCGACCGGCGTGTCGGTGAGCACGCTCGCGGCGACCTTGGGGGCTGTCGTCCCTTCCGGGAGCCGGGGCATCACGCGGTCCATCGCGAGCGTCGCGAGCAGTCCGACGACCGGTCCGAGCGCGAGGCCCGTCAAAAGCGAGAACGTGGCCATCGAAAAACAGTACGGCCGCGATCGGCTTCAGTCTCCCGACGACGCGACCTCGTCGCCGCCGATGACGACCCGCGAGACGTCGGCAGCGCCCGCCCGTCGGACGACCGCTCGGACGATGTCGCGCGCGCCGGCGAGGTTGTCGGAGTCGCCGTCGAGGACGAGCAGGTCGGCGTCGGCGCCCGGCTCGACGACCCCGCGGTTCAGCCCCGCGATCTCGGCGCCGTTGACGGTCGCCATCCGGAGCACGTCGCGGGCGGGGAGGTCCGCCAGCTTCGCGGCGAACTCCATCTCGCGGAACATCGACGGCGAGTCGAGCATCACGTTGTCGGTGCCGAGCGCGACGGTCGTCCGCTCGGCGAGCTCGCGGATCGGCGGGACGCCGACGTTCGTCACGAGGTTCGACCGCGGGCAGACGACGACCGGCGTGCCGCGGTCGTCGAGCCGTTCGAGGTGGAGCGGCTCGGCGTGGACCATGTGGACGAGGAAGTCCGGATCGAGGTCCATCGCGGGGTTGACGTCGTCGGCGTCGCGCTCCCCGGCGTGGATCCCGAACAGCTTCCCCGCTTCGCGGGTCTCCCGCCGCACCGCGTCGAAGTCGGCGTCGCGGGCGCCGGAGGCGCCGTAGCCGTCGGCGACCGAGAGCACGTCGGGGTCGTCGCGGCCGAGCACGACCGGGTCGATCGCCCGTTCCCCGTACTCGACGCCGGCGCCGGCGACCGCGTCACGCAGCGCGGCGACGCCGTCGACGCCGCCCTCGCGGAACTCGAGGAAGGTGCCGGTGCCGGTCGACTCCATGTACCGGAGCGTCCGCGCCATGGCCGCCACCAGTTCCTCGTGGCTCGCCGAGCGGAGGAGCCGGTGTTTGAGCCCGTCCGGCGGGGCGACCAGCTCGTCGAGCGAGAGCCCCTCGCCGGCCTCCTTCGCGATGGAGTCGCCGATGTGGGTGTGCGCGTTGACGAACGCGGGGAGGACCACGTCGTCGCTCTCGACCGACGCCTCCTCGATCCGGACGATCTCCCCGTCGTCGACGACCACCCGCCCCTCGACGGGGTCGAACGCCTCGCCGAGGAGTATCGTCCCCTCCAGATGCATACCTCACGGTCGCCAGCCCGAGGTTAAAACGCCACGGGAACGGATCGGCGGCGAGTCTGGGTCGCCGCTTACTCGAACTCGTCGAGCGTCGTCGGCATCGCCCCGCGCACTTCGGTCACGAGCCCGTCCGGGTCGAGCCCGAGCACGTCCGCGGCCGCGCGACCGACGCGGTCGGTGGCCGGCTTCGGGGCGTACACGCCGAGGCGCCACTGGTTGCGCTGCGCGGTCCGGAGCGCGGAGACGAGCGGCGACTGCCGTTCGAGCCGCCGGATCTCTCCGTTGACCGTCACGCGCGCCGTCGACTCGCGCATCGACGGCTCCGGCGGCACGTCGAGGATCACGTGTTCGCGAGCGACGCCGGCCACCTCGGCGATCTCGCGCTCCAAGGCGACCTCGGTCGCGTGGTCCGCCTCGTGGACGCGCTCGGGCACGTCGTCGTGCTCGGCCCACACCGCCAGCTTGTAGAGGTCGCGCTCGTCGTAGCGCCGGGAGAGCTCTGCGGTCGCCCGGCAGTCGCGGATCGCGGCGAGGAAGTCGTGGTCGTCCATGCGCCGGAGTTCGGGGGCCGTCGTCTCGGTCGCGTCGAGGAGCTCGCTCGCGGCCCGCCGGAGCATCGCCTTCGAGATGCGCGCGACGTGGTGGGTGTAGACGACCGGGTTCATCAGCGCGCGAGCCAGCAGGAGGCTCTCCGCGGTCTGGACGTTCCCCTCGTCGAGGACCAGCTCCGGGCCGTCCCGGTCCGACCCGTCGCGGTCCGGCCCGTCGTCCGCGTCACCGCCCCGATCGACGAACGTCAGCTCGCGGACGAACCGCTCGGTGTCGATGGTGCCGTAGGGGACGCCGGTGTGATAGGCGTCGCGCACGAGGTAGTCCATCCGGTCGACGTCGAGCTCGCCCGAGACGAGCCCGGCGTAGGGGCCCTCACCGCCGACGAGGCCGGCGATCCGGTCCGGATCGAGGTCGCGGTCACGGAGGACGTCACCGACCGCGCCGGTCGCGAGCAGTTCCTCGACGTCGTCGTGGTATTTCCCCGTTCGGCGGTGGGTGAGCGACTCCAGGTTGTGGCTGAACGGGCCGTGCCCCACGTCGTGGAGCATCGCCGCCGCCTCGATCCGCTCGGCCCGCTTTCCGGCGATTCCGAGGTGATCGAGCGCGCGGCTGGCGAGGTGGTAGACGCCGAGGCTGTGTTCGAAGCGAGTGTGGTTCGCGGAGGGGTAGACGAGTTGGACCGTGCCGAGCTGTTTCACGTGGCGGAGGCGCTGGACGGCGGGCGTGTCGATCAGCTCGGCGGCGACACCGTCGATCTCGATGTGGTCGTGGACGGTGTCTTTGACCGTGATCATGCGAGAGCGTTCGTCGGCATCGAGTAAAAGGCGTGGGAGGGTCAGTGGCGGCGGACGGGAACCCCTGCCACCGTTTATAAGAGTCGTCTGCGAACGTTGGGGTATGTACGAGGTGCTCATCGGGATCGACAACGGAGCGGATCGACGCGCGGTCGCGCAGGCGGAGGCGGTCGCCGACCTCCCGCACGCGGCCGACGAGACGAAGGCGACCCTGTGTCACGTGTTCCGAGACAACCCCGAGGGCGCCTCGGTCCACCAGCTGTCGGCCGTGCGCCGCGCCCGGGAGACGCTCGAAGAGGCGGGGGTCACCTGCGTCCACTACGAGGCGAGCGGCGACCCGGCCGACGAGCTGCTCGCGGCCGCCGCCGATGTCGACCCGAACGCGATCTGCGTCTCCGGCCGCAAGCGCCGGCCGTCGGGGAAGGCCGTCTTCGGCAGCGTGACCCAGGACGTCATCCTCGGGAGCGACCGTCCGGTGCTCGCGGTGCCGGCGCCGCCGAAAGAGTAACGCGGCGCGACTGAACTCGACGGGGGGTAGCTCACTCGTCCACGATCTCGACGCCGAGCCGCTCCTCCAAAGCGCGGACGACGGAGCCGCCGACGCCGGCTGTCGCGGCCCGGCCGTCCTCCACCGCAAACACGTCGTCCTCGTCGACGTCGAGCTCCTCGGCGAGCTCCTCGACGGTGAGGCCGGCATCCCGGCGGGCCGCCGCCACGTCGTCGCCGTAGCCGGAGACGAGGTACGGGAGCCGGTCGGACTCGTAGCTCGTGCCGCCCTCCTCCCAGTGCTTGGAGTCGCCGGTCGCGGAGTCGTACATCTTCGCCTGCTTCCGCGCGAGCTCCTTCTTCCGGCTCTCCGGGCCGCTCGATTCGGCGCTGGCGCCGCCGGGGCTCCCGCCGGAGCTCCCGCCGCGGCTGCCTCCGTCTCCCGGGCCGCCCCGGCTCTCCGGCGCGTTGCCCGCGTCGTCGTGCGGGCGGCAGTCCGGGCACACCAGCAGCTTCGCGCCGGCGACCGTGGCCCGCTGAAGCTTCGAGGTCTCTCGCCCGCAGAGCTCACAGGCGTCGCCGTCGTCGCCGCCGCCGCCACCGCCCGTCGAGTACTTCGCCATACCGCGAGTGGTGGACCCGGACGGTTAAAAAGTCGTGGAGGGCCGGACGTCAGTGTGAGCCGTGGGCCGCATAGCCCCAACTTCACTCCCCGCCTGGTCCGAGGTACCCCCAGGCCTGCAGTCGGTCGCCGTCGCCGTTGATCCACCGCTCGCCGATGTCGTCGCGGTAGTACATGTTCGGCATGACGATCTCATCGATCCGACCGTACGCCTGCTCGCGAGCAGCCTGCATCGTCTCCCCTTTGCCGGTCACGACGATCGGCATTCCGCTGTCGCCGGCGACGCGCCACTGTCCGTCGACCTTCTTCGCGTCCTCGATGTGGATGCCGTCGGGGGCACCCCCCGACGACGTCACGCTCGCTCCGCTCGCGTGACTCCCGTCGCAGCGTTCCGTTTCGAACACCACGGCTGCGTTCCGGGAGTTCTCGTCGTACGTCTGCTCGTCGTCGAACGGGAACGGCGGTAAGACGACGCGCACGGCGATTTGGTACCCGTTGTGAACCTCGACCTCTGGCTCGTTGCCGTGCGCGAGGTCGTAGAAGAATTCCCCAGTAGACGACTCGATCGACTCTTCCTGTAACGCGATTGTCGGGTAGCCGAACCGCGGCGTGAATTCCAGCGGGTAGATCCCGTTCTCGTTGACGATACAGTTGATATCGATACTGCCGACGTAGCCTTCGTTGGCGAGCCAGTCTTCGATTTTCCCGAAGGTTTCTTTGAACAGTTTGTTCTGGCCCGCCCAGAACATCGAGGTCCCCATCTCCCCGGTTGAAGGGCCGATGTTCCCCGGGAATAATTTCTTATGCTCAAAATTAAAATTGACTTGGTCAATGAACTCGGTCCCGTTGAAGAACCCGCAGATAGCGACTTCAACACCCTCTACTTTGCGTTGTAGCTGGAAGCCCTTCATCCGGTGACCCCACGCTTTCTTGTACGCTTTCAACACGTCGACGACGTCGCTCCCGTCATCCTCGTTCCCAACGTACAGTAAGCGCTTGACGTTCTGGACTTCGCCGAGTGGTTTGATCACATACGGGGCAGGGTTCTCTTGGACGTGTTGTATCCCCGCGTCGAAACTGTCGAAGATATGGTGTTCGACGGTGTTCACACCGTGTTCTTCGAGGACCTCCATCGCGTACCCGCGGTCCTCTTCGAGGTGATCGGTGTTCGGCGTCCCGCCGACGACCGCTTTCCCCTCCTCACGGAGTTCCTCTGCGAGTTCACCCGTGCCGATGTCGGAACCAACCCAGATATCGTCGAAAATGATAACATCTGCCCAATCGACTTCTGCGCGCCAGTCATCCGTCTTCGGGACGAAACCGTTGCCAATCTCTCGATCGCCTTCGGCTTCGATATAGTATTTCACGTCGTGGCCTTCGCGGTGGACCTGCCACGCGAGGTCGGTGATCAGCGCGGCGTCGGCGGAGACGAACAGGAAGCGGGCGGAGTCCATACGTCGGTCTCTCCCGGTGAGAACTTGAGTGTGTGCCCGCTGCCGCGGGGACCCCGAACACGTTCGAGGGAACCCTCACCGGTGCCGGGGTCGAGGTACCGGTGTGGCATTCGAACGCACCGACGCGCGCCCCGACCCGCCGACCGATGCGCGCCCCGACTCGTCGACCGGCGCGCGAGTCGATCCGGAGAGGATCCGGCGGCAGCTCCGGTGCCAAACCGAGCGGATACAGCGCCGCGAGGTCGAGGAGGCGGTCTCCAAGCTCGAGGCGCGCGGCGACCTCACCGACGAACAGCGGGAGACGGTCCGGCACCTCGGGGCCGCCCTCCGTCGTCGGATAACGGCGCGCCCCGAGGCGGCGCTGGAGCGGTCGGGTCCGGGCGACGCGACCGTTCGGTCCCTCGCTCGGTTGTTCGACGCGGACGGTGAGGCGGCTGTCTCACCGGACGAGTGACCGGCGCCTCAGGCCTCTACTTTCGGGAACTTGGCGACGAACTCGTCGGGGGCGTCCCGCCGGACCTCGTACCCCTCCTCGTCGAACGCGGGCACCTCCGCGGCCATCTCGTAGTACAGCGGCTTCGGTTCGTGGTCGTTGACGATGGTAAGCGTCTCGCCGGGATCCATCCCGTCGAACTCCTCGTGAATCCGGTCGTGTCTGTTCACCGGCGGAATGTCGCGAACGTCTAGTCGTGGCATGCGCCCGAGCGTTTGCGACGCCCCCGCATCCGTATTGAGACGAACACGTTCGGGCACAGTCACACCCCGCCGAGACCCGTGGATCCGAACGTGACGGGTTCACCGACGCCACCGACCGAACAGGACGCGAACAGCCCCCGCCGCTCGCCCGGCCGACGCGGCTCGTTCCGCGGGGGTGAGTGACGTGCCGGCGACGAGCCTCGACGCGGAGCGGACGTACGACGAGGCGCGGTTCTCGACGAGCGAGGTCTTCCGGAGCGACCGGGCGAAGGTCGTCTGCGGCTACTTCGAACCGGGGCAGTTCATCCCCGTTCACGCCCCCGAAAGCGACGTGACGATCACGGTCCAGTCCGGGACGGGAACGGTCCGAGAGGGCGACACCGAGCACGCCGTCGCTCCCGGCGACGTCGTCGTTGCGGATGCCGGGACCGAGCGCGGGGTGAAGGCCGACGACGACGCGCGTCTCGAAGCCGTGCTCGTCACCGCGCCGCCCCCGACCGACGCGGAACACGACCCGGTCCGGGAGGGGATCCGACGCGACGAGTTCGATCCCACTAATAAATGACGACGATGCGTACTCTCGACCGGTCGAACGTCCCAACAGTCGCCGAAGCCGTTCGCAAAACGTATTAACTGATGACCGCTGCTGATACCGGTATGGACCTGGACACGCTCGGAGCGGATCCGTCGGTTTCGACCCTCTTCCCGCCGGAGGTACTGATCGATCGACTGTCTGACCTGTCGGTCGAGACGACGGTCCTCGACGAACAGGGGCCCGTGCCGGACGCCTGCGACGGCGTCGTCACGTTCGCCCATCGCGAGCGGTTCCATGAGGTCGAATGGGTCCACTCCGTGCAGGCCGGCGTCGACCGCTTCCCGCGCGAGTCGTTCCGCGAAGCGGACGTCACGCTCACGAACAGCACCGGGATCCACGGCGACGCGATCGGCGAGACCGTCGCCGGATACCTGCTCGCGTTCGCCCGTCGCCTGCACGAACACGCGGCGAACCAGCAACGAGGGGACTGGTCGCAACCGGAGTGGGACGAGGCCTGGACGGTCGCCGGGGAACGGGCCTGCGTGGTCGGTCTCGGGGGTCTCGGACGGGGGATCGTCGATCGGTTGACCGGGCTCGGTCTCGACGTCGACGGCGTCCGGCGGACGCCCGTCCCGGAACCGGGGGTCGATCGCGTCTACACGCCGTCCGAACTGGAAACGGCGGTGGCGGACGCCCGCTTCGTCGTGCTGGCGGTCCCGCTCACCGACGAGACGCGAGGGTTAGTGGACGGCGACGTGCTCGCGGCCATGCGCGAGGACGCGTACCTCGTGAACGTGGCTCGCGGCGGCGTCGTCGACCAGGCGGCGCTCGTGGCGGCGCTCGAAGACGACGACGTCGCCGGGGCGGCTTTGGACGTGTTCGAGACCGAACCCCTTCCCGACTCCTCGCCGCTCTGGGAGCTGGACGACGTGATCGTCTCGCCGCACTGCGGCGCGTTCACCCGCGAATACGTCGACCACGTCGCGGCGATCGTCCGCGAGAACGTCCGCCGACTCCGCGCCGGCGACGAACCGGCCAATCGCGTTCTCTGACGCCGTTGCTGATCTCGCCGGAGGCAACGTAACGGAGAGCCCACACCGACAACGGATTCGCCGCGTCACGCCGCGTTTCGATATACCAGCGACAACTTACACGGCGTCTTCGAGCCAGTCGAACTGGGCGGTGAGTTCCGCTTTCCGTTGCCGGCTGATAACCGTCGAATCGAGCACGTCCCCGACGATAGCGACGTCGAGCGCGAACTCCGTCGTCGCGACCACCTCGCTCCCGTCGTGGACCGGCGTGACGGTGTACGCCGTCCGCATCTCCGCGAAGATGCCCTCGCGCTGCTCGTAGGCGAGGTCGGCGTCGGGACGGTCGACGAGTTCGAGCGTGAGTTCGATGGTCGTGATCCCCACCTCGTTCGCGACGCGGACCGTGTCGCCGTCGACGCGGACCTCATCGAAGCCCGACGCTCGCATGAACGGATCGATCCGGTTCATCGATGCGCGGACGACGGACGGTGGCGCGTCGATCGTTCGCGAAAGCGTTACCGAGTTCATGAACGGGGAGCCTCTTCCGAAAGCGGCCGGGACTCCGGTTTCGGACCGGTGAGCATTCGATAGTTCATTCCTCGACTCCGTCTCGTTTAGTGTGCCCCCCGAACGGGTTCGGCTGAGAGACCATCCCGCTTCGCGACCGTGTTCGATCCGAGTGATGACCACCGAAATCGACCTGCAGAACTCCTCGCCTCGTGAGTTTCGAGGCCGGATCTACGACGCGCTCGACGAGATCGAACCGGATACCGAACTGCTCGTTGTCTCCGATCGAGATATCGACGCTCACCTGATCCGGTATCAGATCGAACGGGAGGACGCGCTCGACTGGGGTCACGAGGACCCCGACGCGGAACCACGCGAGGTTCGGGTGTTCAAACGAGGACCCCTCGGCGACGGGGAGTTGGGGACGTTCGACGTGCGCGACCTGATCCCGCAGCGGCGACACGAGGTGTTGCTCGACGCGTTCGATCGGCTGGGAGCGGGCGAGGGGTTCGTGCTGGTGAACGACCACGACCCGAAGCCGCTCTACTACGAACTCCGATCGATGCACGGCGACGTCATCGAGTGGGAGTACGCGAGTCGCGAGCCGGGCGAGTGGCGCGTCGAGATCGTGAAGACCGACGCCTCGACGGCCGACGACGAGGGCGTGATCACGCGGTACGACGTCCGAGAGATCCCGAAACCGGACCGCCACGAGACGATTCATCACCGGTACGGCATGATTCCCGACGGGGAGACGATGGAGCTCGTCGCTCCGCACGAGCCGCGGCCGCTCCGTCGCGAGTTTCGGGAGCAGTACGGTGACGCGTTCGACTGGGAGGTAGTCGAAAAAGAGCCCGGTCGCTGTCGGGTCCAGATCACAAAGGCCGAGCGAAGCGACTCCTCGTCCGACGGAGAGGAGCGCACGTCGGCGACGGCCGGCGATGACGGGGGCTCCGCCGAAGCGTCCGACGAGACGCCGGAGCGGACGGCGGAGCTCGACGTCCGCGACCTCCCACCCGCGCAGCGCCACGAGCAGATCTTCGAGGCGTACGCGGACCTCGACGACGGAGAGGGGTTTGTTCTGGTGAACGACCACGACCCGAAGCCGCTCTACCACCAGTTCGACGCCGAGGCCGGCCCGGAGTTCTACTGGGAGTACCGCAAGCGGGATCCCGGCGAGTTCAGGGTGCTGATCGGAAAGGCCGAAGCACACGGCGGTGATCCAACTGCCTCAGCGGATCCGAACCCACCGTTCTGAGTAGGCGGTTTCGAAGACCGAGAGATCAGAAGCGAGATCTCGGATTGCGTAATCGACCACGTAGTGGCCGTGCCCCGGCGGATTACCCTTTTCAGAAGTGTCCCGACGGACCAGCCCTTTCAGAACGGAGCGTCCGTCGATCCGCGGCTCGGCCCCTCGTTCTCCATCGACCGCTCCATCGGGTTCGACCCGATTTCGGAACCGCCCTCCGGGTCGGCGGTCACGCCTCCCGTCTCGAGGTACGTCTCTTCGAGGTCGGCGAGCTGCTCGTTGATCGCCTCGCTCTGGTGATGCATCGGTGCCGCACGGACGCGGACGAGGTCGTACTCGTGCCTCTCCGTAAGCCCGTTCCACGCGCGGAACGACCCGATCGTCAGCGTGTGGGTCTGCGGACAGAACGGCGTCGTCGGCGTGAACTCCGCTCGGAGCACGCGGTCGATCTCTTCCGAGTCGACGGCGTCGTCGGTATCGGCGCATTCGACGGCGTCGTCGGCGTCTTCGCGTTCGACGGCGTAGCGGTAGCCGGCGCCCGTGTGGCGCGTGTCGAGGTTCAACCGGGCGAGATTGTAATTAAACGTCATGTCGTACACCTTTCGCTCCTCGAAGCAGTCGCGCGTGAGGCGGTGAAACGCGACGTGGTCCGCCCCGGTGAGCAGGTCGTGAGCCTCGAGGAACTCGCCCGGCCTCGGGACGTGATCCGAAACGAACTCGTCGTACCCGTCGAACAGATCGCTGTCATCGGACCCGAACGGCGACGGAAAGCTGGGCATGTGCGCCCATTCGAGATCGCGAGGGGTACTCCTACCCCCGTACATGTTCGAGCCGGTCGTCACTCCTCGGCCGCCTCGTCGGGGGCGCCCGTCCGGCGCGGCGAGAACGAGCCAAAGAGGATCCGGTCGACCGAGTGAGGGCTGTGGCGGACCAACACGAGGACCATGTTGGACACGAACGCCGCGACGCCGACGCCAACTAACAGCCCGCCGAGGAGCGCCGGCCTTCCGGTGACCTCCAACAGGTTCGCGCCGACGATCACCGCGCTTCCGCTCCCGAGGAGTATTCCATCGACCGCGGCGAGTCGGTCGTCGTAGAGGTCGTCGATCATCGGAACGTCTTCCAACCCCAGCAGATCGCTGTACCGGTTGACCCAGATCACGAAGGGAATGATGTGGTAGAGCGTCCCGACGACGACGAATCCGATCGCCCCCAACAACAGCAGGTGGCCGGCGTTCGCCGCGCCGAGCAGCTGTGCACGCGTCAACGGGTCAGCGATCCACGCGGGCGCCGAGACGGCGACCCACAGCGCGAGCGCGCCCACCGCCGCGATGTACCGCGTGTGCATCGGAGTCCGTTCGACCCGCATCTCGTACAGCTTGCGTGCCAGGATGAGACAGAACGCCGACGCGGCGAACAGGATCAACAGGCCGCCGACCCGTGCGACGGGAGCGTGAGCCGCGAGCCGACCGACCGCGAGCACGACAACGCCGGTGGGATGCGCGATCTCCTCGATCGATCGAAGGCGATAGTCGATCCCGTGGAGCTCCGTCTGCGTGAACATCGTTCCGAGCTGGTACAGCGCCCCGTACACCGTCGTGAGAACGGCACCGAAGACGGCGAGGGTCGCGTGGGCTCCGACGACCCCGGACCGGCCGACGCCGACCCGCGAAAACGTCGGAACCGTGAAATCGATCGCGAGGAGGAGGCCGAGAACGGTCACCACGAGGAAGAAGCCGAGCGCACCGAGGAAGTGCCGTTCGGTGACGTCGTACTCCTCGACCGTGCCGAGCGTCCGGACGATGTTGTACGCGAAGACCCAGAAGCCGACGAGCATGAGCGTCGCGAACGGGACGAGCCACGCCGTCTCGACCCGGAGAAACGCGACGACGAACCCGGAGAGACCGGCGACGACCAGCCCCAACTGCACGTTCGCGAGACGCCGGGAGTGGAGCGTCGCTCCCGACCAGACGGGTACGAACTGCGTCATCGCTCCCATGATCGTGATACAGATCCATCCGGCTAACAGGAGGTGGAGGTGAGCGAGCCGCCCCAGTCCCGGAACGGCGTTCAGCTGTAAGCCGATCCCGACCCCGATCCCCGCGACGAGGAAGGCGAGCCCGACGACGAAATGTCGTAACGGGACCGTCATCGGGGGCTGGTGGTCCGTCTCGATGTTGCCTGGGATCGCGCCCATAGAATGGGGTACGGTCTCCGCACACCTGACAGTACCACCGAAGATGTTACCCTCCGACGGCCGTGGAACGCTTTTTAACCGGAGCGAAACGACCATCGGACCCTCCCGTCCCTCGAAGCGGGCTACCGTATCGGATACGTCCTTCCGGACGAGGCGATCGAACGCCTGCGAACGCTCGTCGACGGTACGGCAAACGCGTGTTCCGCGACCCCGCCGAACGGAGCCGACCGATCCCGTTCGCGGGAACCGAGTGTTGACCGCCGCGGGGGGTCGCGTGCCCGAATACGTTCGGGGGAACACCCACCCCCTCGTCGACGCTTGAACTGATATGGCAACTGAGCGACCCGAGGCCGATCGACGCCTGGACGCACGCGAGATCGACGGCGAACCGTTCGGCGATATCATGGCCGAGCTCGAGGCGCTTCCGCGCGGCGAGACGCTGCTGTTGGTCAACAGCTTCGAACCGGAGCCGTTGTATCAGGTCCTCGAAGAACGCGGGTTCCGGCACGAGACGACCTCCGGCGGGTCCGACGTGTGGTATATCGAAATCCAACACGAGTGACCACGGCTTTCCGGGTATTGACACAGCTTTTGACGCCTCGCTCCGGGACGGACCGCAGATCGAAGACACCCGATGGGTGGCGGAACAACGGCAGTCGTCCCCCGCACCTCTCTCTGGCGGCGAACATATTCGGAACCCGCCTCATAGAGTGGGGTTCGTCCGGTCCCCTATCCGGACGACCCCGCTAGCGTGTATGTAATGGATGACAGGGTCGGACGAGCTCGAGGCGACGTCGCTCGGCGGAAGTTTCTCGCGGCCGTAGGTATCACCGGCGCCGCGGCGCTCGCGGGCTGTTCCGGGAAGAGTATTGGTGCCCCGGTAGCCGCGGACGAGCCGGAAGACGGGGGAGAAACACCCGATGCGACCCATACGTCACCGGAGCTCGAACGGTGGGTCGACGAAGTACCTCGCCCGGGGGTCATCGAGCCGAACGGAACGAAGGACGGGCAGCCTCGCTACGAGGTAGAGATGGCCGAGGTCGAACAGAAACTCCACCGCGACCTCCCGCCGACGACGCTGTGGGGCTACGGCGGCCAGTTTCCCGGGCCGACGATCGAGGCCGAGCAGGGGGAACCGATCTACGTCCGGTGGCAGAATCACCTGCCGGACGAACACCTGCTCCCCGAGGATCCGACCATCCACGGCGACATCATTCCGTATGACGAGCCGGGCGCCCGCGTCGTGCCGCACCTCCACGGCGGCAACGTCGAACATGAAAGTGACGGGAAACCGCAGGCGTGGTTCACCCGCGACTTCGAACGGACGGGCCCCGACTTCGAAAAGAAGGACTACTACTACGCGAACGACCAACCGCCCGCAACACTGTGGTACCACGATCACTCGCTCGGTATCACGCGACTGAACGTTTACGCCGGCCTCGCGGGGTTCTACCTCCTCCGGAACGACCACGAGCGAGCGCTCGACCTCCCGACGGGAGACAACGAGGTCCCGCTCGTGTTACAGGACCGGAGCTTCAACGCGGACGGGTCGTTGCACTACCCCACGGGCGTCGCGAGGACGCAGGGTGAAGGAGACGGAGACGATTCGCGCCCCGATCCGAGCGTCGTTCCGCAGTTCTACGGCGACGTGTCGACGGTGAACGGGAAGGCGTGGCCCCGGCTGTCCGTCGACCCCGAACAGTACCGATTCCGCCTGCTCAACGGAGCCAACAGCCGATACTACGACCTCAAACTCCTCGAATACGACGAGGAGTCGGGTACCACGGGCGACGCGGGGCCGCCGTTCGTCCAAATCGGGAACGACGGCGGGCTCCTCTCGGAGCCGGTCGAGACTACCGACCGCCTCGAGCTCGGATCGAGTCAGCGGGCAGACGTCGTCGTCGACTTCGGCGAGCACGCGGGCGAGACCCTGCTCCTGCACAACGACGCGCCGGCGACGTATCGCGGGACGAGCGGGATCGAGGCGGACGGCGCTGAACCCCTGCCGGAGATCATGCTCGTCGACGTGGCGGCCGCGGAAGGCGAACGGGAGCCCGCGCAGCTCCCGGACACACTGACGCGAGTCCCCGAGATTTCGGCGGAGTCCGTCGACACCGAACGCTACCTCACGCTCGCCCGGCAGTCGGACGAGTACGGTCGCCCGCGCTACGCGCTCGGGACCGGCGACGAGAAGACCGGCTTCGAGCTCACGGACCCGGTCACCGAGGCCCCGAGGCTCGGAGACACCGAGATCTGGAGTCTCGCCAACTTCACGGGGATGTCCCACCCGATACATCTCCATCTCGTTCACTTCCAGGTGTTGGGCCGGCAGTCGGCCGCCGACTACGATCCGTCCGAAGACGAGGTCGATCCGGACGCGCTCGACGGCCCGGAGTCGTACGAGCTCGGGTGGAACGACGTGGTCAGCGTCGATCCGGGCGACGTGGTCCACGTGATCGCGCACTTCGGGGAGTACGATGGGTTGTTCTCCGATCAGACGGGCGACTACATGTGGCACTGTCACATGATCGAGCACGAGGACCACGACATGATGCGACCGTTCAGGGTCCGGCCGGCCGACGAGGAGAGCGGGAGCGACTGACGTCGTGATCGGGTGCGAAGACGAATTCATTTCCCCCCTGACGGCGAACGGACGGTATGGCGAAGGCTCGACTCAACGTTGACCTCCCGGACGGACCGTGGGTCGGTGAGGTCTCTCGGGAGTTTCCGGAGGCGCGGATCCAGGTACTCACCGCGACCCCCGGCGACGGCGCGGGATTCGCGCTCGTGAAGATCACCGTCGACGACGTCGACGGGATACTGGACGCGATAGCGGCCCACGACACGATCGAGGAGGTCTCGGTGATGGCGTTGAGCGACGGGGTCGCCACCGTCCAGGTCGAGGCGCACGCGCCGCTGTTGATGGCGGCCGCGCGGCAGGCCGGCATCCCGATCGAGATGCCCGTCGAGATCGAGAACGGGGTGGCCCGGATCGACGTCACCGGGCCGCACGAGCGCGTCGCCGACTTCGGGGAGATGCTCCGCGGCGTCGGCGCGGAGTTCGACGTCGAGTACGTGCAACAGCGGTTGAACCCGGGCGAATCGCTCACCGAACGGCAGCGAGAGGTGTTGTTCGAGGCGGTCGAACGCGGCTACTACGACGTGCCGCGCACCTGTACGCTGACCGAGGTCGCCGAACACGTCGGGATCGCGAAATCCACGTGCAGCGAGACCCTCCAACGCGTCGAACGCACGATCGTCCGGGAGTTCGTCGACGACCTCCCCCGAACTCCGATCGAGTTCGATCCCGACGCGGAGGACGACGGATAAGACGCCAGGATCACCGATCTGTGACGACCTGAGTCATGTGTGACTGCCGCGGTGCGGACTGCGCTGACTCGCCGAGAACCGAGAGGTGACGAACATGTTCGTACTGATGCGGAGGTGCGTCCGTCTCATACGTCTCGTATGTCCACACGAGACCGGCAGTCCGACGACGAACGCACCCCCGCCGCCGAATCCGACGAGTCGCTACCGTCGTTTCTCACGGAGCGCCACGACGCGTCGTGGTCCGCGAACCTCGAAGGGGAGCGGTACGCCGACGACCGCGAGACGTTGATCGAGCACGCACTCGCTGCCGTCGATCGGACGGGCGCCGACTACCACGTCAACCTCGTCACGCATCCGAACCACGGGACCCCCGACGAGTACCTCGAGGCGCCGATCCGCGAGCGCTACCCGGACGCGGAGACCGGCGTCGTCGATCAGTGCGGTTGCGGCGGGTACGTGTATCGGGTCCAGCAGTGACGACGCCGGGGTTCGTTCGTCCGGGTCGGTCGCAGTCGGGGGTCCGGTACGCGTCTACCGGTGATGTAAATTAAATCGGTCGCCTCAGGGTGGACTGCCCTGAGACGACAGGCGCCCGGGACGAGCCACCGGTCGTTCGGCTCGTCCCCGAACGACGAGAGAGGTCACGAGCGAGAGCACTCCATTCATCGAAGGAGTTCGTGAGGCGCCGCCCCGTAACGGTAGCCACTTACGGTCGGAACGACCAGCAGCGGACGGTACGGTGGGGCCGGCCAACACGTTGAGGAACTGTAATGACTGGTTCACCCGAGACGGACACGACTAGTTCACCCGAGACGGACACGACTAGTTCACCCGAGACGGACGGCCGGATCACCTCCGCTGACGGGGCGACGCTCGGTAGCGCTCTCGAGGCGCTCGACCCCGCGTACTTCGGATTCGTCATGTCGACGGGGATCGTCTCGATTGCCTTCTTCGAGCTGGCCGTCCCGGTCGTCGCGCTGCCGCTGGCGGCCTTCAACGTCGCCTGTTACGCGTTGTTGCTCGCGCTGTTCGCCGTTCGGACCGCGGCGTTTCCCCGACGGACGCTCGCCGATCTACGGGACCGCGACCGACACTGGGGGACGCTGACCTTCATCGTCGCCACGGACACGGTCGGGGTCCAGTTCCTGCTCTTCTTCGACGCCGTTTCGGTGGCGGCCGCGCTGTGGGCCGCGACCGTCGTCGCTACGCCGCTGCTGCTGTACTACCTGTTCGCGACCGAGGTTATCGGCGCGGGCAAGGCCGACGTGAGCGAGCGGATCGACGGGGCCTTTCTGCTCGTGATCGTCTGTATGCAGTCGCTCGCGGTCCTCGGCGGGCTGCTCGCTGAACCGCTGGCGGGGTACGGGAACGCGGTCGTGCTGTTGAGCATGAGCTACTTCGGCTCGGGGTACGTCCTCTACGTCGTCGTCGTCACCGTCGTCACCTACCGGCTCCTCGACGGCGCGGTTCGCCCCGACGACTGGACGGGACCGTACTGGATCGCGATGGGCGCGGCGGCCATCACGACGCTGGCCGGGGCGACGGTCGGCCCGCTGCTGGGGACGGTGCCCGGGTGGGAGCCGTACGCTCCCGTCGTCGTCGGCGCCACGTTCTTCGCGTGGGCGATCGCCTCGTGGTGGATCCCCCTGCTTGTCGTCCTCGACGTCTGGGCCTTCCTCACCGACGGGGTCGAGGGTCGGCCTCCCGTCTGGGTGCTGCTGTTCCCGTGGTCGCGGCTGGGGTTCGGCGACCGCCTCCACGCCTACGCCCCGACGGCGTGGGGCCGCGTGTTCCCGATGGGAATGTACACCGCCGGCACCCTCAATCTCGCCGGCATCGGCGCGTTCGGAGCGCTCTCGGTCGTGCCGACCTACTGGGGGTGGTTCGCGCTGCTCGTCTGGGCGGTGACGCTCGTCGGGACGGGGCGAGCCGTCAAGCGGGTCCTCGTCGGCGGTGGCCCCGCAGGGGACGACAGATCGACGGCGACGTAGCGTCCATGCGAGGAGAGCACACGTAACAAATACTCATGAAATTCGCAGTATAGAAACAAATATTCATTAAGTAGAAACACAGGTTGTTTTTGCTGCTATTATCCCTCCAAAGTGAACATCTTTTTATCCGAGGTGACGGAACGTGAGGTCGTATCCGAATGTCTCAGAAGACAACTCAAGAGTGGTGGCCCAACCAACTGAACTTGGAGATACTCGACCAGAACGCCCGCGACGTCGGTCCCTACGAGGAGGACTTCGACTACGCCGAGGCGTTCCAGTCGCTCGACCTCGACGAAGTGAAGGCGGACCTCGAGGAGCTGATGACGAGTTCACAGGACTGGTGGCCGGCCGACTACGGCCACTACGGGCCGCTGTTCATCCGGATGGCGTGGCACAGCGCCGGGACGTATCGAACGGCGGACGGCCGCGGCGGCGCGGCCGGCGGCCGGCAGCGGCTCGCGCCGCTCAACAGCTGGCCGGACAACGCGAACCTGGACAAGGCTCGCCGGCTGCTCCTCCCGATCAAACAGAAGTACGGCCGCAAGATCTCGTGGGCCGACCTGATGATCCTCGCCGGGAACGTCGCCATCGAGTCGATGGGGTTCAAGACGTTCGGCTACGCCGGCGGCCGCGAGGACGCCTTCGAGCCCGACGACTCCGCCTACTGGGGTCCGGAGTCCGAGATGGACACCCAGGAGCGCTTCGACGAGCCCGGCGAGATCGAGCCGGGACTCGGCGCGTCCGTGATGGGGCTCATCTACGTCAACCCCGAGGGGCCGGACGGCAACCCCGACCCAGAGCTGTCGGCGAAGAACATCCGACAGACGTTCGACCGCATGGCGATGAACGACAAGGAGACGGCGGCGCTCATCGCCGGCGGCCACACGTTCGGGAAGGTCCACGGCGCCGACGACCCCGACGAGCACCTCGGTCCGGAGCCCGAGGCGGCGCCCATCGAGGCGCAGGGCCTCGGCTGGGAGAACGACTACGGGACCGGGAAGGGCGGCGACACGATCACGAGCGGGATCGAGGGCCCCTGGACCGGCTCCCCGACCGAGTGGGACATGGGCTACATCGACAACCTGCTGGAGTACGAGTGGGTCGCGGAGAAAGGGCCCGGCGGTGCCTGGCAGTGGCTCCCCAAAGACGGGGAGCTCCGCGGGAGCGCCCCGGACGCCCACGACCCCGACGAGGACGTCACCCCCATGATGCTCACGACCGACATCGCGCTGAAGCGCGACCCCGATTACCGGGAGATCATGGAGGAGTTCCAGGAGAATCCGATGGCGTTCGGCATGAACTTCGCGAAGGCCTGGTACAAGCTCACCCACCGCGACATGGGCCCGCCGTCGCGGTTCCTCGGCCCGGAAGTCCCGGACGAGGAGATGATCTGGCAGGACCCGATCCCCGAGGTCGACCACGACCTGATCGGGGACGCGGAGGCCGAGGAGCTCAAGGCCGACATCCTCGACACCGACCTGACGACGCGACAGCTCGTCAAGGCGGCGTGGGCCTCGGCGTCCACGTACCGCGACAGCGACAAGCGGGGCGGCGCGAACGGCGCGCGCGTCCGGCTCGACCCCCAGCGCGACTGGGACGTGAACGAGCCGGAGCAGCTCGACGCGGTGCTGGAGACGCTCGAAGGAATTCAGGCGGAGTTCAACGCCTCGCGCGACGACGACGTGCGCGTCTCGCTCGCCGACCTGATCGTCCTCGGCGGCGCCGCCGCCGTCGAACAGGCGGCCGCGGACGCCGGGTACGACGTGACGGTCCCGTTCGAGCCGGGACGGACCGACGCCTCGCAGGAGCAGACCGACCCCGACTCGTTCGAGGCGCTCGAGCCGCGGGTCGACGGGTTCCGGAACTACCTCGGGGACGGCGTCGAGCACCCCCCCGAGGAGCTCATGGTCGACAAGGCTGACCTCCTCGACCTGACCGCCACCGAGATGACCGTGCTCGTCGGCGGGATGCGCGCGCTCGGCGCCACCTACGAGGACACGGACCGCGGCGTCCTCACCGACAGCCCCGGGTCGCTGACGAACGACTTCTTCGTGAACCTGCTCGACATGGGGACCGAGTGGCAGCCCGTCGAGGCGGCCGCGGAGGAGGCGGACGTGTACGAGGGGATCGACCGCGAGACCGGCGAGGTCGAGTGGGAGGCCACGCGGCTTGACCTCGTCTTCGGCTCGAACTCCCGGCTCCGCGCCATCGCGGATGTGTACGGGAGCCAGGACGCCGAGGAGAAGCTCGTCCGCGACTTCGTCGACGCGTGGACGAAGGTGATGCGGCTCGACCGCTTCGACCTCGAATAGGTCGCGACGCCGCGCTCGTCGCGGACGCCGTTTTTATCCGCGCGATCGGTCGGTCAGTGAGCGACTCGAATCCGTCGGTCGGCGGTTTCGCACTCCGCGATGAATCCTCCGGCGGCGTCGAGAACCGCCCCGGGACCGACGGACCGGGAGCGCCGGCGGTGCCTCGACCGTCCGAAGAACTTTATCAATTACCGTCGATCGCTGTAGAATGGCGCCCCCTGACGGGGAGCCGGGGGGAGATCCCTCCTCCGGCGAGAATTCCGAGCCAGACGCCGAATTAGCGCTGAGTGACGTCCGATCTCCGGTGGCGTCGCGGCTGATCGCCGCGTTCCGGTCGCTCGACCGTCGCAGCCTGTTCGCCGTCTCACTGCTCGTTGGGGGAGTTCCGTTTGCGGCGAGCGCGGTCATCGCATTCCGAGGCGGGTTCGGACTCCGGTTCCTGCGGACCGGGTCGGTCTACGTTTGGACCGTCGGCCTGTTCGTCGGGGGACTCACGTTCGGGTGGTGGGCCAAGCGATACCCGGAGCTGTGGGTGAGGCTCAGACCCGTCTTCGACGTATCCGAGACCGAGTATCGAGCCGTCGTTCGGTCTCGGATCGCCGAGATGTACGATCTCGGGCGCGTCCTGCTGTGGTTTCCCGTCGTCCTGCTGTCGGGCGTCATCTACGATTTGGTGTTGGTCGGGGCCCCGTACGTGATCTACGTACGGAGCGCGGATCCCCGGGTTTCCGTCGCCGCTCCGACGGTGCGTCTACCCCTCGGCGTGTACGCCGACTGGCTGGGCGTTATCAACTACGCGTTCGGCATCGTGAGTCTGGTTGGGCTCCTGATAGCCGTTCACGTCGCGGTGATCCACGTCCGCTTGGTCAGCGACGTAACGCGTCTGCGAATACGAGAGGTTCGAACGGCCGCGGTCGAACTCACGCCGCTCGCGCGGTTCAACATCGTCATCTCGGTGGGGTGGTTCGCCTCCCTGACCTTCGGGATGGTGCTCTTGATCGCCACCGAGTACGATCCCTGGACGGATCCGCTGTTCCTATCGACGTTCCTCCTCGTGTTCCTGTTCGGCGTCGTCCTGTTCGCGGTCCCGCAGTTTTCGATCCACACCGCCCTTCAGTCGGAGAAACGGACGCTCTTGGGCGAGATAGACGCGAAGTACGAGCGCATGTACGAAGCCCTCTCCAGTGCGGGGGATTCGGCACACTCGCCCGAGGACGTCTCCACACGGTTGGATGTCCTCGAGGCCCGACGGCGGAACGTGACGGAGATCCGAACGTGGGCGTACGACCTGCCGGGCGTGGTGTCGCTCCTGGTCTCGTCGGTGATTCCGCTGATCCTCCAGTTCGGGCAGATGATCACGTGACCGCGCGGGCGTCACGGGAAGCGTTCGGCTCGCATCACCACACCGGCGCGAGCAGCAGCGCGACCGTCGCCGAGATGAAGACGAGCTTCAGGGCGGTGTTGACGGCGATCACCTTCGTCCCGAACTCGGCGCCCCAGATCCCGTACTGGAAGGGGATCGAGCGCCGGAAGGTGGAGACGGCAAACGAGAGGATGCCGCCGATGAGCAGGCTCGCGACCGCGGTCCGGGTGGTGAACACGCCGGCGTCGGTGCCGGCGAGCGTGACGGCCCCGGCCGTCGTGTCGAGGGTGTACACGGCGATCACGGGGACCGCGGCCCCCGGCAGCCCGAGAACCCCGGTGATCGGCTCGGCGACGCTCGTCAGCGCCTCGACATCGTAGGAGGTGACGAGCCAGATCACGAGGGTGTAGACGACCGCGAGTCGGGGGACGATGCGTCGGAGAGTCGACCACGACTTCTCGGCGGCCGCCCGGACGCGCTCTCGGCTCGTGCGGTCGTCGGCCTCGGGGCCGGTCGCGTCGACATCGGCGAGCGCGGCGCGGTCGACGTTGCGCTCGGAGAGGAGGACGCCCCCGGCGAGGACGCCCGTGACGGTGATAGTGAGGGCGATGCCGGCGCGCGCGGAGACGTAAACGGTCCCGGTCTCGACGCCCAGAATCGGGATCAACACCGGGATGTAGTAGGTGAACACGTGCTGGACGAAGCCGAAGAACGTGTTGATGGTCACGGCGACGAGCGTCGCCCGGTCGTCGAGCAGGCCCGACTCGCGGTACTCGGCGAGCGTGGCGTACCCCGCGGTCGTCGACGCCGCCGTCGTGAGGATCGCGGTGCCGACCTCGTCGGGGAGGTTCGCGGGGCGGGTGAGCCACCCGGCCAGCCCCGCGACGTACCGGATCAGCCCGAACGCGACCGCGACGTTGGCGGCGAAGACGCCGACCGCGATGAACGCCGCGATCCGCGCGAGCCGCGGGGCGACCTCGGCGAGCAGGGCGACGACCTCGGCGGCGACCGGTTGCACGGCCGGCGGTACGCGGTCGCCGACCTAATGCGCGTCGAAACGGGCGGGCGGTCGTCAAGCCTCGGGGCGACCGCGCCCGCGCCACGCGGACCGCCGGCCGCCCGGCTCCCGCGCCCCCGGCGCGCGGGGCTTATGAGACCCCCGCCCGAATCCCCGGCCGATGGCACCCGCGGAGGACGACATCTCGATCGAGGAGAAGCGCGTGTACGCCGGGACGGCGGGCCGCACCGACGCGTACGTCGCCACCGGGAACGGGGTCGTCCGAGTGGCGCTGTCGGCCGACAAGGTCGGCGCGTTCGACATGGTCGCCCGCGAGCCGGCCCGCGACGTCGCGGTCCTCCCCCGGGACGACGAGTCGGACCTCGTCGGGATCGCGACCGCGGACGGCCTGCGCGTCGCCCTCGTCGGCGACGACCCCGAGTTCGAGCCGATCGATGCCGACACAGGCGCCGCGGTCGCCGCTGTCGCCGCGAGCGTCCACGACGGCGCGTTCCTCGTCGCCGGTGAGGAGGGCGAGATCGACCGCGTCGCGGTCGAGGGGGGCGACGGCGCGCCGACCGCGGCGGCGGTCACCCGGGTCGGGTCCGTGTCGGAGCCGCGCGCGATCGACGGCCCCCTCGTCGCGGCCGCGGACGGGGTGTATCGGGTCACCGAGGGCGACGGCGCGGCCGCCGCGACCGACGCGAGTGCGGCGCGCGCGCTCACCGCGGTCGGCCTCGACGACGCCCGTGACGTCGCCGGCGCGGGGATGCCCCTCGCGGCGACCGGGTCCGGGCTCTACTGGCTCGGCAACGGCTGGATGACGGCGCGGGAGGGGGCGGCGGAGGCGGTCGCGGCCGACGGCGACGGCCACGCGATGGCGGTCCTCGACGGCGATCTTCTGGTCCACGCCGGCGACGCGTCAGGGACGGAGGCCGTCGCGTGGGACGCCGAGACGTGGGGCGAGACCGAGCTCCCCGTGGACGAGGACCCGGTCGCGCTCGGCTACGGTCCCGGAATCTCCGTCGCCGTCACCGCGGCCGGCACGCTGTGCGTCGACGCCGGCGACGGCTGGCGACACCAGGTGGTCGGCGTGCGGGACGTGGCGGGCGTCGCGCTCGCGGTCGTTGAATAGGGTGTCGATCGATTATAAACGGTTGCTGCCGCGGTGAGTACCTAAAACGATCCGACCGTTCGTTTATAAATAACTGCTGGTGGCGGATCGATGGTGTATGCCTGCAAAGCCCCAGCCGTGAGGCGGTCACACGCTCGCTGTCGTTCGAGACGCCAAAGGCGTCTCGTGATGACGAAACGGCGAAGCCGTTTCGAACCACGCGCTTCAGTCGCTCGTTTCACTCGCTCCTTCCAGTGCTTACGTCGCCTGTGACCGCCTCACGGCTGCCCCTTTGAGTCCCGCCCCGCACGGCACCGCGGCCTCACGCCTCCCCAGCCTCGCGGCTCCCTTCGGTCGCCGCGTCCCTCGCGCGTGCTCCTCGCGCCCGCTGGGCGCTCGGAGGCACGCGCCGACCGCAACGTTCGTTTATAAATGAGCGACCGTCTCTGACCCGGCTCCCCCTACGCGGTCGGCAGTTCGATCTCGGCGCCGTCGGCGTAGACGGTCGGGTTCCGGAGGATCCCGTCGAGGTGGATCGGGGCGTCCGTCTCCCCACCGATCCCGGCGTTGTCGCCGATCGCGATGTGCACGGTGCCGCCGGCCTTCTCGTCGAGGAGGACCGAGCCGACCAGCTCGTCGACGCCGACGTTGGTCCCGATGCCGAGTTCGGCCAGGTTGTACGCGGCGTCACCGACCGACTCCGCGGCCGCCTCGACGTCGGCGCGGACCGCGTCGTCGTCGATGCCCGTGACCAGTCCGTCCTCGACCTCGAAGGTGAGCTCTTGGTCCTCGTCGAGCAGGCCGTGGGGCATCATCGTCCCGTCGACGACGAAGGTGCCCGTCGCGGTCTCCGGCGCGACGAACACCTCGCCGGCCGGCAGGTTCGAGAAGTCGCCGGGATCGCGGACCATCCCGGTGTCCGAGAGCCACTCGCGGTCGCCGATCCCGAAGGTGATGTCGGTGCCCTCGGGCGAGGTGACGCGGACCTCGTCGGCGCCGGCGACCTGCGCGAGCACGTCGTCGCACGCGGCCTCGATGGCGGCGTAGTCCGCGTCGAGCCCCGTGGCGAACACGTCTGGCGTGATCCCCGGCAGCGTTGCGCCGCGGGCGCCGGCGTCGCAGGCGGCTCCGCGGGCGCGGGTGTGACTGAGACTCTTCGTCGTCGGCGCGAGGAAGACGTCGCTCTCGACCATCGCGGCCGCCACGGGCGCGGGCGGCTCGGTGCCGTGCTGTTCGGCCGGCGGGTACCGGAGGAACGTCGTCTCGTCGGTGACGGCGGTCGCGGCCTCGTACAGAGCCTCGCCGATCGGTTCGCGCTCGTCGTCGGTCACGACGACGACCGACTCGTCGGGCGCGACGTTCAGACACTGGTTCACGGCGGTCGCGGCCGCCTCGGAGAGGTCGGACGTCATGATCGGTACTCGGTGTTCGCGGGCGTTAGTCCTTCTCATTTGTTTATTTTTACTCCTTTTCGAAACTCTGTTACACTCTCACGTCGGTCGAATTTACCGACCGATTACTCACGCCGTAGTTAATTTCTTATTAATTTACTCGAAAAGATTATGCCGGTGTGTGAGCGAGGGTTCGGTATGATACGCGTGGGCGTCAACGGGTACGGCACGATCGGGAAGCGGGTCGCGGACGCGGTCGCGGCCCAGCCCGACATGGAGGTCGTCGGCGTGGCGAAGGCGAGCCCCAACTACGGCGCCGAGGCCGCGATCCGACGCGGGTACGACCTCTACGCGGCGATCGCCGACCGCGCCGACGAGTTCGAGGCCGCGGGGCTCGGCGTGGCGGGAACGCTCACCGACCTGCTCGGCGCCGTCGACGTCGTCGTCGACTGCTGTCCCTCCGGAATCGGCGAGCGCAACCGAGCGACGTACGCGGCCCACGACGTGCCGGCGATCTACCAGGGCGGCGAGGACGCCGCCGTCGCCGACGCCTCGTTCAACGCGCGGGGGAGCTACGGGGCCGCCCGCGACGCCGACTCGCTCCGCGTCGTCTCCTGTAACTCCACCGGGCTCTCCCGGATCCTCGCCCCCCTCGACGAGACGTACGGCATCGAGAAGGCGCGCGTGACGCTCGTCCGCCGCGGCGGCGACCCGAGCGAGACCGACCGGGGGCCCATCAACGACGTCGTGCCGGATCCGAAGACCGTCCCCTCCCACCACGGTCCCGACGTGAACACGATCCTCCCGGACGTCGACGTCGACACGGCCGCGCTGAAGGCCCCCGTCACGGCGATGCACACCCACAGCGTGAACGTCACTCTCGAGGAGGAGCCGAGCGCGGCCGCGGTCAGGGACCTCCTCGCCGACGAGAGCCGCGTGTTCATGATCCCCGAACGCGCCGGGATCGACGGCGCCGGAGCGCTGAAGGACTACGCCGCCGATATCGGGCGTCCGCGCGGCGACCTCTGGGAGAACTGCGTCTGGGCGGAGTCGATAAGCGTCGAGGGGCGGGACCTGTACCTGTTCCAGAACGTCCACCAGGAGGCCGACGTGGTCCCCGAGAACGTCGACGCGATCCGGGCGCTGATGACCGACACGCCGCGCGCGGAGTCGGTCGCGCGGACCGACGAATCGCTCGGGGTGGGCCTCGACAGCCTGCTCTCCGACGGCGGCAGCGTCCGGAGCCCGCTCACGGCCGACGACTGACTCGCCCCGCTCGGTCGACGACCGCTCTTATTCCGCCGGCCGCGTCACGAGGTACGTCCGCCCGCCGCGCCGTTCCAGCGCCACCTCGCTCCCGCGCACGCGGTTCGTCCGGACGAGGTCGGCGATCCGATCCGTTCGACAGTCGGTGACGTCTTTCCGCGTCGGCGTCGCGTACCGCGGTCGGGTCTGGGTACTCGCGCTCATACTTCGGATGTCGAGCGGAACGCCCCTATAAGCGAGCCATGCCCGGAGTGAAAGTGAAAGTGAAGGGCTCGACGGCGGAACCCGGCGATCCCGCGTTCGCGTTCGGGTTTCGGCTCGCGACCCCCCCGCGGAGTTCCCCGCCGGGCTCTCGCCGAGCTACCGTCGAAGCCCCGCCTCCTCGTCGCCCTCGACGAACCGCACGGTGAAGTAGTCGTACCCGCCGTAGGCGGCGTCGAGCGCGCCGAGCCACCAGTTCCAGCGCTCGACGAGCGAGGAGCCGTCGGGCGCGTCGTCGAGGTGGTCGACCACGCCCGAGACGGTGAGCGCGTGTCCCCGGTCCTCGGAGGGTCGACCGGAGTCGGCGAGGTCGCAGGCCGCCCGGGAAACGGCCCGCCGTTCGGCCGCGGTCCCGTCGAACGCCTCCGCCAGCGCGCTCTCAAGACGCTTTCTGTCCATGTGCGACGTTAGGAGGCCCGGCTATATGAGTCGCGTGGTGGGGGGTGACATATCCGGTGTCGACGAGGGGCCCCACCGGCGCCTCGGGAGGGATCACAACCGCGCCGCGAGCGCCACGAAGAGGAGGCTGAACGGCGCCGTCAGGAGCGCCAACAGCACGCCGGCCGCGGTCTCGCCCGCCGCGACGGCCATCGCGAAGCCCGCGACGAGCGAGGCGGACCCCAGCGCCGCGAGGATAACGCGTTCCGCGACGCTGGCGCGGTCGGGCCCGTCGCTCCGCGCGAGCGCCTCGGCGAGCCCCCGCTCGACGTCGTCCGCCAGTTCGGTCGGGACGACCAGCCACGGGGTCGAACGATACCACGCGTTGCCGCGGTAGGCGACCAGGAAGACGGTCGTCCACGGGAGGTCGATCCGGCGCGTCCGGACCGCGGCCCCGAGCTCGTCGGTGCGCGTTCGACCGTGGCTCCGGTACGTTCGCTCCACGCTCAGCGCGGCCGGATCGAGTCGCACGTCGGTTCCCCGCGAGCCCGCGAGCGCCGGCGCGAACGCGAGCAGCGCGAGGAGCAGCGGCACGACCCCCTGGAACAGCGACGGAGCGCCCGGGAGCGGACCGCCCCCGGTCGCCGCGACGACGACGGCGAGGACGGCTCCCGCTCCGGCGAGGGTCCAGCCGAGACGGAACCGAGCGGGATCGAACGAGTAGTCGCCGAACTGCGACCGGAGCTCTCGGCGTCGTTCCGGGGAGGTCCGGTCGTACGCGATGATCCAGTAGAGCAGCGACACCGGCCCGCCGACGAGGAGGATGACGCCCACCGCCCACATCGACGGCGGGGGCCAGTCGCCCTCGACCAGCGAGGCACCCACCCCGATCGCGAGGACCGCGAGTGCCGCGAGGAGGAGTCCGCCCGCGACGATGATTCCGCCGAACGCCGCTGAACGCAGTCGATCGAAGCGGACCGGACCCCACTCGACGGCGTCCGGTGATTTCGAGGGCTCGGTCGAGTCGCCCGCGGTGTCGGCATCCGCGTCGACTGCCGAGACCGCCTCCTCGACCGAGCGGGGCGAATCGGAGGGCACGCCGTGGCTGTTGCGGGGTGAGCGGCTTAAACCCCGACACCAGCGCCGTCCCGGCGATTACTTACCCCCTCACCCGCTATCGCGACGCATGACAGACTGGCGCGCCGTCGGCTACGGGTTCGCGGTGATGCTGATCGCCGGACTGCTCGCGACGTTCGCGCCGGTGGTCGGCCACGTCGGCGCCGGGCTGATCGGCGGCTTCGTCGCCGGCTACGTCGCCGGCGGCGGCCTCCTCTCCGGGACGTGGCACGGACTCCTGGCCGGCTCCGTGAGCGGCGTCGTCGTCACGCTGCTGCTGGCCGCGTTCGGCGGGCTCGTCGGGCTCGCGGGCGGCCCGATCGGGAGCCTGCTCGGTGGCGCCGGCGTGCTGGTCGTCGGGCTGTTCGTGACGTTCCTGTTCGCGGTCGACTCGGCGCTCGCGGGCGCGATCGGCGGCGTGCTCGGGGACTGAGTCGGCTTTTTTGATTCGGTTCAGATTGGTGGTGTCGGTGGGTGTGTTTTACCGGTTGGCGCGCGCCTCCGAGGCCGCCTTGCGGCCGAGGAGCGCGCGCGAGGGAGTCGCGAACGGCGTGGCGCGTAGCGCCACGAGCAGCCGGCGCGAAGCGCCGGCGACGAAGTGAGCGACGAGGCTGGGGAGGGACGAGGTGCGGTGCTGTGCGGGGCGGGACTCAAAGGGGCAGTCGCGAGGCGGGCGCAGGCGTTCACGAGAGCAAAGCTCTCGTGAGCCAATCAGAACGCTTCGCGTTCTGATGACGACCCAAGGACCGCAGAGAACGAGCGGAGCGAGTGAGCGAGGACCGCAGCGAGCGTGCGCCCGCCTCGCGACTGGGGCTTTGAAGTTGTTCGTCGTCGATCCCGAGTCGGTTATTTATAAGCGAGGGCCGGGGCGTTACCGGTGTTTTGCCGCCGAACCGCCACCATCTGTTTATGAAAGAACGGCCGAAGAAGCGACCGAAACCGCTACTCGTCGACCGGGGACGCTCTACGCGCTCTCGGCCGCGTCGAGGACGGCCTCGTAGTCGGGCTCGTTGGTCGGGTCGTCGGCGACCCAGTCGTAGACGACCTCGCCCTCCGCGTCGAGGACGAAGACGGCGCGGTTGGCGATGCCGTAGAGGCCGAGCTCGGCGATGTCCATCTCGAGGTCGTACGCCCGGATCGCGTCGCCGCCCATGTCGCTCACGAGGTCGAACTCGATCCCGTGTTCCTCGCGGAACGCCCCCTGGGAGAACGGGGAGTCCGCGCTGATCCCGAAGACGGTCGCGCCGGCCGCGTCGAAGGCGTCGGCGTGCTCCTGGAACGCGACCATCTCGTTCGTGCACGGCGGGGTGAACGCCCCGGGGAAGAACGCCAGCACCACCGGCCCGTCGCCGAGGTGGTCGTCGAGCTCGAACGGTTCGTGGTCGCTCGTGCCGATCTTCGCGGAGATGTCGGGTGCGGTGTCGCCAGTGGATACCATCGCTACCGAATAGGGGCGATTCACGCAAAAGGCTTGTCGCGACCACGTTCGGTGCCGGTATCGGCGCCGTCGGGCGTGGGGCGCTCGGCGGGCCCGGCGGGCTCCGCCGGCTACTCCCGGTCGAGGTACTCCTGTTGAATCGCGACGACCTCGGCCGAGTCCTCGCAGTCGGCGTACCGCCGGAGCGGCTCCTCGTTGAGGTCGAGGAACGTCTCGCCCCACGTGAACTTCGCCATGATCCGTTCCGCGTGGTCGGGCTCGCCGAGGATGTGGAGGGCGGCGGCGAACGCCTCCACCGTCGTGAGCTGCATCGGCCGGCCGAAGTTCACGGGGTTGCCGGCGACGAGGTACGGGAGCGCTCGGTGCTCGCCGGGTAGCGAGAAGGTCTTTTCGCCGGCCGATTCCCACGAGCAGTCCAGCGCGACGAGCGCGTTGTCGCGGGCGAGGTCGGCGTCCGCGGGCGAGAGCGCCCGCTCGGCGTGGGGGTTGAGCACGACTCCGTAGGGCGTGGCGCGGTCGGAGCGGTGCAGCTCCGCGAGGTCGAACCGCGCGAGCTTCCGGGCCGTGCACTTCTCGGGGTCGTCGTCGCCCTCGTACCGGACGTGGAGGTCCACACGTACGAAATCGGCTGAGTCAGTTATAAGACGTGCGGAGCGGTCGGAACCCGCCCTGCGGTCCTGAGTGTTCGTTTATAACTGAACTGACGAAACGAGCGTGACGCTACGCGCCGCGGGTAGTCGACGCCCGCCGCCGTTGAAGGGGTGTTAGTGCGTCGAGGCTCCGACGGACGCGATCGTAGGCGTCGCGACGCCGACGCTCACGAAGAGCGAACTCGCGGGGGTCCCGCGCTCGCGGGCGAGCGAACACGGGCAGTAATAATAGCGACTAGCCACGGCTCTGACAGGTGGGCGAAAATGACGGCTGACACTGTAATTCATGACGCGGTCGTTCTCACGGTGGACGAGCGAAATCGGCTCTACGAGCGAGGAACGGTGCTCATCGAGGACGGCCGAATCACCGACGTGCGCTCGTCCCGGGACGGTGACGCAGACATCGCGGCCGACCGCGTCGTCGACGGCGAGGGCACGCTCGTGATGCCGGGGCTCGTCAACGCGCACACCCACCTCGAACTGACGCCGCTGCTCGGCGCGTTCAGCGACCTCGACCTCGCGGAGATGATGAGCGGGATGACCGCCATTTTCGGACACATCGCCGAGGGCGAGTACGGCTACGTCACCGAGGCGGGGTACGAACTCGCTGCGCTGAACTTCCTCACCGGCGGGGTCACGACCGTCAACTCGATGGACGTCCGTCCGAGCGCGGGCGCGGAGACGTTCGGCGAAGCGGGCCTGCGCGGGTTCTTCGGGATGGCGCTCTCCGACCTCTTCTGGGACGTCCCCGTCGGAGAGCAGTTCGACCGGGGCCGCGAGTTCATCGACGAGTACCACGGCGCGTACAACGGCCGGATCCGGGCGACGATCGACCCCCACGACGACTGGTCGTGTACCCGTGAACTGTGGGAACGGACCGCCGACCTCGCCGCCGAACACCCAGATCTGCTCGTCCACACCCACCTGCTCGAACTGGAGGCGAGCAACGCGATGGCGCGGTCGAACGGCGCCGCGGACTCGCTCGGGCTCCTCGATGAGGTCGGGCTCCTCGACGACCGGCTGGTGGCCGCGCACTTCCGGCTCGCCGACGACGAGGACATCCGGCGCACCGCCGAGGCGAACGCGTCGGTGGCGCACTGCCCGTCGATCTTCTGTTACTGGAACACGGACGGCGACGTGCAGTGGACCCCGGTGCCGGAGCTGCGCGACGCGGGCGTCGACGTCGGCCTGGGCATCGACGACCACTACTGGCACGACTCCTACAGCCTGTTCGGCGAGGCGCGGCAGGCCCGGCTCGCGGCGAACCTCAAGCGCTCGGCCGGCCAGTACGACTCGATGGAACTCGTACGCATGCTCACCATCGACGGGGCGGAGGCGCTCGGGGTCGGCGACGAGATCGGGAGTCTCGAACCCGGTAAGCGCGCCGACGTCATTCTGCTGGACGTCGACAAGCCGAAATTCACGCCGCTGACTAACGTTCCGGCGCAGGTGGCGAATAACGCGGCGCCGGCTGACGTGGAGACCGTGATCGTGGACGGCGACGTGCTCATGGAGACCGGCGACGTGAAGACGATGGATGCCGATGCGGTGCGAGACCGCGTCGAGGCCGCAGTCGACCGGTTCGAGTCGGAAACGGAGTGGGAACTCGGTATCGGTGAGGCAGAGCCGCCGAGCACGACGGCCGTCGTCCGCGACCTGCCGAAGCGCGGCCCCAGTCGGTTGCTCGGCCGACTCGCGTTCCAGTCGCTCAGAGACAGATTCCCGCTCTGACACGGATACGAGGGAGGTCGTTCGACGACGACCGCGCTCAGTCGCCGCCGGGGTCCCGGGCTGGCCATACGGCGGCTTTTCGGCCGAAACGAACATCCCCTGAGCAATTGCTGCGTGCCGAACCCGCGCCCTCTGTCCAGCACGAGTGTTCGACCAGCTGACAGGGACTTCGACAGGGCCGACTCTCATCGATCGATACGGCGTCCGTCACGGAGAGCGACTCGGTGCGAGAGAGCAACAACACCATAAACGCGACCTCCGTACCGAGCCGTAAGCGATTGACACTCCATCATCAGGTCGCGTCGGGAAACGAACTGAGGCTGCACCACCGTCTCCGTTCGGGCCGGTGTGATATCGGACGCGAAGCGGACGCGCCGCCACGAGAATATGACCGATAACTGCCACCTATGTGGTCGAGAGGTCCGGTCTTCCGCGTTCGAGACCGTCGGCGGACGGTCGTTCTGTTCGAGCGGATGCCGAGACGTGTACGCGACGCTCGGCGCTTCCGACGGCTCCGAGGCCGCCCGAACCTCGACTGAGACCGAGAGTGCGCGGAGCGGCGACGCTGATGCTCCCGATCGGAGCGGTTTTCGAACGTTCTTCCGGATTGACGGGATGCACTCCGCGACGTGCGAGGCGTATCTCGAATCGCTCGCCGAGGACCGGGAGGGCGTGACCGATGCCGAGGCGAGTTACGTCACGGAGACCATCCGAATCGAACACGACCCCGACACCGTGTCGAAGGCGTCGCTGCGTGACGCGCTGAGTACCCTCGGATACACGGCGTACCTCCGCGAAGACGCCTCGACAGACACGAGCGATACCGGCGGAACGACGCGCCGATCGCGGGAGATGGGCGGCATTCGGAAGCGCCGCGACGATCAGCTCCTGGGGATGCGATACTCCGTCGGGTTCCTCTTCGGTGCGTTTCTGCTGGTCCCGTACGTCGCGATCCTCTACCCGGCGCACCTCGCGTCGATATTCGACTGGCAAGCGCTCGCCGTCTTCCAAGGCGCGTTCCGGCTCGATAGTCAGGGAGCGTTCGTCTTCCTCCGGCTGTATTTCGTGATGACCGGGCTCATTCTGGTCTTTACCGGTCTCCCCGTGCTGCGTGGCGCGTACATCAGTCTCAAGATGCGGCGCCCGAACACGGACCTGCTAGTCGCGATCACCGCGACCAGCGCGTACGCGTACAGCACGGTCGCCGTCATCCTCGGTCGGAACGACATCTTCTACGACCTCGCGATCGTCGTCACGGCCGCGGTCACCGCGGCGGCGTTCTACGAGTCGTCGATCAAGCAACGCGCGCTCGACCGCCTGACCGAGCTCACGATATCGCAAGTCGAGCGCGCACGGACGCACGACGCCGACGGGGGAACGCGGGAAGTTCGCGTCGAGGACCTCGATGCGGACGATACCGTCCTCGTTCGACAGGGCGAACGAGTCCCCGTAGACGGCGAACTGGTCGACGACGGCTGCACCGTCGACGAATCGATCGTCACCGGTGAGTCGCTACCGGTGCCGAAACGCGCCGGAGACGAGGTCATCGGGGGATCGATCGTCACGGACGGAGCCGCCCTGATCCGCGTCGGCCCGGACCTGACGAGCAGCATCGATCGGATAACGACCGCCGTCTGGGACCTCCAGAGCGCGACTCACGGCGTGCAACGCCACGCTGACCGACTCGCGTCGCGCGCGGTGCTCCTCGTCGTCGGAGCCGCCGTTGCGATCGGCGGCGCTGGCGCGCTCGCGTTCGGTGTGACCGTCTCAGACGCGGTCCTCCTCGCACTGCTGGTCCTCCTCGCCGGGTCGCCGTGGGCCCTCGGACTCGCGACGCCGCTCTCGGTTGCCAAGAGCCTCGCGAGCGCGCTCCGTCACGGGATCATTATCTTCGACGAGACGGTCTTCGAACGGCTTCGAGATGTCGACATCGTCGTCTTCGACAAGACGGGGACCCTCACGACCGGCGAGATGGAGGTGATCGAGGCGAACGCCCCCGCGGAGCTACTCGACGCCGTCGCAGCGCTCGAGCAGCGGGCGTCACACCCCGCTGCAAACGCCATCACCACGGCCTTCGCCGACGAGAGCGCGGTCCAGGGAAGCCTCGACGCCGGCCGGATAAGCGAGTTCACGAACCACCGGTCCGGTATCGAGGGGGTGATCGACGGAACGACGTATCTCGTCGGAAACCTCGGGCTCTTCGCGGAACGGGGATGGACCGTGGACGACGACATTCGGTCCCGCGTCGCCGACGCTCGGGGGTTCGGTCAGCTTCCGGTCGTCGTCGGTCGCGACGGGACGGCAGAGGGACTGATCGTCGTGGGCGATGAGCCTCGAGACGGCTGGGACGACACGATATCTCGACTCGGTGCGCGGGACACGGACATCGTCGTCCTGACCGGCGACGACGAAGAAGCGACGGATTTCTTCACGCGGCACGAGGACGTGACGCACGTCTTCGCGACGGTCCCGCCGGAAGGGAAGACAGCGACGATCCGACGGCTCAAATCGGACGGCCAAGTCGCGATGGTCGGCGACGGCACCAACGACGCCCCGGCGCTCGCGGCCGCCGACCTCGGCATTTCGTTGGGCGGCGGCACGGCGTTGGCCGCCGACGCCGCCGACGTCGCGATCGTCGACAACGACATCCGCTCCGTCGAGACGGCCTTCGACCTCGCGGCTGCGGCTCGTCGCCGCGTGAAACAGAACAACCTCCTCGCGTTCTCCTACAACGGGATCGCGCTCTTGGCGTTGGTCGTCGGGTTCTTCAACCCGCTGTCAGCGGCGGTCGCGGTCATCGCCGGCGGCGGTCTGGTCGCGGCGAACACTCGGCGAAAATTGCTTCGGTAGCGGGACTCCACCACGCGAGTATGCAGACGAGCGACCGCGTTTACGACACGGGAACCGAGCCTGAACGACACCGGCACCGGGCGGACGGTATCGATGTCGTGCGGCGGCCCCCGTCGGACTCCTCAGGACGTGATCGGTGTCGACGGCCGTGCCGCATGCGGCGGGCGTGTCGGTCGCGACGTCTCGCGAACACCCGGTTCGAGGTCCGGTGAGGTATCAGCGCGGGCCGGCTACTCCGGCACATCCCCCGTCGTGTCCTCCGGTTTGGCCGAGAGGTAGCCACCAAACGCGAGCAACCAGAGAATGAGCGGATAGACGACCCACCGCTCGATTCCGCCGCTCCCGAGGAATTCGAGCGGATGGGGGCCACCGACGACCAATCCGAAAACGAAGACGCTGACGAGAACGAGGAAAGAGACTCCGCCGAGCATCCCGCAGAGGAACGAGAACGGTCGGGGGACTACCCGGGCGGAGAGGAGGACCGTGATCCCTCCCGCAAAAAACGTGAGGAGCGCGAACAGTCCGTGCCACGGGGTCACGTTACCGGGGAAGACCCCGACGCCGAACGCGCCGAATCCGAAGACGGCCAGCGCGAATGGGAACCCGCGACGGTCCAGTACCCGGTACAGCAGGTACGCCGAGAGGACTACTACCGCTCCCGTCAGGAGCATCGTGGAATTGAAGATCGTCGCCGAGGGTTCGTGTATCACCGGGTCGGGCGGGCGTGTCGACCCCAGATCGCTGATATCCTGTCGGGCCGAATAGCTCGGATAGAGGACCTCCGCCGTGATGATCCCCATGAATCCGATGACTCCCGACACGGCGAGACCGAAGCCCGCTATCGACCGTTCCGAGAGTCCGAGCCGGGACCGGAGAGAGGCAGTTTGGCTCATCGACTGCACGTTCGCGCGGAACGGAGAAATAATTATTTGTTTGACATGAGGTGGCTCACCCGCACGCGTCGTCCGTAATTCGGCGCGCTGATTCTGGCAGCCGCTGGGCGTTTCGACGGGGCCCGATACCGTCAAACCGGCCCGGTACCGGCGGGGTTTTTCCTCGTCGCACCCCAGTGGATCGTATGGAGCTGTTCGCCGTCCCGGACCTCCCGGAGATCCGGGAGGGAGACGACCTCGCGGCCATGATCGGCGAGCGGGTCGACCTCCGCGAGGACGACGTCGTCGTCGTCGCCAGCACCGTCGTCTCCAAGGCCGAGGGGCGGACGTTCGACCTCGACGAGTTCCCGGCCGGGCCGCGGGCGAACGAAGTCGCCGGTCGGCTCGCGGAGATCTCGGGCGAGGAGAAGGACCCGCGCTTCGCCCAGGCCGTCATCGAGGAGTCGACGGAGCTGATCATGGAGGCCCCGTTCCTCCTGACGGCGACGCGCTTCGGCCACATCGGCGTCAACGCCGGTATCGACCGGTCGAACGTCCCCGACGGCGACCTGCTGCTGCTCCCGGAGCGCCCCACCGAGAGCGCGGAGCGGATCCGCGAGGGCGTCGCGGCCGACCGCGTGGTCGTCAGCGACACCTGCGGGCGCCCGTTCCGACACGGCCAACGCGGGGTCGCGATCGGCTGGGCCGGCCTGCCGGCGAGCCGCGACTGGCGCGGCGAGCGCGACCGCGACGGCCGGGAGATGGGCGTCACCGTCCAGAACGTGATCGACGAGCTCGCGTCGGCGGCAAACCTCGTCGCCGGCGAGGGCGCGGGCGGGACGCCCGTCGTCGTCGCCCGCGACTGGTCGTTCGGCGACCACGAGGGCTCGGACAGCCACTTCCGCGAGGTCGAGGGCGACTTCGTCCGCCAGGCGCTGCGCGACTGGCGCTACGAGGACCGCTGACACGGAGCTACGAGGACCGCTGATACGGAGCTACGAGGACACCTGACATGCTCGGCATCGAACTCACTCCCGAACACGACCTGCACCGCCTCGTCGACCTCGGCGTCCGCGCCGAGGAGGCCGGCTACGACGCCGTCTACTCGACGTGCCACTACAACAACCGCGACCCGTGGGCGTTCCTCTCGCAGCTCGCGACCGCCACGGAGTCGGTCCGAGTCGGCCCGGGCGTCGCGAACCCGTACGAGACACATCCCGTGACGCTCGCCTCGAAGGTCGCCACCCTTGACGAGCTCTCCGAGGGGCGTGCCGTCTTCGGGGTCGGCCCCGGCGACCCCTCCACGCTCGCGAACCTCGAGCTCGCCGACGAGCGCGGGCTCCGCCCCGTCCTGGAGGCGTTCAAGACCGCTCAGAAGCTCTGGGCCGGCGAGCGCGTCGACCACGACGGCACCTTCGACGCCAGCGAGGCGGGGCTCAACTACGAGCCGCCGCAGGGCGCCGCGATTCCGGTCCACGTCGGCGGCGAGGGCCCGCACATGTGCCGGATGGCCGCGAAGCACGCCGACGGCCTGCTGTACAACGGTTCCCACCCGAAGGACCTCGCGTGGGCCCGCGAGCAGGTCGACGACGGCCTCTCCGACCGCCCCGATCACCGCGGCGACTTCGACCTCATCGCGTACGCCGCGGTCTCGATCGACGAGGACGAGGACGCGGCCCGCGAGGCAGCCCGTCCGCCGGTCGCCTTTATCACCGCGGGCGCGGCGCCGCCGGTCCTGCAGCGGCACGGGATCGATGCCGACGCGGCGAGCGAGATCGGCGATCGCGTCTCGACCGGCGACTTCTCCGCGGCGTTCGACCTCGTCACCCCCGAGATGGTCGACGCCTTCTGTATGGCCGGCTCGCCCGAGACCGTCCGCGAGCGCGCGGCCGCCGTCGCGGAGCACGCCGACGGACTCGTCGTCGGGTCGCCGCTCGGCCCGGACTTGGAGTCGGCGGTCGACCTCGCGGCCGACGCCGTCGACGGTCTCTTTTAAAAACACCGGACGATCTCACGACCGGGGAACAGAGAATCGCTCGTGAGAACTCGGGGGTGAGGTTCTTAAGCCGGTTCCACACAGTTCGAGGCATGTCGACAGACCGAGAGCAACGCTCGGGGGTTCGGGATCGGTACGAGTCGCTCCTCTGGGGGACGATGGACCGTCTCGGCGTCTCCGAATCGATAGAGCGGAAGATCGTGACGGCCGTCGGGA
Source organism: Halorubrum sp. B53 (assembly GCF_059752395.1). NCBI lineage: Archaea > Methanobacteriati > Methanobacteriota > Halobacteria > Halobacteriales > Haloferacaceae > Halorubrum > Halorubrum sp. B53. Next base: position 90,574 of record NZ_MWTH01000015.1, on the reverse strand, counting down.
TCCAGTTTCTCGTCACCGTCGGGATCTTTCTCACGCCGATCCTCTTCTCCGGGACGCTCGCGTCCGCCGTCTCCGGAGCGCTGTTCCTCGGAGCGATCGCTGCGATCTACAACACCCTCCTCATCGTGCGGCGGGACTTCGTCGCGCCACTCAAGCGGTTGGAGGCCGGGGCGGACGCGATCGCGGCCGGCGACGTCCGAGCGGCGGAGAGCCGCGGCCCCGCGGGGGCGGTCGGCGCAGACCAGCCGGACGAGATCGGGAGTCTCGTGAACTCGTTCGCCGAGGTCGAGCGCTACCTCGGCACCGTCTCGGCGCAGGCCGAGGCGCTCGCGGCGCGGGAGTTCGACGATCCGGTCCTCGACGAGGAGGTGCCGGGCGGCTTCGGCGACGCCCTCGACGAGATGGCCGCGAACATGACGGCGTACACGGCCGAGCTGGAGTCGGTGGTCGACGCGTTCGACGACGCGGCTCAGCGCGCGCAGGACGGCGACCTCACCGCGACGATCGACGCGGAATCGCTCGCCACCGACGACGACAGATACGACGACCTCGTCGAGAACTACAACCGGCTCGTCGCCACGCTCGGCGGGACGATCGGCGAGGTCCGTTCGTTCACCGACGACGTCGCGGCGGCGAGCGACGACGTGCGGGCGAGCATGGACGAGGTCGACGACGCGAGCGAGGAGGTGGCGCGGTCGGTACAGGAGATCTCGGACGGCGCGAGCGAACAGACGAGCGACCTGGAGGCGGTCTCGGCCGAGATGAGCACGCTCTCGGCGACCGTCGAAGAGATCGCGGCCTCCGCCGACGACGCGGCGACGACCGCCCGGAGCGCCGCGGACCGGGGGCGGGACGGACGAGAGGAGGCCGCCGAGGCGATCGCGGAGCTTGAAGCGCTCGAATCCCGGATCGGGGAGACGGCGACCGCGGTCGAGGACCTCGTCGACCGGATCGGCGAGATCGACGAGATCGCTGCCGTGATCGACGGAATCGCGGAGGAGACGAACCTGCTCGCGCTGAACGCCTCGATCGAGGCCGCCCGGGCCGACGGTTCCGGCCAGGGGTTCGCGGTGGTCGCGGACGAGGTGAAGGCGCTCGCCGAGGAGACCCGGGAGGAGGCCGCGGCGATCTCGGACCGCATCGACGAGGTGCAGACCGCCTCGGCCGACACGGCCGACGACGTCGACGCGATGGAGTCGCAGGTGTCCGAGAGCGTCGGCGCCGTCGAGTCCACGCTCCGGGAGTTCGAGGAGGTCGTCGAGGACGTGACCGTCGTCGACGAGACGGTCCAGGAGATCAGCGAGGCGACCGACGACCAGGCCCGGACGACGCAGGAGGTCGTCGACATGGTCGAGGACGTCGCGTCGGTGAGCGGCCAGACCGCGACCGAGGCCGAGACCGTCGCCGCGGCGGCGGAGGAGCAGACCGCGAGCGTCTCGGAGGTGACCGACAGGGCACACGCGCTCTCCGATCGGTCCGACGAGCTGCTCGCGCGGCTCGACCGGTTCGAGGTGCCGGCCGAGCGCGCTACGGGGGCGTCGAGTTCGACCGGAGCGGGCGCGCAGTCGGAGTCCGGATCGGGCGCACAGACGCGGCCGACTCCGACCGACGACTGATACCGGTCGCGACTCCGGGCGACGGCGACCTACCGAATCGACGGCGGCTTACCGAATCGATCGCGACTTACTGCTCCGACCGCCCGCGGCCGCCCAGCGAGGGAAGCGTCACGCCGATCTCTTGGAGGAGCGCCCCGACAGCGGTGTAGCCGAGCGCGGCCACGGAGGCGACGATCAGGACCTGTCCGACGAGGACGAGCAGCGCTGAGAGGGGGTCTCCGGCGCCGAGGATGAGGTCGTTCAGGAAGACGTCGACGAAGCGGCCGACGTCGCCGACCAGCCGTGCGAAGAAGTCGATGAGCGCGAACATGATCCAACGTTTCTCCGCGGGGTACTTGGGTGTTGAGTTCCCGGCCGTTCCTCGTTCGGCGGTGACCGCGCCGCGGCTCCGGGGAGCGCCGTCGCGATAGCGGTCCCTCCCGACCCGGTTCCGGTAACCGAACGTCTTACACCCGACGGACACGGATCGGTCGGTAATGAACGCGTTGACGGACCTGTTCGCCGAGAACACGCTCCTGTGGGTCCTCACCGGTGTCCTCGCTTACTCCGCGGCCGCGCTGTGGCTCCGGAACCGCGGGATACTCCCGGAGTCGGTCGGCGTCTCCGGCCCGGTACTGACCCTCCGGACGCTCCGCGGCCGCGAGTTCCTCGACCGGCTCGCGGCCCCGAAACGGTTCTGGCGCGGGCTCGCGAACCTCGGGCTCGGCGGGGCCTTAGTGGCGATGGTCGGGTCCTTCTTCCTGATCCTCTCGTCGGCGGCCTCGGCGCTGAACACCGCTCAGCCCTCCGCCATCCAGCAGCCGCAGAACTTCCTCATCATCCCCGGCGTCAACGACTTCCTCCCGCTGTCGGTCGCGCCGGAGATCGTCGCCGGCCTCGCGGTCGCGATGGTGATCCACGAGGGCGCGCACGGCCTGCTGTGCCGCGTCGAGGGGATCGACATCGAGTCGATGGGGCTCGTCTTCTTCACCGTCCTGCCCGTGGGCGCCTTCGTCGAGCCGAACGAGGAGGCGACGCAGGAGGCGTCTCGCGGCGGCCGCGCCCGGATGTTCGCGGCCGGCGTCACCGCCAACACGCTGCTCACGGTTGTCGTGTTCGCGCTGCTGTTCGGCCCCGTGGTCGGCGCGATATCGCCGGCTCCGGGATACGCCGTCGGCGAGGTGACCCCCGGGTCGCCGGCCGACGCGGCCGGTCTCGCGGCGGGCGACCGACTCGTCGAGGTCGACGGCGCCCCGGTCGACACGGCGGCCGAGTTCGAGGCAGCGCTTGCCGATGCCGGTGACACGGTGACGGTCACGGCCGACGACGGCGACGGGGAGCGGACCGTCGAGGTGAGCCGGCAGCTGCACGCGGTCGGTTCCGCCGGCGGCAACCCCCTCGGCGTGACGATCACCGACGCACCGCTGACGATCGAGTCGGTGAACGGCGAGCCGGTGGCGACCGAGGGCGAGTTCTACGACGCCGTCGGCGACGCGGAGCGCGCCACGGTGTCGGTGGCGGCCGCCGATGGAAGCGGCGGCAACGCCAGCGACGCCAACGCCACGACCGCGGAGATCCCGGTCGGCGCGTACGCGCTCGGCGTGCAGGAAGACGGGCCGCTCGACGACGCCGGCGCGGCGCCCGGCGCGCCGCTGACGATCGTCTCGATCGACGGCGAGCGGATCCACGACGCGGACGCGCTCTCGGGCGTCCTCGGCGAGCGCGAGCCGGGCGCGACCGTCGAGGTGATCGCGTACGACGGCGACGACGAGCGGCAGGCGTACGACGTCGAGCTGGCCCCGCACCCGAACCGCGACGGCGGGTTCGTGGGCGTCTCGGTGTTCCCCGGCTCCAGCGGGCTCGCGCTCGACGACTTCGGCGTCTCCGAGTACCCCGCCGGCGCGTACCTCGAACTGCTCGGCGGCGACGGCGGCGAGGCCGCGGGAGACGGGATGGCGCTCGGCGGCCTGACCGATTCGCCGCTCGGGCTCGTGTTCGTCTCGCTGATCCTCCCGCTCGGCAGCCTGTTCGGGCTCCCGTTCAACTTCGCGGGGTTCACCGGCGAGGTGACCAACTTCTTCGTCGTCGAGGGGGCGCTCGGCGCGCTCGGCGGCGGGGTCTTCCTGCTCGCGAACCTCCTCTTCTGGACCGGCTGGATCAACATCCAGCTCGCGCTGTTCAACTGCCTGCCGGCGTTCCCGCTCGACGGGGGGCGGATCCTCCGGATGGTCGCCGAGGCGGTGGTCAGCCGGATCCCGCTCTCCGACCGGCACGCCGCCGTCCGCACGATCACGGTCTCGTCCGGGCTCGTCATGCTCGCCGGGCTGATCGCGATGGTGTTCGGCAACCAGATCCTCGCGGCGCTCGGGCTGATCTGACGGCCGGCGGGCGCGCTCCGCCTCGCCGGCGGCGTCTGCTCGCGGACCGGTTCCGCGAGAGGGAAACGGGTTTCTCCGCGGGCCGAAACGGTGCGGTATGAGCCACGAACGCACCGTCGAGATCGAGGGACACATCATCGACAGCGGGACGATGCAGCGCTGTTTCGGCGCGGTGATGGATCTGGGCGGCTCATTCGACGTCGAGCGGTTCGACGTCGGGAAACACGAGGACGAGGAGTCGTACTGCCGGCTGACGGTCTCGGCCGACGACCCGGAGACGCTCCAGGCCATCCTCCACGAGCTCCACCAGAACGGCGCGGTGCTCGAGGACCCGACCGACGTCGACCTCGTCGCGGCCCCCGCGGACAGGGTCGTCCCGCCCGACTTCTACTCGACGACGAACCACCCGACCGAGGTGCTGTACGACGGCGAGTGGATCGAGGTCGAGCGGATCGAGATGGACTGCGCGCTGGTTGTGGACCCCGACGGCGGGCCTGACGGAGAGCCGCGAGCGTACACCAAGGTGCTCAACGCGGTCGACGAGGGCGACCTGATCGCGACCGACCAGTCGGGGATCCGGGTGCGCCCCCCTGAGCGACCCCGCAGCGGCGGCGGCGCGTTCGGCTTCATGCAGGGCGGCGTCTCCTCGGAGCGCCCGTCGGAGTCCACCATCCGCGAGGTCGCGGCGGAGCTCCGCGAGGTGAAGCGCGCGGGCGGGAACGTCATGGTCGTCGCGGGGCCGGCGGTGATCCACTCCGGCGCGGGCGACGCGCTCGCGGACCTCGTCGAGGCCGACTACGTCGACGCGCTCTCGGCCGGGAACGGGTTCGCGACCCACGACCTCGAGCGCTCCATCTACGGCACGTCGCTCGGGATGAACGTCGAGACGCTCGAACACCCGCGGAAGGGGCACAAACACCACATCTGGACGATCTCGGAGATCATCCGGGCGGGCGGGATCGAGGCCGCGGTCGAGGACGGCGTCGTGACGGAGGGCGTGATGTACCAGTGCGTCGAGCGCGACGTCGACGTCGTGCTCGCGGGCTCGATCCGCGACGACGGCCCCCTCCCGGACACGATCACGGACGCCGTCGAGGCGCAGGACGCGATCCGCGAGCAGGCCCACGAGGCCGACATCGTGATCATGCTCGCGACGCTGCTCCACTCGGTCGCCGTCGGGAACTGCCTCCCGTCGACGACGAAGACCGTCTGCGTCGACATCGATCCCGCGACCGTCACCCAGCTGCTCGACCGCGGTTCGGCGCAGGCCGTCGGGATGGTCACCGACATCGGGACCTTCGTCCCCAAGCTCGCCGAGTTCGTGCAGGGGGAGGGCGACGACGCGACCGCCCCGGCCGGTGGAGGCGACCGATGACGGTCTCGCTTCGACCGTACGACCCCGGAACCGACGCCGATGGGCTCTACGACTGCAAGCTCGCCTTCGAGCGCGGGCTCGGCGAGAACACGGGCGGCGACGACAAGGCGGCCGCCTACGAGGGGAAGCTCACCGACGGCTACCGCGAGCGCTGGCTCGCGTGGGTCGGGCGGTGCGTCGCGGACGACGAGCGGTGCGTGACGGTGGCGGTGGCGGGGGGCGACGACGGGACCGCCGGCCGGGACCGCGGCGGCGACGGGACGGCCGGCGAGGTCGTCGGCTACGTCTTCGTCCTCCCCGAGCGGCTCGCGATGATCTGGGACGCGGCCGTGCTCAACGAGCTCTACGTCGCTCCGGCGCACCGGGGCGCGGACGTCGCCGACGACCTCATGGCCGCCGCCGTCGACCTCGCGGTCGACCAGTCGCTCCCGCTCGACCGCCTCGTGCTCGACGTCGACCCCGCGAACGAGCGCGCGAAGGGGTTCTACGACCGCCACGGCTTCGAGTCGTGGGGGGAGATGGTGGCTCGGCCGCTCGACGGCTGAGTCGTCTCGCCTCACTCGTCCCCGTCCGAGCCGCCGCGGTTCCGGTGACTCGTATCCGTGGACGCGCTCATTCCCGTATCCGTGGACGCGCTCATTCCCGTATCCGTGGACGCGCCCATGCCCGTATCCGTGGACACGTTCATAGGCGCAGCGCGCGTCGGGCGACGGTATGAGAACCGTTCATCGGCTCGCCGCGGCGGCGTGGCTCGTGCTGATCGCGGCCGCGTTGAGCGCCGTCGCGGCGCCCTCCCTCCCCGAGCGCGTGGTCACGAACTGGGACGCCGCGGGGCGACCGGCCGGGACCCTCCCACGGGCGACGGCCGTCTGGCTCTCCCCGGCGATCATGGCCGGTCTCGTCCTGCTTCTGGCCGCCCTGCCGCGGATCGACCCGCTCCGCGAGAACGTCGCCGCGTTCCGCCCGACCTACGACTGGTTCGTCGTCGCGCTGACCGCGTTCCTCCTCGTCGTCCACGCGGGGATCCTCGCGTTCAACCTCGGCTACGAGTTCCCGTTCACGTCGCTCCTCGTGGCCGCCGTCTCGCTCCTCGTGTACTACGTCGGCGCGGTGCTCCCGCGGACCGAGCGCAACTGGTTCATGGGGATCCGCACGCCGTGGACGCTCAGCAGCGACGCGGTCTGGGACCGGACCCATCGGCTCGGCGGACGGCTGTTCAAGCTCGCCGCGGCCGTCGGCGTCGCGGGGCTGGGGTTCGGGGAGTACGCGGTCCCTCTCCTCGTCGCCTCGGTGGTGGCGGCCGCGGTGGTCACCGCGGCGTACTCGTACGTGGCGTATTCACGGATCGAGGGTGACGCCGACGGCCCGAGCGGTCCGGGTTCGGAGTCGTAGCGTCGACGGCGCCGGAGACGGTGCGCCTGCGCATTCAGGAGCCGAGAACGCCGGACAGGAGTTAAATGCGAGCCGGCGCCATCTCCGGGTATGAGCTATCTCGTGGCCACAGACGGATCGAACGAAAGCGACGAGGCCGTCCGATACGCCGCGCGACAGGCGGTCGCGTTCTACGAGACCCTCGAGATCGTCCACGTGTTGACCCCGGACTCGGAGCTCATCGACGGGACGATCGTCCTCCCCGGCGAGGAGGCCGCGGTCGAGGCCGGCGAGGGGGTTCTCGCCAACGCCAGAACGATCGCGGAGGAGGCGGTCGGCGACGAGCCGATCGACGTGGAGACGCAGCTGCTCACCGGTCGCCCGGCAGACGCGATTTCGGAGTACGCGAGCGAAGCGGACGTGAACGCGATCTACGTCGGGCACCGGGGGTTGAGCGAGGAGCGCGAACAGGTGGTCGGCAGCGTCGCGAAGAGCGTCGTCGACAAGGCCGACGTGCCGGTGACGGTGATCCGGTAGAGCGTCAGAGACCACGGCAAGGACCACCATTACCGGGAGTTCAAAACCGTTGCCCGCGTAACACGAAGTGATGTCCGAGGACGTACTCGTCACGGCGGACTGGGTGGAATCGAACCTCGACGCGTTCCAAGACGACGACGCCGATCTGCGGCTCGTCGAGATCAACAATCCGACCGTCACCGACGAGTCGGAGTACACGCCGTACGAAGAGGGGCACATCCCCGGCGCGCTGAACTTCGAGTGGGACGAGGTGTTCACCGACGAGACGGAGCGCGACATCGTCTCGAAGGCGGACTTCGCGGCCCGCAACGGCGAGGCCGGCATCGACGCCGACACGACGGTCGTCGTCTACGGCGGCGGCCGCGTCCCCAACTGGTTCGCGCTGTTCGGCTACTGGATCTACAAGTACTACGGTCACGAGGACGTCCGCGTGATCGACGGCGGGAAGGGGTACTGGGTCGCCAACGACTACCCGCTCACGACCGAGGAGCCCGACTTCACGCCGCGCGACTACGAGGCCCGCGGCCCCTTCGAGAGCGTCCGCGCGTACAAGGACGACATCGACAAGGCGATCGAGGAGGGGATCCCGATGGTCGACGTCCGCTCCCCAGAGGAGTTCTCCGGCGAGGTCATCGCGCCAGAGGGGCTCAACGAGACCGCCCAGCGCGGCGGCCACATCCCCGGCGCGAGCAGCGTCCCGATCGGGACCACCCTGAACGAGGACGGCACGTTCAAGAGCGCGGACGAGCTCCGCGAGCTCTACTCGGAGGCCGGCGTCGACGGCGACGAGTCGACGATCACCTACTGCCGCGTCGGCGAGCGCTCGTCGATCGAGTGGTTCCTCCTGCACGAGCTGCTCGGCTACGACGACGTCCGCAACTACGACGGCTCGTGGACCGAGTGGGGGAACCTCGTGGGAGCGCCGATCGAGACGGGCGAGTAGGCGGCGGTCACCGCCGTCGACTCGTGACGCTACGTAAATACGTCGCCAAGCGGGGAAGCCGCCGACAGGCCCTTGCGCCGAGAGCCCGAACCGGCGATCGATCATGGCCGCGGACGACGAGGCAGAGGCCGCGGGCGGTCCGGGCGACGCGCCGACGCCGCGAGGGCCATCGCCGAGGAACACGGGACGGCCCCGTCCGGATCGACCGGCGACGGAGCGCCGGCCTCCGGTGACGACCGCGGCCGTCAGACCGACCTGTCCGCGTTCGACGAGGACGACTGACCCGGCGACGCGTGCGAACGTATTTACGCTTGTGTGTCGTATTGTGAAGTATGAACCAGAACGTCGGTGCGACGGATAAGCGCGTTAGAACGGCCCTCGGTGCGGTGCTCGGTGTCGCCTCGCTCGCGACCCTCGCCGGGGCGGTTCCGCTGCCGGCGCTCGCCGCGCCCGTCCTCGGCGTCGCGTCGCTGCTCATGCTCGGGACTGCCGCGAGCGGCACCTGTCTGCTCTACTCGCTGCTCGGCGTCGACACGTGTCCGGCGTCGGCGAGCGGCTCGCGATAGAGCGCTCGGCTGGTCCGGTCGCGTCCGGACAGCAGCGTTGAAACGGTACTTCTCGGCGACTTTCGGACCGGCGGCGACGGCACCCTCAAGTGTGGCTAGTCGTAACGTGTGACATGAGTCTGCGAGACAGACTGACGACCCCCGCGTGGGTGCGCGCGTCGAACCGCTTCGGCGACCGAGGTGACCGCCCGTGAGCGGCGACCCGACCGTCCTCGTGATCGGCGGCGGCGCGACCGGGGCCGGGGTCGCCCGCGACCTCGCGCTCCGCGGCGTCGACGTGACCCTCGTCGACCGCGGTGGGCTCGGGAGCGGCACCTCCGGGCGCTCGCACGGCCTGCTCCACAGCGGGGCCCGGTACGCCGAGGCCGACGCGCCCGGCGCCGAGGAGTGCCTCCGCGAGAACCGGACGCTCCGCGAGATCGCCGGCGCGTGCGTTCGCGAGACCGGCGGGCTGTTCGTCCGCCTCTCGGGCGACGACCCGGACTACTTCGAGGAGAAGATCGACGCCTGCGAGGAGGTCGGCATCGAGACCGAGCGGCTCGACGGCGACGCGGCGCGGGCGGTCGTTCCCGGCCTCTCCGAGGACGTCGCCGAGGCGTTCCGCGTGCCGGACGGGGTGATCTACCCGTCCAGACTCGTCGCCGCGAACGCGGCCGACGCCGAGCGACACGGCGCCGCCGTCCGCATCGACGCGCCCGTCGAGGCCATCGAAACGGACGACGGCGCGGTCTCCGGCGTGCGCCTCGGCGGCGACGTCGACGCGACCCTCGAACCGGACCACGTCGTCAACGCCACGGGGGCGTGGGCCAACCGGATCGCCGAGATGGCCGGCGTCGAGGTGGGGATGGCGCCGAGCCGCGGCGTGATGATCTCCGTCGAGTACGACGGGCTCGACCCGGTGTTGAACCGGTGTCGCGACCCCGACGACGGCGACATCGTCGTCCCCCACGAGGGGGAGGCCGTGCTCGGCACGACGAGCGTCCCGGTCGACGACCCCGACGAGTACGAGCGCGCCGACTGGGAGGTGGAGCGGTCGGTCGAGGAGTGCGCGGCGATGCTCCCCGCGGTCGCCGACGCGCCGACGGTCCGGACGTGGTGGGGCGTTCGTCCGCTCTACGCGCCCGACGAGGCCGGTTCGGACCGACGGGGGATCTCTCGCGGGTTCAGCGTGATCGACCACGCAGACGAGGGCGTCGCGAACCTCCACACCGTCGTCGGCGGGAAGCTGACGACCTACAGGGAGATGGCCGAGGCGACGAGCGACCTCGTCTGCGAGCGGCTCGGCGTCGACGCCGACTGCGAAACCGCGACGGAGCGGCTCCCCGGCGCCGACGACCCCGACCGGCTCGACGATCTCGTCGCGCGGTACGGCGGGGCGAACCCGACCGACGCCGGCGTCGTCGACGCCGCTGCCGACGATTGAAAAGAGGAGATTCGGGGGCGGCGAGACCGTGCCGACTACTCGCCGTCGTCGATCAGGCCGCCGAACACCGAGGTCGCGGTGTCCGGCACGTCGAAGTCGTGGTAGTGCTCGCCCTTCTCCTTCGAGAGGATGTTGAGAGCGGCGGCGGCGCCGTCGCCGGCCGAGATGACCGCCTGCCACTCCTCGGCGCGGACCATCCCGCCGGTCGCGTAGGCCCCGTCGACGGTCGTCTCCATGGAGACGTCGACCTCGACCGTGTCGTCGTCGCCGAGCGCGCAGCCGAGCGACTCGGCGAGGTCGCGGCTCGCGCCCGTCGCCAGCACGAGATAGTCGGCCTCGTACTCGTCGGACTCGGTAGTCACCGCGAACCCGTCACCCGACTCGGCGACGTCGGTGACCTCCTCGCCCTGATGGCGGTCGACGCCGAAGTCGTCCGCCTGCTGGCGGGCGGTCGCGAGGAACTCGCTGCCGCCGACCGAGCCGATCCCGGGGTAGTTGAACAGGTGCGCCTTGTGCATCCACGTCTTGTCGGTGTCGAACAGGACCGCGTCGAGCCCGTTCTTCCCGGCGAACAGTCCCGCGCTGAGTCCGGCCGGTCCGCCGCCGACGATAGCTACGTCTGCCATGGCCGTCATTCCGGTCGCGGCGTGATAAGCGTTGGCGGAACCGGTGACGCGGGTGCGGTACTCACGCGCGCGGCGTCGCCGGCGGCGGAGTGCGCCGGACGGAGACCGCCGAGAGCTACGACGAGAAGTCGGAGAGCGACCCGCGCGTATCGTCGGCGTCGGCTCGGTCACCGGCGTCAGCGTCGGCTCGGTCACCGGCGTCGGCGTCGTCTCTCTCCTCGTCGGCGTCGTTTCGCTCGGCCTCGCCGCCGATCTCCTCGGGCTCGTGCCACGGGTCGTCGGGGTCGACGGGCTCGACCGCGCGGTCGAGCTCGGCGGCGTCGTAGTCGCGCTCGGCGTCGAGGATCATCGCGAGGCGCTGCCAGCGGGCGCTGTGCTCGCCCTCGCCCTCCGGGCCGACCCGCGCGCCGCGGGTCTTGAAGAAGCGCGTGCCGCGTCCCAGCTTCGACCCCTCGCCGGTGTGCCCGTCGAAGATCGCGTCGAACTCGCCGCCGGGGTCGAGGTCGCCGACGGGGAAGTCGTGGGCGGGCTCCTCGCCGCGCTCGCGGGCCTCGGCGCGGACGTCGGCGACGGCCCGGAAGTACTCGTCGGCGTTGGGGCCCTCGCGGGTCGACTGCGCGCGGGCCGCCGCCAGCGCGGCGTGGATCGCGCAGAGGCGGCCCTTCCACTCGGCGGGCTCCCAGCGCTCGGTGGCGAGCTCCTCGTAGCGCTCGATGGTGAGGGCGACGTCGCTGCCGGCGCGGAGGTCCTCGACGACGTACAGCGTCAGGCGGTCCCAGAGGTTCCACGCGTAGCCGGAGCGGGCCAGCTCCCAGGCGGCCCACGCGGCGACCTCCTCGTCGGAGCGGCGCACGGCCTTCTGGAGCAGGCTGGAGACGGCGTAGCGGTTGTAGCCGCCGTCGGTCTCGTTCGGCTCCTTGGGCTCGCCGAAGTCGTTCTCGCCGGTCGCGTCGGGCGTCGTGTCGGTCTCCAAGCTCCCGTCGGACCCGAACGTCGCCTGTCTGTCGTCGCCGTCGGCCATACGCCCGCTCCCGCCGCGAGCGACTTAAAAACCGCGCGCGGCGGGCGGGAAGGGAGCGACGACGCCGGAGCCGGAGGCGCCCGCGGTACGGCGGATCACACCTCCGCTGAAAGGGAACCCTTAAGTTGAATCCGGCGGCTAGAATACGGTAACCGCCCTTAGCTCAGCCTGGTAGAGCAGTCGACTGTAGATCGACTTGTCCCCCGTTCAATTCGGGGAGGGCGGACTGAACCTCAGCAACCGTGAGCGACAGCGAACGGTTGCTGTCCGTGAGGGACGACCGACCCGAATTGAGCAGACGAGTCACAGCCCGGAACGGCGAGCGGAGCGAGCCGCACGCCCGGACTGTCTCGGCGAGGGCGAACTTCCTTTCCAGCCGGTTCTTAGTGCACACCCGTGTTGCTCTCGTGACGTTCTTAGCGAGGGCCGTATGTTCTGTCTCCTTCGTGTAGAGACGATGGTGGAGCAGCGCGCGAAGAAACTGGAAGATTTCAGGCGGATGCTGAGACCAGAGGCACAGCAGGCGTTTGGTGAGGTACTGGGTATGATGGGCACCAACGTTGGCGCCGCTGACTACCTGGAGCCCGCGACGCCGCGGCGAGCGATGGACCTCTTGCTATACATCGAGGCGGAGCTGGAGCGCCAACGGTTGCAGTAGGAGGTGGCCGACCTAGAAGCCGAGATCGACCAGATCAAGGAGTATCCAGCCGGCGAAGCCGTCCCGTTGGAATAGCTGATATCTACCGTTTCCGGCTATCTTTAGCCTACCTGTACAATAGGGCAAGCGATGACTACAATCCTAGAGTCGACTAAAATCTAGAGATCGATCTCAGATACGACCCATTCCTCAATTGCCTTCTCTTTCATTTCATCCCAATCATCAAAGACGGTCTGCTTTGAGACGAATCTGCTAAAATCTCTAGTTTGCGGCGAGGTTGGGTGATCTGATTCCGAGGGGCTTTTTTCCATGAATTCTCTGAAGGAATTGAATCTAGAGTACCTATTCATAAATCGGTCTGTGAAGATATCATAATATAACTCAGAGGGGTCATCACTAAGCTTCCCAGTATCTGCTTTAGAGACCCTGAAGCCTTCCTGCTTATCTTCGATATCCCTCTTGTACAGGGGCATGGGTTGGTTTACTGACGGTATTGACTTAAGGATTTGCCTCAATTATGTGTCATTATTGTTAAGATCTATATCTAGTTTTTCGGCTTCCAATCTTATCTCCTTAGACTCTGAATTATTCTCTGCAGCATTATAAAAATCAACTACAATATACTCCGTAAAGTGTCTTTTATATTGTCCAGCTGAATACATGAATAAAAGTGTGCCAACTAATAGGCTAGTTGGTATACTGAAACCGTATTCATCCAATACAGGCACAATTACTGGAGAGTAACCCAATACAGACTCCACATTACCTAAGATAATAACCGTATATACTATGGTAAATGTTAGTAATGTGAGCCATGTACTTCTGCAGAATGATGATGTAGCCTGAAATTTTCTGGCTCTTCCACTGTTGACAAACCTAAGATAGCTCATGACGAACCGGTAGATCTTTTCATGTTCTTCAACCAGATCCATGTCCATCGACTTTAGTTGGTTTCTAGACTGTAATTTAAACCAGTCGTACAATCCATCTGCTTCATTTCCTTCACCAAATTCGTCTCTAAGTCGCATCTTGAACCACACCCGGTGGGGAAGAACGACTTCGTTTACACGGGTGACTATCCAACAGTATATGCGACAGAACAATCGGCGTAGAACAAGCTCTGTTTCAATATAGGGCCATCTCTTGGACAGAGTGTTTTCTGGAGATCTTGGATCCATTCTCTGATAATCTTGCCAGTAACTTGTTCTTGCCCTTGTGGAACGACGGTGGATAATTTGGGTGAGTTTGTACCCAGCGGTTTCACCCGCTACAGCAACTGAATGTAGTACTTGGCCGATAATGAGACCAGATACTGCAGTAACTATGAGCAGAATTGAAATAACTCCTAGACTTGTTCCTTCAATTGATACATCCGGAATGGACGGGCTGAGGGATACTAGAGCAATAAAGAACAGCGTGCCAGGAATCGTTTTAGCAAACAAATCATATGATCCTAATACGGAGGCAACTCTAGTCGGCATGTGTTATTATTCGTGTTGACGAACCGCCATATTAATGTATCGGGAATCAGCAGATATACTGAATATATTGCTGTGTAGAGCCAGTGAGTCCGAATCGAGATATTAATTCGGGTCACCTAATTCTGCGAAGAGTGATGGATCATCAATAGCTCGACCCATGATTTGTCGTAGAGCTTCCGCTCAGGTCATGTCCATCAGAACTTTCCCTTCGATTTGTGCCTATTTTACAGCACGATCAACCTTAATGTATTACTCGCATAGAGCTATCAGTCAACGTGACCGTCAACATGCCGACGGAGATGGTCGACGACGTGACCGAACAGGCCGACGAACACGGAATGAGCCGCGTGAGTACATCCACTTCCTGATCCGTCAGGCGGACGACTCTCTCTTCGCGGTGGCGGAGCAGTCGCTCACCACGGCGGGCGTCGAATCGAAGAAGGACTGCGTAATGATCCTCATCAACGAAACTCCGCAGCGCCCCCCGGCAGAGACAACGTGATTCCTCGTAAGAAGCGTCTGGAGCGCGCCGCCGAGTCGGAACCGTGACACCCGAGGACCGTCGACATACGCCACGAGCACGGTTAATCCCGCAAAAACCAAAATCAACTCCTCTAATTTATTACATACTAGTTTAATATCTATTATGAATAATACTTAAGAATGTCCGTAGGACAAGAACTCCTCGACGTACCGTTCCCTGAGATGGTGGCCAGCATGGGCCAGGGCATCGCAGACGCGCAGAACCAGCTTGACATGAACTCGGTCGAGGTCGCGAAGGTCCTCGCCGACACGAAGATCGATGTCGTCCCGGCGATCACGCGGACGATCGACTCGGACGGCGACGTCACCTATTCCGAGGCGTCCCCGATCGAGACCTCGCTGCTGCAGGCCGGGCTGTTCCCGACGTTCTACCAGTTCTCCGAGGCCGTCATCGAGGTCGAGATGGACATCAAAACGACCACCGAGCGGGAGACGAACATCGACGTCAGCGCCGAGGCGCACGCGGGATTCGGGCTGTGGGGCGGCAGCATCCAGACAGACGTGAGCCACAACCGGAAGTTCGGCAAGGAGGTCCACGGGACGAGCAAGCTGAAGACCACGATGGTCCCGGTGCCGGAGCCGCCGTACCTCTTCCCCGAGGTCGAGACGGTCGACAACCGCCCCGAGGCCGACGCAGAGACGACCGAATAACCGCGACCGACTCGGTCTCCGGTCGCCGCCGGCGTGAGCGCGGCTCTCGCGGGCGACGCCTGAACCACGCCGAGACACCCACATCCATGCCGCTACGAGCACATCACCGACCACCGCGCAGTACCGCTCCCGATCGATCGACCCAGACGGTCTCGGACATCCCGTTCGACGACCTCGTCTCCCTGCTCGCCACGGGCGTCGCCGACGCCCAGACCGCGCTCGACAGGCAGACCGCGGAGACGGCGGCGTCGCTCGCGGAGACCGAGATCGAGGTCGTCCCGTCGGTGACTCGCACCATCGAGCCGGACGGAACGGTCACAACCGATACGGCGGCGACGGAGCGGCGGTCCCTGCTCGAGCTCGGGGTCACCCCCGCCCACTACCGATTCAGCGACGCGACGATCGAAGTCGAGATGGATGTCAGCGTCGCCGAACGCGACCGCTCGGAGAACGGCCGCTCGGACACCGAGCGTGTGGAATCCGAGCGCGCGGATCGGGCGCACGAGCTCCGCGCCGGCACGCAGTCCGTGATCGACCGCCGGACGTTCGACCGCGAGGCCGGCGCGAACGCTCGGCTCGCGGCGCGGCTCGAACCGACTCCCACCCCGGCCGCGGTCGGACCGGACGCGACGGGTGAGGCGCTGGACGCCGTCGACGGAGGCGAGCGTGCCGACTGACCAGTGGCTCGCGCGACCGCTCAAGGAGTTCATCCGGACGGTCGCGTTCTCGGTCGCCGAGGGCCAAGAGGAGCTGGACCGGCGGTCGATGGCGGTCCAGCGGTCGATCGAACGCGACATCGAGGACGGGAGCCTCGCGTACGACCTCGACGCGTCGTGGCTCAGGTTCGCCGACGTCGAGGCGGACCTGGAGATGACGCTGTCGATCGAGGGACGGGAGATCCGCGATCCGGAGACCGACGAGGTCCGCGCCTACAAGCCGGTCGTGAGCGCCGTTCCGTTGAACCACCGGACCGCGGACGAGTACGACCTCGACGCCGAGATCGCCAGCGAAGTGCGACTCCGCATCGCTCCCGTTCCGCCGGAGTCCCGAAGCCTATGAGCGAACGCGATCGGTTCACGTTCGACGCCGGCGCGACTCGCTTCGCCGAGACGTTCCAGCTGGAGGAGATCCCGCAACTCGACGTCGACAAGTTCGAGACGGTCGAGCGGGCGGCGGTCGAACGGCTCGTCACCGAACAGCAGGAGTCGCTCGTTCGCCTGCAGGCGGACGTGCTGGACGTTCGCAGCGAGCGGACCGCCCTCGAACGCCAGCTCTCGAAGGTCGAGGCCCAGCGCGAGGAGCTGCGGGAGCGGGTCGGAGAGCTGGAGGCCCAGCGACCGGCGGTGGAGCCGAAACAGGTCTTCTCGAACCTCGGCGCGGCGCTCGAAGAGGTCGACGACGACTTGGCGAGCGAGCGCTATCGCGTCGACGACGTCGACTTCACGCTCAAGACGAACGTGATCCAGACCGACGACGGAATCCGGATGCACCTGCCGTCGCTGGACGAGTCGTCGGTGTCGGCGAACCTCAGCGAGGTCTCGTTCCGGCTGCGGGCGCCTCGCGGCGAGCCGGAGGCCGCCGGTCCGACGTACACCGACGTACCGGACCTGCGGGGGCAGCCGCACGAAGTCGCGGCACGCCGGCTCGCCGCGGCGGACCTGACTGTCGGCGCGGTCGAGCGCGCCGTCGATCCGGACGCTCCACCGGGGACCGTCGTCGAACAGTTCCCCGAGCCGTACGCCGTCGCCGAACCAGGGTCGCCGGTCGACCTCGTCCTCGCCGAGGCGCCGGAGAGCGAGTCGGGGGCGGCGAGCGAGTCGAGTTCGGCGACCGAGCCGAACGCGGAACCGACACCCGAGCCCGACGCCGACGCGGGAAGCGAGGGCGACGACGCGGGCTCGTCGCCGTCCGACGACGCCGACCGGTCGGAGAGTCCCGAGGCCGACGACGAGCGAGCCCGCATGGAGGCGTTCAGACGGGCTATCGTCGACGTGGCCCCCGAGAACGGGGACGCTGTCGTCGAACGGCTTCAGCGAGCCGGCGTCACGGACCTCGAGTCGCTGATCGCGTTAGATCCCGAAGAGCTCGCCGCGGAGCTGTCGATCCCCGTCGAGCAGATCGTCGCACTCCAGCGGCGGCTGGGCGGCGGCGATCCGATCGCGCTCGAAGCGGTCTCCGGGATCGGCCCGACGTACGCGGGCCGACTTCGTGAGAAGGGCGTCCGGAACGTCTCGCAGCTGGCGGCGCTCGACCCGGAGACCGTCGCCGAGATCACCCGGGCGTCGACGAGCAGGGCCGCCGGCTGGATCGAGGAGGCGACGGAACTGGCGGGGGCCCGATGAGCGTCGCGGAGCGGTTCGGCGCGTCGATCGAGGTCGACGGGCCCGATCCCGAAGCGGAGGGGTTCTTTTTCGTGAAGCGGCGGGACGCGGTCGACCACGAGGCGTTCGTCACCGGCCTGCTCGGACTGGTGGGGACCTCCGGTCGGCTCGTGCTCCACCACCAGTCGGGATTCGCGGTCGTTCGCCTGCCGCACGGGCGCGCGAGACAGCTTGGGCGGCTCCCGTGGATCGACGCCGTCGGCGGAGTTCGGTTCGATCCGGAGCGGTTCGCGGCGTTCGCCGGCGCTCCCGTCGTCTGAACGGCGGGGACTCAATTATCAGTGCGGTCACTCGCACCGACAGCGTATTTATCCCCCGCATGCAACCTTACGGACATGACTCTTGTCGTGGTCCCGGTCCGGTTCCCGCCGTCGTCGCATTCCGAGGCGACGCTGCGGGAGGCGGTCCGGGTCGCGGAGGAGCGCGGCGCCGACCTCACGGTCCTCCACGTGGACCTCTATCAGAACTCCGGCGGCGTCTCCCGCAGCGACCTCAAGCGCGCCGTCGAGAACCGGATCGGCAAGGTGGACCGGGCTCGGTACGTCGTCCGGCGTGGGTTCCTCGTCGAGGAGACCATCTTGGAGGAGATCGTCGCCGAGAAGGCCGACGTCGTCGTCATCGGCTCGAAGCAGGCGGGTCGCTGGCGGCGGATGGTCCAGAAGCTCCTCTCCGATCCCGACATCGACGCGTTCCTCCGCAGCGAGCTCGACTGCACCGTCATCACGGTCGCGGCCGACGGCGAGACCACGAGCAACGAGGCCGAGGACGACGGGTCCGGCGCCCCGCTGCCCAACGACGGCGACGACTGAGACCGCGGTCGCGGCGGAAACGCTCTCCGTGTGCGCTCGACTCCCTACTCCGACCGCTCGGCGCTCTCCCCGTCCGGACCGGCGACCGCGTACCGACGCTCGTACTCGATGACGGTGGCGACGCGGTCGGCGATCTCCCGGCCGAACTCCCGCTCGACGATATATAAGGCCAGATCGATACCGGAGGTTACGCCGCCCGCGGTGAGCAGGTCGCCGTCGTCGACGACGCGCGCGTCAACGACCTCGGCGCCGGACTCGCGCAGTTCGTCGATCGCGCCGGCGTGGGTGACCGCGCGCCGCCCGTCGGTGACGCCGGCCTCCGCGAGCAGCATCGACCCGGTACACACCGAGGCGATGCGCGTGCCGGCCGCGTGGTGGGCGGCGAGCGCGCGGGGCACGTCCCCCTTCTGCGCCTCCGCCCACGCGCTCGCCTCCTCGTCGCGGGCGTTCCACCCGCCGCCGGGGACGACCAGCAGGTCGGGGGCCTCGCCGGCGTCCGGTCCGGGCATAGTCGCGTCCACGCCGACGCGCGTCCCGTGGCTCGCGGTCACCGACTCGCGCTCGTCGAGGGTCACGTACCGGACGCGCCCGGCGCGGTCCCCGCCCTCGGCGGCGTAGCCCAGCGCGTAGTCGAACACCTCGTACGGGCCGATCCCGTCCAACTCGTCGAAGCCGTCGTACAGCAGCACGTCGACGTCCATACCGACCCGGAGGGGGGCGGAGGGCTTGTGCGTTCCCCCGACGGCTCACTCCTCGTCGAACGCCTCGACGACCGTCTCGATGTCGCCGGCGACGCGGTCGCGGTCGATCTGCTCGCCGCGGTACGCGCGCTCCACGATCCCGTCGGGGTTGACGAGCAGGGTGACGACGGCGTGCGTGAAGTCGTAGCCGGGGAGCCGCTCGCTCTCGGTCGTCTTCTCGAAGCCGATCCCGAGCCGGTCTTCGACGATCGCCTTCGCCCGCTCCGGGCTCTCCGGGCGGAGGTAGTGCCAGTTGCCCGCGTCGAGGTCGACGCCGATCGTCTCGGCGTTCTCGCGGAGCGCCGCCGCGTCGTCGCGTTCGGGGTCGAACGTGATCGGGAGGAACACCGTCTCGTCGGTCAGTCCAGCGTCGGCGACGCGTCGCTGGACGCCGACCAGTCGCCGCAGGAGGATCCCGCACTCCACGGGGCAGTAGGTGAACACCCCGGTCACGATCGCGGTGCGGTTAAGCGCCTCGCTGTCGATGGTGATCCCGGCGATCGGGTCGCGCAGCTCGAACGCGGGGAGCGGCTCGCCGTACGCGGGGTACGCGAGGTCCTCGCTGTCCGCGAGCTGGTCTTCCTGCGGCCCGAGCACGACACCTTCTGGCTCGCCGCCGAGCACCGACGTGCATCCGGCGGTCGCGCCGATCGTCGCCGCGGCGATTCCGCCGAGTACCGCTCGCCGTTGCATACCCGATCCGACGGACGCCGGTCGCATAACCGGTCTGGTGCGGGCGTCGAACGCCGCACTCGGCTCGTCCCTTTATAAAGGCGAGTAGTACGGGATCGGCAGGTGCGGCAGCGGGACGCCGAGCGTCGCGAGCCCGTGCTGGAGCGGGATGTAGCCGAGGGCGACGAAGGCGACGCCCAGCGCCCGGTGGAGCCGCATGCGGGTCTCGACGCTCACCGACCCGAACGCGGTGCCGAAGAGGAACATCGCTGGCACGGTTCCGAGGCCCAACGCGGCGAGCGCGGCCGCGCCGCCGAGCGCGCTCCCCTGCACGAACGCGTACAGGAACGCCGGGTACAACAGGGGACACGGCAGGAGCCCGTGCGCGGCGCCGAGCCCGACGATCCGCCAGTTACCGACCCACGCGTCGACCCGGGGGACGATCCGATCCGTGACGACCCCGGAGGCGGCCTCGATCCCGGGGACCGGGATCCGCTGCAGTTCCAGTCGGAGGGCGTACCGCACGCCGATCGCGACGACGACCGCCCCGACCACGAGGCCGGTGAGCGCGTGCACGTCGTCGGCGACCGTCGTCACGGTGCGACCCGTGACGAACGCGAGGCTCCCGGCGAGGCCGAACAGGCCCCCGATCGCGGCGTAGCTCGCGGTCCGCCCGAGGTTGAACAGCGCGTGCTGGCGCACCTGTCGCACGGTGAGATCACCGCGGCCGCCGGCGCGACCGCGGCCGCCGGAGCCGCTCGCGCCGCGGTCGGCGCCGTCGCCGGCGGCGCCGTCCCGCAGTCGGTCCGCGTACGTCGAGACGAGCGGGCCGCACATGCCGATACAGTGTGCGCCGCCGAGGAGCCCCACGAGCAGGAACACGCCGAGGCTCAGCGGCTCCGCCGAGTGGATCGTCCCCCGCGGGCTCACACGTCGCCGTCGCGGGGACGTGCGACGTCACGTCGAGCGAGTCGACGCCGCCCTCGAGTTCACGCATGCCGTCTCCAAGTTCACGCATGCCGTCTCCGAGTCCACGCATACCATCCCCGAACCCGCTCATGATCGATCGGTCGCGCGCGGCGGCCCTAACGGATCTGGTGCGATCGACGAACGCGACGGCGGCGACGGGACGAACTGACGGCGACGCCGCTCACTCGAGGAGGCTGTCGACGGTCCGAACGAACCGATCGACGATCCGGTCCGGGAGCGACCCCGACACCTCGTCGAGGAGCGCCGCGGTCTGCTCGGGGCGCGCGAGCGAGACGCGCATCGGGCTGTCGTCGGACCGCTCGACGATCCCGCTTTCGGCCAGGTTAGAGACGTGCCACGAGACGGTGCTCCGCGCGAGGTCCAGCTCGTCGGCGAGCGTCGCGGGGCGGGTCGGCCCCTCGGCGTGGAGCCGGACGAGGATCCCGCGGGCGGTCTCGCGACGGAGGAAGGCGACGGCCCGTCGCTCCCACGGGTCGAACGCCGGGTCGAAGTAGTGGGCGCGGCCGCCGATCCGCTCGACGGCGACCTCGTCGTCGCTCACGAGGCGGCGGAGATGGTACTGCGCCTGTCCGGTGGCGATGTCGAGGTCGCGGCTCACCCGGTTGAAGTGGACGCCGGGCGTGTCGCGGACGTGTCGACGGACCCGGGCTCTGGTGTCCGACATGGGTGCTTATCTCGAGCTACCGGGTCGGTGTTTAAAACGGGCCCGCGCGTTCTATCCGCGCGGGAGCGACCGGGAGAGTATTGTTATCGCCCGCCGCAGTAGGAGTCGAGAGCGTGAGCCCGACCTCCGCGACCGCGGTCGCGACCGCGACCGCCACGGCGACGACTACGGTGCCCCCGACAGCGACCGCCGGCGGCTGGGGCGTCGAGGGGTCGCTGCCGCTGCTCGCCGTCGTGCTCGTCGCCGGCGTCGGAACGGGGGCCCTCTTCCTCGTGAGCCTCGCCGCGTATCGCCGTCGCCGGAGCGCGCAGT
Organism: Halorubrum sp. B53; assembly: GCF_059752395.1. Classification (NCBI taxonomy): domain Archaea; kingdom Methanobacteriati; phylum Methanobacteriota; class Halobacteria; order Halobacteriales; family Haloferacaceae; genus Halorubrum; species Halorubrum sp. B53. The sequence continues at coordinate 68,838 of NZ_MWTH01000015.1, read as the reverse complement.
ACGCCTTGATAAGCGTCGCCGTCGGCGCCCTCCTCGCCCGCTCGGTCGTGGGCGCGGGCACCATCCTCGGCGTCGTGCCGATGCCGGTCCACCACTTCCTCGAACACGGGCTGGACTTCACGATCGCCGCGCTCGTCCTCTACGCGGTGTACGCTCACGCCCCCGGGTCGGTGGGGGACGACGCGCGCTCGGATTGACCGGGAAGGGGTCCCTCGCCGCGCGCTCAGTCCCCGATCCCCCTGCGAACGCGTTCGATCGCGGCGTCGACGCGGCGACCGAACGCGAGCGTCGCGCCCGCGACGGCGACGCCGAGGAGCGTCCAGCCGACCAGCGACCCGACCGCCAGTCCGGTGGCGACGAACCCGCCCTCCGGGGCGAAGGCGACCCCGATCACGTGCTCGAACACGAGCCCGCGGAACGCTCCGTTCGGCGCGAGCGCGATGGAGGCGGGGACCGTCGTCGGCGACGCCCCGGCCGCGAGCGACCGGAGCAGGACGAGGTCGCCGCCGAGCACGCCCCCCACCAAGGCGAGAACGCCGAGCGCGATCGCGCTGCGGCGGCTCGCGGCGAGCGCCGAGACGGCCGCCGCGAGCGACACGTACGCCGCGCCTAAGAGGAGGACGAACGCGAGGAACCGCAGGTACAACAGCGGCGAGTCGACCCCCGAATGCGTCGCGAAGATCCCCGTGTCCGGCGCGGCGGTCAGCCAGACGACCCCCCCGATGACCGCGTACGGGACGCCGACGACGGCGACGAGCGCGACCGTCCGCGCCAGCAACACCCCCGCGACGTACTCGCCGACGCGGACCGGGTAGGTCCGGATCACCGCGAGCTCGCCGCTCGCGGCGTCGGTGAGCAGCGCGCGGTAGCCCAACACCACCGCGACGAGCGGGACTAAGGCCTCGGTCGGGAGGAGCAGGTCGACGACCGCCGGCACGAAGCCGGTCGCGCCGCCCCCGCCCGCGGCGAGGAGTCCGCCGAGGGCGACGAACAGTCCGACCGCCAACACGCCGTAGCCGGGGGTTCGGATCACCGTCGCGAGCTCGCGGCGGAACACGGTCGCGACAGCCGAGAGGCGGCCGCTCATCGGTCGGACACCCCCGTGACGTGGACGTCCCGCTCCGCGTCGTCGCTCTCCTCGCGCTCGCCGTCTCCCTCCGTTGGATCGCCGTCACCGCCGCCCCCGTCGCCCGCGTCTCCCTCGTCGCTCGCCCGCGCTCCGGTACTCTCAATCACGGCGCGGTAGAGCTCGCTCGCGTCGGCCACGTCGCGCTCCTCGAGGAGTCGGTCCAGCGCCCCCGCGGCGGCGACACGCCCCTGTCCCAGGATCACGACGCGGTCGGCGTGTGCGTCGACGAGGTCGAGCGCGTGCGAGGAGACGACGACCGCGGTGTCGCCGTCGGCGCGCCGGGCGGCCGCGCGGAAGGCGCGCTCGCGCATCCCGGGGTCGAGCCCGCTCGCCGGCTCGTCGAGGACCACGAGCGATGGGTCACCTAAGACCGCCTGTGCGATGCCAAGCAGGCGACGCATCCCGCCCGAGAGCGCCTCGACGCGCCTACCGCCCGCGTCGACGAGCCCGACCCGCTCCAGCGCCGCGTCGGGGTCGTCGTCGACGAGCCGCGCGTAGAACGCGAGCGTCTCGCGGGCGGTGAACCCGTCCCGAAACGGGACCCGCTGCGGGAGGTAGCCGATCGGCTTCGGGCCGGTCGCACCGGGGTACCGGACCTCGCCCGCGGTCGGCTCCGTCGCGCCGACCAGGATCCGCTGTAACGTCGATTTCCCGGAACCGTTCGGGCCGACGACGGCGGTAACGCCCGGCTCGAAGTCGATCGACACGTCGTCGAGCACTCGGACGCCGCCGTACGTCCGAGCCACCTCGGAGAGGCTCGCGACGAGGTCGTCAGGCATCCGCCACCCCGCTCGTCACGGTCCGGTTCGTCGCCGCCCCGCTCGTCGCGCTCCGAGCGGTTTCGGTCGGGGATCCAGCGGCTCCGCTCCCCGCTCGCTCGTCGAATCGGGCGCGCCAGTCGGCGTGGACCGGCCCCGCGCCCGGATCGAGGGCGGCGTCGACTCTGTCGGGCGAGTACGGCTCGGTCGCCGGCGCCGGGTCGATGATGCTCCCCGAGCGCGCGCCGGGGACCGTCCCGCGGAGGCGGTCGAGGAGGGCGACCGCGGGCGACTCGCGCACGCCGACCACGGCGACCTCGCGGTGGAGCGCGCCGTCGACTGGCGAGGTCGGGCGGTACGCGCGCTCGCCGGGCTCGTGGATCCCGACGTTCGCCCCCTCCCAGTAGTTCCCGCGGTCGCCGTCGGCCCAGACCCGGAGCGCGCCCGCCCCGGCGGCCGCGTGGTCCGCGTTGCCGACGAAGTCGTTCGCGACGACTCGGCTCGACGGGACGACCGTGGTCGCGCGGGCCCCGAGCTCGTTGTTCGCGGCGACGTTGCGCTCGTACAGCGACCCGCGCGAGCTGGTCGAGAAGCCGAGCTCGTTGCCGACGAGGGTGTTGTAGCCGAGGTACGCCCGGGTCCCCGACGCCTGGATCCCCGCGCTGGAGTTCCGCACGTCGTTGCCGACGATCGCGTTGCCCGAGGGTCGCGTCATCACCGTGATCCCGCCGAACAGCTCGTCCCGGAAGGCGTTGTCGGCGATCAGCGCGTCGCTCGTGTACATGAGGTGGACGCCGTAGCGGTTGTCCGCGAACGACGAGTTCCGGACGACCGAGCCGTCGGCGCGGTGGAGGTAGATCCCGTCGCGGCCGCCAGCGAACGCGCTGTCGGTCACGGTCACCCGCGACCCCATGCCGGTGACTCCCATGAACCCGTCCTGCCACTCGTCCGCCCCGTCGACGCGGAGGTCCCGGACCGCGGCGCGCGAGCCCTCCCGCAGGAGCAGACCGCTCGCGTTCGCCTCGACGGTCACGTCGTCGACGAAGAGCCCCGGCGCGCCGATCGCGCGGATCCCCGCGTCGCCGTGGCCGTACCCGAGCTGGATGTTAGTGTCCCACGCCCCGTCCTCGGGGTCGCGGTCCTCGCGCGCCGCCTCCGGGTCGCGCGTCTCGCCCCCGCTCCCGTCCACCGCGATTCCGGTGATCGCCACGTCCGGTGCTCGCACCGTGATCACCGACCCGTTCCCGTCACCGCTTATCCGCGCGTCGTCGCCGGCGATCGTGACCGACTCGGTCACCGTCAGCGTCTCCTCGTAGGTCCCCGGCGGGACGACGACGGTCGTGTTCGGCGGCGCGGCCGCGAGCGCCGCCTCGATCGTCGGCGCGTCCTCGCCGACGACGACGGAGACCGGCCGGTCGGCGCGGCGCTCGGCGGCCGCGATCCGCTCGTCGGCCGCGTTCCACCGGTCGGGAGCCATCCCGCGCACCGCCGCCGCGGAGTCCACGTCGAACGACCGGCTCCGGACCGCCTCCCAGTCCACCACCCGTCCGCCGTGGTCGGCGGTGAACGCCTCGGCGGCGCCCCGCTCCCGGAACGGAACGACCGTCTCCCCGGCCGGGCTCCGGGCGTCGCTCCCGACGACGTACATCGCCTCCGGCGCCGGGGTCCACTCGCCGGCCAGCTCGGCGTCGAACAGGCCGCTCTCGGTCGTCCCCGGCCGCGCGTCGTCGAACGTCTCGACGTAGGCGACGACCGGGTAGCCGAACTGCCGTTCCGTCCGGCCGTCGTCGAGCGCCGCCGCGAACGACTCGACGCCGTTGTAGCCGACGACGTACTGGAGCTGCGAGTAGAAGACCTGGGTCCGGGGGATCGTCGCCGACCCCGCCATCAGCGCGTCCGTCTCGGAGGAGAGGCCGAGCTCGACGACGTCGTCGTAGGCGACCGGCGACGGCGCGGCCGACTCCGGGTCGGCGACGAACGCCCCCGCCGTCGCGGCCGCGGCGGCGAGGACGAGCGCCGCGACAGCGAGCCGAACCGGGAGCGACGGTTCGCCGTAGGGATCGAAACGCGTCACGGTGCGGCTTCGAAGCCCCGGGGTTTAGCCGATCTGGTTCGTTCCTCGAACGACGGCTTGAATCGGTTCCGAGGGGCTAAGACGGTCGTCTTCCAACGGTTACGTATGACCGAACACCAGCGTCAGTCGGTGTCGCGTCGGAGTCTTCTCGCCGGGGTCGGCGCGGGCCTCTCGCTCGCGGCCGCCGGCTGTCTGGGCGAGGAGAGCGCGTCGATCACGCCGATCTCGCTCGACGGGGAGCGCGCCTGCGACGAGTGCGGCATGATAGTCGAGGACCACCCCGGTCCGGTCGGGCAGATCCACTTCGAGGACGACGAGCCCGAGGGCGGCCGACCGGGACAGTTCTGCAGCAGCGTCTGCACGTACACCTACCTGTTCGACGCCGAGGACGCGGGCCGGACCCCGCTGGCGACGTTCCTCACCGACTACTCGCTCGTCGACCAGGAGGTGTTCGAGGAGGGCTCCGACACGATGTTCTCCTCACACGTCGAGAGCGAGGCGTTCTCGCGGACGACGGAGCTCACGGTCGTCGCGCGCAGCGAGGTCGTCGGCGCCATGGGCCCCGAACTGATCCCGTTCAGCGAGGCGGACGACGTCGACTCCTTCGTCGAGGAGTACGGGGGCGAACCGATGGCGGCGACTGACGTGGAACGGTCGACGCTCGAAGCCTTATAAATAGTCGAGGCTGTCGACATCGAGTCCGTCGACATCGTGGACGACGGCGTATTCGTTATAAACAGGTCGTCGCGAGCGCGGGTCTCTTATAAACGGTGTGCGAGTGGACGACGGCGTTCCCGCCGGTTACTCGCTCGCGCCCCACCGCTCGACGCGCTTCGGCCGGTCGGAGACGGCCATCACGTCGAGGTCGTCGCCGGCGTGGTCGAGCGCCTCCAGAGCCGCCTTCGCGGAGGCGTGCGTCGAGAAGTAGGTGATCTCCTCCTCGACGGCGACCTCTAACAGCTCGCGCTGACGCGAGACGATAAGGTCGATCTCGCCGCGCTTCGCGGCCTCGATCAGGTCCGTCGCCGTCGAGAGATCGAAGTGCGCCGCGTACCCGTCGACCAGCGCCTCGCCGGCCTCGGTGTCGGGGTCGGGGAACTCCTCGGCGGAGAGGTCGACGACCGCCGTGCCGGACTCCGGGATCGGCTTGCCGGTCGAGTCCTGCGCCTTGTCGTACGCCTTGCCGAACGAGCGGGCGGTACCCATCACTTCGCCGGTCGACTTCATCTCCGGGCCGAGCCGCGGGTCGGAGCCCGGGAGACGGTCGAACGGGAGCACGACCTCCTTCACGCTGCGGTGCTCCGGGACCTGCTCGTCGGCGTCGAGGTCGGCGAGCGTCAGGTCGTCGGTCATCACCTTCGCCGCGAGCTTCGCGATGGGGACGCCCGTCGCCTTCGAGACGAACGGGACCGTGCGCGAGGAGCGCGGGTTCGCCTCAAGCACGTACACCTCGCTGTCGGCGTCGTCGTCGCCGACGCCGGTCACCGCGAGCTGGACGTTGAGCAGGCCGACGGTGTCGAGCGCGCGGGCGATGTCCTCGGTGACCTCGCGGACCCGCGACATCGTCTCGTCGTCGAGCGAGCGCGGCGGGATCATGCAGGCGGAGTCGCCCGAGTGGACGCCCGCGCTCTCGACGTGCTCCATCACGCCGCCGAGCAGCACGTCGTCCCCGTCAGCGACGGCGTCGACGTCCAGTTCGACCGCGTCGTCGAGGAACTGGTCGACTAAGATCGGCTTGTCCGGGGAGACCCGGACCGCCTCCTCGATGTACTCCTCCAGCTCCGCGTCGCCCTCGACGACCCGCATCGCGCGCCCGCCGAGCACGTAGGAGGGGCGGACGAGGACCGGGTAGCCGATGTCGTGGGCCAGCGCCAGCGCCTCCTCCTCGCTCGTCGCGGTGCCGCCCTCGGGCTGGGCGATCCCCATCTCGTCCATCAGGACGTTGAACCGGTCGCGGTCCTCGGCGAGGTCCATCGCCTCGACGCTCGTCCCCAGTATCTCGCAGTCGAGCCCGCGGCGCTCGAGCTCCGCCTCCAGCGGTTCGCCGATGTTCACCGACGTCTGCCCGCCGAACTGGACCATCACGCCGTCGGCGCCGGTCGCCTCGGCCACGTCGGCGACCTCCTCGGCCGTGATCGGGTCGAAGAACAGCCCGTCTGAGGTGTCGTAGTCCGTCGACACCGTCTCGGGGTTGTTGTTGACGACGTGCGCCTCGATGCCGAGCTCTCGGAGCGCCTGGATGGCGTGGACCGAGCAGTAGTCGAACTCGACGCCCTGCCCGATGCGGATCGGGCCGCCGCCGACGACGACCACGCTGTCGACGCTCTTGTCGACGACGAGCTCGCCCGCCGCGGCGTCGCCCTTCAGCGGTCCCCGCTCGAACTCCGACTGGCGGGCGGAGTAGTAGTACGGGGTCTCGGCGGCGAACTCGCCGGCGCAGGTGTCGACCTGCTTGTACGTCCGGCCGGGAACGTCCGCCTCCACGGCGTCGACGTCGACGCCGCCGGCCAGCGCGGCGATCTCGGCGTTGGTGTGGCCCGCGGTGGCCGCCTGCGCGAACTCGCCGTTCTGGGCGGCCTGCGCCGAGTCGCTGACGCGCTTGAACCGCTCGAGGTACCACGGTTTGATCCCGGTCAGCTCCTCGACGTCCGCGACGGTGTAGCCGCGGTCGAACGCCTCGAACATCGCGTACGGGCGGTCGGGCGAGGGGCGTTCGAGGTACTCGGTCTCTAAGGTGTCGTCGTCGACGGTTTCCCAGTCGACCGCCGGGTCGTACTCGGAGGAGCGCAGCGACTTCAGCAGGCTCTCCTCGAAGTTCCGGCCGATGGACATCGCCTCGCCGGTCGACTTCATCGCCGTGCCCAGCTCGAAGTCGACGTCGTCGAACTTGTCGATGGGCCAGCGCGGTACCTTCGTCACCACGTAGTCGATGGCGGGCTCGAAGGCGGCGGTCGTCTCGCCGGTGATCTCGTTGTCGATCTCGTGGAGGCGCTTGCCGAGCGCGACCTTCGCGGTGACGCGGGCGATCGGGTAACCGGTCGCCTTCGACGCGAGCGCCGAGGAGCGGGAGACGCGCGGGTTCACTTCCACCACGCGGTACTCGCCGCCCGGCGTCCCGTCGTCGTGCCACGCGAACTGGATGTTACAGCCGCCCTGGATGCCCAGATCGCGGATCACTTCGAGCGCGGCGTCGCGCATCTCCTGGTGCCCGTCGTCGGGGATCACCTGCGACGGGGTGACGACCGTCGACTCGCCGGTGTGGATCCCCATCGGGTCGATGTTCTCCATGTTGCAGATGATGATACAGGAGTCGTCGGCGTCCCGCATCACCTCGTACTCCAGTTCGACCCAGCCCGCGATGGACTCCGTGATCAGCACTTCGCTGTTCCGCGAGAGGCGGAGCCCCTTGCGGACGCGCTCGACAAGCTTCTCGAAGTCGTCGACGACGCCCGAGCCGGAGCCGCCGAGGGTGTACGTCGTCCGGGCGATGACGGGGAGCCCGCCGACCGCGTCGACGGCGTCCTGGACGCGCTCGCGGAAGTACTCCTCGTCGAAGTCGGTGACCGACTCGTCCTCGTCGAGCGAGATGGTGGTCGACTTGGGTACCGGCTGCCCGAGGCCCTCCATCCGCTGGCGGAAGAGGTCGCGGTCCTCCGTCGCGTAGATGGTGTCGAGCGGCGTCCCCATCACCTCGACGTCGTGCTCCTCTAAGATGCCCTCCTCGGCGAGTTCGGCGGTGACGTTGAGCCCGGTCTGGCCGCCGAGCCCGGCGATGACGCCGTCGGGCTCCTCGATCCGGATGACCTCCGCGATGGCCTCCGGCGTGATCGGCTCGATGTACACCCGGTCCGCGGTCTCCGGGTCGGTCATGATCGTCGCCGGGTTCGAGTTCACCAGCACGACGCGGGCCCCCTCCTCCTGGAGGGCGCGGCACGCCTGTGCGCCGGAGTAGTCGAACTCGGCCGCCTGTCCGATCTGGATCGGCCCGCTACCGATGAGTAGAATGGTCCGGTCCTCGCTCATTATCGCGACGAAGTACGCTCATCGTAATAAGGTCGACGATAAAGTACGAATCTCGCAGCTAGTTTGCGATTTTCGCAAGGTATGTCGAGCCATAGCGCACGAGATACGGTGCCACGCTCCCCGACAATTTATAAGACCGCCGGACACAGCCCGCCAGCATGGCGTTCACGACGCCCCCGCCGCTCGCCGACGGGCAGGTGCTCGCGATCGCGGCGCCCTCGCGGCCGGCCGACGCCACACGGCTTCGGATCGGCCGCGAGCGACTCGACGCGCTCGGCGTCGAGACGAGAGTGCTGCCGACGGCGGAGCCCGACCGCGACGACCCGGCGTCGCCCGCCGAGCGCGCCGCCGATGTCGAGGCGGCCTTCGCCGACCCGGAAGTCGGCGCCGTGATGGCGTACACCGGCGGCGACGACCAGATACGGGTCCTGCGACACTTGGACGGCGACGCGCTCGCGGCGAATCCGACGCGGTTCTTCGGGTACAGCGACAACGACAACCTCCGGCTGTTCCTCTGGGACCTCGGGATCGTCAGCTACGGGATCGGCGTCCATCCGGACCTCGTCTGCGACGCCGAGCTCCACCCGTACACCGAGCGGTACCTCCGGCGCGCGCTGTTCGAGGACTCGCTCGGCACCGTCGAGCCCGCCGACGAGTGGACCGACGAGTGGTTCGACTTCGAGACGGGCGAACCGCGCGCGTGGCGCGACAACCCGGGCCCGACGGTGTGGGTCGGCCCGGACGCGGATCCCGACGAACCGGTCGGGGGCCGAGTCTGGGGCGGCTCCTTCGGGATCGTGAAGTGGCACCTCCAGGCGGACCGGTATCTGCCGGCCCCGGAGCGCCTCGACGGCGCCGTCCTCGCGCTGGAGACATCCGAGGACGTGCCGCCGCCGCGCGAGGTCGGCTACGCGCTGCGCGCGATGGGCGAGCGCGGGCTGTTGGAGCGATTCGACGGCGTGCTCGTCGGTCGCCCGCGGACGAACGCCCCGACGCTGGAGTGGGACCCCGACCCCGAGGAGTACCCGACCGAGCTGGAGCGCGTGGTCACTCGCGAACTCGAGCGATACGCGCCCGGCGCCGTCGCCGGCCTCGGCTACGACTTCGGCCACACCGACCCCTCCTTCCCGCTCCCGCTCGGCGCGGTCGCGACGCTCGATCCGGCGGACGGTGCGCTCCGGTTCGACCCGGACTGACCGCTCCGTCCGTGGGAGTCGCTTCGGTCGGGGCGCCGCGATCAGGTCTCCAGTCGGTACCGGTAGGGCCGGTCCGCGATGACCTCGACCTCGCCGCGCTCGGCCCACCGACCGAGCACGGTCGCGACGCGGTGCGGGCTGTCGATCTCCTCGCATTCCTCCGCGAGCGCGAGGATCTCCCGCGCCGTCAGCGGCTCGTCGGCGTCGGCGAGCACGCTGCGAATCCGGTCGTATCGGTCGTATTCGCGGGTGCTCATACGTCTTACGTACGGTACCCGCACATATAGGGTTCAGTGAGACAGGAGTCGGACAACTGTCTGACAAGAGGCGTGAGACCGGCGTTCGCGGGGGATTCGGCCGATTTCGAGCCCCGGACACCCCGCCGCTGGACGTCAGGCGTACGGGTCCTCGGCCTCGAGGTCCCGCTCGGCGCGGTACTGCTCGACGAACTCGCTCACGTCGAACTCGACCATCTCCGCCTCGAACGCCGAGAGCGCCTCGTCGTCGTCGGCGTGGCTCACGGCGTGTTCCATCAGCTCGACGACGAGCTCGACGACGATCTCGTGGAGGCGGCGGGAGTCGAAGTCGGTCACCCACGCCATCGCGTAGCCGACGTCCGCGTTCTCGCTCGCGTCGTAGGCGACGACGGCCTCCGGGAACTCCTCCAACACGACGCCGAGGAGGTGCGGCGTGTCGAACTCCGGCATCTCCTCGCTGGTCGTCTCGATCGCCTCGCGGAGCACCTCGACGAGGAAGTCGGGGAGGAACCGCTCGGGCGGATGAACGTCCATCACGACCGCGTGCGACTCGCCGCAGTCGCACTCGAACTCGCGCATGCCGAGGTCCAGCTCGCCGGCCGCCATCGTCTGCCCGCAGGGCAGCTCCAGCGTGTTCTCGTCATCGCCCGGGACGCGCGGCTGGGACATGGCCCCGCTTGGTCGCTGTCGAGGTTAAAAGAAGCGGAACGAGACGCTCGGCGGATTGAAATCCCGGGGCGAAACGGGCGGCTACTCGTGGTCGCCTTCGTGGTCTGAGTGGTCGGAGTCGTCGTCTTCGTGACCGCCCCCGTGCGTCTCCACCTCGGCCTCCACCTCGATCTCGATGCCCCCGGCCTCGTAGCTGGCCTCGACGAGTTCGGCGTCGTCGCGCTCGATCTCGAGCTCGTCGCTGTCGACCTCTACTTCGACCTCGACGTCGACGGTGACGTCCTCGGACATAGTCGGCTCTCGCTACGGACCGCGCACGCAAAAACGGTCGGCGCGGACGGTCGGGCCCGGAGACGGGTCCGCCGCCTACTGGAACCCGATACGGCCGCCGGTGTCTCGGATCGCGCTGCCGCTGCCGCCCTTGAACTGCTGTTCGATCTCCTCGTAGTACGCGAGGATGTCGTCGTTGATAGTGGGGCGCACGGACTCCATGGCGCGCCGGAAGTGTTTCATCTCGACCTCCTCCGCGTCGTCGTCGTCGCGCAGCGCCTCGATGGCGGCCTCGCGGGCGATCCCCTCGAGGTCGGAGCCGACGTAGCCGTCAGTGATCTCCGCGACCTCGCGGAGGCTCACGTCGGGCGCGAGCGGCGTGTCCCGGGTGTGGATGTCGAGGATCTGCTCGCGGCCCTCCTGGTCCGGCTGGCCGATCATCACGAGCCGGTCGAACCGGCCCGAGCGCAGCAGCGCGGGGTCGATCATGTCGGGGCGGTTGGTGGCGCCGATCACCATCACGTCGCCCATGTCCTCGAGCCCGTCGAGCTCGGTGAGCAGCTGGTTGACGACGCGCTCGGAGACGTTGTTCCCCATTTCCTGCCCGCGCGAGGGCGCGAGGCTGTCGAGCTCGTCGAAGAAGATGATCGTCGGGCTCACCTGCCGGGCCTTCCGGAAGGTCTGCCGGATCGCCTTCTCCGACTCGCCGACCCACTTCGAGAGCAGCTGCGGTCCCCGGACCGAGATGAAGTTCGCGTTCGTCTCGTTGGCGACCGCCTTCGCCATCAGCGTCTTCCCGGTGCCGGGCGGCCCGTACAGCAGGACGCCCTTGGGAGCGTTGACGCCCATCCGGTCGAACTTCTCCGGCGAGGTGAGCGGCCACTCCACCGACTCCTGCACCTGCTGTTGGGCGTCGCTGAGCCCGCCCACGTCGTCCCACGAGATCTTCGGGAGCTCGACGAGCACCTCCCGCATCGCCGACGGCTCCACCTCGCTCAGCGCGCCGCCGAAGTCGTCGCGCTTGACGATCATCCGGTCGATGAGGCTCGGCGGGACCTCCTCGTCGTCGAGGTCGATCTCCGGGAGGTAGCGCCGGAGCGCCTTCATCGCGGCCTCCTTCGTCAGGCTCTCGATGTCGGCGCCGACGAACCCGTGCGTCTCGTCGGCGAGGTGGTCGAGGGAGACGTCGTCCGAGAGCGGCATCCCGCGGGTGTGGATCTGGAGGATCTCCTTGCGGCCCGTCTCGTCGGGGACGCCGATCTCGATCTCGCGGTCGAACCGCCCCGGGCGGCGGAGCGCGGGGTCGACGCTGTCGACGCGGTTGGTCGCGCCGATGACGACCACCTGCCCGCGCGTCTCCAGCCCGTCCATCATCGTCAGGAGCTGGGCGACGACCCGACGCTCGACTTCGCCGGTGACGTCCTCGCGCTTGGGCGCGATCGAGTCGAGCTCGTCGATGAAGATGATGCTCGGGCTCTCCTCTTTCGCGTCCTCGAAGATCTCCCGGAGCTGCTGTTCGGACTCGCCGTAGTACTTCGAGATGATCTCCGGGCCGGCGATCGAGAAGAACGACGCCGACGTCTCGTTGGCGACGGCCTTCGCGAGCAGGGTCTTCCCGGTCCCCGGCGGGCCGTGCAGGAGGACCCCCTGCGGCGGCTCGATCCCGAGCTTCGAGAAGATCTGCGGGTGTTTCATCGGCAGCTCGACCATCTCTCGGACGCGCTGGATCTCGTTTTGAAGGCCGCCGATGTCCTCGTAGGTGATCCCGCCGCCGGTCTTCTCGAACCCGGAGATCGGCTCCTCGCGGAGCTCGACCTCGGTGTCCTCGGTGATCAGGCAGACGCCGTCGGGTTCGGTCTCCACCGCGATCAGCGGGATCGCCTGCCCGGGCGACCGCATGAACGGGTGGTTCGTCGATGACATCACGGGGACGATGTCGCGCTCGACGACCGGGCGCTTGAGGATCTGTCGTTTCACCATGCCGGCGGCGTCGGACCCGAACTGCACGGACGCCTCCTCCGGCGGGGCCAGCACGAGCTTGTCGGCCTTCTCGGCCTCGGCCTTGCGGATGGTCACGCGCTCGCCGATGCCGACGTCGGCGTTCTGCCGGGTGAACCCGTCGACGCGGACCGTGTCGGTGTTCCAGTCCTGGCGGTCGGCGCGCCAGACCTTCGCGGCGGTCGTCTCCGCGCCCTCGATCTCGATGATGTCGCCGGGCGAGAGCTTGAGGTGCAACAGCGTGTCGGGGTCGAGTCGGGCGATGCCGCGTCCCGAGTCGTTCGGGTACGCCTTCGCCACTTCGAGTTGGACTTCGTTCATGATTCCTCGCGGGGGTTGTCCGTATCTCCATCCGGTTCGGGAATAAGCCTGTTGCCCCTGGCGGTGCCGCCGGCCAGTCCGGGAGAACCGGCGGGCACAGAGAACTGTGTTATCATATGTCACGATACGAATCCCTCACTTAAAACGCCGTCGTAAGCGTGCGTTTTCGCCGTCGATCCGGCGGCGGTCGCGCCCGGAGATCGAGGCGGCCTTCGTCGACGGATCCGGAGGTATTTGTCCCGCGCTCGCCTCCGGTCGGGCATGCGAACGCTCGCCTTCGACGGCCGGACCGGCGCCGCCGGCGACATGGTCTGCGCCGCGCTGATCGCGGCCGGCGCCGACCCCGATGTCCTCTCGGTCGTGGAAGACGCGCTCCCCGTCCGATACGAGGTCGGAGAGACGACGAAGAACGGGATCCGGGCGACGACCGTGGACGTGCTCCTCGACGGAGCGGACGGCGGAGGGGCGACTGGGAACGAGGACGCGGACGACCACGGTCACAGCCACGATCAGGAGCACGACCGGGGTCACAGCCACGAGCACGGCCACAGCCACAACGACGGTCACGACCACAGCCACGACCACGACCACAGCCACGACCACGAATCGGAGCGCGCCGAGGGCGCCGGCGTCCACCGCAGCTACCCCGAGGTTGTCGCGCTCGTGGAGTCGATGGAGCTCCCCGACGTCGTCGAGTCGCTCGCGCTCGACGCCTTCGAGCGGCTCGGCCGCGCCGAGGCGTCGGTCCACGGCACCGACCTCGACGAGACGCACTTCCACGAGGTGGGCGCGGACGACGCGATCGCCGACGTGGTGGGAGCGGCGCTCCTGATAACTGATCTCGACCCCCAGCGAGTCGTGACGACTCCCGTCGCCGCGGGCGGCGGCGAGGTCGAGATGAGCCACGGCGTCTACCCGGTCCCCGCGCCGGCGACGACAGAGATCGCGGCCGGCGCCGACTTCTCGCTGGTCGGCGGCCCGGTCGATCGCGAGCTGCTTACGCCGACCGGGGCCGCGATCCTCGCCGCGGTTGCCGAGGGCGTCGGCCGCCTGCCCGCCCTCGACGTCGACGCCGCGGGCTACGGCGCGGGGAAGGCCACCTTTCCCGACCACCCGAACGTGCTCCGCGCGCTCGTCGGCGAGAGCGACGAGCGCGGCGAGGACGCCGCGACCGAGCCGGCCGGTGACGGGCTCGTTCGCGACGAGATCGCGGTGTTGGAGACGAACCTCGACGACGCCGCTCCCGAGGTGCTCGGCGGGCTGCAGGAGACCCTCGCGAGCGCCGGTGCCCGCGACGTGACCGTCGTTCCGACGACGATGAAGAAGTCGCGGCCGGGGCACCTCGTGAAGGTGATCTGCAAGCCCGCGGACGCCGAGGCGGTCGCGGCGCGGCTCGCCCGCGAGACGGGCACCCTCGGCGTTCGACAGTCGAGCGCGAGCCACCGGTGGATCGCGGGGCGCGCCTTCGAGACGGCGACCCTCTCGATCGACGGCGACGACCACGAGGTGACGGTGAAGGTGGCCTCGACCGCCGGCGGCGACGTCTACGACGTGAGCGCCGAGTACGACGACGCGGCCGCGGTCGCCGAGGCCGCCGGACTGCCGATCCGGGACGTGCTCCGGCGCGCGGAGGCGCGGGTTCGCGAGGAGATCGGCGAGTAGCCACCCGTTGTCGCCCGGCTCACCGTTTCGGGCTGGCCCGGGGGTCCGGTCCCCGGGTCCCCGTCCCGCTCATCCGCCCTCTACGCGCTCGACACGCTGGGGATCCACGCCGAACCCGTCCGTCAGTCGCTCCGCGACCCGGTCGGCGACGCCGCCGGGCGCGTCCGTCTCCGGGCGCCTGTCTGGGTCCGCGACCGGGCGCTCGCCGTCGACGGAGAGGGTCGCGACCGCCTCCACTGTGGTGTCGTTGAGCCCCGGCTGGATGCCGGCGATCGTCAGGTCGTCGACGGCGACGCCGTCGACCCGCTCTAACTGTTGACGGGCCCCGGCGACGAGGTCGCCGCCGGCCGCCTGCGAGACTCGGACGGTCACCGTCGCCTCCACCGTCTGCGTGCGGATGGCTGCTGCCATGAGCCCCTCGCCGCGAGTCGAACGCGGTGCGACCTCGACCGCCGGCGTCGCTCTCGACGCCCGCGGGAGCGCGGGCGGAAGCGGCGTCGGCGCTCGCGAGGGGGCACGGTCGCGGTCGGCGCGATTCCGCTGTCGATACGGCGGCGGCTGGAGAGGACAGGTGCGGTCCGTCCCGCGGGGGACTCTCCCCAGCCGACGCGCGTTACGCGGTCGGCCGGACGGACCGTGTACCCGGAGTCCCGTAGCCGTTCCAGCCGAGGGGCGCGCCGCTGGCGAGGGCGGCGAACGCCGAGGCGGTGGAACGGAAGTGGGTCACGCGTGGACTCCGGCGGCGCGAGTGCGCCGTTGACAGGTTGATATGTCGGATGGTTATTAAATCTATGGCGGGGTTGCGGGTTGGTAGCACGCGACTTATTCGGCGGTCGGTCCGGTCGAAGGGACCGGCGCGGAGGCGGGGTGAGACCGCCGCGCGCGACGGGTTCCGTCGACGGCGAGACGACAGGCCTATGCCGAACGCCCGACCAGACACACGTAACGCAGCCACCGTCATGATCGAGCGAATCCACACGTCGGACGTCGAACCGGACGCGGACGAGGTCGCCATCGCCGGCCACGTCCACGAGATCCGCGATTTGGGGGGCCTCGTGTTCCTCATCGTGCGCGACCGCGAGGGGCTCATTCAGGTCGTCTTCAAGGAGGAGCGCGAGCCGGAGCTGTTCGAGGCCGTCCAGGACGTCGGCGCCGAATACGTGGTCCGCGTGGTCGGCGAGCCGCTGGAGAGCGACCAGGCCCCCGGCGGCGTCGAGATCGCGCCGACCGAGTACGAGGTCATCGACGAGGCCGACTCCCCGCTCCCGCTTGAGATATCGAAGGACATCGAGGTCGACCTCTCGACCCGGCTCGACAACCGTGCGCTCGACCTCCGGAAGCCGGAGACGCTCGCCGTGTTCAGCCTGCGCTCGAAGCTGATGACGGCGATGGAGGAGTGGTTCGACGACGAGGGGTTCGTCGACATCAAGACGCCGCTCATCTCGAAGGGCGGCGCCGAGGGCGGCGCCGAGCTGTTCCCGATCCTCTACTACAACAAGGACGCCTTCCTCTCGCAGAGCCCCCAGCTGTACAAGCAGATGCTGATGGCCTCGGGCTACGAGGCCGTCTACGAGACCGGGACCGCGTTCCGCGCCGAGGACTTCGCGACCTCCCGACACGTCTCCGAGATCGCGATGTTCGACGTCGAGCTCGCGTACATCGAGGACCACGACGACGTGATGGACGTCCAGGAGGAGTCGCTGCGGTACGCGCTCCGCGAGGCCGCCGAGAACGCCGAGCGCGAGCTCGACCTCCTCGACGTCGACCTCGACGTGCCCGAGGACGACTTCCCGCGGATCACCTTCGACGAGGCGCTCGACATCTTAGAGACCGAGTACGGCCACTTCCCGGACGACCCGACCGACCTCGACACGAAGGGGGAGAAGCTGCTCGGCGAGCACTTCGAGGAGCGGGGCCACCCCGCGTTCTTCGTCGTCGGCTACCCCGACGAGAAGTTCTACTACATGCAGGACGTCGAGGGCGACGAGATCGCCTCCCGGAAGTTCGACCTCATTTATAAGGGACAGGAGCTCTCCTCGGGCGGCCAGCGCGAGCACGACGTCGGGCGCATGGTCGAGGTCATGGAGGAGGAGGGCGTCGAGACGGCCAACTTCGAGTTCTACATCGAGGCGCTCAGCTTCGGCACCCCGCCCCACGGCGGCTACGGGCTCGGCATCGACCGCCTCGTGCAGAAGGTCGCCGATCTCGACAACATCAAAGAGGCGATCATGTTCCCGCGCGATCCGAACCGGCTGGAGCCCTGAGCGGGTCGCCCGGCCTGCGGCCGCGCTACCGACCTCGGTCGTTCCACCGTTCCTTTATAAGTTGCTACCCGTCTCCGACTTCGGGAGAGAAATCAGCCCCGACAAACCGCTTCCCCGCGATTAAACCGAGTTAATTCGGACCAAACTGGGCTGAACGGCGTACGCCATTAAAGGGGATAGCGCTCCGAGTCCGAATCGTCATGAACGCGATCCGAACGACACTGATCGTGGCGCTCGCCACGGTGGTATTAGTCGGCACCGGCGCGGCCGCCGGCGCCGTCGCGGCGACGCCCGGTCCGGACAACGGCTCGGGCGACGCCGGCCCGCCGAGCGACCTGCCCGACCAGGTGCCCGACTTCGTCGGCGACATCCTGAACAACGTGAACGAGTTCCTGTCGGGCGGCGTTGACGATCTCGGCGAGACCGTGAGCGACGTCGCCGGCAACGGTGACGGCGCCGAGGGCGACGACGCTGAGACCGACGACGGCGAGACCGACGAGGGGGGTGCGTAACGTGACGGACCGCGCGCCCGACCCCGACGCGGTCTCCCGGCGAACCTACCTGCAGGCGACTGGCGCCGCCGCGCTCGGGGCCGCCGGCCTCGCCGGCTGCGTCGGCAAGGCGACCGGGACGCTCGCGACCCGCGTGACCGACCAGCCGGCCGACATCGGCGACTTCGAGTCGCTCGTGGTCACCATCGAGGGGATCTGGCTCGGCCCCGAGGGCGCCGAGAGCGGCGCGGCGGGCAACGAGACCGACGACGGGAACACGACCGACGGCGACGACGCCGGCGGCAACGAGACCGACGACGGAGACGACGACGCGGACGAGCCCGCGGGTCGCGAGTACTTCGAGTTCGACGAGTCGCAGGAGGCGGACCTCGTGCAGCTGCAGGACGGCGAGACGCAGCTGATCGACGAGCGCGAGCTCGAGGTCGGCACGTACCAGTTCCTCCAGCTCGACGTCTCGAACGTCGACGGTACCTTGGAGGGCGGCGACGAGGCCGAGATCGACCTCCCCGGGAACGCCCCGCTCACGTTCAACGAGGAGTTCGAGGTCCGTGAGAACACCCGGACCAGCTTCACCGCCGACTTCGCGCCGGTGCGGCGCGGGAACGGCACGTACCTCCTGCGCCCGGTCCCGCGCGGGATCGAGGTCACGTACGGGGCGTCCGACGGGGACGACGCGAACGAGAGCGACGGCGACGCGTAATCGCGAACGGAACTCCGCGCGAGTCCGTATCGATTCGCGCCGAAACCGCCGATGCGACGACCCCGGTCCCCCGTTGAAGCCGTGTCCGGGCGGTGCCCCCTCAGGGCGCCGCCGCGGCTTCGGGGTTAGGGCTGGGACGGTCCCGGGAATCGGGGACCGGGGGAATGCACGCCGGCATCGGTCCCACAGGAGGCACACGGTTCGTTTCGACCGTTCGGAGGCCCCTGGCGTCCGGGCGGTCGGTACGTCCCGCCTGCAGTCGCGATCCCTCTGCCGACCGCGTCGCTGCGAACCACCCGCCGAGAGCGTAGCCGCGAACTATCCAACCGCGCGGTTGCGAACCATCCACTGACCGCGCCGTTGTGATTCCCCCGACAGCGCAGCCGCGATCGACTCCCCTGCCGCGATCCACCGACGGCTGCGATCTCTCGCCCGCCGAGACGGTCACGCCGTCGACGCGGGCCCTTCTCCGACGAAGGTCCGATACAGCGGCCCGGCGAGCAGCAGCGCCCCGACGCCGGCCATCGCGACGAGGACCGTCGGGTCGACGACCGAGAGGTCGCCGGCCGCGAGCCGGTCGAGCGAGACGCCGACCGCGACGCCGACGACTACCCACGGGAGCTCGCCCGCCGCGGTCCCGAGGAGGAACGGTCGCCGGCGGATTCCCACGGCCCCCGCCCCGACCGAGACCGCGTCGGAGGGGATCGGAAGCAGCCGAGTGGCAGCCACGGCCCGGACGCCGCCGGCCGCCGTCGCCAGTCGCTCGCCGGCGTCGCAGAGGCGGTCCGCGGCCCGGAAGGCGCCGCGGGCGCGGACCCGACCGGCCCGCGCGAGCCGGTAGGGGAGGATCGCCGTCGCGACCAAAAGAGCGACGCCGAGCGGGACGCCGGCCCAGCCGTACCCGAACCCGACGGCCACCGCGAGCAGCGTCGTCGGCCACGCTAGGAGGGGCCTGACGGCCGTCAGCGCCAGCAGCGCGACGCCGTATCGGATCGGGTTATCGGCGAGCAGCGAGAGCCGCCCGAGGACGGCCTCGGGCGAGGCGAGCCACGCGACGGCCGCCGCGACCGTGACGGCGACGCCCGCGGCGACGTATCCGAGCAGGACGAACCGGCGGTTCACAGCCGACGGTTCGCTCCGGGGAATAAACGCTTTGTGGGCCGGCGTCGCCGCGGGCGTCGCTGCCGGCCTCGTCGCTCTCAGGAGAGCTTCCCGAGCGCTTCGAAGAAGTCGGACGGCGGGCCGGCGATCCGCATCGGCGGCGTCGTCCGCTCGACGGTCACCTCGACGGGCGCCTCCAGCGTCGTCTCGTTGCGCCCGTCGCTGACGACGACCGCCTCGTCGACGCCCTCGACCGCCACCGTGACCGCGGCGTCGACGTCGACGACGAGCGGGGGCATCCCCTCGTCGGCGGCCATCTCGTTCACGACGAGCCCACTCACTCCCGGGCCGACGAGGGGGCCCCGCTCGGAGAGGTTGTAGGCGGTCGAGCCGGTCGGCGTCGCGACGAGCACGCCGTCGGCGTGGCCGCCGGAGTAGCGGCTCCCGTCGACGCGCACCTCGTAGTCGACGCCCGCGCCGGGGCCGCGGCGGTCGCTCTGGATCACGACCTCGTTCGCCGCCGGCACCGACGTCCAGTCGCCCGCCCGCGCCGCGAGCCGCGGCGCCTCCCGGACGTCCAGCTCGCCGCGACCGAACGCCGAGACCTCGGCGAGCACGGCCTCCTCGGCGTCCGCCGGAGGGACGGCGTTGAGGAAGCCGACCTCGCCGAGGTTGACGCCGACGATAGGGGTGTCGCCGGCGTTGCGCGCGGCGAAGAGGAACGTCCCGTCCCCGCCGACCACCACGGCGAGGTCCGCGTCGGCGAGCGCGTCGACCGACCGCCCGCGGTCGCCCTCGCCGAGCGCGTCGGCGGTTTCCGCGTCGAGCCAGACCGACTCCCCGGCGGCGACGACCGCGTCGCGCAGCTCCGCCGCGAGGCTCTCCGCGCGCTCGCTCCCCTTCCGCGCAACGATGCCGATCTCCATGTGTCCCGCGTTCTCGCCGCCGGACAAAAGGATGCGGACTTCGACCACGGCTTCCGGAAAGTTTCAAGCCCACCGCCCGCGTTGCCGGATACATGTCGACCGCCAACGGCCGACTGGGACGATGAGCGAGGAGGACGACTGGTTCGAGCGCGCGCTGCGCGACCTCGACGGGGAGTCCGACCGCTCGGCCGACGGTGAGACGGACGACGCCGAGGGCGGCGATCCGAAGACCGGAGAGGCCGACCGCGAAGCGGAGACGGACGACGGCGAAAGCCGGCAACACGACGGCACGGCCGACGGAGACGACAGCGACGAAGGCACCGAGGGCGATCGCTTCGGCGGCGGTTCGTTCGGCGATGACGACCCGTTCGGCGGTGGTTCGCCCGGCGGTGAGAGTTCCACCGAAGCGCCGGCCGAGGAGGACCTCGGAAACGGGTTCGGCGACGACGCTGGCGGGTCGTTCGGCGGCACTGACCTCGGCGAGGGCGACTCCGGGGGCCCAGACTTCGGCGAGGGCGACTCCGGCGGTCTCGATTTCGACGGCGCCGGCTCGTCCGAAACGGGCGATGGCGGTGAGGACCCGTTCGGCGGGTCAGAAGGCGGCGAGGACGACCCCTTCGGCGGGTCGGGAGGCGGGGGAGACCCCTTCGGCGGCGGCTCGTTCGGCGAGGACGACCCGTTCGGCGGCTACCGGAACTCCGCGGGGGGATCGTCGGACGACTTCGGCTTCGGCGAGTTCGGTGGGGGCGGCGGACCGGGCGACGTGGGCGACGCGGGCGGCGGCGAGCCGGAGTTCGACGTCGACCCGGACGAGTTCGAGTCGACGATCGAGCGCACCGACGTCGGGATCGAGGGGCTCGACGACATGATCCTCGGCGGGGTCCCGCGTCGCTCCCTGCTCTCCGTCATCGGCGGGGCGGGGACCGGGAAGACGACGTTCGCGCTCCAGTTCCTCAACGAGGCGCTCGAATCCGACCGAAAGGGGATCTACATCACGCTGGAGCAGACGCGCGAATCGATCCTCTCGACCGCGACGGAGAAGGGCTGGTCGTTCCGCGAGCACGCCGACGAGGACCGACTCGCCGTGGTCGCCATCGACCCCATCGAGATGGCGAACTCGCTCGCGTCGATCCGGAACGACCTCGTCCGGCTGATCGCCGAGTTCGACGCCGACCGGCTGGTGCTGGACTCCGTCTCGCTCCTGGAGATGATGTACGACCACCCGGCGAAGCGGCGCTCGGAGGTGTTCGGCTTCACCCGGTCGCTGAAAAACGCCGGCGTGACGACGCTGCTCACCTCCGAGGCCAGCGAGGAGAACCCCTACGCCTCCAGACACGGGATCGTCGAGTACCTCACCGACGCGGTGTTCGTGCTCCAGTACATCCGCGGCTCGGACTTCCGCGAGACGCGGCTCGCGGTCGAGATCCAGAAGATCCGCGACGCGAACCACTCCCGGGAGACGAAGCCGTACGAGATCACCGAAAGCGGGATCTCCGTGTACGGGCAGGCGAACATCTTCTGACGGACGCGTTCGCGTACAGCGGAATGGCTTTATAAACCGCATCGCGCAACGGATCGGCATGTCCCCCGCGATCGCGGCACTGCATCCCTCCCGTCGAGCACTCGGAAGCGGTCTGCTCGCCGGCCTTGCTCACCTGACCGTCGCCTGCGCGCTCGCCGACTGGTTCGGATTCTCAGTCGGCCCCTCTCCCTTCTCGGGGTACGTCGCCGTCGGCGGTCTGTTGCTCGGAGCGGTCCCGGTCGCGATTCTGGTCGAGACCCGACTCGTGGCCCCGTCGGTCGCCGTCGCCGCCGCGCTCGCCGCGTCGGCGTACGGGACGTGGTCCGTGTACGTCGCTCCGGACGTGACTCCCACCCCGGTCGATCCCACGCCGTTCGGCTGGTACCTGATCGCGTGGGTCGTCGTGCTCGGCGCGGCGCTGGCCGCGGGCGGCGTGGAGTACGGCCTCCGGCGGGTGTTAGCCGGACAACGCGACTGATCGGCTACGATCCGTTTAACTGCGGCGACGCCGAGAGACACCTGTTGCCACCAAACGTCTGTATCGCGTACTACTCTCGGACCGGTACCACGCGGAGCATCGCCGAGACGGTCGCCGAGCGATTCTCCGAGGCAACGGTCAACCGGATTCGACCGGCGGAAGAACGCAGATACGCCGACTGGCTCCTCCGCTCGGCCGTCCCCGGATCGAGCGTTCCCATCGAACCGATCCAAACGGACCTCCGCGAGTACGACGCGGTCTTCCTCGGCACGCCGAAGTGGACGCTCTCGTGTCCGCCGTTCACGGAGTTTCTCCGGCGGGCCTCCCTCGAGGGCTGCCCGACGGGCGTCTTTCTGACGTACGGCGGGTTCGACGAGGAGCGGTATCTGCGACGGATCGTCTCGACGCTCCGGGAAGACGGTGCGGACGTCCGCGCCACGCTCCGAGTTCAACGCGACGCTATCGACACGCCCGACTGCGACGCCGGCGTCTCGCGGTTCTGCGACGCGGTCGTCCCGTCAGACACCGATCACTGACGAGGGCGTCACGGTCGAATTTATCGTCCGTGATCCCTCTAACTGCGTTCGAGAACTGCACCGTCCGGGAGTCACGCGAGCGGAGCGAGCGTGACAACGGACGGTGCACGATCGAAGGGAGTGCACCGTCCGGGAATTGAACCAGAGGAAGACGTTCCGGGGCTGCGGTCTCGCTTCGCTCGACCGTTCCGGGCTGCGACTTCCAGGGTTCAATTCCGTCCGGTGATTTCTCTCACTACGTTCGAGAAATGCACCGTCCGGGAATTGAACCCGGGCTATTAGCTTGGGAAGCTAATGTCCTACCACTGGACCAACGGTGCCCTATCGGAACGTCCGTTTGGCTGCACTTTAACATAGCGTTTTGGACGGTGGTCAGGACCGTTCGCGTCCGCGGATCACGCGCCCGCTTCCGCATCAGTGAGAGAGGTCCGGTCTTCGGTACCGGCCCGCGGGACGGTGCGCGCGGGACTGCGACCGGGCCGTGAGACGATATTTCCGCGATAGACGGAGGGTGCTAGCAGTTCACGTGCGATCAGTCACCATCGTACCGCAGTCACCCGATTAAGTTGGATTACACCGGATTAAAACCGCCAACTCGACCGAAAAACGGCTGAACTCCGGGCCAGCGTTTGGACGGTTCATAGGGGTAGAGGAGCCAGGGGGAGACACGATGAACACGGAACGCATCGGACTGGTCGCGGTTACGCTAGCGCTCCTCGTGGGCGGTGCGGCGACGCTGTTCGCGCCGACGGTACTGTCTGGCCCGGGGAGCGCTCCGGCTCAGGCGCAGGCGACGACCACCACCGTCCTCGACGGCGGCCTCGCGTCGCTGTTCGGCGTCACCCTGTGGGGCGTGACGCTGCTCTTCGGGGCCACCGCGCTCGTGTGGTTCGTTCTCACGACGGTCGTCGGCGCGGGCTATGAGACGCCCCCGAACGAGTACGGGCTCGAGGAGATGCAGGTCCGGATCATGACCGTCGACGCCGCCGACGTGGTTCAGGAGACCGTCGACTCCCTGCCCGAGGGGCTCGACGACGTCCACGTCGTCGCGGAATCGGCCATCGACGTGACGGGGGCGACGGTCCACGTCGTCCCGGACGAGTTCACGAGTCGGGCGGTCCGGAAGGGCCGCGCACAGGAGTGGGCACGGCAGGCCCTGACGTGTCAGAAGGAGTTCGTGCTGTACCTCGACGAGGACAGCATTATCGAGTCGCTCAACGGGCTTCCGGACGCGGATATCGTCCAGCTCCGCGAGAAGCCGCGCCGTACGGGGTCGAATCTGAGCTATCTGGCCGACGTCTACCGGATGGGCGTGCAGTACGAGCAACGCGCGTTCGCGCGCCTCTCGATCCCGCTGTTCGCGTGGGGCGGCGGTATCGCGGTTCGGACGGAGGTCGAGGAGAGGACGACGTGGGACCGCGAGACGCTCGTCGAGGACACCGCCTTCGTCTGGGCGGCCTTCCAGGAGTTCGACGTGACGTTCGCGCTGGCGGACGCCGTCTGCCGGAACGAGGCGCCGCCCTCGCTGTACGAGATCCTGCAGCAGCGCCGCCGCTGGGCGGCCGGCAACGTGCAGGCGTCGACGATGCTCCCGCTGCGGTACGAGCTGCTGACCCGTCTGCGGAACTACGCCTGGGCGCTCTCGCCGATCGTCACGCTGCTCGTCGTGCCGCTGTCGCTCCTGAGCGTGACGATCGCGTACAGCGGGCTGTTCTTCGCGGCGTCCATGGGGCTGGCGCTGTGTACCCTCGGTTGGTTCCTCCTGGGCGTCGTCTACTACGGCGATGACCACCGTCAGTGGGCGCTCGCGCTCCCGCTGGCACCGGTGATCACCGTCATCCACTCCATGGGGACGGTCGCGGGGATCCTCAACCCGCCGGAGACGTTCCGCGTGACGTCGAAGGTGGGGGGCGAGTGACGCGTCAGTCCGACGCTGACCTCCGGCCGAGCGATTGCGGTCGCCGTGCGCGGGACAGTACCCTGCATTAACCAGGCCAACGGTGCTTGGTCCGGCGGATCTGTCGCCGTTCTCATGGCGTATTTCGGGTGCCGGGAGGCACACGCTTAACCGCCCGCCGACGGACACGTTTCCATGCACTCACAGCCGACCGGAACCGACGTGGCCGCCGATCCCGAGGCCGTCGAGCGCGTCCGCGAGCGACGCGCCGCGCTCGCCCCGGCACTCGGACGGGCGTGGACCGACGACGAGCCGTGGCGCCTCCTCACCGATCTCACCGCGATCGGGAGCCGCATGGCCGGGAGCGACGGAGAGCGCCGCGCGGCGGCGGTCGTCGCGGAGGCGTTCGAGCGCGCGGGCGTCGCCGACGTCGACACCGACGCCTTCGGACTCGACGCGTGGGAGCGCGGGAGCGCGGAGCTCCGGGTCCGAGTCCCGGACCGGGCCGGCGGGGAGACCGCCCGCGAGTTCGAGTCGATCGCGCTCCCGTACTCGCCGGCGGGCGCGGTCGCGGGCGAGCTCGTCGACGTCGGGTACGGCACCCCCGCCGAGGTCGACGAGCGCGACGTCGAGGATCGGATCGTCGTCGCCTCGACGACGACGCCGTCGGGCGGGCGGTTCGTCCACCGCATGGAGAAGTTCGGGTACGCGATCGACGCGGGCGCGGTCGGGTTTATTTTCGTCAACCACCTCGACGGCCAGCTCCCGCCGACCGGCTCGCTGACGTTCGGCGGGGAGGCCGACGCGGTCGCCGTCGGCGTCTCGAAGGAGACCGGCGCGTGGCTCCGCGAGTACGCGGTCGGCGGGGGCGTCGGGGGCGACGTCGGCGGTTCAGGCGCGACCGACGCGACCGCCGAGGCCGAGCTCGCGGTCGAAGCGACGACCGCCCCCGGCGAGAGCCGGAACGTCGTCGGGCGCGTCGGGCCGGACACTGACGAGCGGCTCCTGCTGATCGCCCACTACGACGGCCACGACGTCGCGGAGGGGGCGCTCGACAACGGCTGCGGGATCGCCACCGTCGCGACCGCGGCGGGGATCCTGACGGAGGCGGAGCTCCCGATCGGCGTCGATGTCGTCGCGGTCGGGGCCGAGGAGGTCGGTCTGCTCGGCGCGGAGCACCTGGCCGAGACGGTCGATCTCGACCGGGTGCGAGGCGTGATCAACGTCGACGGCGCGGGGCGCCACCGGAACCTCGTCGCGCTCGCGCACGCCTCCGACGCCGCCGCCTCGATCGCGAAGTCGGTGTCGGCGGCGACCCGCCAGCCGATCGCGGTGGACGCCGAGCCCCACCCCTTCTCCGACCAGTGGCCGTTCGTCCGGCGCGGGGTACCGGCGCTCCAGCTCCACAGCGACTCCGGCGACCGCGGGCGGGGGTGGGGGCACACGCACGCCGACACCCGGGACAAGGTCGACGACCGCAACATCCGGGAGCACGCGATGCTGACGGCGCTGCTCGTCCGCGAGTTCGCGGCCGGCGAGCGCGACGTGCCCCGGCTCGGCCGGGACCGTCTCGTCGGCGAGTTCCGCGACGCCGACTTCGAGACGGGGATGCGCGCGGCCGACCTCTGGCCCGAGAACTGGGAGTAGCGCGAGTCGACCGCGGGGGTCCGACCGCTATCGCCCGCGGCCGGTCGGGACGGCCGGCGTCGAGCGCTTGTGGTCCGTGGCGCGGTGTCGCGCGAGCAGATCGTCGACGGTCTCCTCGTCGATCTCGGTGTCGGCGTCCTCCCCCGACAGGCGCTCCGCGATCGTCGCGGCGTCGAGCCCGCGGTCGACGCCGAGCCGGAGCACGCGGTCGATCACGTCGTACGGGGCGCCGAGGTCGTCGGCGTCGCGCTGTCCCGGGAGGAACCCCGCGGTCGGCGGCTTCTCGACGACGAACTCCGGCACGTCGAGCTCGGACGCGAGCGCGCGGACCTCGGTCTTGTACAGGTGCCCGATCGGATGCACGTCCGCGCCGCCGTCGCCGTGTTTCGTGAAGTAGCCGAGCAGCAGCTCGCTCCGGTTCGACGTCCCGCAGACGAGGCGGTTCGTCGCGTTGGCGGCGAGGTACGCGAGCGTCATCCGGAGCCGCGCGACTGCGTTGCCGGACAGGATCGGCTCGTCGTGGAGGTCGAAGCGGTCCGGGGCGACCGCGCCGAACTGCGCGAACAGCGAGTGGAGGTGCACCGTGTCGTGCTCGATCCCGAGCGCGTCCGCGAGCGCTTCCGCGTCGCGCGCGTGGTGCGCTCCGACCTTGTTACACGGGAGTATCAGCCCGTACACGCGGTCGGCGCCGAGAGCCTCGACGGCGAGCGCCGCCGTCACCGTGGAGTCGAGGCCGCCGCTCATGTTGACCACGACCCCGTCGGCGTCTGCGGCCCCGATCGAGGACTCGATGAACGTCCGGACGCGCTCGCGCTCGACGACGGGGTCGCCCGGGGCGAGCCCCCGATCGACGGGGCCGTCGTCGCCGGTCGGCCCCTCGGTGAGGATCTCGTCGACGATCGCGGCGTCGGCCGCGCCGTCGGCGACCGAGCCGTCGGTCGCTTCGGCTCCGTCGCGGGCGCCCGCGGCGACCCCGACCGCTTCGCGTTCGGTCAGCGAGTCGCCGTCGAACGCCGGGGACCCGCGCTCATCCATCGGTCGGTCCCCCGTTGGCTCCGATCGTCGGTCTCCGACTCCACCGCGTGACGCGATCCGTCACCGCGGCTCGGCGGCGATGCGGCCGCGGTCGACCGCCGGTTCGACGGTTCATGAGTTACCCGTCGCTTCCGAGCGCACGGATAAATACTCACGGTGCCAAGTGTATAAGGAATAATGCGTATTCCACGATGTATTTACTATTTTCTCGAATATCGTTTGACGAGACGCAACTAAAACGGGGATAAGTGTCCGATATATAAACTGAGCGTTCGAAAAGGCACGTCTAGAATCCGAATGTAGTGTTTTTTGGGAAAAAGACATAGGTTCTCAATTAGAACTCCCTAAGATGCCTATATTAAGAATATAAGTCCGGTATAGCCAAACGTTTATCCAGTACAATAGTCACCGTTTGTCCATGTCAGCGATACAGCTCACGTCGAGCCAGAAGCGCGTGCTCACCGCGCTCGTGAACCTCGCGGAGAACGCCGACCGGCCGGTGTCCGGGCGGGAGATCGCCGAGTCGATAAACCGGAACCCCGGCACGGTTCGGAACCGGATGCAGAGCCTCCGGGACCTCCGGTTAGTCGAGGGCGTTCCCGGTCCCGACGGCGGCTACGTGCCCACCGACGGCGCCTACGACACCCTCGGCGTCGAGCGGATGGACGACGCGGAGTCCACGCCGGTCGCGGTCGAGGGCGACCCGGTAGAGGGGGTCAACGTCGAGGAGATCGACCTCTCGAGCGTCGCGAACCCCGAGCTCTGCCGCGCCGAGCTCGTGATCCGCGGTCCGGTCAGCCCGTTCGAAGCGGGCGATCACGTCACCGTGGGTCCGACCCCGGCGGCCGGCCTGCGACTCTCGGGCGTCGTCGACGCCACGAACGTCGACGGCAACACCCTCCTGTTGCGCATCCAGGGCATGGAGACCCCCGCGGACGCCGCCACGTGACCGCGGGAATTTAAAAAGCGGCGTCGCCGTCGGCACCATCGTTGCCGTCGTCGACGGGCCTCCCGTCATCGCCGTCGCCCCGCTCGCCGGGCTCTCTCCGATAGCCGGTCGCGACCCGATCGCGGATCGCTCCCGTCGCGGCGGCGACGTCGCGGGCGGTCCGATACCGCTCTCCGAAGGCGACGCGGGCGCTCTCGGCGGCCTCCCGATCGACATCGAACGAGACTCCCTCGTACGCGACGTCCCACAGCACCAGCGGCTCGGGCGGCGCGGGCCCGACGCCGATCTCGCCCGGCACCGGATCCGAGTCGAGCAGGCGGTCGATTCGCGACAAATCAGTCTGTCCGCGGCCGACTGCCCGGACCGCGGCGACGAGGCGACGGACGAGCGCGCGCGGGAAGCCGTCGGCGGCGACCTCGAGCACGAGCAGGTCGTCGTCCCGGGTCGCGGTCGCGGTCAGGTCCCGAACGGTTCCCGCGTCGTCGCTCGTCAGGTTGTGGAAGTCGTGGCGCCCCGAGAGCCGATCGAGGGCGTCGCGGACGCGCACGTCGTCCACGGCGTGGGCCGGGTCCGCCGAGGGGGCTCCCGCCTCCGGCGCATAGAGGTGATACCTGTAGGTTCGCCGGTCGGCGTCGTGGGTCGCGTGGAATCCGTCGCGGACGTCCGCGGCCGCCCAGACCCGCACCGAGCCGGGGAGGTGCCCGTTGAACGCCCGCGGCGTGAGCCATTCCGGTGCCTCGAACGAGACCGTCTGGGCGACGGCCGAAACCCCGGCGTCGGTCCGGCCCGCGGCCGCGTAGCCGGGCGGCGTCGCGTGCGTCGGCCCGTCGCCGCGGTCGAGGATCCCGTGGTTCGCGAGCGCCCGCAGCAGGGTCCCCTCGATGGTCGTCGCGTGGGGCTGGCGCTGGAAGCCGGCGAACTCGCGGCCGTCGTACGCGACCCGGAACGCGCGGGTCGCGGTCACGCCTCGTCTTCGGTCGACCCGTCGCCCTCGTCGGAGTCTTCGCTTGTCTCGGGCTCCGCTTCCGCCGCCTCCTCGGGCGTCTCGTCGGCTATCGGCACGGTGACCACGGGAACGGGGGAGAGGCGGACCACCTTCTCGGTGACGCTGCCGAGGAGGACCCGGCGGAGGCCGCTGCGGGTGTGGCTCGGCATCACGACGATGTCGACCCCGAGGTCGGTGATGGCGTCTTCGATGACGTCGGCGGGCTCGCCCTGACGGACGTAACCGACGACGTCGACGCCGGCGGCCTCCAGCTCCGCGGTCACCGTCTCGACGCGGTTCTGCGCCGCGGTCTCGATGCGCTCGGCGAACGCGCCGGCCTGCGGCCCGCGGAGCGTCTCCGCCAGCGTGTCGACCGCGCTCACGACGTGAACGGTCGCGTCGTAGCGCTCGGCGAGGCTGGCCGCGTGCGGCACCGCGTCGTTCGCTTCGCTTCCGGGCGCGACGGGCAGGAGGATATCATCGTACATACGTAACACTGCTCGGCCCGGGTGCAAAACGATACCGGCGCGCGAGAGCGGTCGGCGTCGCCCACGCCGACACGGACGGTAGACGCAGACGGGTACGACGCGGATGGGTAGGGTTTTCCGGCGCGCGTCCGTCCACGGTGACATGGCACGAGCGGTTTCCAACCCCGACAACCCGCAGGTGACGCTCCGGACGAATCACGGCGACGTCGTCGTCGAGCTGTTCGCCGACCGCGCCCCGAAGACGGTGGAGAACTTCCTCGGGCTGGCGCGGCACGACCCCGCCGCGGACGCCGACCCCGCGCGCGACACGAACACGTGGGAGGACCCCGAGAGCGGCGAGGTCCGGGGCGACTCGCTGTACGAGGGGAACGTCTTCCACCGCGTCATCGAGGACTTCATGATCCAGGGCGGCGACCCGCAGGAGAACGGCCGCGGCGGCCCCGGCTACCAGTTCGACGACGAGTTCCACGACGACCTCACCCACGACGGTCCCGGCATCCTCTCGATGGCGAACTCCGGCCCAGACACGAACGGCTCGCAGTTCTTCATCACGCTCGACGCGACCCCGCACCTCGACGGCAAGCACGCCGTCTTCGGACAGGTCATCGACGGGATGGACGTCGTCGAGGAGATCGGCTCGGTACCGACCGACCGCCGCGACGAGCCCCGCGACGCGGTCGAGATCGAAGGCGTCACGGTCGACGAGTAAAGCGCGTTCGCGGAGTTTTTTTATAAATAAAGAGGGCCGTCGACGCTCTCAGTAGACGGACACTTCGGCTCGGATTCGTTCGAGACGCCCGGCTTCGCTCACGCCTGTCATCGAGCGAATTCGCGGTCAGGCGTCTTCCCGAGCGAGACGCTCTTCGCGGGACCGGTGTAATCCGTACACTCCGACGATCCCCGAGATCCATATGAGGGCCGTATACGGCCAGACGTAGCCGAACCCCTGTCCGTAGATCCGGATCGCTCCGAAGCAAGCGATCACGCCCAACAGAATCGCGAGCCGCTGGAGGGACTCACCGTGCATCGACCGATAGTTTGGACGCAACTGACGTATAATGCTTGCTAATGATCGTGTTCGGCGGAGTTGGTAACCCCGTCGTGGTAAGTTCGCGCCAGTCAGCGAGCGACCGCTTCGCGCTCCGTGGCCGCCGAGGCGCGCAAGTCGAACCGCGTCGCCCGCGTCCGAGCGCGAGGGAGGCGCGGTCGACGGGATCGGTCGAGCGCGAGGGACGCGTTGCTACGTGACCGTCTGGGATACGTGACCGTCTATGTCACCTGCTCACACCACCCGGTTCTCGAGCTCCTCGCCGCTTTCGAGCCGGTCGAGGTTGCCGGCGAGGATGTCGGCGACGCGGTCGTAGTAGTGCGGGGTGTGGCCCGCGTTGTGCGGGGTGATCGTGACGTTGCCGAGCCCCCACAGCGGGTGGTCCTCGGGCAGCGGTTCGGGGTCAGTCACGTCGAGCGCGGCCCCGCGAATCCGGCTGTTCCGGAGCGAGGAGACGAGCGCGTCGGTATCGACGATGGGCCCGCGCGCGATGTTTATCAGGACGGCGTCGGCGCGCATCGTCTTGAGCGCCTCCGCGTCGACCATTCCCCGCGTCGTCTCCGTGAGCGGGCAGGCGATCACCACGTACTCCGCGTCGGCGATCGCCTCGTGGAACTCGTCGAAGCCGTACACCGCGTCGGCCGGGCCGCCTTTTTCCGGAGAGTACCGAACCCCGACCGTGTCGACGTCGAAGGATTTCAGGCGGTCGAGGACCGTCCGCCCGATTGCGCCGAGGCCGACGACCGCGACCGTCGAGCCGTACACCTCGGTCGTCTCGTAGGTGCGCCACTCGCGCTCCGCCTTCTGCCGGTGCGCGCGCGGCCACTGGCGGGCGTGAGTGATCATCGATCCGACGACGTACTCGGCGATGTTCGGCCCGTGGACGCCCGAGGCGTTCGTCACGGCGACGCCGCGGTCCGCGAGGGCGTCGCTCGGGAGGTGGCCGGTCCCGGCGAAGACGCAGGCGAACAGCTCGAGCTCCTCGGCGGCGGCCAGCAGCTCCTCGTCGATGTGAAGCCCGACGGCGACGCGAGCGGTCGCGATCAGCTCGCGCTCCTCCGCCGGCGTCCGCGCCAGCCCGATCTCTTGGTCGGGGAGCCGCTCGCGGAGCGACGCGACGAGGTCCGACGCGTCCGAGCCGTGGATCGTCTGTCGCAACACGAGTACGTCTGGATCGCTCATGGCGACGCCACTCGGCGCAACCGTTATAAAGGGTGCCCGTGCGGCGAAGGGTGCCGGCTTCGAGACGGGACGAGTCGGCGGCTCGCTCCCGTTACTCCGAGGCGGCGTCGAACGCGGCCTGCAGGTCGGCCTTCATGTCGTCGACGTGTTCGAGGCCGACGGAGACGCGGATGAGCCCGTCCGTGAGCCCGGCCGCGAGGCGCTCCTCGCGCGGGATCGCGGCGTGGGTCATCGCGGCCGGCTGCTCGATGAGGCTCTCGACGCCGCCGAGCGACTCCGCGAGCGTGAACACCTCGGTCTCGCTCACGACCGTCGACGCCTGGTCGAGGCTCCCGTCGAACTCGAACGACAGCATCCCGCCGAAGGCGTTCATCTGCTCGGCCGCGAGCTCGTGGTCCGGGTGGCTCTCCAGCCCGGGGTAGTAGACCCGGCTCACGTCGTCGTGGTCCTCCAGCCACTCCGCGAGCTCCATCGCGTTCTCGCAGTGGCGGTCCATCCGCACCGGGAGCGTCTTCGTCCCGCGGAGCACGAGGAACGAGTCGAACGGCCCGGGCGTCGCGCCCACCGAGTTCTGGTAGAAGCCGAGCCGCTCGTCGAGCTCCTCGTCGTCAACGATCAGCGCGCCGCCGATCGTGTCGGAGTGGCCCCCGAGGTACTTCGTCAGCGACTGCGAGACGATGTCGGCGCCGTGTTCGAGCGGGCGCTGGAGGTACGGCGTCGCGAACGTGTTGTCGACCGCGCAGAGCGCGTCGTGCTCGTGCGCGATGTCCGCGAGCGCGCCGATGTCGTTGACGTTCATCAGCGGGTTCGTCGGCGTCTCCACCCACACGAGCTCCGTCTCCTCGCGCAACGCCGCCCGGACCGCGTCGTGGTCGGTCGTGTCGACGAAGCTGGTGTCGATATCGTACTCGTCGTACACCTGCGTGAGGATGCGGTGGGTGCCGCCGTACACGTCGTCGCCGGCGACGACGTGGTCGCCCGCCGACAGCAGGTTCAGCACGGTGTTTATCGCGGCCATCCCCGAGGAGAAGCAGCGCGCGTGACTCCCCGACTCCAGCGACGCGAGGTTCGCCTCTAAGTCGGTCCGGGTCGGGTTCCCGGTCCGGCTGTACTCGTAGCCGCGATGGTCGCCCGGCGCGTCCTGTTTGTACGTGGAGTTCGCGTGGATCGGCGTCATCAGCGCGCCGGTCTCGGGGTCGGGCTCCTGTCCCGCGTGGATCGCGCGGGTCTCGAAGCGCGAGTCGTCGCCTTCGGGGTCGTCGCTCATACCGGAGCCTCGTCGGCGAGCGTGGTGATTCTTCCCCTTCGACGCGGCGGTCGCGAGGACGACGCCGCCGCTGGCGGCGTAGGTGTGTGAGAAGTGCTCGGTCAGGGATTTGAACCCTGGTCGTCGGCTGACTTCCGAACCGGCGCGGCGTCGCGCCGAATCCGTCGAAAGGCCAACATGATTGGCCGGACTACACCAACCGAGCGCGATTCCCGCTTGTGCCGCATCCGATTTAACTCTTCTCAACTCCCCGCACCGTGGGACGGCTCGACAGGGGTCCAGTCTCCGGGTTCTCCCGTGTCGACGCCGAGCCCGAAGTGCGGCGTTCGCCGGATACCGGTGGGGTGGTTGAAACGTTAACGTGCGGGTTGATGCGCCGTGGCGTCTTCGGTATGGGCATGCCGAGAGCGACACGCGACGGCGTTGGGATCGACTACGCCGTCGACGGGACGAGCGACGGGCCGACGGTGCTCCTGCTGGAGGGATTGGGGTACGGTCGCTGGATGTGGCGGTGGCTGACCGAGGACCTCGCGGACGGGTACGAGATCCTTCGGCCCGACAACCGGGGGACCGGCGACTCGGACGTGCCCGAGGGGCCGTACTCGATCGACGAGATGGCCGCCGACGCGCAGGCCGTCCTCGACGACCACGGCGTCGACCGTGTCCACGTCTGCGGGGCTTCGATGGGCGGGATGATCGCCCAAGAGCTCGCGCTGACCGACGACCGGGTCGCCTCGCTGACCCTGCTGTGTACGTCGCCCGGCGGCGACGACGCCCCCGAGATGCCCCCCGACGTGCGGGAGCACATCTTCTCGGCGCCCGAGGACGCGGGCCCGAAAGAGCGGGTCCGATACCTGATGGAGCCCGCGGTGAGCGACGACTTCTACGAGCGCGAGTCCGAGCTCGTCGACCGGATCGTCGAGTGGCGGCTGACGGGCGACGCGACGCCCGTGGGCCGGGAGGCGCAGGCCGCCGCGGTCGCCGCGTTCGACGCGACGGACCGACTCGGCGAGCTCTCGGTCCCGACGCTGGTGCTCCACGGCACCGCCGACCGGGTGCTCCCGGTCGGGAACGCGGACCTGCTGGCCGAGCTCCTGCCGCACGCGACGGTCGAACGAGTCGACGGCGGCCCGCACCTCTTCTTCATCGAGGAGCGAGAGAGCGTCGACGGCAGGATCCGGTCGTTCCTCGACGGGGTCGCCTGAGATGTCGGACGACACGCCCGGGGCCGACGGCGCTCGCGGCCGAGGCGACGCGCCCGACGGCGACGACGCCGGCGGTGCGGTCGATCCCCGACCACACCCGCACGGCGACCGCGCCTACGAGTGGGTCGGGTCGCTGTCGGCGCGACGTGCGCGGCTCTCGCCGGACCGCGTCGCCGTCACGGACACGGCCGCGGGCGAGGAGTACACGTACGCCGAGCTCGACGAGCGCGCCAACCGCACCGCACGGTTCCTTCGCGACGTCGACGTCGGGAGCGGGGACCGCGTCGCGGTGGTCTCGCGGAACCGCGTGGAGCTGCTCGACCTGTTCTTCGCGACGGCGAAGGTCGGGGCGGTGTTGGCTCCCCTCTCCCACCGGCTCGCGGAGCGCGAGCTCGCGGCGGTCCTCGGCGACGTCGACCCCGCGCTGCTCGCGGTCGAGACGCCGTTCGAGGGCGACGCCGTCGACGCCTTAGAGCGCGCCGACGTCGAGCCGCCGGTCCGGGCGATCGCGACCGACGGGGACAGCGCGTGGCGCACGCTCGGCGACGACCTCCCCGACGACGGCTCGCCGGTCGAGACCGCCGCGGTCTCGCTCGCCGACCCGCACCTCTTCCTCCACACCGGCGGCTCGACGGGGACGCCGAAGGAGACGGTGATCAGCCACGGCGCGATCCGCTGGAACGCGTTCAACACGATCACGGCGTGGGGGCTCCGCGAGGACGACGTGACGCCGATGGTGTTCCCGATGTTCCACACCGGCGGGTGGAACGTGCTCACCGTCCCCTTCCTCCAGATGGGCGCGCGGATCCTGTTGAGCCCCGAGGTCGATCCCGGCCGCGTCCTCGCCGACGTCGAGCGGGAGGACGCGACGACCCTCGTCGCGGTTCCGGCGGTGCTCCGGATGATGGCCCGCCACGACGAGTGGGCGGAGACCGACCTCTCCTCGCTGCGGTTCGTCAAGAGCGGGGGCGGCCCGTGCCGCGAGAGCGTGATCGACGCGTGGCGAGACCGCGGCGTCGAGATCTCGCAGGGGTACGGACTCACCGAGTGCGGCCCGAACAACTTCGCGATGCCCGACGGCTTCCCGCCGGAGAAGACCGCCAGCGTCGGCGTCCCCGCGCTCGCGGTCGACGCGCGCGTCGTCGACGAAGACGGTCCGGTCCCGGACGGGACGGTCGGCGAGCTGGAGCTGGCCGGGCCCGCGGCGGCGGACCGGTACTGGAACAACGCCGAGGAGACGGCGGAGACGTTCGGCGACTGGGTGTCGACGGGCGACCTCGCCCGCGTCGACGCGGACGGCTACTACCACATCGAGGGCCGGAAGAAGAACATGTTCGTCTCCGGCGGCGAGAACGTCTACCCGCCCCGCGTGGAGGACGCGCTCACCGACCACCCGGGGATCGAGGAGGCCGTCGTGATCGGCGTCCCGAGCGACGAGTGGGGAACGGTCGGGAAGGCGGTTCTCGTCGGCGACGAGTCGCTCACGCTCGACGATCTGCGCTCGCACCTCGCCTCCCGCGTCGCCCGGTACGCGGTGCCGAAGGGGCTCGCGTTCGTCGACGAGATGCCGACCTCGGGTCCGTCGAAGATCGACCGGACCGCGATCAAAGACCGGTTCGGGAAGTGACCTGCGGTCGCCGAGATCGGACACTCGCTCCGAGATCGGACACTCGCTCCGAGATCGGACACTCGCTCCGAGATCGGACACTCGCCCCGAGATCGGTGTTTTCGGTCGCTTTGCGCCGCGAGCGGTTTTCTAAGGAACAACCGTTATATATGTAGAAGATAAGGAGGGGCCATGATCGACGTCACGATGGACATGGAGCAGTTCGACTGCCCGTTCATCGACACCTCCGCGGACCACGACGTCGGGTTCTCCGCGATGCACTGGCAGCTCGACACGGCGGCCGAACAGCTGGAGACCCGGCTGCTCGTGGAGTCCCCCGACCGCTACGAGCTTGGAGAGGGGCTCTCGACGCTCCGCGACCACGAGAACATGGCCGAGTACAAGCTGTTCTCGAAGCGGGACGGGACGGCGATCATCCGGACCGTCATCGAGGAGACGAACGCGATGTCGACGATCACCGACCACGGCGGCTACATCACGGGCCCGTTCCGGATCGCGAACGGCTCCGAACAGTGGCAGGTCGGCTTCGACGACGAGGCGACCACGGAGGCGGCGCTGCACGACTTAGAGAAGGGCAACGAGTTCGTCGTCGAGGACCGATCGAAGCTGGCGATGGAGTCGCTGTTCGACACCATGCGCAACGCGAACGCCGCCTCCACGATGCTCGACGCCTGTCGCGACCTCACCGACGTCGAGCGCGACACCATCGAGACGGCCGCGGACGCCGGCTACTTCGAGTCGCCCCGCGAGGCGACCCTCTCGACGCTCGCCGACGAGTTCGACGTGTCGACGGCGGCGGTCTCGAAGAACATGCGGCGCGGGGAGAAGAAGCTGCTCCGCAGCGTCGTGCAGGCGCTCGACCGGATGAACTGACCCGGGAATCGCGGTCCACGAGGAGCGATCGGCGAATCGGATGTTCGTCGTCCGAACCCCGTGTTTCGGGGGATTTTCCGCGTTTTCGCGCCGCTTGTTAACATCTTAACTCGTCCCCTTTTGCGGGTGTGGTCACACCGATATAGGTATGCGAGACGTGACCACACGGCGATCGTATCTTCGACGAACTGGCGCGGCGGTCGGAGGGGTCGGCCTCGCCGGCCTCGCCGGCTGTAGCGGAAACGGCGGCGACGGGTCCGACGGGAGTGACGGCTCCGACGGGAGTTCCGGCGATGACGGGAGCGACGGCTCCGGCGGGAGCGACGGCGGCAACCTCTCCGGGGAGACGGTCCGGATCGGGGCGCTCCAGCCCACCTCCGGCGACCTCCAGTACTACGGGCAGATCAGCCTCATGGGGTTCTACTCCGGGCTGGCGTACAAACACGACGTGGACCCGGTCTCGGAGCTCACGCCCGGCACCTACACCGTGGAGGCCGACGGGGGTCCGACGTACGAGATCATCGTCGAGGACACCGGGTTCAGTCCCGACACCGCCCAGAACGTCGCGACGAACCTCGTACTCGACGAGGACGTCGACATCCTCTTCGGGGGGACGTCTTCGGACAGCGCGCGGCGGCTCATCGACACCGTCGTCGACGAGACCGATGTGCCGTATCTGATCGGCCCCGCGGCCGACGCGGGGATCACGGTGAGCGACGAGTTCTGTCACCCGCTGGCGTTCCGCGCGAGCGAGCACACGGCGATGGACGCGCGGGCGGGCGGCACGTACGTCGCCGAGAACTTCGACATCGACACGGTCGCGGTCTTCGCGTCCGACAACGCGTTCGGGCAGAGCGTCGCGGAAAACTACGCCGCGGTCTTGGAGAGCCAAGGGGTCGAGGTGCTGGAACCGCGGTTCGTCGAGGTCGGCTACTCCGAGTTCGACGGGCTCTTCGAGGATGCCGTCTCCGACGGCGCGACGGGCGTCGTCGGCGGGTTCACCGCGTCGACGCTGCCGCAGTTCCTCACCTCTGCGATCTCCTTCGACGTGCAGGTGTTCGGCGGCTTCGCCGCGCTGCTCACGACCAAGCTCATCGGCGGCACCATCGAGTCGGCGCTCGGCGAGGACTTCACCGAGCAGGACATCCGGGACGCGGGACTGGGGCCGTTCACCAGCCGGTACCACTGGAACCAGTACGAGAACCCGATCAACGAGGAGTTCCGGGAGATGCACGTCGACGCGTACGACATCGTCCCCGACCTGTTCAGCTCCGGGACGTTCACGGCCGCCTCGGCGCTCTCGCAGGCCGTCACGGAGTCCGGGTCCACCGACGGCGCCGACATCGCGGAGGCGCTGCGCGGCATGACGGTCGCCGACACGCCGAAGGGCGCCGACGGCTACACGTTCCAGGAACACAACAACCAGGCCGCCTCCCAGATGACCGTCGCCTGGCCGGTGCCCACCAGCGACGAGTACGCCGACACGTGGGACGCGCCGATCATGCCCGGCGAGCCCCTCGAACGCCTCGACGCCGAGGACGTGATGGTCCCCGAGGAGGACGCCGGCTGCTCGCTGTGATGCTGCTCGAAACCGACGGGCTGACGAAGCGGTTCGGCGGGATCACGGCCGTCAACGAGGTCGATTTCGCGCTGGAGGCCGGCGAGCTCTGCTCGCTCATCGGGCCGAACGGCGCCGGGAAGACGACGTTCTTTAACCTCCTCACCGGAGTGTTGGAGCCGTCCGACGGCGCGATCCGGTTCGCGTCGAGCGAGGGAGGAGACGGCGGGGCCGACGAAAGCGGCGTCCGGGACATCACGGACGCCCCGCCCCACGAGACGGCGCTCGCCGGCATCCACCGGTCGTACCAGATCACGAACCTCTTCCCGACGCTCACGGTGCTGGAGAACGTCCGGATCGCGGCGCAGGCGGCGCGAGGCGCCGACGCGTGGAAGCTCTGGCGCAACGTCAAGGGGTTCGACGAGCACTACGCGGAGGCTCGCCGGATCCTCGATCGGATCGGGCTCGCGGGCGAGGGCGAGACCGTCGCGAAGAACCTCAGCCACGGCGAGAAGCGAAGCTTGGAGGTGGGCGTCGCGCTCGCGGGCGACCCCGATCTCCTGCTGCTGGACGAGCCCACGGCCGGCGTCTCCAGCGAGGGCGTCGACGACGTGGTCGCGCTGATCGAGGACGTCGCCGCCGATCACTCGGTGATGCTGATCGAACACAATATGGACGTGGTGATGGGCATCTCGGACCGTGTCGCGGTGTTACACCGCGGCGAGCTCATCGCTGACGGTCCCCCGGAGTCGGTCCGCAACGACCCGGCGGTCCGCGAGGCGTACCTCGGCGGCTACGGCCGCGAGGGCGACGCGACGGAGACGGGCACGGACGCCTCGCCCGACGGCGACGGCTCCACGGCGGCGACGGACGGGGGACGGCGGATCGGTCCGTCGGCCGCTCGGAGGCTCGCGTCGTCGCCGACTCCGAACCGCGGGGGTGACGCCCGGTGAGCATGTTGGAACTCGACGGCGTCCACACGTACTACGGCGAGAGCCACATCCTGCAGGGACTCGATCTGTCCGTCGAGGACGACGAGATTGTCGCGCTCGTCGGCCGTAACGGGGTCGGAAAGACGACGACGCTGCGGACCGCGCTCGGGCTGACCCCGCCGCGGCGCGGGACGGTTCGGTTCAAGGGCGAGGACGTCACCGATCTCGAGCCCCACGAGATCGCCGCACGGGGGATGGGGTGGGTGCCGGAAGACCGGCGGGTGTTCGCACACCTGACGGTCGCCGAGAACCTCCGCGTCGCCGCCCACGCGGCCGCCGACCCGGACGCTCGACTGGGGGAGGCGTACGACCTGTTCCCGGCCTTGGAGCGGTTCGCCGACAAGGAGGCCGGCGACCTCAGCGGCGGCCAACAGCAGATGCTCGCGATCGCCCGGGGGATGTTGGGCGACAACGACCTGCTGCTCGTCGACGAGCCCAGCGAGGGGCTCGCCCCGCAGATCGTGAGCGACGTGGTCGAGGCGCTCCGGGC
This sequence comes from Halorubrum sp. B53, assembly GCF_059752395.1. Taxonomy (NCBI): domain Archaea; kingdom Methanobacteriati; phylum Methanobacteriota; class Halobacteria; order Halobacteriales; family Haloferacaceae; genus Halorubrum; species Halorubrum sp. B53. The sequence goes on along the minus strand of NZ_MWTH01000015.1, from coordinate 29,199 downwards.
GGCCTCCGCGGACACGACCATGGTGCTCGTCGAGCAGAACTTCCGGCTCGCGATGGACCTCGCAGACCGGTTCTACCTCGTCGACCACGGCGTCGTCGTCGAGGAAGGAGATACCGAGGGCGTCACCAGCGACGACGAGCGGGTCCGGAGGTACCTCACCGCATGAGCGCGACCGCGCTCTCCCTCGGCGTCGCGGACCCGGCCCCGCTGCTCGCGACGGGCGGCGCCGTCGACGGGCTCCGGACGGCGATCGGCGTCCTCGTCGAGGGGCTCGGCAAGGCGGCCGTCTACTTCACCATCGCGGTGGGGCTCACCCTCGTCTTCGGACTGATGGGCGTGCTCAACTTCGCGCACGGCGCCGTCACGATGGTCGGCGCGTACCTCGGCGGACTCGTGCTCGTTCTGGTCGTCGGCTCCGGGACGGGGACGCTCGCGACGATCGGCGTCTTCTTCGCCGCGATGGCGATCGTCTTCGCCGTCACCACCGCGGCGGGCAGCGTCATCGAGCTGAAGCTGATCCGTCCGATCTACGACCGGACGCCGACCTACCAGATCCTGCTCACGTTCGGCGTCTCCCTGATCATCGAGGAGATCGCCCGGATCGTGTTGACGCTGCGGGGGATCCAGCCGGACCCGCAGTGGCAGGCGCCGATGGGAACCACTCCGGACGTGCTGTTGGGGCGCACCGACTTCCTCGGGATCGCGGTGCGGCGGCTCTACCTGTTCGAGGTCCTGATCGGCGGCGTCGTCCTGGTCGCCGTCTGGCTGTTCCTCACTCGCACGCTGTACGGGCTGTACATCCGGGCCGGCAGCGAGGACACGGAGATGGTGCAGGCGCTCGGGATCGACGTCCGCCGGGCGTTCACCGTCGTCTTCGGCGTCGGGACGGGGCTCGCCGCGGTCGGCGGGGTCCTGCTGATGTGGGACCCGATCTGGGGCCCGAGCGTCCTGTTGAGCGTCGACGTGCTGCTGTACGCGTTCGTCGTCGTGATTATCGGCGGGCTCGGGAGCTTCCGCGGGACCGTCGTCGCCGCCGGGATCGTCGGGATCGCGGACTCGGTGACGACGTGGCTGTTCACGACCGGCGCCGTCACCTTCTCGGGCCTCTCCGAGGTGACCATCTTCCTGCTTCTGGTCGGCATGCTGATCGTCCGGCCACAGGGGCTCTACGGCGTCGAGGAGGTGGGGGGCCATTAGCGACCCCGCCTCCCCCGCCGACGACGCGGGGAACGACGCCGGGCGCGACGACGCGGAAATCAGCGGCGACGACCGCGCCGTGACGCTCGCCGACTACCTCCGGGACCACGCGGTCCACGCCGCCGTCGTCCTCGTCTTCTTCCTGTATCCGCCGGTCAACGGAGCGCTGGAATCGTCGCCGCTGGCGGCCGAGACGGCGGCGTTCCTCCCCGGGATCACGTTCATGATCGCCGTGTTGTACATGGGGCTGTTCGCGATGAGCTTCGACTTCGTCAGCGGCTACACCGGCTACCTCTCCTTCGGCCACGCCGCGTTCTACGGCACCGGGGCGTACTTCGTCGTGCTCGCGGCCAACGGACAGATCCCCGGGATCCCGGGCGGGACGCCGTTCATGATCACGCTGCTGCTCGGCGCGCTGCTCGCCGCGCTGTTGGCGGTGGTCATCGGCTCCGTCTCGTTCCGGCTCACCGGCGTCTACTTCGCGATGATCACGCTCGGGTTCGCGCAGGTGATCTACGAGCTGATCCGGTCGTGGGGGTACGTCTCCTCGAACCCCCAGGAGGGAGCGACGATAAGCGGCGACGGGCTCGCGATCGGGGTACCGTACGTGGACGGGCTGAGCCTCCGGGTCGGTCGACTCACCGGCGAGAGCATCGAGAATCTGCTCGGGCTGGGGATCGACGTCTCCGCGACGGTCGTCTCCTACTACGCGCTCGGCGCCGTCGTCCTGGTCTCGTACTTCGCGATGCAGCGGATCCTCCACTCCCCGTTCGGGCGGGTGATGGTCGCGATCCGCGAGAACGAGGAGCGCGCCCGCGCGGTCGGCTACCCGACCTACCGGTTCAAGCTGGCCGCGTTCGCGATCAGCGGCTTCTTCGGCGCCGTCGCCGGCGGGATCTTCGCCGCGTACTCCCGGTCGGTGTCGCCGGACAACTCGTACTTCTTCCTCGTCACGGCCGACGCGCTGATCACAACCATCATCGGCGGGTTCGGCACGCTGGCCGGACCGCTGTACGGGACGGCGTTCCACCAGTGGCTGGAGGACGTGCTCTCCACGGAGAGCGGCGGGCTCGCCACGTACATCCGCGAGGGCGTCCCGGCGGCCGTCCTCGAGACCGAGATCGCCGGGCTCAGCGTCGAGCTGTTCGTCAACACAGCGCTCGCGGGACGAGCGCCGCTGTACCTCGGGATCGTCTTCGTGCTGTTCGTGCTGTTCGTCCCGAACGGGATCCTCGGGACCGTGCGCGACCGCCTCGGCGGGACCGTCGGTAAGCGGCTGCCGGAGCGACTGCGGAGGTACCGCCGATGACGGTCGGAGTCACCGGGCTCGGGACGTACGTCCCGCCCGATACGATCGCCGGCGCGGAGATCGCCGAAATCAGCGGGATTCCCGAAGAAGTGGTCGTCGAGAAGATGGGCGTGACGGAGAAACACGTCTGCCCGCCCGACGGCGACCACGCGACGGACATGGCCGAGACGGCGGCCCGCGAGGCGCTCGCGGACGCCGACGTCGACCCGGGTGACGTCGACCTCCTCTTATATCACGGCTCGGAGTTCAAAGACCACGTCGTGTGGTCGGCCGCGGCCGCGATCTGCGAGGCGCTCGGCGCCGAGAACGCCTACGCCACCGAAAGCTACACGCTCTGTGCGGGCGCGCCGATCGCGCTCCGACAGGCGAGGGCCCAGCTCGCGGTCGAGGAGGCCGACACCGCGCTGCTCGTTTCGGCGAGCCGCGAGGAGGACCTCGTCGACTACAGGGACGAGGACGCGTCGTTCATGTTCAACTTCGGGAGCGGCGCGAGCGCGTTCGTCGTCGAGTCCGACCCCGGCGACCGGGCCCGCGCGACGGTCCACGAGAGCGCGGCCGAGACCGACGGCTCCTTCGCCGACGACGTGGTGATGCCGGCGGGCGGGTCGAAGCGCCCCCCGAGCGAGGCGACGGTGCGTGAGGGGCTCCACACGCTTCAGGTCCCCGACCCGGACGGAATGAAAGAACGGCTCGGCCCGGTCTCGCTGCCGGCGTTCCTGTCGGTCGCCGATGAGGCGCTGTCGCGCTCGGGATTCGACCGCGGCGACCTCGACTTCGTCGCGCTCACGCACATGAAGCGGTCGTTCCACGACCGCGTGTTGGCGGAGCTCGGGCTCGACCCCGAGCGGCACGGGTACTACCTCGACGAGTACGGTCACGTCCAGAGCGTCGATCAGGCGCTCGCCGTCGAGGAGGGGATCGCCGACGGTCGGCTCGCCGCCGGCGACCTCGTCTGCTTCCTCGCCGCGGGCACCGGGTACACGTGGGCGGCGACGGTGCTCCGCTGGCACGGGTGAGCTGATTTATAAGTGAGCGACGCGGTAGCCGCGTCACTCCCTTCGCGGTCACTCCTTTCGCCGCTATTCCTCGTGCGCCAGCGAGAGGACGGTCGCCTCGCCGTCGAGGACGCGCTCGTCGCGCGCGTCGACGAACGCCTCCGTCCGCACTCGGAGTCGGTCACCGCCGAGGTCCTCGACCACCTCGACGGCGGCCCGGACCGCCTCGCCCGGGCGGACGGGGGCGTCGAAGGTGAGCTCCTGTTCGAGGTAGATGATATCGCCCGGGAGCGACGCGAGCGCCGCCGAGACCGCGGCGGCCGACAGCATTCCGTGCGCGACGCGTCCGCCGAACATCGTCTCCGCGGCGTACGCGTCGTCGAGGTGGATCGGGTTCTCGTCGCCGGAGAGCTCGGCGAACGCGTCGATCGCTTCCGCCGTGACCTGTACCTCGTGGGACGCCGTCTCGCCGACGCTCGCGACTGGCATACGTTTTCGATCCGCGTCCGGACGCCTCAAGCCCGGGGTTCACCCTCGAACGTCCGAGGACGCGCGACCGACGTCACGAGAGATATATATTACTATATAAATTGGGTTTTAGATATCAGGCATCTCTTTGTCACCCTCCGTCACGCATCGTGTACGCCGCATAAACACCGTTTAATGTGGCCTATACCGGGCGAACAAGGAGTATATATTTTGGATAGATTTAAGGGATAACGTGTGTTATCCCGATGCATGGAAACGAGGAAGGTGCAGGTCACCGGCGGTTCGACGTATACGGTCTCGATCCCGAAGACGTGGGCGACCGACAACGACGTGGAGGCCGGCACCGAAATCGAGTTCTTCCCCGACGGCGACTCGCTGTTCCTCACGCCGCGGTCGGAGGAGGAGCGCACGCGCGGGACGCTCGACATCAGCGACCTCGCCGGGCAGGCGCTCACGCGCGCGGTGACGACGATGTACGTCAGCGGGTTCGACGTGATCGAACTGGCGGGCACCGAGATCACCACGGAGCAACGCTCCGCGGTCCGCGAGGCCGTCCAGAGCCTCGTCGGGCTGGAGGTGTTAGAGGAGACCCGCGACCGGGTCGTCATCCGGGACCTGCTCGACTCCTCGGAGCTGTCGATCCACAACGCCGTCACCCGGATGCGGCTGATCTCGCTGTCGATGCTGGAGGACGCGATCGCGGCGCTCTCCGAGCGCGACCACGACCTCGCGCGCGACGTGATCGGTCGCGACGACGACCTCGACCGGCTGTGGCTCGTGGTCTCCCGGATCTTCCGGGCGACGCTCCGCACGCCGAAGGCGGCCGAGGAGCTCGGGCTCCCGCGCGAGGAGTGCTTCGACTACCACTCCAGCGCCCGCCAGCTGGAGCGGATCGGCGACCACGCGACGAAGATCGGCCACCTGACGCTCAACATCGAGGAGCCGCTCCCCGACGAGGTCGTCGACGCGGTCAGCGAGCTCCACGGCGACGCCGTCGAGGTGATCGACACCGCGATGGACGCGCTGTTCGCCGACGACAGCGACGAGGCTACCCGTCTCGCGAACGAGGCCCGCACCGGCGTCAGGGCGATAGACGAGCGCGTCCGCGCGATCGACGAGTTGCTCCGGGACCTGGACCCCGCGCGAGCACAGCTGCTCGGGCTCGTCGTCGACTCCGTGCTCCGGTCGGCCGACTACGGCGGCAACATCGCCGAGACGGCCCTTCAGAAGGCGGCGCCGACGCCGTGAGCGCCGACGGCGGAAAAACGCGATCGAGGGAGCGGCAGCGCCGACCCTCCGACACCGAGCGGATCGCCGGGTGAGCGGGTTTTTTGAGCGTCGCCGCCGGAGCCTTCGGCATGCCAGAGATAGAACTCGGCGTGCCGCGAGGGGTCGTCGAGTCGCTGCCCGAGGAGGACGGCACCGCGGAGCAGGACATGCGCCGCGCCATCGCCGGGATCCAGTCGCGGATCAACGAGGAGATCGAAGGGGCCGAACCAGCGGAGGCGGCCGAGGTCGTCGCCGACGCGGTCGAGCGCATGGAGACGCAGGCGAGCACGTACCACGAGTACGTCCCCGAGCTGCGCGCGTGGGGCCAGTCGCCGATCTACGCCATCGCGTGGCGGAACCTCTACGTGGAGCTGATCGGACAGCTGTACGAACACGAGTGGCTCGGCGACGAGCTGGGCCGCGAGCGCAACTTCCGGCTCGTCGAGGACGGCATCCGGCTCTCCGACCTGTAGGGGTCCGCCGCTTCGTGTTGCGGCCGACTCGGTCGATCGCCTCGCAGGGATCCCCGCAGCCGCCCGTTTTTAAGCCGCGGGGCTCCGATAACCGGGTATGGAACTGGAACTGCGGTTCTTCGCGACGTTTCGCGAGGCCGCCGGCGGGAAGACCGTCGAGGCGGAGTTCGCCGACGGATCGAGCGTCGGCGACGTGTTGCGGGAGCTGGAAGACGAGTACGAGGAGATGGCCGGCCGCCTGATCGTCGACGGCGATCTCGCCCCCCAGATCAACGTGCTGAAGAACGGCCGCGAAGTGCTCCACCTCGACGGGCTGGAGACGGCGCTGGAGGACGGGGACCGACTCTCGGTGTTCCCGCCGGTGGCCGGCGGCGCATGACCGTCGACGGCGGGGCGAACGACGGGGGCGAGTCCGACGACGAGCTCCCTTCGGCGGAGGAGGGCTGGGAGCGCGAGACGGTCGCGTACCGCGGGATCTCGCGGCGGCTCGCGGCCCACTACCTCGTCAACCTCGGCGGCGAGCTCGTCGGCACGGACGACCCGGCGGAGGCGACCCGCGTGGACGGCGACGGGTGGCGCGTCGCGCTCAGCGCCGAGACGGTCACGGCCGCGGCCGCAATCACGCTCACCGAGGTGACCGCGGAGTTCGTCGGGGATCCGGAGGCGCTGGCGGAGCTCCTCCCGAAGTACCGGCAGAAGGCGATGCGGGCCGGCGGCTGATGGGCGGGGACGAGGAGGCCGACGGCGCGGGTCGAGAAGCCCCCGACGGCGACGGGCCGGGCGACTACCCGATCGACGGGCCCGCCCTCGTGAAGACCGCCGCACTCGCGAGCGTCCCCGCCGAGCGGCTCCCCGCCCTCCTCGCCCGCGTGCAGGCGGATCTCGGGCCACGGATCGACGACTACCGCCGGCGGTACGAGCGCATCGCCACCGAGCCGGATCGCGAGACGTTCCTCGTGGAGCCCGAGCACTGGGAGGACGTGGGAGAGCGGTTGGAGCTCACGGACCGCGAGCGCGACGCGGTCGCCCGCGCCCACGAGACGGCGGTCGAGCGCGCGGGATCGGGACGGACGCGGCGCGAGGAGTTCGAGACCGCGCTGGAGATCCGGTCGGGCGTCGTGATCGGGACTTCGGGCGAGCGCGCCGAGGACTGACTGCGACCGACCGCGTCCGCGACGACTGAGAACGACCGACCGCGACCGACGCCTTTTCGACGCCCCCGCGTGGACGTGCCGCCATGCGACTCGCACGCCTGCTCACGCCGGACGGGCCGGTCTCCGGACGCTACGAGGACGGGACGGTCGTCGCGGACGACGGACGCTACGAGGTCGGCCGCGACGGGCGGCTCCTCCCGCCCTGCGACCCGAGCGCGCTCTACTGCGTCGGGCGGAACTACGTCGAGACGCTCGACCAGATGGAGTACGAGCGCCCGGAGGAGCCCGACTTCTTCATCAAGCCGCCGGCGAGCCTGCTCGCGCACGGCGAGCCGATCGCGTACCCCGACTGGACCGACGAGCTGACGTACGCCGGCGAGCTCGTCGCCGTCATCGACGAGCGCTGCCGCGACCTCGACCCCGAGGACGTCCCGGAGGTCGTCCGCGGCTACACGATCATGAACGACGTCGACGCGCTCGACCAACAGGGCCGGACCGCGCGGAAGGCGTTCGACGGCTCCGCCCCCCTCGGGCCGTGGATCGAGACCGACGTCGACCCGACGAACCTCGACATCTCGACGACGGTCGGCGGGGAGCAGCGCCAGGACGCCAACACCGAGCTGATGCTGTTCGGGCCCCACGAGATCGTCTCGTACCTCTCCGAGCGGTTCACGTTCGAGCCCGGCGACTGCGTCGCCTTCGGCAGCCCGGCGAACCCCGGGCTCGTCGAGCCCGGCGAGTGCGTCGAGATCACCTACGAGGGCGTCGGGACGCTCTCGAACCGAGTCGTCGACAGGGAGTAGGTGCGAAGTTCGAGGAACCCATTTAAAAAGACGCGGTTGGCGTGCGCCTGCTCGCGCCCCGAAGGGCGCGAGCAGACCGCACGAGGGAGTCGGACCGGCGCAGCCGCGCCGGTCCGACGAGGCTGGGGAGGCGTGAGGTGCTGTGCGGGGCGGGACTCAAAGGGACAGCCGTGAGGCGGGCGCAGGCGTTCACGAGAGCTTTGCTCTCGTGAGCCAATCAGAACGCGGAGCGTTCTGATGACGACGTAAGCACTGCAGGGAGCGACCGAAGTGAGCGACCGAAGCGCGTGGTTCGAAACGGCTTCGCCGTTTCGTCATCGCCGAAAATCTCTGATTTCCGGCTAGCAGTCAGAATCCGATGGATTCTGACGACATCACGAAAGGCGCAGAGCGCCTTTCGAACGACAGCGAGCGTGCGCCCGCCTCACGGCTGGGGCTTTGGACGTGTTCGCTGTCGATCCAGTATCGATTATTTATAAGTGAGCCGCTGGAGTACAGCCTGGGAATCTGATTAGTCCGGATTTCTCATGGGCTGCCGTTCGCCGTACGTCAGGGTCCGCCAGACCCACTCGACGGGGCCGAACCGATAGCGACTGAGCCACGCCACCGACAGCACCACCTGCACGACCCAGATCGCGAGGACGATCCCGTACTGCTCGACGCGGGTCACGGAGCCGAACAGGCCGAGGCCGTGGCCGTAGAAGATCGAGGTCGCGAGCACGGTCTGGAGCAGGTAGTTCGTGAAGGCGGTCCGACCGACGGCGGCGAAGGTCCTCGTCACCGGCCCCTCCGGGCGCCGCTTCGCGTACAGCATGACGAGCCCGAGGTAGCCGCCGGCGACGAGGAGGCTCCCGACGTAGTTGAACTGCCGCCAGTACAGCGCGGCGCCCGCGCTCCAGTCGTTAGCCTCGATGTAGGCGACGCCGGCGACGACGATCGCGACGCCGACGACCCCGCCGGCGACGAGTCGTTTATAAAACCGCGCCGAGCGCTCGCCGGTCAGCACGCCCCAGCGGTACAGCGCCATCCCGAGGAGCATCACGCCGCCGATCCGCCAGAAGCTGGAGCCGATGAAGCCGGTCGTCTGCCGCTGGAACGAGGCGGAGACGCGGTGGTCCATCTGCGCCAGCCAGCCGCTCCGATAGGTCGCCACCTCCTGACGCAACGCGGCCTCGCTCGGCGCCCACTGGGACGCGATCGCGTCGCCGCCGATGCTGACCGCGGCGAACAGCTCCGTGGCGGGGACGAACAGGAGGAAGATCCCGCCGAGCGCCGCGAGCCGCGTCGCGTCCAGGTCGCGGAGCGAGATCAGGAACAGCCCCGTGAACCCGTAGGCGACGAGGATGTCGCCGTACCACAGCAGGTACGCGTGCATGAGCCCGATCGCGATGAGGGCCGCGGTCCGCCGGTAGTGGAGCCGGACCGCGTCCTGGCCCTTCTCCTCTTTGCTGTCGACGAACAGCAGGACCCCGGCGCCGAACAGCGCCGAGAACAGCGTGATGAGCTTCGACTGCGCGAACACGTGGCCGGCGAACCACGCCCAGTAGTTCGCGCCCGTGAAGTCGCCGTAGGCGGCGGCGTCCGCGTAGACGGTGGGGTTCAACAGGCTCGCCTCCGGCATCGCGAACACCCAGACGTTGATGAGCAAGATTCCGAGGAGGGCGAAGCCTCTGAGCGCGTCGAGGCTGACGATGCGTTCGGAGGGGGGCGTCGGACCGGCGTCGCGTGTCACGAGTTGGCTCCGAGGAGGGACCGCAGGACCGAATAGGTTCGGATAGCGGGAGCGGCCGACGCGACGAACTGACTCGTGTGACGGACCGGCCGACGACCCGCTCAGTCCAGCCTGACGGCCTCGCCGCGCTCCGAGGACCGGTAGATCGCGTCGATGACGCGCTGGACGGAGAGCGCCTCGTCGACCGTGTTGATCGCGGGCGCCTCGCCCGCCGCGACCGCTTCGAGGAAGGTCGATTGCTCGGCGGCGTGGCTGTCGCCCTCGCGGGTCTCGACCTCGGCGTCGGAGAAGTGGTGCTGGTCGTCGTCGAAGGATCTCGCCTCGTGGATCGTGAGCTCGTCGCTGCCGCGATCGAACGTCGCGCCCGCCTCGGTCCCCCGGATCACGAACTCGTCGTTCGTCGGGCGGTTCGTCGCCCACGCGACCTCCAGCGACACCGTGTTGCCGTTTTCGTCGCGAATGAACGCCGACGCGGAGTCCTCCACGTCGAACCCGTCGGCGCCGTTGTCGTCGCCCCACATGTGGACGAACGAGTAGTCGTCGCGGTTCCCGAACTCGGAGCGGGTCTGGCCCGACACCTCGACGACCTCCGGGTGGTCGAGGAAGTACAGCGCCAGGTCGATGGCGTGGACGCCGATATCGATGAGCGCGCCGCCGCCGGCGACCTCGTTCGAGGTGAACCACGAGCCGCGGCCGGGGACCCCGCGGCGCCGGACGTAGTTCGCCTCGACGTGGGTCGTCTCGCCGAACCGCCCCTCGTTCTGGTACCCCTTGATCACCTGCACCGGCTCCGCGAACCGGTTGTTGAACCCGACCATACAGAACCCCTCGGCCTCGCGGGCGGCCGCGGCGATACGCTCCGCGCTCTCGACGGTGTGCGCGAGCGGCTTCTCCAGGAGCACGTCGAGGCCGGCCTCGAGCGCCGAGGTCGCGTACTCCTCGTGGAACCGGTTCGGCGTCGTGATCAGGACCGCGTCGCACTCCTCGTAGAGGTCCGCCTCGCTCTCGTAGGCGTGGACGCCGAACTCCTCGTGGAACCGCCGTCGAGCGTCGGCGTCGATGTCCATGCCGCCGACGAGGTTCGCGCCGCGTTCGCTCAGCTTCGTCGCGTGGTGGGTGCCGATGCCGCCGAGCCCGACGATGCCGACGGCGACGTCGTTCGCGTGAGTCATGGACGGGATTCACAACGAATGTTGTTAAGGTTCACGCTCCGATTCGTAGAGGCGATATCGCCCCGAAGCGCCTCCTCGTCACCGATCCCGCGTCATCCACTCGCTCGCCTGCGGTTCCCCTGGGTCCGTGACGACCTCGACGAGCGCGGGCCCGTCGCGGCGCCGGGCGGCGTCCACCGCGTCGCCGACCGCGTCTCGGTCGGTCACGCGCTCCGCGGGGACGCCCATCCCGGACGCGACGCGCACGAGGTCGAGCCCCGCGTCCGCCCAGCCGTACGCGCCCTCGGAGAAGCCGTACGACCGCGACGCCTCCTCGCTGATGATCGCGTAGTCGTCGTTGTTGAGCGCGACGACCGTGACGTCGATCCCCTCCGCGGCGAGCGTGTGCAGCTCGTGGACGCACATCATGAGCCCGCCGTCGCCGGTGAGCGCGACCACGTCGCGGCCGGGGTTCGCGAGCTTCGCGCCGATCGCCGACGGCAGGCCGGTCCCCATCGTCGCCCACGAGCCGGGGTTGACGTACGAGCGGGGGCCCGCCGCCGCGAAGGAGACGAGCGTCCAGAGCCGGAAGCCGCCGGCGTCGGCCGTGACGACCGTCTCCTCGGGAAGCGCCTCGCGAACCTCGCGGAGGACTTCGACGGATCGGAGTGGGTCGGCGGAATCGCGGTCGCTCGCGAGCGCCGCGAACCGCTCCTCGTCGGCGGATCTGACCGCCTCGGCGCGGTCGGCGCCTCGGAGTGCCGGTGATGCCGGATCTCCCCCGTCGAGCCGGTCATCGAGCGCCCGGAGGAACCGGTCCGCGTCGGCGACGATCCCGAGCTCGGTCTCGTAGCCGAATCCAACGTCGTCGCCGTCGAGGGTGACGTGGACGAGCCGGTCCGGCATCGACACGGACCACGAGGCGGTCGCGACCGCGTCGAGGTCGGATCCGACGACGAGCCCGATGTCGGCTGCGGCGAGCAGCTCCCGGAGCGCCGTGCTCGACCCCCCGCAGAGGACCCCGGCGGAGAGCGGGTGCGTCTCCGGGAACACCCCCTTTCCTTTATACGTGGTCACGACCGGGGCGTCGAGCGCCGCCGCGACCGATCGGAGCGCGTCGCTCGCGCCGGCGCGTCGCACGCCTCCGCCCGCGATGATTACCGGGACGTCGGCGTCGACGAGGCGTTCCGCGGCGCGGTCGACGGCGTCGTCGGGGGGCGCCGGCGGCGCGCTCGGCGAGCGCTCGCCGACCGACGGCTGGGGCGTCCGGCTCGCGAGGACGTCCTTCGGGATCCCGACGCGGACCGGGCCTTGCGGATGCTCGCGGGCGACGCGGATCGCGTCGGCGACCGCGGGAACCGCGCCCGCGGGTGAGTCGACGAGGACGTTCTCCTTGACGACCGTGTCGTACGTCTCTGGCGGCGTCTCGTGGATCCCGTCGCCGCCGCGGACCTCCCGTTCGGTCTCGACGGCGAGGTGGAGGAGGGGGACGCAGTCGTTCAGGGCGTTCTTCAGCCCGTTCATCGCGTTCATATCTCCCGGCCCGGGGACGACCACCGTGGCCGCCATCGCCCCGGGCTCGCTCGTCTCGGCGTACCCCCACGCCTGGTGGGTGACCGCCGTCTCGTGACGCGCGACGACGAACCCCGCGTCCCGGTCCGCGAGCGCCTGGTTGAGCGGGAGCGTCTGCTTCCCGGGGATCCCGAAGGCGACGTCGATCCCGCGGGCGAGCATGCGGTCGACGACCGCCTCGGCGACGGTCGGCGCCTCGCCCGCGCCCGGCTCCGTACCGGTCGAGGGCTCGTCGCCGGACGATGGATCGTCGCCGGACGGGGACTCGTCGGTGACCATACTTCGAGGTCGACGGAGCGGATGTTGAAACCTTCGGCGAGGCGGAATACGGGGCGCCGGCGTGGGGGTCAGTATCGACGCGACGGCGAGTGATCCGAACGGATACGTCGCTGGCCGAGTGAGTGGGGACATGGTCGAGATCGCGGTTCAGTTGTACTCGCTTCGATCGCTCGACGCGCCGCTTCCGGACCTTCTCGACCGCGTGGGGGAGGCCGGCTACGACGGGGTCGAGTTCGCCTATCGGGCGCGCGAGTCGCCGGTCGGGGACGTGCTCGCCGCCCTCGATCGGAACGGGCTCGACGCCGCGTCCGCGCACGTCCCGATCGAGGCGTTGGAGGACGTTCCGGCCGAGTGGCTGGAAGGGGAGTTCGAAGAGACGCTCGACCTGTACGATCGACTCGGCGTCGACACCCTCGTCGTCCCCTGGCTCGACCCGGAGCACTTCGAGAGCGCCGCCGCGATCGACGCGGCCGCGGCGCGGCTAGACGACCTCGCGTCCGCGCTCGACGCCGAGGGGATCCGGTTCGCGTACCACAACCACGATCAGGAGTTCGCGACTCTCGACGGCGCTCCCGCGTTCGAACGGCTGATCGACCGAACCCACGGTTCCGTCGGCTTCGAGGTCGACGTCGGCTGGGCACTCGCCGGCGGTGCGGACCCCGCAGCGCTGATCGACGACCACGCCGACCGGATCACGCACGTTCACGCCGCGGACGTCGACGTCGCCCGCGGCGAATCGGTCGGGCTCGGCGACGGCGACGTGGACCTCGACGCGGTCGTCGCGAGCGCGCGGAACGCCGACGCGGAGTGGCTCGTCTACGAGCACGACGACCCCTCGGACCCGATCGCGTCGATCGAGCAGGGGGCTGACGCGCTCCGAAGGGCGCTGCGCTGAGCGCGATGATCCCGGGATCGATGGGCTCGACAGGGTCAGACCGCGCTCCGCCCGCCCTCGCACCTGAAAGCGTGAGAGACGGGGGAGAACCGCCCGAGGGGTCTTCCGCTGGCCGGGACCACACACGTAGCTACTTTACTACTCAGTGTCATATGTCTTGTATGCGTTTACCAGAGACACGCGATCTGTTCGCACGGAAACTCCAGTTTCCGGCGTCACGGGATACGGTGCTAGAGACGGTGGGGAGCACGGAGCTCTCACCTCCGGACGGGGAGGCCACGACGATCCGGACGGTCATCGAGCGGTCCGAGGTGGAGGAGTTCGCGTCGGCCGACGACCTCTACGACACGTTGATGACGCGGGTCGGAGCGCAGTTCATCGGACGCCGGTACTACGACGACCGCGGCGGGATGCCGCAGCAGGCCGACGACGAGAGCGAGGTGAGCTTCTGATGGCGGTCACGCTGGTGTCGGGAGTCACCGGTGTCGGGCTCTCCAGCGTCTGTCAGGCGGTTCGGCGCGGACTCGGAGAGGAGTACAGGCTGATTAACTTCGGAGACGTGATGCTCGAACAGGCCGCGACGAGCGGGATCACGACCGAACGGAAAGAACTCGGTGAGCTCTCTCAAACGCAGACGCGCCGCCTCCAGCGTCGCGCGGGGGAGTTCGTCGCCGAAGAGGCGGAAACCGCGGACATTCTCCTCTCGACGCACCTGGCGGTCGAAACGTCGGCCGGGTACATCCAGGGGCTGCCAGTCGAAGTGCTCCACGACGTTTCGCCGACCGCGTTCGTCCTCGTGGAGGCGGAGCCGGAGACGATTCTCGAACGCCGACGGGAAAGCGACCGCGAAACGCGGGCGGCCACCGAGCGCAAGATCTCCTTCGAGCAGGACCTCAACCGGTCCGCCGCGCTCCAGTACGCGCGCGACCAGAACGCGCCCGTTCGGTTCATCGAAAACGAGGGCGATATCCAAGAGGCCGCCGAGCGCATGGCCGAGACGTTGTGACCGGGTGACTCCGGTCGGTCCTCCTCGCGGGACCGGACCGACCGTAGACGACTCCGCGACGTCGGCGACCGCTACTCTGCGACGTCGACAACCGCGATTCCGCGACGTCGGCGACCGCTACTCCGCGACGTTCGTCTCCCGCACTCGCACGCCCTTGCGCGCGAGGTGTCGCATCTGCCGCTGCGCGAACTCCTCTTCGCTGGAGCCGCGCGTCGCGAGCACGTAGACGAGCGCTGAGCCGGCGGGGCGCATCGTCCGGCCCGCGCGCTGGGAGCCCTGCCGGCGGGAGCCGCCGAGCCCGCTGGCGACGACCGCGACCTCGGCGTTCGGGAGGTCGATGCCCTCGTCGCCGACGCGGGAGACGACGAGGGTGTCGAGGTCGTCTACGTCCGAACCGGGTCCCGCTTCCTCGCCGTCGTCGCTCCCTCCGTCCTCGCGGAACCGCCGGAACAGCTCCGCGCGCTCGTGATGGGGCGTCTCGCCGCTTATAAACGGGACGCCGAGCGCGTCCGCGATCGCCTCGCCCTGGTCGAGGAACTCGATGAAGACGAGCGCCTTCTTGTCGCGGTGAGCGGCCAGCAGGTACCGGATCTCCTCGATCTTCGCGGGGTTCTCGGCGGCGAGCCGGCGTCGCTCGCGGCCGTCGGCGCTGGCGTACTCGTTCTGCGCCAGCTCGTCGCGCCACGGGACGTAGCGGATCTCGACCTCCGGCTCCTGGACGAAGCCGGCCTCGAACAGCTCGTCCCAGTCGGCGCCGATCGGCTGGCCGATCAGGGTGTAGATCTCCTCCTCGCTGCCGGTCTCGCGGACCGGCGTGGCCGAGAGCCCGAGCCGGTGTTTGCTCTGGAGCTCGGCCGTCCGGGAGTAGACCGGGGCACTGACGTGATGGGCCTCGTCGAAGCAGATCAGTCCCCACTTTCGCGAGTCGAACAGGCTGCGGTGGCGGTCCATCCCGGCGATCTGGTAGGTCGCGATCGTGATCGGCCGGATCTCCTTCTGCCCGCCGTGGTACAGTCCGACGTCGGCGGGGTCTATCGTGGAGTGTTCGAGCAGTTCCTCGCGCCACTGCCCGGCGAGCTCGCGGGAGGGGACCAGGATGAGGGTCTCGCCGCCGACCGCCGCGATGGTCGCGATGGCGGCGACGGTCTTCCCGGAGCCCGGCGGACCGACGTACACCCCGGAGCGGCGCTCGAGGAACGTCTCCACCCACGTCTCCTGGTAGGGTCGGAGGTCGGTCGTGAGGTCGACGTCGACCGGGTCGCCCACGTCGAGGTCGCGGTCGTCCTCGACCGGGTAGCCCGCGTCGTAGAGGGCGCGCTTGACCTCGGCGACGGCCTCCTCGTTCACCCAGGCCTCCGTCTCCGAGATGGGCGCCCGGAGGTGGTCGTCGTCGAGGTGCTGGTCCGCGACGTTGCCCATCAGGCTCTCGGCGGCGGCCGCCAGGACGACGTAGTCGTCCTCGTGCGTGTAGAGGCGAAAGCGGTGCGCGCGGCGCCACTGGTCTCGGATCCACTCCTCGAGGTGCTCGTACCGGCACGGGAGCACCGACCGGAGGCTCGCGATGAGGGCGTCGGCGTCGTCGAACGGCGCGGCCCACACGTCCTCCTGACGGATCCGGTAGAGGTACCCGCGGGTGCCGGGCTCCGTCCCGGTGGTGTCGACGAGGTGCGCAAACTGCGAGAGCCGTGCCCGGGTGTACTGCGTCGGGCGGTCGACGACGATCTCGCGGCGGTTCGGGAACGCGACGACGCGCTCGCGGGTCGCCAGTCGGCCCCAGTCGGTCGGGTAGAAGACGACCGGGTCGCTCTCGACGTCGAGCCGGTCCACGTCGCCGCGGTCGACGAGCGCGGCCAGCGCGTCGCGGGCGGCCGACTGCGTCGTGCCGAGCCGGCGAGCGACCTCGCTGGCCGTCGCGATCGGTCGCTCTTCGGCTTCGAGCGCCTCGTGGAAACGGTCCAGCGAGAGGTCGGTGTCGGCCGTTGCGTCGTCCTCGGCGCCGGAGCCGTCTGCTTCGCCGGACGCGCCGGGCTCGTCGGTCATTAGAACCGATTCGGGCGCGACGCTGAAAGGGGTAGCGTCCGCGGGCGGGAGGGGTGGTACGGCCCGGCTGTCAGCGACCGGAGCGCCCGTGACAGCCGCGGGAGGTGATCGCGTCCTTCGACCGGAACCGGCAGCCGCAGTCGGCACAGCGGACGTACGGCTCGCCGGGTTCGGTCTTCAGGCGGTGGTCGCCGACGACGAACGGGCGAGTCACGGTCCGGGGGCGGATCCGGTCCGGGATCGGCGTCGAGGACGACTCGCTGAGCGCCGCTCGCACGGCGATGGTGTCGACGTCGACGGGGTCCCATCGGCGGGCGTCGAGGGCCGCCTCGCGGTCGGCCACCTCGGTCCAGCCGGTGACGACGACGGGGGAGTTCGTCTCCGTGTCGCCGACGACGACGACGAACCGGATCCCGCCCTCGACGAGGGCGAACCGCCAGCCGTCGGTCCGGTTCCACCGGAGCTGTCCGCGCCGGATCGCGTCGCTCACGGTGCGGGTCGAGACGTAGCGACCGGGCTGTTCGAGCCGGTCGCGGAAGTGATCGGTGAGCGCGTAGAGCCCCGGGTCGCGGATCGGCGGGTCCTCCGCGGTTCGCGCGACCGAGGACCGTCGGTCCGAAGCGGAGTTCCGGCGCCGCGAGTCGCCTGTCTCCGGGTCGAAGGGGAGGGAATCCGACCTCGCCGCCCGCCGGCGAGACCCCGCCGGCGCGGTCGTGGACGCGGTCCGACGCTCCGTCGTCGATCCGGGACGGGGCGACTCGCCGTCCCCCGGCCCGCCCTGTCGGGATGCCACTGAGTGTTCGTACAGAGTGTGCTCTTAAGTGTGTTACGGCGACACAGGGGTGCGGTCCGCGGATCGGCGTCGGACGATCGGCGGGCGTTCGCCGCGGGTTGCGCTCCGGGCGCGAGCTACTCGTGCCCGGAGACACGGACCGGCTCGTACGGCTCCTCCAGCCACTCCACGTCCGACTCCGTGAGCGTCACGTCGAGCGCCTCAACGGCGTCCTCCAGGTGCTCGACGCTCGACGTGCCCACGATCGGCGCGTCGACGACGTCTTTGCCGGCCACCCAGCGGAGCGCGATCTGGGCCATCCGCACGCCCTTCTCGTCGGCCAGCTCCTCGATCCGGCGGTTGACCTCCTCGCCGCCGCCCTCGCGGTACGGGCGCCCGAGTTCCGTTTCGTGTTCCCCGCGGGACGTGGCGTCGTCCTGCTCGTAGGGGCGCGCGAGGTAGCCGGCGCCGACCGGGCTCCACGGGATCATCCCGACGTTCTTCTTCTCGCACAGCGGAACCATTTCGCGCTCCTCCTCGCGGTACGCGAGGTTGTAGAGGTTCTGCATCGTGACGAACCGCTCGTACCCCTCGCGCTCGCTCGCGTGGAGCGCCTCCGCGAACTGGTGCGCCCACATCGAGGAGGCGCCGACGTATCTGACCTGACCGCGGCGGACGGCGTCGTCGAGCGTCGCCAGCGTCTCCTCGATCGGCGTGTCGTCGTCCCAGCGATGGATCTGGTACAGGTCGACTGTGTCCATGCCGAGCCGGTCGAGGCTGTGCTGCAGCTCCTGTTCGATCGCCTTCCGCGAGAGCCCGCCCGAGTTCGGGTTCGACTCGTCCATCTCGCCGTACACCTTGGTGGCGACGACGAACCGGTCGCGGTCGTACTCGGCGAGCACGTCGCCGAGGATCTCCTCGCTCTCTCCGTTCGAGTAGACGTTTGCGGTGTCGAAGAACGTGATCCCGAGCTCGACGGCGCGCTCGATGAGCTCGCGGCCCTCGTCCTCGTCGAGCATCCACTCGTGCCCGCTCCCGAAGCTCATGCAGCCGAGCGCGAGCTCGCTGACGCTCGTCCCGGTGTCTCCCAGCGTCGTGTATTCCATACGGAACGGGCAGCGCCCCGACTAATAAATCGCGGCGGCTGCGCGATCGGATATTTAAATTGAACCGGTGGGTCGGCCTACAGCGCCGGCGGCTCGTCGCGACCGATGACGATCTCTTGTCCCTCGACGTCCTCGAGGGCGGCGACCCGCCCGCCGATCTCGACGCGCCCAGACGCCGTCTCGACCATCAGCGAGGCGACCTCCTCGGACTCCTCGAACGCGAGATCGACGACGCGGCCGCGGACGGTCACCTCCTCGCCGGTCTCGATGTCCCGTCCCTCGACGGCGGCGTAGAAGTCGTCCTCGCCGAACTCCTTGACGTCCTTGACGGCTCGGCGGATCGACGCGTAGCGGCGCGGGAACGGTCGATCCGCCCCGTTAGTGGCGAGCGTCTCCGCGGTCGTCCACAGCACGGTGCCGAAGAAGCCGGAGACGAGGAAGCCGAGCGCGGACCGGTTGAAGATGACCCCGTAGCGCTCGCGGTCGTCACGGAGGGCGTCCTGCGTGGCGTAGACGGAGTACTCCCCGTCGGCGACCGCGAGGATGGGCGTGGTGATTCCGCGGCGTGCCCGGGCGATGGTCGAGACTTCGAGGTAGTCGAACTCGTCCGGGTCCGGCGCCTTCGACGCGGGCGTGACGAGGAGCTCGACGCTGACGCCCTCGGCCACCTTCGCCGCGAGGTCGTCGCGGAACCGACGGAGCAGGCCGGGGGTCAGCGAGACGGCGAGCTCGTACTCGGCGCCGCCGATGACCTCCTCCAGGTACCGGAGGATCGTCGAGCGCGACTTCACTAGCGACACGGCCTCGGTCTCCCGCGTCGGCGCGGTGTAGCGCGCCTCCAGCTCGTCGACCATCTCGGCGAACGACGACCGGAGGTCGCCGAACGCGTCGTCCGGGTCGACGGCGACGATCTTCATCGGCCGCGACTCGCGCAGCTCCACGAGCCCGCGGTCCGAGAGGCTTCGGACCGTGTCGTACACGCGCGGCTGCGGGATGTCCGTCCGGTCGGCGATGTCGCTCGCCGTCAGTTCGCCGTGTTCCAGCACCGCGAGGTAGGCGTCGATCTCGTACTCGCCGAGGTTGAACCGGTCCCCGACGTGATCGAGGGTGTCGCGGAGATCGTCGGTCATGCTGGTGACGATACGTCCCTCGGATATAGGTTTTTACTATGAGTCGAGTTGCACGCGTTTTCAGAGTCAGATCCCCTGAGACGATCCGTCGACCAGCGTCGCTGTGATAGGTATTTGGTTCGAAGCGATAGTACATGTACGTAAGTCGATTCGCGTGGGCCGTCACATGTACATCCGATCGTAGGCGCCGTCCGGCTCGTCCTCCTCTATCCGCTCGGCGAGCCCTTCGTAGTGTTTGCGGACCTCGGCGGCGAACGACGCCAGCGGCTCGGAGTCGATCCCGAGGTCGTAGGTCCCGTTCACCGTATCCACGAGCCGCACCGCGGCCTCCACGTCCGGGGCCTGCGCGTGGACCGGCGTGATGAACACCCCGACACCGAGCGGCGAGCCCATTCCCCGTTCGAGCAGCGCCGCGTTCGCTCCGTCCAGGAAGCCGGCCTCCATCGGGGGGATTGCCTCCTCTCCGTCCCTCTCTGTCGCGAGCCGAGCCTCGCGGTAGTCGTCCGTCGCGACGTAGAAGGTCCGGTGAGCGTCGGGGCCGTGCGGGATCGGCACCCCCGACAGCACCGCGATCTCGGAGACGCCGGCGCCCTCCGTCCAGTCGAGGATCGACGACGAGAGCGGCTCCCCGAGCGCGGGCGGGACGAACTGTTCGGCCACGAGGACGGTGATGTCGACGTCGTCCGCGGAGTAGAGTCGGATCGGGTGACGCGGTCGTCCCTTCGCGAACGGGGTGATCGAGGGCAGCCCCTCGATCCGAATGTGGCCGGTCTCCTCGAGCCCGAGGTCGTCGACCACGTAGTCCACGGCGGTCAGTCCGGCGAGGCCGAACGAGGAGAATCCGGCGACGAGGACGTCGCTCGGGGCGGAATCGTGCGCGACGCTGAAGGACGGTTCGGTGGGCGGTGTGCGGGCCATACTGTCGAGTTCGCTCGGACGGGTGATAGTGGTTACTCAGGCCTCGTTCGCGCGTTCACCGACCTCCCCGTTGCCCCCGTCCTCGGGGAGAAACCCTTTTTCGGGTGGGCGATAGCGAGTTGGCTATGGCACAGCCCGCGGGCGCGGCGCCGATCTCGGGGACGCTCTTCGATCCGGCGCTGGCGCAGGTCCTCGATCCGGCGCTGGCGCAGGTCCTCGATCCGGTGGCGAACGCCGTCTCGCGGCTGGCGTCGCTCCCCGGGTCGCGACTGCTGTTGGTGCTCCTCTCGGTGGGGCTGGGAGTGCTCGTCTCGAAGTTCCTCGTCCGGCTCATCGGGCGTCCGGTGGCGCGGCGGGTGTCGAGGCAGAGCGTCGCGCAGACGATCGTCCGTGGGGTCCGGGTCGGGACGATCCTCATCGCGCTACTGTTCGGGCTCAGCGCCGCCGGGTTCCAGTTCACCGACCTACTCGTCGGGACGGCGGTGTTCTCCGCCGTGATCGGTATCATCCTCGCACCGATCGTCGGGAACTTCATCAACGGCGTGTTCATCCTCGCGGACCAGCCGTTCGAGATCGGCGACATGATCGAACTGGAGAACGGGACCACCGGGTTTGTCGAGGACATCACGATCCGGTACACCAAGATCTTCACGCTCGATAACACCTTCCTCGTCGTTCCGAACGGGGCCATGCGCGAGCGGGACGTGACCAACTTCTCGGCGGAAGACGAGCGGACGCGGCGGACCATCGACGTGCTCGTCACCTACGAGAGTGACATCTCCGAGGGTCGACAGCTGATCGAGCGCGCTGCCCGCGACTGCGACGCAGTGATCAACGGCGGCCCGGACATCCGGGTCGGCGTCGCGCGCTACACCGCCAGCCCGGACTGCCGCATCCACGAGTTCGGCGACGACGGCGTGCTCCTCCGCCTCCGCTACTGGGTGAAGAAGCCGTACAAGCTCGCGAAGGTCCAGTCGGACGTGAACACGCGGATCCGCGAGCGGCTCACGGACGCCGACGTCGAGATGGCCTACCCGCATCGCCACCTCGTCTTCGACGACACCTCCGGCGTCGCGCGGGTCGGCGGTCCGGACGACGGCCGCCCGGAGGGCGAGCGCGCGGGCGACAAACCCACCGGCGACGAAACGCGAGCCGGTCGACAATCCGACGACAGATCGTCGACAGATGAGAGTTCGAAGAGCGACGACGCGACTGGTAATGATGGATCTGATCATGACGCGACTGGCGACGACGCGACTGGCGACGATATGGCTGGTGATACCGCGACCAGCCGCGACGAGCGCTGAGACGACCGGGACACGTAGCCCGCCGGAACCGGAACTCTGATTGACGGAGGTACCATTTATAAGATAGTGAGCGACGAGCCCTCCGAAGATCGGACAGCTACTCCTCTGGATGACGGCGGTGACGGTTCGCATGACGACGTCGGTGACGGGGGTGATACTGCCCTCAGTGACGATGGATCCGGTAGCGATGATGGATCCGGTGGCGATAATGGATCCGGTGGCGATAATGGATCCGGTGGCGATGGTGGAACCGGTGGCGATGGTGGATCCGGTGGCAATAGTGGCGATGGTGGCGATGGAGACGACCGCGTCCCCGAGGAGTCGATCACCGAGGGGAGTCTGGTGCGACCGCTGTTCCAACTCGCGTGGCCCATCGTCGTCATTCAGCTGCTGCAAGTGACGTACAACGTCGTCGACACGCTCTACCTCGGCCGACTGTCGGCGGAGGCGGTAGGGGCGATCAGCCTCGCGTTCCCGCTGATCTTCCTGCTTATCGCCGTGGCGGGCGGGTTCACCACCGCGGGCGCCATTCTCGTGGCGCAGTACACCGGCGCGGACGGCGACCGGTCGGCGGGGATGGTCGCGGGACAGACGATTTTCACCGTCTCCGTGCTGTCGGTGCTCATCGGCGTCGCGGGGTACTTCTACACCCGCCCGGCCCTGGAGCTCCTCCCGAGCGATCCCGCCACGGCGGCGACGGTGATTCCCCTCGCGGCCGACTACATGGAAGTCATCTTCGCCGGCATCCCGCTGATGTTCGGCTTCTTCGTCTTCTCCGCGCTGATGCGCGGCTACGGCGACACCCGGACGCCGATGGCGGTGATGCTCGTCTCCGTTGTTCTGAACGTCTTCCTCGACCCGTTCTTCATTTTCGGGTTCGCGGACAACCCGCTGTTCGAGTGGCTCGCCGGGATCCCGGTCCTCGGCGCTCTCGATCCGGTGACACTGGAGAGCTCGCTGTTCGCGGCCACCGGCTTCACCGGGTACGGAATCGAGGGGGCCGCGTTGGCGACGATCCTCTCTCGGGGGGTCGCCACCGCCATCGGCCTCTGGCTGCTGTTCGGCACCGGTCTCGGTCCGGCGGTGACGGTGCGTCACCTCAAGCCCGACGTGGGGTTCATCCGCGACATCTTCCACCTGGGACTCCCGTCCAGCGTCGAGCAGACGACGAGCGCGCTCGCGATGATCACGCTCACGGCGATGGTCGTCACGTTCTCGCCGCCGGTGGTGGCGGCGTACGGGCTCGGGAACCGGCTCATCTCGCTCGTCTTCCTGCCCGCGATGGGACTCGGGCGCGCGATCGACACGATGGTGGGACAGAACCTCGGTGCGGACCGGGCGGACCGCGCCGCGCGGTCGGTCAAGCTGGCGGCCGGGACCGGGGCGGGCGTGATGTTCCTCGTCGCCGTCGTCGCGGTGACGTTCACGGAGCCGATCGTCGGCGCGTTCCTCGGCGACGTGCCTGACGCGCCCGCGACGATCGGTCACGCGGTCGAGTACGTCCGGATTCGATCGGTGGAGTTCGCCTTTATCGGCGTCTCGCAGGTGATACTCGGCGCGTTCCGCGGGGCCGGCAACACGAAGACGGCGATGGTGATCTCGATACTCACTCTCTGGGTCGGTCGCGTCGCCAGCGTGGGCTATCTGGTGTTCATCGCCGGCTGGGGCGAGACGGGGGTCTGGGTCGGTATGGCGCTCGGCAACATTCTCGGTGCGATCATCGGCGTCGCGTGGTTCGCTCGGGGAACGTGGACCGAGCGGTACATCGACGAGGCGGAACCCGACATCGATCCGGTCGCTGGCGACTGAGCGGTCAGTGCCGGAAGAGATGGATCGCGTCCTCGTCGCGGAGGAGACAGAAACGAGCGCCGTCGCTCTCGGGGAACGTCGTTCCCGACTCCCGCGTGGTGAACAGCCGGTCGAACGGTGCGTCACAGACCGGACACGAGATGTCTTTCCGGTTCTCCCAGAGACCCGTTGAGCCCGTGTCTTTGAGCTGTTTCAACGCGTGACGGTGGTCGTGGACGTCGAATCGCGGCATGGGCGCACGTCGGTGACGCGGGAATTGAATCTGATCCCGCGAGTATCACGGCTGATTCCGATTCGGGCTCAGGTCGACGCTCGACAGACACGCGCACGCGAGTCGCTTCAGGCGTCTCGGTCGGCCAGTCGCGCCCGGGCTCGCTCGATCGCCGCATCGCTGCCGGTTCGTACGTACTCGCCGAGTGCGTCTGCGACGTCGACGAGCGCGTCGGCGTCGGCCGCGGGGACATCGCCGTTGAGTGCCTCGACTCGTTTCGCTCGGTCGCGAAGCCGTTCCAGGAGCTCCTTGGTCGGGTCGATCCGTGAGCCGGGATCTCCGCCGTCGACGGAGACTGTCGGTGTGTCGGAGTCGGCGACCGTTGGGATGTCGGAGTCGGCGACCGTTGGGGTGTCGAAGTCGACGCTTGCCGGCGTGTCAGCCTCGATGTCGTTCTCGATTCCCTCGGCGAGCTCGTCGAGGAAGGCGAGGAGGTCGCTCCGGTACTCGTCGACCGCGCGCGCCGCCGCCATTCCGCGCGCTTCGCGGAGGCGTTCGGGGACGTCTCCGGTCGCGGGACGGTCGCCATCGTCGGCACCGGCCAGCAGATTGAGGAGGTACTCGCGGTCCGGATCCGCGGGATCTCGGAGTCGGTCGTAGCAGTCGACCGCCTCCAGCAGCTCCCGTGCCGCGAGGTACGTGCCGTCGAGCGGGAGCAGCTCCCCGCCGCGAATGAACCCGCGTTTGCGGACGTACTCGCGGAGGTCAGTTTTGAGTTCGTCGACGCCGTCCACGGGAAGCGTCCCGCGCGCTTCCCCGAACTGAGTGCGGTAGGCGCTGAGGTCGAGCGAGGCGGGCGCGTCGGTGTGGGCCGTGCGGTCGTCGACGCCGACGCTCCGGAGGCTCCCGCAGCCCGGGCATTCGACGCGTCCCGTCTCGTAGTACGACCATCGGGTCTCGCACTCTCGACACTCCCGTTCGCCGCGGACCTTCATGTTCGGTGTCTCGCACCGACCGGCGTAAAGGGCTGCGGTCGTTGCGAGCGGAGATGGCGAGCGGAGATGGCGAGCGGAGTCGAGAGCAGAGCCGGCGAGCGGGAGTCGACGAGCGCCCCCGACTGCAGAATGCTTTATAAATAATCCGCGAGAATCGCCGGACATGAGTTGGCACGCCGTCGACGCCGTGGACGACGCGGTCGACGCCACGCGCCGGTTCCTGTTCCCGTTCAGCCTCGTCCGCTGGACGAAGCTCGGCTTCCTCGTGCTCCTGATGGGTGGTGGCGGCGCCGCGAGCGCGAACGCGTCCGTCTCCGCCGTCTCCGATGCGGGCGTGATCTCCCCCGGGGAAACCGGATCGGTCTCTACAGGAGCCGATCTGGGCTCTGCGGGGATCGACCCGAGATCTGTCACTCCCGGTCAACTAGTGGAGACGATCGATCCCGGGGTACTCGCGGTCCTCGCCGTCGGGATCGTTCTCTTGGTTGCCGCATTTTCGGTGGTCTCGCTGTCGCTACGACTGGTCTTTTACGACGCTCTCCGGACGAACGAGGTACGGATACGGCAGCCGTTCCGCTCGCGACTTCGCCAGTCGCTCGGCCTCTTTCTATTCACCGCGGTTCTCAGCGCCGGGGCGATGGCCCCCCTCGCGCTCGCGGTCCTCGTCGCTAGCGCCGCGAACGCGCCGATCGGCGTTGGTCCGATCGATTCGGTCGCCGGATCGATCGGATCGCTGGCGACCGGACCGGTCATCGTTCTCGGCTTCGTTGGGGCCGCGTTCGTCGCGATCGCCGCACTCGCGCTCCGTTTTACCTACGAGTTCGTCGTCCCGACAATAGTCGTCGAAGAGACGGGTGTACTCGGCGGGTGGCGTCGGTTCTGGAGGACGTTGCGGACGGGATGGACGGAGTTCGTGGTCTATCTCGTCGTTCACGTGATCGTCTCGGTCGGGCTGTCGGTGGTCGAGGGGATCGCGGCCGTCCTTGCGTTCGCTCTCGTAGGCACAGTCGCCGGCCTCGTACTTCTCGCCGTGGCTGCCGCGCTGGGGGGTCTCGGCGCGCTGGTCGGGACCACGGCCGGTACGGCGGCGCTTGCCGTTGTAGTCATCGTCGCCGTCGCGTCCCTGATCGCGCTTGTCCTGCCCGTCAGGGTCGTCACGAGCTCGTACCGCATCGCCTACGAGGTCTCGACGCTCGGTGGGATCGATGGCGATCTCGCGCTACTCCACCGCGATCTCGATCCGAGAGTTTCTGAATCGGCGGAGTCGGACGCCGTGGATTCCCCCGACCCGTGAGCGCTGTGAGCCGACTCAAGTTCGGGGCGGGCTGAGACGGGTGGAGACGCTCTCGGTAGAGGTTAAGAAGAGGGTGACACACCGGGTTTCCGGTGAAATGGGTGAGAGTGGTGGGTGTCGTTGAGACGGGGAGCCCGGATTGAGTGTCAAACGAACAACTATCTGGCCAGTCTATTCTATAAAGAATTATAAACTAGTTTTGAGTACATTCCATTAGCTCGTATCGTGGAGAGACTTCTCTCCCGATAGTGGAGAGATTTTCATCGGAAATGGGAGCAACTGAGCCGTTCCCTGTCGGACACTAGTAGCTGCACATCGGGACACCGGGTTTCCGGTGAATTTGAGAGCCGATGAGAGTCCGTTTCGTCGTTCGACCTTCGGTAATTCTCTGTTATCGGTATCTCCCTCCCTATCTCCCTCTCTATCTTACCTCCAGATCTCGCCTCCATAGTTCGGGGTGACAAGCCACCCCCTGCAACCGAAATCCGATGCTAAATCCCTCGATCACTCCATCATCCGACTACCCTATCACCCACCCTACTGCCGACCCACTACCCACCCTACTGCCGACCCACTACCCACCCCACCCACACCTATTTCACCGGAAACCCGGTGTGTGTCTCAATCAACCCCTCCGCCACACGTCCGAAACGGAACGCATTTCACCGGAAACCCGGTGTCGATCCCATGGACGCAGCGGACGACCTCTTCACTCGGGAGGACCCGATATTCGCGAACAAGGAGCTCCTCGAAATCAGTCATCTCCCCGGAGAGGGTCGGATCGTCGGCCGGGACGACGAGATTTCCGACCTCGCGAACGCGGTCAACCCGGCGATCTTCGGACAGAGTCCGAGCAACGTGCTCATCTACGGGAAGACCGGGACTGGAAAGTCTCTCTGTGCGAAGTACGTCTCGAAACGACTCGTCTCGACCGCCGGCGAGGAGGGCGTCAACGCCACCTTCGCGTACGTCGACTGCGCACAGGACACGACCGAAACGCAAGCCGTGCAGACGATCGCCGACGGCGTGAATGATCCGGACGTGACCGGGATCAACGTCCCTGACAAGGGCCTCTCGACGTCGACGTACTACAAGCGGCTCTGGCGCATCCTCGACCAGCGGTACGACGTCGTGCTCATCATCCTCGACGAAATCGACAAGCTCGACGACGACGCAATCCTGATGCAGCTCTCCCGGGCGGGCGAGGCCGGGAAGATCACCGACTGCAAGCTCGGCGTCGTCGGGATCAGCAACAAGATCCAGTACAAAGACCGCATGGACGAGCGGGTCAAATCCAGCCTCTGTGAACGCGAATTCGTGTTCCCGCCGTACGACGCGAACCAGCTCAGAGAGATCATGCAGGCGCGGGCGGACGCGTTCCACGACGACGTCCTCGAACCGTCTACCATTCCGCGCGCCGCGGCGCTCGCGGCACGAGAGCACGGAGACGCACGGAAGGCGATCGACATCCTCAGATACGCCGGCGAGATCGCACAGGGCAACGACGAACCGACCGTCCGGGAGGGATTCGTCACGCAGGCGCGTCAGCGCGCCGAGACGGACCGCTTCCGCGAGCTCATCCGCGGCTCGACGCCCCACTCTCGGTACGTCCTCCAGGCGCTCGCGCTGCTGTCGCTCTCGAACGGACGCCAAGACGGCTTCAGAACCAGTCGCGTGTACGAGATCTACGAGAACATCTGTCGACAGGAAGGCTCTGACAGCCTCTCGCTTCGCCGCGTCCGCGACCTCCTCAAGGAGCACGCCTTCCTCGATATCATCGAGCAGTCGAAACACAGCGGCGGGAGCGCCGAAGGCAGTTACACGAAACACCAACTGCTGGAGGACCCGAGCGTCGTTAAAGACGTACTGACTGAGGACAGCGCCGCGTAACCGTCACTGGCACGCGAACTCGTCGCTCCGACGTTCGTCGACCGGACGGTACCGCACGTCGGTGTTGCGACGTCTCGCAACCGATCGAGCCGAGCCGATCCGATCGAGTGACCGCCTAGCCGAGCAACCCGAGTCCCTCGATCCGTTCGACGATCTCCTCGACGGCCTCCTCGGCGTCGTCTGTGCGTTTCCCGCCGGTGATGACGATCTTCCCGCTGCCGAACAGCAGGATGACGACCTCCGGCTCGTCCATCCGGTAGACGAGTCCGGGGAACTGCTCCGGCTCGTACTCGACGTCCTCCAACCCGAGCCCGATCGCCAGTGCGTTGAGGTTGAGGTTGTGACCGAGGTCGGCGCTCGACACGATGTTCTGCACCGTTATTTCCGGGTCCTCCTCGACGGGTATCTGGAGTCCGCGGAGCTTCTCGAAGATGATCCCGAGGGCCTCGTGGACGTCGTCGATACTTTTTGCGCCCGTGCAGACGATCTTCCCAGACCGGAAGATCAGTGCGGCGGCCTTGGGCTCCTGCGTCCGGTAGACGAGTCCGGGGAAGTTGTCCGGGTTAAAATCGGCACCCGGGAGGTCCTCCGCGAGTGCTTCCAAATCGAGCTCTTGGCCGATCCCGGTTGATGCAACGACGTTCTGGATCTCGATCGAATCAGCAGGGTTCGTCATCGTTCGCTTTTATATGTGTCCCCCTCCCTTATAAACGCCCGTGGTATAAACGACCACTCGCTCGCGGCGTGTTTCGGTACGCGCGTTTCGCATCTTTCTTCGCTCGCGTAGCACAGCTTCTCCGCCCCCGTCTCTACTCGCACCCAGCTCTCCTCTGCATCCGTCTTCACTCAGTTCATCCTCTCCGCTCATCTCGTATTCTCGTACGCACGCGATGATATCCGACGTTCGGTACTTGCGGGGCCGAATCTCCTTCTTGATTCGGTTGCCGTTTTCTCGGCTCATTCAGTGACAACTTTCGTATGTCTTTGCCCGGATCGGGGTTGCCCACTCGCCCGAACGGTCTTTCGTCGAGGGCGTCACGAGCGCTCTTCGCTCGCGACTCCCCGTGGCAACCGTTCACCAAGAAACCGCATGACGTGGCGGCGATAGTTCGACGGGGTTAAGTACAAGCCGGGGTTCGTGATGAATGCGAAGGTCCCCCGGCGCGGGGGACAACGGTCGGCCGCACCGCGGCCGGTCGAAGCGTTCCGACGTGCTTAAGTGTATAAGCCCGTTCGGTTGAAACGCGAAGAACGCACCGCGGATTCGGGCCGTTCAATTCGGCCCGGTTTCGCAGAGTCGGCTCGTCCGACTCACCGATATGAGGATTTCGCCCCCTGCGCTCCGGCGTAAGAGGAAATCTGATGTGAGCCATGGTAGTTCGGTGTCATCCAGGTCGCTGGGT
>NZ_MWTH01000014.1:0-141764 GCF_059752395.1 Halorubrum sp. B53 | reverse complement strand
GCCCTTCTGACCAGGGTCAGCACCACTGTCGGTAGCCACATCCTGAACCTGCTGGAAGTCGTTACTGGTCACGACGTCGATTCCCTCCTCATTGAAGGCTCGTTGCATCTCCCGGCCGAGCTGACCTTCCATATCTGAGAGCACGTGACCGGAGCGCTGAAGGATGATCACGTCGACGCCGACACGGTGGAGGATTTGGCCCCACTCCAGCGCGATGTATCCGCCACCAAGCATCACGATGCTCTCTGGGAGGTCGAGCTCCTCGAGGATGGTCTCGCTCGTGTAGTAGTCGACGCCGTCGAGGCCGTCGATGGGCGGCGCCCACGGTGAACTGCCGGTCGCGACGAGCGCTTTCTCCCCAGTGATGCGCGCGCCCTCGTCGGCGCCGTCGACGACCTCGATAGTCGTGTCGCCGACCAGCTGGCCGTAGCCCTCGTAAATGTCGGTCTCGAAGTGTTCTGCGACGTCGGCGTAGTTCTCCTGCCGGAACCGTTCGACGAGACCGTTGGTCCCGTCGAGTGCGTCGGCCCAGTCGACAGTCGGTTCCTCAGGGTATCGAACGGCGTCGAAGGGATTCTCCGACGCTGCAGCGCCGCTCTCGGCGACGGCGAGCAGATGCTTACTCGGGACACAGCCGACGTTCACGCACGTCCCGCCGATGGGCAGGCCGGTGTTCACCATCGCCGTCGAGAGGCCCCGCCGGCTTGCTTCAGTGATCGCGGCGAAAGCTGCGGCGCCACCGCCGAGAATCACGAGATCATAGTCGGAGGTGTGGGTCATCAGTTCCTATACTTTACGACGGGAAGTTCTTATACTCCAGAGTCCGAAGCTACAGAGTAGGTTGGAGGCTACGAAGCTATGGCAGATACTACTTCACCGGCGCCAACGTGCGATGTTGAGGGGACGTGCTACTGTCCGCTCACAGGCGTTATCGACACGTTGAGCCGAAAATACGCGATGCAACTCGTTAGCATCATCGGCGCACACGACTCACTGCGGTTCGCGGAGATCGAAGAGCACCTCCCGACAGCGAGCACGTCGACAATCTCGAAACGGCTGAACGAATTCCAGGAGGCAGGGCTCGTCTCACGGACGCAGTATAATGAAATCCCGCCGCGTGTCGAATATGCGTTAACTGATGATGGCGACGAGGTTCGAACACGACTGGAGCCGTTGCTCGAGTGGGCAACTGAAAACAGTTGAGCTGCGACAATTCGAGGTTCAGCTCATCGCGTCCTGGAATCGCTCACGGAGCGCGTCCTCACGCTCCTCGAACTGGTCGACTTTCTCCTGCAGGTCGTCGCTGACGCGCTCGATGCTCGCGAGTGCCCGCTCGCCGGCGAGCGACGCCTGCGACCCGTCGTCGCCGTCCGCCTCTAGCTCCTCCTCGTAGGCTCGCTCGACGCGCTCGATGGTACCCTCCGGGTTGAACAGGATGTCGTTGGCCGTGCGAACGTAGCCGTCCAGCGACGCACCCTCCTTGCCCTGGAAGAAGTGAGTGAGCGCGTACGTCGCCCCAGAATGCAGCGTCCACATATCGATCTCGACGGGGGAGGTCGCATTGGCCTCCGCATCGCTCGCGGCACGCTCGGCCAGATAGTCCGGGAAGCCGAGCAGGCTGTAGAACTCCGTGACGGTGAACGGGAGCTCCGAGAAGTCAAGGTCGATGTCCTGGGCGCCACGGATGAACTCGAAGAGGTCGTCGGCGACGAGTTCGACCTGTGCGAGGATCTCCTCCCACCAGGTCCGGAAGTTCCGCACGTCGCCGACGTGCTTGATGACCTCCTTGTCGGTGAGCGAGCGCATTGTATTCGAACAGTACCCGTCCTGGGCGAATCCCTCCACGTAGACGGCGTGCTCGCCGAAGAAGTCGTAGCCCGACGTGACGCCCATCGTGATCGGGTCCGACCGGCCGGGGAGGCGCACCTCGAGGCCGTCGAACATGATGTCCATATGGACCTCGCCGCCGCCCCGGTAGCGACGAATCTCGCCGAACATCACGTCACCCAGCGGCGTTCCGTCGATAGTCTCCTCCCGAAGGACCTCCTCCAGAGGGCCGTAGACGTCGACCGGGTTGATGATCGAGTACGAGTCGGTCGGAATATGGAACAAGGAATCCGTTTCGGCGTCCTCCTCACGGGCCTGCTCTCGAGCGCGACTTGGCTCGACGAGCGCGTTGAATCGCTCCGTCTCCACCCACTCGTCGGTGTAGGGGTTCTTGTAGGCCACGGTCGACTCGACGGCCTGCGGGAGGTCGCGGATCGCCTCAGCGAAGCTCACGGTGTCTTTGCCGCCGTGACGCTGACGATACCACTCGGGTAGTTCGGTGTCGGTACGTCCATCGACGCCAGCGAAGATGGTTCTCGACTCTGGGTCTTTCATCGTAGTCACCTCGACGCAGGAACGCTCATCGACGGCTGCCTGCATCGTCTCGCGCCCTGCGCCCCTCTGCCGGGCGCAACAACAACACCACGTTAACCAACACTGACCTAGGAAGGGGCTGGCTGTTGGTTAATCGAACCACCGTCGGGAAACTGCCGCACTGTCGTTACTCGGTGCTGGAGCGGCGTAGCCGAACCTGCTCCGGGTTCGGAACCCAGGGATGGTCCTCCCAGCAGTGAAGGGCCTGAGCACGGGGCGACTCGAACTCGGCTCCGCAGGATCCACACTCGTAGACATCGTCGGGCCAGGGCTCACTGACGTACATCGCTGTCACCGTCGTCCCAACCGGCTCGGGAGCTCCGCTTCGCTGGACGTACCGGTAGCCGCGAACCGTCCGTTGACGGATCGCTGTCCGGGCGATCTCGGCGGGTTTGCCGTCGGGGAGATACACCCAGCGAACGAAGCCGTCGACCGACTCCTTGGCCGAGGGCTGGAGGATGAACCACCGCTCATGGGCATCCCGGAACAGGTAACGTTCAGTTCCCCTGTTTTGGAGGTACACCGGGTCACCACGGCCGGGGATAACTCGCAGCCCCATGGCCGGTGATATCGGGTCCAACAGTCGCTCAATTACTGAGCGCTCGCGCTCCGGCTGGTTGTCCGAATCCTCCTCTGCTCCGAACTCATCGAGACGAGCGTTTGTGGTCACTGGGTCCACCGTCCGAGTGAGGTCTGTTCCCGCTCGGACTCGGCAGGAACCTCACAGAGAAACCGCCACTTCGGCCGCTCTCGGATTTGCTTGTCGGGCCGGTTACCTGCCTGTCCGGGCTCCGTTTTCCCCGCGCAGTGCCAGCCCTTGTCTCTGAGCGCTTTGATCATCGAGCCGTCGAAGTCAGCTCGCACGAACGTCAGCAGAAGGCGAACGCCTCGCCGCCGGCCGTGCCGACGCACGAACCGTTCCATCGACCGGGCGAGGGCGGCGGAGGCGAGATTCGGGAAGTCGACGCCGATGCAGATCCGTGCTGCCTCAACGATCTCGTCACCCTCGTATCGCGTCCCGTCGTACTCCAGCGAGCGAATCAGCGGATAGCGCCACGTAATCGCACCCAGTAGCTGGTCCTGGTAACAGAGCCCGTGATGGACGAGGTTCGTCCGCGGGACACTGTCCATATAGGAGTGATGGGCTTCGTAGATCGCGCCGGCGACGTGCCGCGGGATCGATTCGATATGGACGCGCTTTGCGAACCGCAACCCGAGCGGCGCCGTGACCGGCTGGTCGTTGCGATGAATGGGACACGAGCACCCCTCGGGAGTGCGCGTGTATTGGAAGCCGGTACTCCGCCGCTGGCCGGGAGAATGTGTCTGTGTCACGAGTCGGTGCCGTCAGTCTGCTCTTGCCGGTCGTTGTAGCGCTCCAGTTCGCGACCGATTTTCTCGAGTGCCTCGACCCCGCGTTCGATCAGCTGGTGGGTGGTTCGCGAGAGTCGAAGCCTCTCCATCAGCACTCCCCCTCCGGTGGCTCGATGAGGTCGTTGCTCTCGTCGGCGGGGGCGCGGATAGCCCGCTCGACATCGGCGTCGTCCGAAACCGTCCGGCTCGCCAGGGGCGCCGGATAGGCGCGATCGCCCTGACTGCAGAGGACGGCTAGCCAGCCGTCGGTCCCCTCGCCGAGCACGATGTAGTGGTCGCGATCAGCCCGCTGGAAGACTCGCCGGTCGGGGCGTGTGACCGTTCGCCAGTTCTCGGGGAGCGTCGGTGACGGCCCCCCGCCGTCGGGAAGGGCGACGACGTCGTCGGTGATCGTCGCCATCGCCGCGTCGATCTCTTCGCCGGTGAGGTGCCAGCACGCCGCCGGACCATCACACTCGAGCTGGCTGATCACACGATTCCGGAACGCGATGTAGTGTTCTCGGGCGACCTGAGCGTCGTTGTAGTAGTCGAGGAGGAGCCCACAGGCGAGCTGTGCGGGCCCGCTGCCTCGGTACCCGACGTCGAACCCGCTCGGACTGTGGGTGACCAGACCGAGACTACGGTCAGGGGTCAGTTCCGTGTATTCCGGGAGTCGCGTCACGACGAGGTCGCCCTGTCGCCGGCGGCCAAGGTAGGCTGTCGTCATTTGAACCGCCCCCGATCGTCACGGTCGCGGTCCGATCTGTCCCACTCGTCGTCCGATGGCCGAATTTCGGTCCCGAAGTCGTGCCGGTCGGCGTGTTCGGCGCGACTGAGGAGTTCGAGGTTCTCGGGTCGGTTGTCCCACCTGACGCCGTTTTTGTGGTGCACGTGTTTATCGGCGACGGCGTCGAACCCGCGTTCTGCCACCATTACGAGTCGATGGATTCCGACGGAGTCGGTCGTCCCGCGGTAGTTCGAGGCACAGATGACGTAGCCACGGTCAGTGAAGACAGCAGGATGCCGTCGCCGGTTCGGGGCTGCCTCGCGTGGGTCTCGACGTGGAATGTCGAGCCGCTGCATCCACTTTGAGACTGTCTGTTGCGTACAACCCAGTTTGTCAGCGATCTCGGTTGTGCTCAACTCCTGTTCCCAGTAGAGGTCGCGAAGGAGCGATTCGTCTCGCCAGGGGTACTCTGATTCGGTCATGGCTCGGTGACGGAGAGTGAATCCCCCCGCACCCCTCTCGGGGGCAATAAACACTATCGGCCCGAAATCGTACTTGAATTTCAGCCCGATAGATAGCCTACAGGAAGCTGGAAGCAGTCCAATAGCCCTACCAATGTACCACGGCCGTTTCTATCAGGTCGTAGTATTGTTCCGCGAGTCGTGCTGAATAGAGCGCGCGAGTCGGTCACGAGTGGGCGGTGTCGGTCGAGACGGTCGGGCGTCGAAGGTTTATACTCGAGTGACCACAAACGTTCGTCGATTGGAAAATGAATGGCTATCTCGGTCTGTCCCGACGAGATGTTGGAGCGGGGCTCGCTACTGCCGGGGCGGCGTACGTCGCTGCCGCGCTATTTGCCATCTTCAATCTCCTGTCGGGCTCCGGGTCCCGGGCAGGTCCCGTTCCCACCCTCGGGATGATCGTCACGCCCGTCGTCGCGCTGATCGTCGCGACTGTTGTCTGGCGTGTGACGATGCCGGACGAACCGAACCCACGCTACGGTGCCATCGCCGGCGCCGTCTCGGGGGCCGTCTCCGTATTCGTATTCACGACGCTGATAGCCATCACAGCCGCCGTCATCGGGTCTCCCCCTGGCCCGCCCCCGGACAGGACGGTTTCCGAAGCCATCGAGCTGGTCGCCTTCATCGTTGGATTCGGGCTGCTCTTCACGCTCCCGATCATCGCTCCGATAGCGGCGTCCGTGGGGTACGGATACGAACGGAACCTGGCCAGCGGACAGAACTGACCCTCCGTCGACGAGTCCTGTTCGTTCCGTCTCCCTGGGAGCGTCCGTAGCCGAACGACCCGGGCACGTCGTCGAGTGCTGAACACACACTCTATATTCAGCAGCCACCTTCTGACAGATACTGAGCAAATCACGTTCTGGACTGTCCCAGCGGACTTCTATACTGACCGATTCACCTGCTCCAGCGTGAGAACTATTTTAGAGTCCCGTCTCACGTCAGTCGTTTTGTCCGGCCTCTCAGACTGTGGTTGACCAGATCGAGACTTCGATCAGGAGTGAGACGCTGGTGTTCGGAGAGATTCAGAACGACGGCGTGGCCGTCGACGCGAAAGCCGACGTATTCGACGGGGCCGTCGCGACGGTGAGCGAGCGCTTCTGTCTCGATTCCGCTTGACGTGGGACGTCGTGCGTTCCCGTTCATTGGTACGTTGCGGGAGTGGTGACCCCCGCACCCCTCTCGGGGGTTCTACAAACAGAGCCGGAAACGCCCTCACCGTCCCTACTGGCTAGCTGCGGGGAACTCGAAGCCGCCGGTGTCGGGCTGTGACTCCTCCGAGTCGGTAGTTTCTGATTGGACTGCCTGGAGGGAATCTTCTAGTGCCTCGCGGCGGTCGTCGACGCTCTGGTGGATGCTAATGTCGTGCTGCTCGCAGAGCGCTCGCTCGACCGCGAAGGTCATCTCGTCGAAATCGACTGCTGTGATGTCGACGTCTTCCGGTGAGGGCGTCTCATCAGCGACGTCGATGTCTCGCGACCAGGTATCGGCCGAAATGTCGCTGGTCGGGAGCCGCCACTCGTCACTCTCGAGCTCTTCACGCAGGTACTGCGCGAACTCCTTGTAGTGGTCGAGCGCGATGTTCTTCGTCGCTGAATCGGCCAGCAGCGCGATCGCGAGTTGATCGATGCGGGCCTCGTCAGCCTGTGGTCCCCAGTCGAACCCGCCAGGGGCGCGGCGTAGGACGTGGAGGTGCTTGTCCAGCACGTCGCCATCGGGCGTGTACACCAGCTGTCCACCCATACAGCGTTTACCGCGGTACGCTCGGCCGCCGGTCATCGGAACCCACCCTCCCAGTGGCCCATACCTCGTGGTCGTTCCGGGCGCTGGCGGGGGAAGGAATCCGACGGCCGACGGGCGGTATCTGGACCGCGTCCGGCTCCCTGATTGCTCCCACTCGCGGCCTCGGTTGGTCGGGGCCCGACGTACATCGGTTTTCGCGCTTGACTTCGCTCCGTGACGACCTCCCGATGGAGCATCGTACAGAGCTCCATGACGCTCTTGGCGAGGTCGAACGCCGCTGCTCGCGACCGGAGGTCGTGCTGACTGAAGAGGATCGTCCCATCGGCTCGATCGATCCGGACCAGCCAGTCCGAGGGTTGCTGGACGTGGCAGAGGACGGATTTCGAGAACTCGTAGGCGAACACGAAATGGTCGTCGTCTGTTCGGCGTTGCAACCACCAGTTGTCGGGAGCGATCTCGCTGTTGCTCTCAGAACTCATCGGTAATCCGGGACGAATGTGTCGTCCCGCACCCCTTGCGGGACGAACAACAACACCAGCGCTCACGTCGTCGGGACTTCGTCGCCACCGTCGGCAACGTATTTAGTTATAGCAAGATACTGTCCAATTACATTCGGATGGCTGTACTGGACGACCTCTCGGGATTCGAGTTCGAGGACTTGATGGAGGACGTCTTCCGCAACCTCGGCTACGAAAACGTCCGCCAGGCAGAGCGGACGGCCGACGAGGGGCGGGACGTCATTATGGAGGAGGTCGTCGACGGCACGCGACGGGCGATAATCGTCGAGTGTAAGCACACCGGGACGGTCGGCCGGCCGGTCGTCCAGAAGCTGCACTCGGCCATCGCGACGTTCGACTTCGACGGTCCAAAGCGTGGGATGGTCGCCACCACTGGTCGATTTACGAACCCTGCC
Source organism: Halorubrum sp. B53 (assembly GCF_059752395.1). Lineage (NCBI taxonomy): Archaea > Methanobacteriati > Methanobacteriota > Halobacteria > Halobacteriales > Haloferacaceae > Halorubrum > Halorubrum sp. B53. Next base: position 134,089 of record NZ_MWTH01000014.1, on the reverse strand, counting down.
GAGGAGTACGCTGACCGGCTCCAGCGGAACGACGATCCCTATCCCATCGAGCTGATCGACGGCGAGGACCTCCGGGAGATCGCCGACGAGATCGGTCTCGATCTCTACAACGGGCGCATCGAGATCCTCTGTGACGAGACGCTCCGACCGTACGATCCAGCGGCGGATGTCGACGCACCTGTCCAGGAGGCGTTCCGCGACATCGAGAACATCGACGCCGCGGATCTGCCGGTGCCGCACTCGCAAGTGACGTTCCGACCAGTGGTTGCGATCACCGCCGACACGAACGCTGTCTTCGAGACCTCAGTCGGTGTCATCCACCGGGTCAACGACCGCACACAGTTCGTTGTCCACGCTGAGCGCGGCCATCCGAAGGTGGCCGACGACGAAGTCGCGACGCTGGTCACCGAGAACTTCCACGCGACGGTCCCCCTCGATACCGGGCAGTTTACCGAGGTATTCGACGACGTCGACGAACGACGGTTCGGCCAGACCCAAACGAAGTACAAGGAGTGGGCTGTTGACCGCCTCCAGGATTACCACACGACGACGGTGACCTACACCGGCGACAATAACGTCACGTACAACAAGACGTGTGAGCCGAATCTCTCGGACATCTCAGTGCAATCGATTGAGCCGGTGTATCTACCTGAGGTTCGGCAGACGACAGAGATACTGGAGTACTCGTATCCGTACGAATACTATGCTGCTGGCCCCTCACGGGTCACTCTGGAGGACGGGATTCATCGCTGCGTCCACTGCGAAACGAGCGGCGTCGACGAGACGTACACCTACTGTCCGAACTGCGGGGCGATCGCCTGCGACACCCACATCAAGACCGAACGGCTCGAAGGGGAGCCGGTCTGTACCGGCTGTGCGGTGACCGAACGGTTCGCGCTGAAGAGGAAGTACTTCTACGACGAGGAGAACCTCGGCGCGTTCCGCAAGGAGTACGCCGAGATGCCCCTCCACGAGAAGGCGATGGAGAACAAGCTGCTGGCTGGCGGGAGCGTGGTTGCGACGCTGCTGCTCGTCGTCGGACTACTCGTGATCGGCGGCATCATCTAACCCGTCGCAATTTTCCGCCAGACTGCGGGGTTGGTGTTACGAGACACCGTACTGCTCTTTGAGTGCCATATATTCGACCTTCTTTGGGAGGATGACTGGCAGATCATCTGTTCTGTCGAAGTCGCCCTGAAGTGGCCGATACAACGCCTTCACAGTGGCTTCCAGGTCGTACCACTGTGCGGTCTCGACGAGTGTCTCCTGATCGATATCCTCCGCCTCGATCAGCAGCATCGAATAGCTAACCCGCCGAGATCCGCTATCCAGAAGGAGCGTATGGCATACGACTTCAGCAGCCGTTAGCTCCTCACCTGGAGCATACCAGAACGGAGGCTCGCCGGCGAGGAAAAACTGTAGACCATACGCTGCAAACCGACCCAGTCCGGTCATCTCCCAGTCCGGAGCTGCTTGGAGTGCGTCCGTATCCTCGTCGGTCTGCAGGCGGACGAGTGCTCGCTTCGGATCGCACCACGCGATCGTGGCGCTGGGGGCGATTTCCCGGACTCGGGCTCGATGTTCGTGCTCTACAGTAGCCCGGGCGAACGCCAACAGCGGCGAGACTTCGTCATGAAGGGCGTACTTCGAATCGGATCGGGAGAGTAGTGCTCGGTGCTTGAGCGGCGATAACGCGCTGTGGACACCTTGTCGAGTGATTCCGAGCCGGTCTGCGATATCAGCGATGTGTCGTGGTCTATCGAGATACCAACACACGCGGAGTGTGGCTGGGGAGAGCAGTTCCGTCCAGTCCACGTGGCTGAACTCCGACTGCAGCGTTCGATACGCTTCGGTAACTGGATGTTCCGCGATACGGACACGACGCTGATTGCTGGACCCACGGGTTTCTGTGAGCAATCCCGCTGCGAGCAATTCGTCGAGTACGTCGTACAGATGGTCTCGTGAATATCCGGTTTCGGCCGCGAGTTCCACCGGTGTTGCTTCACGGCCGGTACTCAGCGCGTCAAGCACGGCGAGTCCGGCCTTCGAAATCATCTGGGTCTTTCTAAACCCTAACTGTATAAATACGATTTGGTATTTTACTTGACGACTACTTCGTCCCGGACCAGTTCTGTGAGCGCGTCCTCGAGCGACCCGTGGAACTGCCAGCTCGCCTGCTCGAAGGCCTCGTCGGTCGGGCCGTCCCAGCGGGGGAACGCGGAGTGACCGCTCACTTTGACTGTCCACTCGGTCGGCTCGTCGAACGGGTTCTCCGTCGGGAGTTCCACGACGTAGAGGTATTCCTCGTCGCCGTGGATGCCATCGACCGGATTCTCGACGCCGTGGCCCAGCAGGAACAGCGGCTGGTCGAGATGCTCCATATTGGACGGCTCGAGGAGATCCGCTGGCTGAGCTGCGTCGATCGTTCGCTCTGGGTCGCCATCCAGATAGAGGTCGACCGTCGAGAGCTTGTCGAGGAACACGAAGGTCGCCGCCGTATAGCCCGGTCCCCGCTCTGCGCGGGTCGCATCGAGCAGCTCTTTCAGCTGTGCGAGATCCCGGAGGACGCTCCCGGGGTACCCGTCCGAATGCCGGTACACCTGCGCGACGCGGTCGGCGCTGCCATCTGTCTCATCGGTCTGTTCGACTCGTTGGACGAATCGGAGTTGGCTCCGTGTCGACATCGGTACTCGCCGGCGCGTGTGCGCCGGCACCCATCGCCGGCGCTGAAACAACACCACACAGTCGTAGCGGGATTGCAATCCGCTACGCGAGATGTGACACCTCGTCTGGTTCCTCCACGTCGTCGAATTCACCACGCTCGACCGGCTCCCAATCCTCCCCAGGTGCTGGACTCCACCAGTCGATCTCATAGGCACCCGGTGCACCGAGGATTTTTGCCCGTGCCGAGCCGTCAGGCAGGTCGCGACGGAGCTTCTCGTCGACGTGAAGGTTCCACGTCGAGTCGGTGTCGAAGCACGCGAGCACACCTCCTCGTAGCCACGGTTTTCTCGGGACTCTCGGAGGACGACCTGCGTGTTACAGTTCTTGCAGAACACTCCCTCGAAGGGAATGTGGGTGAACACTTCCTGCCCACAGACGGGGCACCAGAGGAACTCGAACAGTGCCTCGCTGTGTCGGTCGAGTACTTCGAGACTCATTGTTGGACCGACCCGGTTCGACCGGGTCACTCTCTCCGCCCCGGCCGAAAAACACCCTGCGTGTGTACGTTCTCAGCGTTCAGGGCCGTAGACGATGCGCGAGGGGGCTTCGTACCCACAGTCCGGACAGTCGTACCAGCGCTGTACCTTCGCTCCATCAGCTGTCTTCTCACCGACGAAGACGTCGTCGTTTGGACACTCCGGACAGTTCAGTTCGGGCGCTGGCCGCTCCCGAAGCGCATCCCGGAACGTTGTCGCCTCCTTCGTCTCGAAGCCTCGCGACCAGATCGGGTAGCCGTCGACGAGGATCGCCCCGCGCCACTTGTACCGGTATGAATCCGGAGCCCGGTGTAGAACAGCTCGCGCTCCAGTCTCGGTGTTTCGATACGCGAGTGTTGGTGTACGACTCTCCCGGGACCAGTTTGTGATTCTGGGCATTGTCAATCAGAAGTGGACGTCTGCGGGGACAATCCAGAGTGTCTGGCTGTCTTCCTCTTCCTCGAGGACACGATCGAGCTGATCGCGGTGGCGAATCCCCATCGCGTGCTGGTCGTACATCGGGATTGATGGCCCCTCGTAGGCGCCGACCTGATGGAACGCGTGTCGGGCGAGATCCTCGTCGCGCATGATCGCCTCGTCGCTGAGCTCGTCGAGCGACTCTTTCACGCGGTCGAGATTCCGCTGGAACTCTTCCTTTGTGGCGTTCCAGGCTCGGTCAAGCAGTTCACCGCCCTCCTCTGAATTGATGGGTGCTGCCGTCGGTAGGTCTCCCCAGCGATCCTTCCCGGCGACCGTCGTGTCGTCTTCGTCGAAGGTCACAAAATAGTCGAATACTGCGCAGGAATGCGGCTCAGCGCCAACCAATCGATTGAACACCGTTTTCCCCGCAGCCAGTGCTTCGTTTTCTGTCGATGCCTCGACGAGCGCGTAGATGACCATATGCATCTGAACCACTCCGACGCCCGCCGGTACGGTCACCGACGCGCGCCACTCTCTCGCTGGCGCGAATAAACAGCTACCAGAGGAGAGGATGGTTCAGGAGACCCTACGAAACCGGTGTCACTCAGTAGATAGATTCGTTCAGTACAGCGGACACATTTTGCAGAACAGTCAGAGCCTGTCAGTACAGAATCACGCTACGGTTTCAACGCCGAGGATCTCGAAGCGAGCTCCACCGGTCTCACTCTCAGTCACCTGTATCTTCCACCCATGTGCAGCAACTGTCTCGGCGACGATAGCGAGTCCAAACCCGGTCCCTTCCTCGCGGGTCGTATACCCCGGGTCGAACACGGACTCACGGTCACTCTCAGGGATACCGGGCCCATCATCAGCCACGTAAAATCCCGGCCGGTCAGGAAGCACTCCGACGGAGACCGTCACGTCCGGGCCGCCGTGATCGATTGAATTCCGAAACAGGTTCTCGAACAGTCGTTGGAGCCGTGTCGGGTCCGCTTTGAACGTCAGGTCGTCCTCGACGCGTAACTCGGCAGCGTTTGTCTCAACCATCTCCCAACTGTTCTGTGCGACCGACGAGAGCAACACTGCATCCCACTGCTCGACTGGTTGGCCATCACGGGCGAGCGAGAGAATTTGCCTAATTAGGTCCTCCATCCGAGTTAGCGCCCGTTCGATGGCTGCTGCGTGTTCATTCTCTGCAACCTCCTGGACATCCTCGCGGAGTAATTCGAACCGCCCTGTGGCCACGTTGAGAGGATTACGGAGGTCGTGACTCACTAAACTGGCAAACTGTTCGAGACGTTCGTTCTGTCGCACTAATTCCTCACGGTACCGCTCACGGTCAGTCACGTCGGTCAGAAGGATGGTTCGGCCGAGCCCAGCTTTTGCTGTCCCATACGGTGTCTCTGTAACATGGTAATACCGGGGGCGGTCCTCTTGTTGGAGTTTCAAAATAGCGTCGTCGCTGTCAAGACAGTCAGCTACTCGTGGAAGTGTCGTCTTCAGAGGGGTGCCCTCGGCACCGTCAAGGTCAGGGAAGAGGGTCTGCGCAGCGTGGTTCATGTCTCGAATGTGGTTGCTCGCGTCAAGCGCAATAATTGGCTCGTCCCGTTCGCCGGCCAATTGGATGGCATCGAACTGGTCGATATAGACGAACGCGACACCAACGGCGAAGACGGCGACCCCGAGCGGCTCGTAGGTAATATCGATGAGGTAGGGCGTGGTGTACCCGATGATATCGAACACGACAGGCAGGCCGGTGATTCCAACGAGAGCGAGGAGCGCTCGTGTGTCGAGATCGATCTCGGTGAACAGTTCCAACAGCATGAAATAGCCGACAAAGGCGAGTGCATACGAGAGCCCCATTGTAGTCCAATGTAGCGGCCCTGTGTACACGGACAGATGAGGGAACGGGGTGGCGACGGCTGTCGTCGTGAAGTATCCTTGGTGGAGAGGATTGGTGACCTTCACCGCGACAAGTACGATGTAGACGGCGATAGCAAGGCGACGGTATGTCGGATTTCGATGGTAGGTCCGACCAGTATACGCTGAACAGAAGTAGAGCCATGCGCCGACAGCTGCGAGTCCCAGCACGAGCCCGAACGTATACCACGCGAGTTTGAGTGATATCGTTGGAGAGACGAGAAATCCGGCGTGAGCGGTCGCCCACCCGCCGCTCGTCAGGAGGAGTGCCCACAATCCCCGTCGCGTATCAGCATTTGTGATACGTTGAAGGCGTGTGAGACTTATAAAACAGGCCAATGCAGCCACGACGAAGAGACCAACATAGAGCAGAAAGAGAGGAGATGTCGTCGAGACAGCCATATTGGACCGTCCCGGGGGCCAGGGTAATACTTTATGAATCTGTAAGGTGACGATGTCTTGATAGCGCGTGATAGACGCGCAGCTCTCATCGATCGGCTGTTTCAGGTGAGAATTTGTCTGAAGAATAGGATTTCAACAGAGCCAAATTGCTCAATAACGATCTTAAAAATTGTCCAAGCTGTTCTTGTTCTCTCTACTCCCGTGATGGTGTCGGCAGATGAACCTCGATTGTTGTCCCTCGATCGAATTCTGTGACTTCGATCTTCCCATCTAACGTCGTGATGATCCAATAACACAGCCACAGTCCAAGCCCCTGTCCGTGGACGAGTGGTGTCTCTTCGCCTGTCTCTAAGACACCCCGTTCTGTATTCGGAAGTCCCGGTCCGTCATCGCGTATTTGACAGATTACCTGCATATCGGACACATGCACATCGATATCGATAGATACAGGACTCCCCCCATGCTTCGCGGCGTTCTCTACAAGTTCAAACAACGCCACTTCGATGCGTGGAAGCGTCTCCGCTATCGCTTTGTCCGGCGCGTCAACAGTTATTGAGACATCCGAATACCGTGTTTCACACTCAGTGACAATCCGATCGACCAGCGGCATGATGTCCATCGGTTCCAACTCGGGCGAAATATCGCGGTTTTCCTCTATTTGCTGTGCGGATTCTGTCAGGTCAAGCAACCGCGTCGCAGCTGCCCTGATAACCGTCGCTTTGGAAGCCTGCTCGCCGTCCATCTCTTCGGCAAGCATATCGGCCCACCCTCGGATCACAGTCATCTCGTTTCGTACGTTGTGCCGGAGTACTCGGTTGATCACGCTGATGAGTCCTTCGCGCTGACGACGTTCCGTTGCATCACGGATCAGTAGCTGTATCCCGACGATGTCGTCCTCTGAGCGTTCCGACTCGGGCACGCCCCCGTCATAGACAGGGACACCGCGAATATCCGTGTAGACGATGTCACCCGATTTCGTTTGTAGTGGCAGATCTCGGGCTTCGGTCGGCTCCCCGCTCAGTATCTGTGAGCGACCTTTCAGCGCCCGATCGCTGGTCTGTGCGTCCGGATGGGTGATCGTTACCGGTTGACCGATCAGTTCTGCCGGCGAATAGCCCAACAGGTCCTGGACGCCTTCAGAGGCATACGTGAACCTTCCGTCGGTATCGAAGCGAAAGACGGAGTCGAAACTGGCGTCGATGACGGCTCGGTATATCTCTCGCTGTTCGTTCAACCGTTCTTCGCGCTGTGTGAGTTCTCGTTCGTATCGTCGTCGTTCGATGGCTTGCCCACCGAGTCGCGCGACCAGTTCAACGAAGAACCGCTCTGCGTCAACGAAGGGATCGTCGCGTGGCTCCGTATCGGCAAAGCACGCCGTCCCATACACCTCACCATCGACGATGACTTTTGCGCCGATGTACGCGCCTAAATCAAACGTCTCAACAGCGGTGTCGGAGATCTCTGGGGACGCATGAGCGTCTTCGATGGCGAGTTGGCTATCGATTTCGATGGTTCGACGACAGTACGCTTCGTTGAGCGGACAGCTCTCGCCGGGCTGGATCAACGGGTGATCTCCGGTCGCGTGAAGGATTTTCTGCGTACCGTCAATAATACGCGTAAAAAAGCCCACAGAGAGGTCGAGAAATTCAGTACCCGTCGTGAGTGCCTGCTTAATTTGAGTCTCAAATTCGGCGTTCGGATCGGCAAATATCTCGTAGATTTGGTCTCGATACGCAACGGACTCCATATCGGAATGCACCTCGTCAACTCGTATGAAAGTTGTGTGGCCCAATCAGCTCGCACTATCTCCTCGTAAATTCGGGTATACATCACCGAAAGGAGTTCAGGTGCAAGATACCTGCATCTTGCACGGCTATCAGAACATCTCTCTGAGGTGGTAGAAATGTCAACAGCTAATTCGCAAGTACACTGTGTGGCCAGTTCAGCAAAAAACACCTAAATACAACACCGAGTGCCCTCTCTTAATCAAATAGAGCCAATCTCCCTGAATGAGTCGATTTTCTCGTCCTCGTCAAACGTACAATATTGACGTCCACCTCGAATTGAGGCTCCTCCACGCTGGACGCGAAGGTCCACGAGAGTGACTTACGGGTTTGTGCGCTGTTCGTTGGGATTTGGCCCGAGTTCGGGGGCGTCTGTGGTCGAACGCCATTCGTGATTATCCCACTGGAACCGCACGGGCCGCGCCATCGGCCTCACTTGCTGCTCGGTGTTCTGCCGGAGGAACGTCTCTGCGGCTGTGAGATCAGCGTGTCCCTCGAACCCACATGGACAGGTCAGCGTCTCCTGGTGTCGAACTGTTTCAGCTTGCTCCCCGCACTCCGGACACGTCTGGCTCGTCCATGCCTCGCTCTTCTCCGCCACCTCTATCCCATACTCCTCACAGACGGACCGCAGCTGATCGACGAACTGCTTGAACGCCCAGAAGTTCTCTAGCTTCTCGTTGATTTCAGGGGACAGCTGGGTTTCGATGACACCGGTGAGATCACCGATGTACACCGTTGCGATCCCCTTGTCGTGCAACCGTTCGACGAGTTCACGGATCAGGGCCTTCTGGGCGTGGCTCCGCCGGCGGGAGCGTTTGCGGTAGAGCCGGCGGATTCGCCGGCTTGTGTCCTGCTCCGGCGGCAACTTCGATGACAGGCGACCGATCTCTTCGGTCGTCGCTCGGAACTGCTCGAACAGGTCTTCGCCGTCGTAGAGGTACTGCTGTCCGGTGGTGGTCGTACACGCGACGAGGTTGTTGACACCGAGATCGAGGGCGGCTTCCTCCGAAGCCAGCGGTGAATCCAGTTCCGATTCGTCGATCGTCACTGGTTGATATGCCCGATAGGTGTCTTCGACCTCGTCGTACTGAATCTCCAGCTCACCCTGCTCGCCGGACCACTTCGGATCGCCACGGACCTCCAATCGAAGCCGCTCGAAGTACCCCATATCGTACTCGTCTTTGAGGTCCTGGCCGACGGGGACTTCGACCCGCGAACAGTCGCCCCACTGGATTTCGTACGAGTCGTTCCGGACGAACAACCGGAGGTCGCGCCCGTCCTCTGCGTTCCCCCAGTAGCCGGGCGGGGACGCGTCCTCACCGCGTTCCAACAGCGCGAAAAACGACTTCCAAGCGGCGTTATTCTTCCGTGTCACCGTCTGGACCCCGACCGCGCCGAGCTGGCCTTTGTACTGCCCGCGAAACTCATCCGTCTTCCAGATGCTCTCGTCGTCGAAGAACCGCTGCCGGCGGGCATAGGTCAGCTCGTTCCAGAAACTTGCCGTCGCGTCCATGACCTCCCGCAGGAGGGCCTCATCCGACTCCGAGCGGGGACGCACTTCGAAGGTGTTGGTCCGCTTCATCGTTGGCTCGCCTCCTGCTGGTCGGGCTGACCCCACCGACGCGGGATGTAGCCCAGACGCTCGATTGCGGCGGCCTGTTCTCGGAGAAGCCCGACGAGGACTTGCTCCGGGACGCCTGCCTGCGCCTGTTCGGCCAACAGCCTCTGGAGTGTTGCACGAGCGTTCTCGATGGCCACGGGATCGCTATCGTCCATCGATGCGCTCCCGGGTATCCCCGGTTTGGTATTTGAATGTTGGCGGGGTGGCCCCTCTCCGAGAATTACGCTGCTTTTGTTCAAACACGGCGCAGCCGTGGGGATTCGCCCCGACGAGACGGTCGAAGACTGCTTTCCCTTCGACCAGGGCGTCGTGCCGTGTCGGTGCCTCGACTAACGCGTAGATGACCATATGCATCTTTGATCACCTCGGAGCGCCGACTCACCGGGCTCGACTCTGTCTGCTCGGTGCGCCGGCACCCATCGCCGGCGCTCGAAAAACTTGCTTCGCGAGATCGCGTTCAGGAGTCGCGTGTCCGCTCGACAGTGATCGTCAGATTGCCCGACTCGTAGTCGGCCTCGAAATCGACGTTGAACGCGTCGGAGTCGTAGGCGGCGTGGTAGGCACGGTGCAGTTCGAGCGACCCGGTCGCCTTGAAGTGGAAGAACGCAGCCGAGGTGTAGGGTTTGCTCTGGGTTTCGACCTGCGTCTCGACAGAGGCCGGGAGCGCGATTTGTGGTGTGTCCGTGTCGATACTCGCAGTGAACGCCTTCGCTTCCTCGACAGTCGCCTGCGAATGTGCGGGCGTCTCACCGGTTAGCACGTTCACCGGTGTCTCGGTATCGTCGGTGAACAGGACATCGTGGAAGGTGCGGGTCCCGAGGACTGCGTCGGGACCTAACTCGCAATCGTTGAATGGGTCGTTGTCTGGTTTCTTGGGCATCCAATCACGAGCCTATGGTGGGGCTCAGTCCTTTCTGCCCCAGAAAAACCACCATCGCGTCGACGCAGATCGGCCTACGAGCGGCCGAGTGTCGCGTCCGGGGACGGTACTTCACCGCTCGGGATGCGCAACTCCTGCCGCTTCCCGACCCACTCGCCGAGTTTTTGCTTGAGGTACTGGCGAGCAGTCGACTGGGTGAACACACCCTTGTCGACCATATCGCCGACGACGTCCTTCAGCGCCCGGAACTGCCCCTTCAGATGGCCGTCGCCGACCGGCTCGCCGTCGTGCCACCGAACGGTCGCGAGCGCCCCGTTCCCGACCGTCTCACCGTGGTCGATTGTCTCCGAGTCGTACTGCAGCCCGAACCACAGCGTCCGGTAGGCAGTCACCTCGAACGACGTCGACACCACGAAGAACGCCTCGTGGTGGAGATAGTCGAGATGGTCAGCGACGATCTCCTCGAGGGTGAGCCCGGTGGCGCGGGGCTTCGGTTCGACGACCGTCGACGGGCGGTCTTCGCCGGCGAGGTAGCCGTCGACGGCTTCTGCCTCGAGGCCATCGGCCAGTTCCGCCAGTAGCTGTTTCGCCCACTTGGAGTCGGTGTCGTCGCCACCGAACGGCGACTCAGCCGAAATCCGGTGTTTGAGCTTCAGGTTCGCAGCGCCCCAATGAGAGTAGTGAAGCGTATACTGTCCGTCTGTGCGTTCGTACGCAACGAGTGCGCGGTGACCCATTTGAATAATCACCTCGCAGGGCGTCCCACGACTGGATCGCCCCGCACCCCTCCCGGGGGGCGAACAACTCTACTCGTCGATCGGTTCGGGGGAATTGAGGTCTGCGTGGAGGACTTCGCAGTCGCGAACGACGTACCGCTTCGCCAGCACTGGGAAGCGACACTTCGTGAACCCCGCTGTCTGGATGTCGAGTTCCTCGTCGGCTTCGAGGTGGTCGGCGAGTTCTCGCAAGAATTCGTGGGTCACGATGCCGCCCTCGTAGTCCGGGAGGCCGTTCTCCCGCGCCTCGTACACTTCGAAGTCATCGTACCCCCAGATGGTGAGTTCGCCCTTGTCGGTGACCTCCCAGTCGAGCGTCCCGAAGCAGTAGCTCTCACAGAGCTCGCGGACTGCCTGTGGATCCGATACGATTGCGCCGGTTGACGTCGTCGCAGCTTGTAGTGTCGCCATGTCTGGACTCACGGGGAAGTCCCGCACCCCTCTTGGGGGGCGATAAACCGACACTGGAAGTGCCCCTGGCGTCGACGGCGATGGCGATCAGTCATCTGTTGGGGCGTCTGGTCCGCTCCCGTCCTCTGGTCGAGTGAGTAGACTCACTTCTTCCAGGAGGTCTCTTGCAGTCTCGACTCGCTCTCGATCCGCGTCGTCCAACTGGTCGACGTCGAGCCGACTGAGATTGCTGAGCACACGGTGCATCCGGTAGCCCTGTTCGACTTGCTGATTCATCGGAAGCGCCTCACCACTCGCCGGCGCAGAAAGACTCCTTACGAGACTGTCGTCGGCGCATCAGCGTCGCCACCAGTGCTCGTCGCACCGCGTTGGCGCCAGGAGGTCACTCTCACACCCGTCGTCCAGCATCGTGTCCGGGATGTGGGATGTCTCGCCGGTCGGCCGTAGTTCTGCAAAGTCAGAATATCGGTCGTACATCGGTTGGTGCATAACTTCTGTCGGTATCGCATTTCAACGTCCGGACGCCTTCGCTCGCATCCCACTCTTGATTATGCGAGACAGTACAAACATATATGAGAGCAGGGCGCGAACACTGTCCCAAGAGGTGCCAACCATGACCGAATCCTCGCGAGATGGGGTCCAATCGTGGACTGAGTCGATGAGCGCCCGCGACCGCATTCGGGCGGTCGCCGAGTCACTTCGCGAACCCCGCTCAGTTAACTGGATCAGCGAGCAGGCCGACGCCGCTTGGAGTACGACCAACGAGGAACTTCAGGATCTCGTCGACCAGGGCCAGTTGCGTCGCGTCGAGGCCGGCGAGACCACGCGCTACCAGCCGGACTACACGCGCCTGCTCTTCGAGGAGATCCGCACGCTCATCGAGGAAAATACCCGCGAGGAGCTGCGGAGTGAATTGGCCGCGATTACCGAGGAGATCGAGGAGTGGCAGGCGACCTACGACGTCGAGACGTGGGAGGAGCTCGAACAGTCGCTCGCCGACGGCGACCTCGCAAGTGCGGAGCTCCGGGACCGCCGCGACGTCATCGCGTTCTGGCGCGAGAACGAGGAGGATCGCCGCCTCATCAAGCACGCACTGGAACTCTACTCTGACGTTGAAGCCGCCCGCGAGCAGATGACCGACGTGGCTGACCGCGCCACGAGCTAATCCTTCTCTCTCACAGAATGATCTTTCTTGCCGGTCGCGACCGCTATACACAGCGGACCCTCCTCCGCGACGTTCACGACCGATTGACGAATCAAGCTGGGTGTGTGGAGGTACGCTATCGTCCGTCTCGACGTCGACCCCGGTACGTCATCGCGGATGTCGATCCGACAACCTTCCTGAGTGACTCCTACGATGTCGCGACTGCACGACTGGAGATTCGCTTCTGGTACCCCGCTGGCGTCGACCACGAATACTACCGCATCAACTGGGTCGAACCGGACCGGAACCTGATGCTCGGCTTCCACCAGGACGCCGATCATCCGGACCTCGGGCCCTGTCACATCCAACTCAATCACGAAGACACGCCGGTTGATCGCCACGAGGCGACGTTTCTCGATGCGCATCCACTTGCCGTCCTCGATGACCGACTACAGCAATTCCCGCCCGCGCTAGATGCGATTCACTGGAAGAATGGAGCGCCCTCGCTCCCGACCTGGCCCGTCTAGACAGCGAGTTCATCGAGCGTCTGGTGATGCGTCCGTGCCGTGGTCGGCGTGACTTTCCGGACTCGTCGATGTCACGGTGCGTTACCCACTACCCCTGTTCCCGCCGCGATTTGTGGAGGCAAGCCGCTGCGAACTCTGCCTGATGAACGCCCGCGGTGACTGCCGTCGGACTTGAGGGTACTCACCGTATTAACCAACAGAAGCCATCTCTATCGGCGACTGTTGGTTAATCGGCGAGATTCCTCCTGCCCTATTCGGGAGCAGGCCCGTAGCGACCTGTGCCACACACCTGGCACTCCCAGATTGGTTGGCCCGTCCAGGTCTCGTCAGAGAGCGACTCGCGTGTCCTGAACCGATGTTCTGTTTCTCTCGTACAGTGCTGGCACTCGAGGCCTGTCACGGTCGGAATTTCGGCTCCGGCACTGGTGGATTCCGTTTCGTGGGGTACTGTTTCAATTTTGTCGAGTGGAGTCTTTCTCCCCAATGAGCAACGCAACGAGCGGATCGAGTGAGTAGCGCAGTAGGGCGGGGAGGAAACGACAACCCGCTTATTAAGTAACTTTAGTACAACATTGAAGATAGTGTCGGACAACGACTATCACCGTCGAACCGCCATCACACGGCTGGCTGTCTCCCCCACCGACGAGTCACTCCTCCGAGAGACCATTGAGGCGTGGAAACGGGGATGCCAAGTTGCCGTAGACAAGGCGTGGGAGCGGTGTCACTCAAAGTCCGACGTACAACAACTCGCCTACGACGACGTGCGCGAGAACACGCATCTCGGCAGCCAGCACGCCATTCTCGCGTGTCACCAAGCCGCCGAGAACATCAAATCCTGCATCTCCCGTCGCCAAGACGGGAAGAAAGCCAGCAAGCCCACGTACACCAGTCCGACCGTCACCTACGACAGTCGGACGATGACCATCTTCCCCGAGAAAGAGCAGGTTTCCCTTACTATCCACGGCGACCACGCTCGGGTTCGAGCAGACCTCGTGCTTCCCGACGACGAGGACGGCTATCAACACCAGTATCTCGACCGCGACGAGTGGGAACCGACCGAATCCACGCTACACTATCGAGACGGGGAGTGGTACTTGCACCTTGGCTTTCGCAAACCGAAGCCTGACGACGAGGAAGCGACCGAGAACGGAACGGTTCTCGGCGTTGACCTCGGCGTGACCGAGATCGCGGTCACCAGCACGGCCCGCTTCTTTTCTGCTGGTGAGCTCAACCACAAGCGACGAGAGTTCGAGCGGGTGCGTGGGGACCTCCAAGAATGTGGCACGCGGAGCGCCCACCGCACGCTGGAGACCGTGAGCGGACGCGAAGACGAGTACGTGAAACACGTCCTCCACAGCGTTGCGAACGGCATCGTCGAGGAAGCTCTCCGCTACGCCTGTGACGGGATCGTGTTCGAGGAGTTAGCTGGTATCCGTGAGCGACTGCCCGACGCAGCGTGGCACTCCGAGTGGGCGTTTAACCGCTTGTTCGAGTACGTCGAGTACAAGGCCGAAGCCGAAGGGCTGTTCGTGGACACGACGAATCCGAAGAATACCAGCAAGCGGTGCGCTGAGTGTGGGTTCATCCACGATGACAATCGCCCGTCACGCGATACGTTCGAGTGCCAGCAGTGCGGAACTCGGAATCACGCCGACTACAACGCTGCCAAGAACGTGGCAGACGTGTATCTCCGACGCGAGCAACAGTCCTCGCGTGGGAGGGGCATCAGTCAATATGCCCTAAAGTCCGGGACGGTGACGCCGAATCGGGGATACACCCCGTACTCTCACGAGTCAGAGGTAGAGTCCACGGACAAGCCCCATCTTCAACGAGCGAACCCGTCAGGGTCAGCGAAGTAGGGTGGGGTAGTTGACCAGCGATTGCTGGGACGATCCACAGCTGGTCGCCGTCGTCGAGCATGTGCTTGAGCTCATCACGAATTGGCACGCCTGGTCACGAATCGACTCAGAGAGTTCGAGGGCACTCGCCAACCGACGCACCTCGCCCAGCCCGTGTGCGAGATTCCGTTCCGCCTTCGACCGCCAGCGCCCACGGGTCTGTTCGCGCCGCATCCGGGCCAGCCGCCGGCGTTTCCGCCCTGAGAGTTCGTTTCCGTGTACATCAGTTCCGCGGCCGATTTCCGTCGAGAGGCCTCGATCGTGGCGGGCCGCAGTCAGCGGTGCGCCTGTTCGCTCGCGCTCGTCTGCATCGTATGCTCGCCACTCCGGCCCGTGATCGATACGTTGCTCTTCGATGACGAGGCCACAGTCCTCACAGACCGTTTCCTTGACGTTCGTAGTGACGTGTCCGTGGCACTCGGGACACTGGTTTGCGCTTGACTCCGTTTGGACGTCTTCGTCGAAGCCGGTTTCGTAGATGTCTCTCGTTGCCATTGTTCTCACCGTATTCAGGAACTCGCCAGTACAGCGAACCCCTCACCCATTGGGGGAAAATAGACGCTATCGAGTACGGAACTCGTTTCAGCTGGATTAGCGCTCAGATGATGGTGCTTGAGTCCTCCTATTATGGCTTAAGAATTCCCGAAAACAACACTCGAGTATATCCTGAGCGGTTGAATCCGTTATATACGTTGTACCAGCAAAACAGGACGGAGGACCGAGCGGTGTACACGACGGCCGACGGGCAGTTCGTCGACTTGCTTCCCCCCATATTGCAAACATTCGGTACGGTTAGGGGTAAGCGGTAGAAGATTGAGCCGCTATGCCCCACTGACTACGTCTTCAGGTGCTGCTCACGGATTTCTTTGATTCGGGCTTTATCCATTCCATCGTGCTGTTCGAGGATATCTAGTTTCTTTTTGGTTGTCTGGTGGAGCTGGTTCTGTGAGTTCTCCTTCAACATCCCTTCAATGCGAGTTAACACAAGTTCTTCCTGGCCAGCAAGATCGGTGAATGCAGCAAGTTGACCTACGATATTCTGTTTCTGTTGCCATCTGCGATTGCCGTCGGTCAGTTTGTCGCTCAATCGTTGGATAAACTCTTCGTGCGCGTTTGCGGCGAGATCATCAGTCACTGATTGGAGAACTTCGACCAAGTCGTCAGTCGGAACCTGTTGATTCTGGTCACTCACTTCGTCTTCTAGAATGGTGAGCACGTTCTGACCCACCTTGCGACGGTGATTAGAGGTGAGATCTGATTTGACTTCATTCCAAACACGCGAGAACGCTTGCTTGTCCTTGTTGTTGCCACCCGCAAGGTCGGTTAGCCGACTGAGGAACCGTTCTTGGTCACTGTCCTCAAGTTCGGTGAACACCTCGGCAACAGCAGTCAGGTAGATCTGTTTACTGTTCGTGTCGTTTGTCCTCTTTGCCTTGTTCAGGCACGTACTGACCACCTCATCCTGAACACTCTTGAATCGCTTCGGTGCGGTGGAAAACATCTCTGCACCGAGCTGTGCTTTGGAGTCCTCGTTGTTCTCCAAGATCTCGATCAACTTCGGCGATGTCACTTCTTCGTCGAATACCTCAGGTATCAGCGATAGGACCGTGTTGGTGAGCAGCCTCGAATTGGTGTTCTGTTCCGGGAACGGGTCGAGTGTCGCCGTCACTGCGTCTTCTGAATCAAGCAGGGGTACATCGTACTGCTGCGCCCATTTGAGGTACTGCTGACCAGTCCCGCCCCAGTTCTGAATCTGCTTCAAACACTCCTGACGGAATCGGTTCTGGTCACTCGATGAGAGAGTGTCATATTGATAGAAGAGCGTCTCAACCAGATTCTTTTCGTTATTACTCGGGGCATTCACCATCCCGTGGAATTCGTTGTAGAGATGACTCGCAGTCTGACGTGGTAGGTCAGATTCGATATTGAGAAGGATATTCGAGATACTGTCGTTGATGTGATTGATATTGTTATCTTCAACTTCGTTCCGGAGTTCAAGCAATTTTTCGACGAACGTACCTCGGGCCTCAGCGGATGCATCCGCGTCGAACTTCTGGTAGTAGTCCTCGTTCTCAAACTGACGTTCGTTGTTACCCAACTCAATCAACTTGATGGCCTCCTTCAGCAGCTTCGTGGTGGCGAACTTTTGACGTGCGGCTGCCGAATTGTGAATTTTGTCGAGCGCCGTTTTGAACGTGTCTTCCTGCTGATTCTCACGTAGTTGGATGAGATTCTCGGTCAGGGGTCGTTTCGCAGAGCTCGGAATTCCTTCAGCGTGTTTGACGAACGCATCGAGGATATTCTCCTGAAGCGTTTCTGAATCAGCGACCAGTTCACCATAAGCCCCAAAGAGCACACGCGAGTCGCGTGGTTGCATTTTGAGTATCATCGGGAACGAGATATTGGGATCTAAATCCTCCAAGAAGTCCCGCCTGTCGACGGAAACCAGGTACTCACTTACTATTCGGGCTACCTGAGTCTGGGCGTCATCATCCAGAGCATCGAATACCTCCATCAACCCCTCGATGATGTTGAAGAGTTCTGAATCGAGATGACTCCACTCGTCAAGCGTATCGTTGATTGCCTCACGGTACGGACCGAAGTCACCACCGTCCTCAAATAGGGTATCCAGTTCGTCGCGAATCTTATCGACCTGCCGAGCACGTAAATCTTCGACGAAGCGGTCGCCGTCTTCGAGTGTGAGCGTGTACGGGGGCTCGCTCAGATAGATGAACCGCCGTGGGTTATCATCGGTGATGTACCGTGTGGAAGACAGGAATTCTCGAAGCCCCTCCACAGACTTCCCGTTCCCGTCCTCTGACGGTTCGAAGTGTGATGCTAGTTCTTCCTCTCGTTCCGGGTCCATCACACGACCGGCAAAGTAGTCATTGAATTCCTCAAGGAGACGCGGATTTGCCTGTAGAGACCGATAAAACTCTGGGAAGTCTTCCTGCAGTATTGATATCTTCGCCAAGAATGGAAGGTTGCCGGTAATCACTCCTTCACGCATTCGCTGAGTGTCCTCTATTTCCTCGGCCAACATTCGTAGCGTCGTCAGACGGTTGAGAGCCTGTTTGATACGTCGAGGATTCCGGACGTATGCTTTCGTGACGACTGAGAGAACCTCCTCACCATAATCGTTCTTGAGTTGGTCGTTCAATTCAGCAGCATAATCAGAGATGGCGTTGCTCGTGAACGGCGGAATACGGACGTGGGCTTGGAAGAGTTTCCGTAGGAACTCCCGCTCATTTTCGTTCTCTTCGAAGTACTCACCTCTGTCGATAGACTGGATATGGCTGAGAAGCGCCTCGTCGTCGCAGGGAATGATATATAAACAACGGTCGTTGCCCATGAATGTTTTGAGGGATACCAACACATCGTAGACAGTATCACTCTCACACCGGTCCAGATTGTCTACAGAGATGATGACCCGGTCGTAATCCGTCTTTTCGACCAACTCATCAAGCATTTCATCGAATAGTTGTTCGTACGCACCGGACCAATCGTTGCGTGGATATCGTTGGCGGAGGGTCGAAGTCGCGTCCTCGACCTGCTTAGCCATGAAGATGAAGAGACTAAGGAATAGAGGTAGGACAGCTAGTTGGAGAATACTGTTTACGGTACCCATTAGACCTTGTCCCGGGGTAAAAATCCCAAGAGCGTTCAGGATATTAATGAGAACCCCTGCTATCAGAATTAGCGAGGTTATCGCAACGATGACTGTGACGAATTTTGAATGTGTGAGGAGCTGTTGAGCATATTCACGAAGAGAAGGGTTGTCGCTATCTTGATCTTCCGTAATGTCATAGAGTTCTTCGGTGATGTAGTCCTCTCCAAGGATACCGTAATCGTCGTCAACCCTCGTGTTCGTCTTCGCTCCAAGTTCGTGGTCGATGCCGAGAAGTAAATCTGTTCGAATCGACTCTTCGGCGTGGGTCCACGCATCGAATTCTACACAAACCGTTTCCCCAAACTCGGGATTGTTGCTCAGCCGATCGAACAGGAGGTTGATTATCGAGCTCTTTCCTGTCCCCCACTTGCCAAAGACACCGATGTTCCATCGTGGCTCTGCGTTCTCCAGTATCTGCTCAAGGGCGTCGACGTACTCCCGATGCTCGAATCGATCTTGATCTGTAGACTCTATCGGCTCGTCAGAGAGAAAGACACGTCCATCCTCACCGGTCATGAGTACAAATCTGCCAGCACACGGATAAAAGATAACCTTCTGCTGAAAATGGAATCTAAAAATCCGATTACTGCATCTTCCAGTTTACCCCCTATATCGTATCTCGTGCTTTGAGGCCGCTTTCCAGCTGCCGTTGACCGGGATGGAAGGACGACCAACTAGTTCATAGCGAGTAGACCGAACTGCTGGCTGCCTCCCCCCTCTAAGCCGAAACTTAGCTGGTATTGATCGAAGTAGCCATCGAATTCATCCTACAGAAATTTGAGGGTGCTGAACAGCGCTGGAATCTTCCTCAACGAACGGTTCATCTGATCAAGATCGTCCGAAGTGTGTGGTCAGTATCAAATCTCAGGTTCACCAGTTTACTTCAAACCGTATCTCTTTCACATTCGCATAGATCCCCTTTGTGAATTCATTCCAGTCCGTAACTAAGAACCGTTTGCCCTCGTACTCGTTGTCCTCATCAACGTAATCCCAGTCGCGCAGGTACGCAAACAGACATTCGTATTTCGTGACGGGGCTAAGCCCCTCAAGTTCCAACTCCTGCTCTAGGAACTCTAGGTTATCGACGAACGGATTCACACAGACAACTCCATCCACCGTTCGATGATCTTCACTCTGTGGCACATCTGTCCGGACCGATTTATTTATCACTTTCACGGGTATCCGGCTCGGTTCTCTGATGCCGTCGGTGGGGATAGCAACATTATGGGCCTGTGAAAGGGACAGACCAGTCCGTTCAGAAAACTCGATCAACGGCCGGACGTCAGCCGGATGTCCGTCAATGAAGAAGTTGACGGCGATATTCCGATACCCTTCGTGCTGTACGAAGGGGCCGGCGTAAATCATGATGGTCGACTCCGGATACACCATATCGAGGTTAGAAATAAAGACCGCCTGCTCATTTCCATAGAGATCGAGATTGTAGTTATACTCCTGCTCTGCCTCGCTGTATCGCTCTTTTTGATCCCGAAGGTTGTGAACGAAATTAGAGAATCCTCTGCCGATCCAGGCCGCGTTTGACTGGTTGATGGTAAAGGATGATTCACCGTTTGAAAGGCTGAACAGGTCTTCTAGAACGGCGAAGATGTGTTCGACCTCAACCTCGTGTAAGCGTCCGGCTCGAACATCAATCCGAACCGGGTTCCCCGGATAGTAGACGTTCGAAAAGATGCAGATATCGGAGATGTGACCATCCGGGGCTCTAAGAAAATAATTCGATGATTCACCGTCCGGGAGCCTCAGATACTCTTCATCAGACTCATCTCCTTCAATACTCGCCTCATAGTGTTGGGCGACTTCGTGGCCGTGCAGATACCCGACTCGAGTGTTTCTCCGGACCGGGAAGACCGGTTCATCAATCTTCGAATTAAGAAAACTGTGGAGCGTATTGGTCTGGTCGACAGTGAAAACTACTAGAGTATCCCCATCAACTCGGAGCGTATCGCTGTTGAAATCCAGGTTTGGCTCTACACGATCGTAGATTACGTTGGTAACTGCCTCCACCCTCTCGTGCGGATTCGACACATTCTGTATTAGATCTGGTTCGCCGTCGTTGTTTTCGCGAACCCCGAGGATTAGGCTCCCCCCTTGGCTGTTGGCCATAGCAGCGAGTTCAAGGGCGATCTTCTGATTGCCCACCTCTTTGCTCTTGTATTCCAGACGACTATCTTCTGGATCACCACAATCTATTCGTTCGCGAATATTCATCTGAGTTGATAGAGTAGTCTTATGCGGCTCAAATCAATGTTAGCCTCAAATGGTTCTCCATAACCAGAAAACCGTGGCTAACGAACCGAAGGTTCGAATGATCGGAAATATGACGTTCAATTCCACGCTTAGAAATTGGGCTCTTTGAGTTCCAAAAGGTCAAAAAATTTGTTTGATTGACAAAAACCAAAGTGCGCTATGTCTTCGACCCACACCTGTGTTGTTGGATTCGTTCAGGCAGCCCGACCTTCCCACAGACGGGACACTCCCGCAGGGGTGTCGGCCGCAGGTCGTTCCAGGCGTCCAGTGCGGCCTCTAACTGTGCTTCCACGATCGGGGAGTCGGTCGTGCGGCGGGCCTCGTGGAGGTGAACACGAAGCCGTTCACGGGCCGTGAGTGTCGTGTCGTCGGTCATAGTGGGACGGGATTGCTGGTGGCCCCGCCACCCATCGCCGGGGGCGAGCAACACCACCTGGTGCGGTTAGCGAATATCGGGCTGAAGCGGGGCGAACTCCTCCCATATCATATGGTGGCGCTGACAGAGTGTGATTAGGTTCTCAAGCCGGTTCGCCCGCTCGTAGTCCAGAACCCCGTCGGCGTCGATGAACGTACCAAGCGGCGTAATGTGGTGGACGTTCAGGTCGCGGTCCCAGCGCTCGCGATGGATTTCACGGTCGATGGGACAGCCCGGCATCTGGCACTCGAAGCCGTCCCGTTCCAACGCCCGTTTGCGCTGCTTGTACCAGTTCGGGCCGTATGAGATGTCTCCGTAACCGCCCTTCCAGAGCGGATGATCGGGACCGCTTGGCTGGCCACGATACTCCATCCCGGCCGCCTTGATAGCCTGTTTCCACGATCCAAACCGGTCGAGGTAGAGGTTCATCGTAAACTGGCCATGTTCGTGCATCTCCGTGGAAGATGGAACATGACCCAATTCGTCACGAAGCCGCCTCAGTTCCGCTATCAGTTCGTCTTCTGGAACATTCTTTTTTGAGAGTGGTTCGAATCCTGCTTCCCGGAGTGCGGCGTTCCAGCTGTCGAAACGCCGCTGAGCGACTTTTGTTGAATACGCTCCGCGCTTTTCCATCTCGGTGGCGGTCGGAGCCCGTCCAAGTTCATCTGCGAGTGAACGAATTGCTTTGACTACCTCTTGGGGCGACGTTTTGGTGGCTTTCGTAGTAGCCAATCCCGCTGCTTCAAGTCCCTCGTTCCACGATCCGAACCGCTTGGAGATTGTGGCGGATGAGACGGTTCCCTCCGCGTCCATTTCCGCAACTGAGGGTGAGTGGCCGAGCTCATCAGCTACACGTCGGAGTTCGTCGATCAGTTCTTGCTCCGAATGGGAATGGGAGAGTGGCTCAAGGCCTGCGGCTTCCAGACCAGCCTTCCAGCTGCCGAAGTGTGACTGGACCGCGCCGTGGGTACAATCTGCTTCCTCGTTGAATTCGGGTTGTGTCGGGGCCCGACCTTTCTGGTCGGCAACGCGGGTAAGTTCAGCGAGGATGTGGTCCGGATCGATTGATGATTGGTGGCTCTGAACGTGGGTGGCAATATCGACGTTTCGTTCGAACGATTCCCCGCAGATGTCACAGGTATAGTCGCCTTCGACGGTCATACGTACTCCCGAGCACTCGTGCGTCCGCACCCCTCGCGGGGCCGGATAAACGGACTCGGGTCGCACACCCATTCCCCCGGTTTCACTGATAAACGTTGGACCCGTACCCGAGGTTGTGGCTGCGCGCGCAGCGACCGCAGGGAGCGAGCACGGAGCGGTGGGCGGGGCGGCGGGGCTTGGGTCGGTCCGGCACTCACCAGAAAAAGAAGGGGCTACGCCCCTATTCTTCCCACCAGCGGTCGTCGCGCTCTGGGAAAACGATCATACTGTCGTAGGTGACTGCGAGGGAACACCGGCCTTGGTACCAGTTCTTCTTGAGCGCGCGCATCCGCACCCGTTCACCCACTCGGACGAATTTTGGCTCTGAAGCCGTCCAGGACGTGAACTTGATTTTCCCGGTGTCGTCTGCGATGAGACCGACTTGGGCTATGGCTGAATCGCTCGGAGGCCAGAGTTTCACGATCTCGCCTTCGATGCTCACCTCGTCGGTCTGCACGTCCGGGACGTCCTCGATCGGGCAGATGGCGCCGGGAGCCGCCTTGAGCGCGTCCATCGTGTCGAACACTGCTTCGGTGATGTCCTGCCCCTTGGCGACCCGCTTTGCGAGCGCCCGCGAAACGGCCGCCCGACTATGACCGGTGCGAAGCCGCTGTGCCATCCGGTCTGCTTCCTGATTCACCTTCGCCAGTTCCATCCGGGAGAGGCGTTCGCGCGGATCCGTCCGCTCGGGGGTGCGTTCCTCCCGCTTGCGCTGCCGCCGTTTGGTGACGACTTCGCGAGTTCGCTTCGCCCGGCCCTCCTGGGTGCCGAGTTCCGCCTGGGCGCTGATGTGGTCCAGTTCGGCTTCCAGGGCACGAATCTTCTCTTCCTGGGCGAGGGGCAGGTGCGAGAAGTCCTGGACGATGCCGTCTGGGTGGTTGGAATCCACCTTCGCCTGCGTTTCCTGCTGGACCGTCGCCCGGAACTCCGGCTGATCGTCGACGACCTCAAAACCGTCCTCGTCGACGCCGGCGTCTTCGGTTCGTTCGAATGCCTGTTCATCCACCGTAACGACCTTGCGACTCGAGTTGTTACTAGACATTGGGTACTCACCGTACCTGTGAAGGCGCTCGCGCGCCGCCACCGCGATGCCCCTAACATCGCGGTTTTCCGACGATGTCGACGTCCGATAGCACCGACTGCGCGCTCTCGCTCGCGCCTTCGCGAGCGCCCTACCGGGCGCGAGCGAGAGCGCGCCCGAGTGCGGCGACCCCAACCAGCTCCGCGCGCCGACCCGCCCGGAGCGAGCGGCCAGCGGAGAAAGCGTGGGGGGTGAGCAGCTACGCCGCGCAGCCCCCCGCGCTTTCCCGCTGGCGCCGAGGGCACATTCATTTTAGCCCGGCAGCCCGCCCGCTACTGCAGGCAGGCAGCCCGGAATGGTCGGTCGCGAGCGACGCGGAGGGCGGCAGCGGCGAGCGGGGCGGGCCGTGACGTACACACCTGTCCAACCGGCCGCGACACTCGGCGACCCAGCTACCGTCCTGGCGGACTCAGAAAGGGCGAGGCCGCCTCGGCCGTCCCCCGACCCCGTAAGCACCGCAGGGACGAGGAGCGCAGCGGTGGTCGCGGGATGCCGAGCGGCCGAGGGCTTTCAGGGAACGTCGCTGTCGCCGAATTCGATCGCGCTATTGGTCAGGTGCCCCGGCTGGCTCGTCGAGAAGGACATCGACGCCGTCGTGGGTGACAGCGAGCTGAATCCCTTCCACAGTGAACCGGACCTCGACGTCGCCGGTTGAGGATGCGAGAAGCTGTTCGAGTGCCTCGACGTCGACGGCATCGTGGAGCTGATACGAATCACTCGCCAACCCGTGGGCTTCCAGTGTCTCGACGATTTCAACGAGTAGATCGGGGGATGTATCTGAGTCTCTTGGGGTGGAGGGAGCCATTGTGGCCTTGACGGGTAGGTAGGGCGAATAGGAGTTAAAAATGGGGATTCGATGGACTGTCGCTGCGGGCTTTCAACCGGTCCCTCAGTGGTCGTCCTGTGCGTTCAGCTCCTCGAGGAACCAGCTGGCGGCGGTCCCGATCCGAACGCCGTCGACGTTGCGCATCTCGAGGCCGTTCGTGGCGGTCCGAAACGGCTCGTCGTCGACGAGGATGCGGTGGATAACTGTCCGGACCGACTCCGTTCCGTACCTGTTGACGAGAGCCGCGACCGCCGGATCGAAATGCGCATCCTCATGCTCGGCTCGCGGGTTCTGCGCTCGCTGGATCACGAGGTCAACCACATCGTCAACCGATGCGTGCTCGGGATTCCCGGTTTGCTCACAGACGTCATAGTTGGCCTCTGTATCAGGCATTGCGAGTCACTCCGTGGCGTCGTCCGTATCGGTCCTCGCCGGGTCGGTTTCTCGTTGCCGGCGGATCGCAGCCAGCGTCTCCTCAAGCGTACCCACACTCTCGATCGACGCGAGCTCGTCGGTAATCTCGTCGATGAGTGCGGCTCGCTTGACGACGGTCTCGTCGCCGGCGGTCGTGTCGATCGATGCGACGCGAAGCGCCCGCGTTTCGTGCCAGCCACAGTTCCAACAGTCTCGGGTCACCTCGATCTGCTCGTCCTCTTCCGCTGCGAGGACGGCGTCGGACACCGACGTCGAAAGCGGCCGGTCCGGTCCGACCTCAAGGGTGACTGGGGACCTGCACGCGGGGCAGTCCATAGTCATCCCGAGGAGCGCCCGTCTGTTGAAGATAGCGGAGCGACGGGACAGTGACACAACCAACGCTGTAGGGGCGTGGGGTGGGACAGCTACGGACAACTGTGACCCTCCCGCCGTGGGCGCCGTGCCACTCCTGGTGACGACCGCTCGGCGGGTCAGTCCGTGACGATGTGCGGCTCGAGGTCGCGCGTCCAGTACGTTGCCGGCCCGCCTGGACTACATCTCCTACAGACCTGTATCGGGCCTTCGAGATGGCCGAGTTCGATCCGAGACCGTGTGAGCGCTGCGAGCGCGTCGACGACGAGGTCACAGCTGTCACAGGCGTAGTGATCACGCTCATCGGGATCCGGCGTCTCCTGGATCGCACAGTCGACGCAAATCGGGTGGCTGACCCGCTCTTCCTTCCCCCACGTGTAGGCGATCCCGGTTTCTGTCCCGGGTGGCGCCTCGCAGAAGGCACAGCCGGCCAGCGTCTGCTGCATCACTCATCACCCTCGCCGGCATCGTGGGCGGCCGTCCAGCCCGTGTGGAAGACGGCGAGCTGCTGCATCGATTCGAACGCTGTGTTGCTGGGTTCGTGAACGAGGAGCCGCTGGTCGACGACCGGTGTGATCGTTCCGGCATCGAGTAGCTCTCGAACCAGTTGGCGGGCCGTCTCGTCGTCGAGATCAGCCGTCGATGGTGACCGGGCATCCCGATCCTGCGCGAGCAATTCCGCTTCGAACTGTTCGTGATCGTCTGCCGTATCGTCGTATCTATCCGGACCAAACATACGAATCAGGGGCAGCGCACGAACCGCCCCACACCCCATTCCGGGGCAGAAAAATCAGTCACCACAGTCATCCTTCTCAGGCACGATGTCGACCTGCTCCCTCACCCTCCACGCCCCACGCCATCGTCCGGGTGGCAGCCTACTCTCGCTTGGCCTGCGGCCTGGCACCTCGGCCCCGTTGGCCGCGAACGCAATTTTGGGCGGCCACCCCCACCATATATCGGTTGATTTTTCGGCTGTCAAGTACCCTCAAATCGCAAGACGGCGCTACCTGACAGCCGATTTCAGGGCCGACCGAAAAACACAGACTCCCGGAACAGCTGTCTAGTGCTCCCGTCTGGCGATTTTCCCATATTGGGAGGGGTGATGCCTGTCGGCTGTCAGGTAGCGTCGCTGGGGGTGTCAGGTGGATCGGGCAGCGTAGCTGAGTCGCTATGATTACTCCGTCCACCTGAATAACAGATACACTCTACTGATCGAAAGAGACGAGCTGTCTCGCTCGATCCAGCGCGGATCGGTCGTCAGCAGGGTCTTCTTCCGTCTGCTGTTCGGAATCCTGAGTCAATACATCGTCTTTGAGAGCGGATTCCAAGTGGTCACGTTCCGATCGAACCGTTTCGAGTTCTCTCTGTAGACGCTCTAGCTCAGCCTCTAGGGTATCGATCCGGTGGGTCTTTTCGTCTAACTCTGCTTCGAGCTGATCCACTTTCGCCGATAAGAGCCGATTCTTCTCGCGAAGATGAGCTTGATCGAGTTGCGAAGCTGGGCTATCTGCCGAGGCCGTATCAATACTCGCGTCCTCTTCGTTCTGGTCCTCGGTATCGGGCCCTTCTTCCGGTGAGATCGGATCGCGTCCGTGTCTTAATCCGGCGTCCTCGATAGCTTCTAGCGTCTCGTTGTAGGTTTCGTAGCCGGGGAATCCCTCGTAGGTTCCATCCTCTCCCTCGCGATCGACGAATGCGTCCTCGGGACAGACCTCAAGCGCGACAGCCGCTTTCCGAACGGCCCAGAAGGGCATCTGGTCATAGGTTCCGCCGTCGACGCGGTCTGACCCGGCCTCTGGAATCCACACTGGAATGTCGTAGCCTGCGCTCCGCAGTTCGTCGACGGCCGCCCAGTAATCCTCCCCGCCGAGGTCCGCATCGGCGTCGGAGATAATCCCCGTCGCGAGCGCCATAAGCTTCGCCGGCCCGCCGCCGGCGTTCACCTTCGAATCGCCGAAGGTGTTGGCCTGCTCGTCGACGAAACAGGACTGCCCGCTTTCACTGTGCCGCCAGCTCGGGTCGAACTGCGGCCGCGGCTGGTTCGGATCCGTGTCGTAGGCATCGCTCGCGTAGTGGCGGGCAATCTCGGTGATGTCGATGTTCTCCACGGCTTCGTAGACATCCTCTTTGAACGGCGTAATGGGACGGCCTTCGAGGGTGCCATCGAGTTCTGCCAGCCGCTCCTTACGTCGCTGGAGCGCCGCCTCACGCTGACGCTGTCGCTCTTGTTCCCGCTCACGCTCCGCTTCGACCCACGCCTCCAGCGTTGCCCGCCACCCGTCGTGGTCCTCGTAGAGATCCGGCCAGAGTGTCGCGACCAACGAATCGACGCAGTCCGTGTGCTCAACCCGTGTGAGGTCGTCGGCCCAGTTGACCGCCTGCTCGATGAGAGCGTTGTCGACGGTCTCGAACGAACGGAGCTCGTAGCGAACGTGGTCGGTCGCAATGGGCGTGACGACGGCATCGTGGTTGGCGTGAACCGACAGCGGCGGCTTGTACTGCCGGTTCTTGTTGTTCACCCAGTCGGGCTTGATGACGTCACCGGCGCCGTCGATGTGTTCGTTCACGCGGGCCTCTGCCTCCTGGAGCCATGCGTTCGAGCGGTCGAGGAACTCGTCGAACACCCGTTCGAGCGCATCCGGATCGTCCCTGAAGTGGTCCGCAATCGGGAGCGTAGCCTCCGGGGCCCCGAAGACGTACGCGCCCCCGACGGAGTCCAGCGCATACACCGCGTCCCGCGTGCCGTAGAGTGTGGCATACTCCTCGATGTAGGCGTCGAGCGTTCGCTCGACGAGCGCCTGCGTCTCGGCATCGAGGTCACCACGCTGCGGCTTGATATCGTCGGCGAGGTCGATGTCGCCCCAAGTCGGAACCGCCCGGAGGTCGGCATACCCGGGGGTCGGGGGCTCATCCTGCCAGACAGTCGTCTCCTCGGACTCGTCGTAGCGACAGGGTTCCCGCTGCTGGAAGGCGGACGGTGTCTTGTAGGTGGTGACGGCATAGAGCGTCCGTTCGAGGCGGTCGTGGATCTCGTCGTAGTCACGATCGAGGCGGGCAACCCGCCCGCGCTGCGGATACCCGGCCTTGATCGCCTCGACGTCGTCGTGGTCGCGTTTGATGTACCATCCGACGAAGTCGTTCAGCCCGATGGTCGGGTAGTCCTTGACGGTCGCCAGTGCCTCGTAGACGGGTTTGGCACGACGGTAGTGCTCGCGGATAGCTGATTCGGAGAGCGTCATCTCGTGTGCTCCTGCACCTCCTGACCGGGAGCGAAACGACTACGCACTGGCATCGCTTGGTCCCTCCTGGTCGCCGGCGTCGGACAACTCGATTCCGACGTAACACCGCCGCGTCTGGCCGTCCAACCACTTCTTGTCACGCTCGAACTGAGCGTGGTCGCGAAGCGTCTGTGTGAATCGGTTTTTCGGCTTCACCTCGTATCCCCCGGCCGCCGCATACTGCTCGTAGGCATCGTAGACCTCAGCGACCGCGACGACCCCGTCGTCGGATTCAGTGAGCCGGTCCTGGACGAATGCCCGAATGCCGTACGGGTCCACCTCGTTGTCTTCTTGCGCGTCGGAATCGGTCGAGTCACTCGGAGGCTCCCCTGCTGGATGGAGCGTCCTGTCCTGGATCGCGTCCACGAGTGCCGGAACGCCGGTGGCCGTCTCCGTGTCTGGCGTGTAGATGTCGAGCGTCTGGTCGCCCTCGGTGGTCGCAATCGCATACGTGCGCTCCGTGTAGTCCGGAACCGGAAGGTCGGTACTGGGCACGAACGGGCGCTTGACAGGCACCCACTCCGCTTCGAATGCCTCGCGGGACTCGTAGGTCTCGGGGAGTTCTCCCGGCCTGAAGACGGTGTATGTCTCGCTCTCGGCGTCGTAGCTGTATGTCGCCGGGAACTGGTCTTTCGACACGGCGTCGAAGGAGTCGATCCGGGCGTGCTGGTCCCCGGCACTATCCTCGAGGACGAACGCACCGTCCCGCTCGAACCAGCGGGTGTGGCGACTGCCGCCAGTGGCCGGCCGGACAGCCGTCACCCCATCCGCGGCTCGCGCACCGCCGTTGAACGTGACGTTGTGGTTCATCGTATACAAGCGCGTCTCACCGGAGGAGAGCTGATTTCGCGGCTCGCTGAGGATTTTCGCGAGCCGGTCGGCGATCTCGGCGGCTGGTTGATCGTCGTGGTCTGCGACGACGAACAACGGGAGTCGCTCCTGTTCCTGGGCTTTCCGGAGGTTCGAGAGGACCTTCGCCGGGCGGACATGGGTGGTGGTTTCGACTTCGACCTGGAGCTCCCAGTCGAGGTCAGAATGGGTTGCGATGGCATCGGGTCGGGACTCCCCGTTCTGATCGAGGACCTCCACAGAGAACCCCGCAGTTGCGAGCGACTGCTCGACCGTTTCAAGAACTGAATCGTGGTGCTCGCCCCCGCCGGTCGGTGACGTCGACGTGTCGGGCGTGGCTGCCTCCTCACCCTCATCTGTGAGCCGACACTGAACCGACGATCCCCCGTCCGGGAGATCGACCTCGATGAGCGAGGACGCCTCCCGTACCTCCGGAAGCGTCTCGTAGCCCTGCGCCTCAATGGTTCCTTCCTCGATTCGCGAGAGCAGTTCCTCGTCGACTTCCTCGACGGAGACCCAGCCGTTCGTCTCGCGGACGTCGTTCGACAGCTGGACAGCGCGAATCGCCCGGGCCATCGCGACCTCCAACGGCAGGTCGTCGGCGTTCTTCAGAGCGACGTCAGTCGCCGCGTCACGGCTTTCCACGGTCGTGCCGCCGGCGACCCCGTACTCCTCGCGGGTATGCTCGTGAACAGCCTCCAGGGCGTCTTGGAACCGCTCTTCCTGCGCCCCAGTCAGAGGCTGCTCGCTATCAAGATGCCCAGACGGAATCGGGAGGGGTTCGATACTGAACGGGTCGGGGCCGGTTTCGCCGAACTCTGGGCTCGGGAGCTGCGCGATCCACTCGCCACGCGGGAGCGAACTGATCCGATTCTTGAACTCGACGGGATCCATCGCCTCGTGTGAGAGTGCCTCGGCGATGTCGGCGTCGACGGCGATCTTCCCGACGAGCGGACTGCCGATGTTGTTCAGAACGTTCAGATAGACCTCGCGGTTGCCAGCCTCCTTCATCTGCTCGGGGAACTGCGTCACGAGTTCGATGGATAGCCGGAACTCCCGCCCCTTTTCGAGCAGCGTCGTCAGCGTATCCGAGACGACGACCGACGACGCTTCGTCGATGAGCAGGTTCGCTACGTAGTCGTCCGGCTTGCGGGCCAGCTCGTCGCCGTCGCGACGCTTGACGGCGTCGTAGAGCTGTGTCAGAATGACGCCGGTCATCACGCGGGCGGCTTCGTCGCGGAGATCGCCGAGGTCGAAGATGACCACCTTGTCCTCGTCGAGGAGGTCGCGGAAGTCGAACTGTGACTGGGTATTGTTGAAGATTCGCCGGAGGTGGGCGTCCTGCGTGATGTAGTCCATCCGGTTGCTGATGCCGCTCACGACGTTCGAGAACGTCGCCGGGTTCGAGCGCAGGTGTCGCTCCAGTTTCTCCGCGACTTGCGGGTCGCTGGCTCGCGGTGCGTCTTCGGGTGTCGAATCTGGTGGCCCGGCGGCGTGGAACTGGGTCACCGCCTGCTCGAACTGGTCGTGGGTGAAGTAGTTCGTATCCTGCCGGAAATGTCCGTTTTCGAGGCCGTACTCCTCGTCGTACATCGCCTTGATGAGGTACTTGATGAGCGTCGGCGAGGCGATGGCGTCCTCGTACCGCTCCGGCCCCATCACGAGTTTGATGAGCTCCTCGTAGTGGTCGGCCTTGTCCTGGATCGCGTCGACGCGACGAACCCCATCTTCCAGCGCCGGCGTAATGTCGAAGAACGCGAAGCCAGGCAGGATGTCAGGCACCGAGAAGTGGAGGACGTTCTCCTCGAGGTCGTCGGTGCCGAAGCGCTTCCCGTGAGCCCGCATATAGTTCTCGGGGAGGTTCCCGCCCTTGGAGTCGATGAGGAACACTGGGCCCGTGGTATGGTCGTACAGGGAGAGCGCGTCGTTGATCAGCGCGACCGATTTGCCGGCGCCGCTCTTCGCGAACCGGCCGACGTGGAACGGAAGTAGATGCGGGGGAATCCGCATCGGCTCCGACGTGGGCGTACCGTCTTCCCCAAGACCGCGGCCGATCGCCATCCCGGCGTCCGTGAACGCATCCATGTGGTCCTGCGCCGGGAGTGGCAGGGGCGTCCGGCTCTCGGGTTCGGCGTCGGACCCCCGCCCGCCCTCGGTCGTGAGGTCAGTCGCTGGCGGAACGACCACGAAGTTCGCTAACTCAGCCGGCCCGAGGACGAGATCGGGGCGGGTCTTCCGCCAGTTGCTCTTGGTAGCCAACGTAGCGTTGAGTACCCGGTCGGCGTGCTTCTTGGTCCGCCGCCCCTTTCGAAGCCCACGGCGGATGCGCTTCGGTCGGAGCCGATAGTGTGGCCCGTTCAGGTGATCGAATACCGACCCGATATCGTCGAGACGATGGTCAACCCGCTCTCGTTGTCGGTCGGAAGTCACGAGCGAAAGCGCCCGCATATTCACCGTGAACGTGTGCTGTGGCTCCTTCTCGTCGATAGCCTCCACTCGCTCCCGCCCACCGATGTCGAGATACCGACGCTGTCGCCCGGTGTTCGACGGACTCTGTGGTTCGTTCTCCGTGTTTCCAAGGAGTTCTCCGAAGAACCAGTCGACGACTCGGTCTTCGCCTTCACGGAGCTTCCGCTGGCGCTCTCGTGCCTCGTGCGTCCAGTCCGATTTCCGCTGAAAGAGTACCTGGAAGGCGATCGGGTGTTCGGCCCGGGTCAGCTGATCGATGAGTGACGCGAGCGGGGCCCGAGCGTGATCGTCATCGTCGTCTTCCGTATTCGTGAATTGGGGTAGTGTCGTCATCCAGTCTTCCCGCCGGGTAGCCTGCCCGTGCCAACTGATTCCGAGTGGGGTCGTCTCGTCAACGGTCGGTTGCGTATGAGCCGGCTGGTGATCGGCATCGAGTTCGGAGTCGGACGGACCAGCCGCTGTGGATTTGTCACTCGAATCGGCCTCGAACAAGACTTCGTCCTCGTCCTGCGACGTAGAGCTCTCCGACAGCACACTTCCGCCGTCACCGACCGGTTCCTCCCCCGATGAATCGAAGAGAGTCACAGGCTCTGAATCCGAACTTGGGTCTCCGGATGATTCCTCAGCTGTCCTAGAGTTTATTCCGTAGCTCTCGTATCCCCCGGCACTGTGGTCCTGCGTCGGGTCTGCCGTCGATGAGAGTAGCTTCGCTTCCAAGTCAAGGGTGACCCGCTCGAACGTGACGGTCGGTGGATACAGCGTCCGGAGGCGTTCCTCGAAGGCATCCAACCGACGGTCGGCCCCGTAATAGAACTCGACCGGCTCGTCTGCCCCCTCACTCACTGCGAGGAACTCGAACAACGGTGGCGGATCGCCGAAGGGACCGATACTTGCGAGAAATCCGTCGTTGCCGGCGTCAAGGCCGTGGAGGCCGGCCAGCTGGCGGACTACGGTCTCCGGCGCGAGGTCGCTTCGGGAGGGAGTGATCCGGATGTACTCGTCAGCGTTAGCCACTGCCGGGAGTTCTGACGGGGGCTGCTCAGTCATCCTCCTGAGAGGTAGTGCTAGTTGGTTCACCGCCGTCGGCACGCGTGCCGGCGGGTCGGCTATCTGGATTCGTCACGCTCGTCGTCGGTTCGGGCTCGAGCTCGGCCACGTCCGCAGCGCCGCCGTCGATGACGTGGGCCTCATAGTCGCTCGCCCGAATTCGGAGTGGGAACCAGCCCTCCTGGTCGATGCCGACCAGCGCTTCCGAGTAGCCGTCCTCGTCCTCCCCGGCCTTCGCGGAGGTGACCCAGTTCACTTGCCGCTCGCTGAGGTCGAACCACTTGGCGATCTTCTCTTTCTCCTCGTTGACGCGGTGGAGGACAGTCAGCGAACAGAGGTTCGCGATAGTGCGTGCCTCCGGCGTCAGCGCGAATTCGCCCCCCGTTTGCGTAATAAATTCGAGGCTCAGATCGAAGTGGCGGCTGTGTCGGACGGCGGTCTCCAGGAAGTCCAGCGAGACGGCGTCGTTCATCAGGTAGTGCGCCTCGTCGATGCAGAAGACGACGCGCTTGTCGGTCTGCTTGACCCGCTCGTAGACGCTGTTGAACAGCACCTGCATCATCAGGCTGGTTTCCGCTCGGCCACGGGTGCCCTCCTCCTGGTGGAGATCGAGGTAGATGACCTTCGAATCGAGGTCGAACTCTGAGGGGCGGGCCAGATTCTCGAGTTCACCGCCTTCGCGGAACGACGGCCGGAGGTCCTTCAGCAGCGACTGGGCATCGGACTGGACGGCTTCCTGCTCCCCATCCGTGACGTACCCGTACTCTTCGGGATCTTCCACCATCTCTTCGAGGACCGTGATGACGTCGTGAATGGTGGGCGAGTTCCGGGTGTGCGTCTCCGGATCGCGGGTGATTCCGCGCTTCTCGTAGGCTTCCTGGACGGCCCGCCGGAGCGTCTGGTTGCGCTCGCCGAGTGGATGGTCTGCGACGTGCTCGAAGAACGTCGCGAAGAAGGTCATCACCCAGTTGATCTGTTCGCCCCACGGGTCGATGTCGTCGACCTCCTGCAGGACGTGGTCGGGCGTCGGTTTGATTTCCAGTGGGTTCAGCCCTCGCCGGCCACCGACCGTGATACGCTCGCCATCGAGTGCCTCGTTGACGCCGGCGAACCCCCGCATCGGGTCGAGCATAATGACGACCGTATCCTCGTCGAACATCGCCCGCCGCACCAGCCGGAGCTTCGTCGCGAAGGATTTGCCCGCACCGAGCCGGCCGATAACCATCATACAGTAGCCGGTTTGCCGCTTGAATCGGTCGAGGATGAGCGGGCTCGAATTCAGCGCGTACGTCCCGTACTCGATGCCGGGTTCCGCAAACGCACCGGAAACGAAGGGGAACATCGCACCGACTGCCCCACCGAGCATCGGCGTCTTGCTGTCGAGCGTCTCGTTGAACTGATCCAGGGCGATCGGGCTCGCTGAGGTGAACGTCTTCAGTTGTGACCACCGGGGCGTCACCGGCGTCAGATTCGCGGGGGCCTGCCGTGCCGTCGTCGACACCGACTCGGTGTCGATGTTCTCGCGATCGTCGCCCCTGACCGTGAGATACATTGAGACGTCGAACGCCTGCATCGACGTGTTCCGAAGGACGTCGTACATCTCCTGGTGGTCCTCGAGGTCTTTCTCGACGCCCCGGGCGCTCGCACGATGCTTCTCGGTCAGGTACTCGTAGTCGGCTTCGAGGTCCTCGATCTTGTTCTCCAGCGAATCCAACGTCTCTCGCGTATCACGAGGATCGATGTGGATGCTGACATCTGTCTGTTGGGTCTCGGCGGCCGCGTACAGTTTTTCGAGGAAGCCATCCATCGGCGCATCGGGATACTCACCGACCCACAGACTCTGCGCCCACTGGGTGTCAGTCCGGAGGGCGCTGGGCGTTCGCTCGATACTCGACGGCGAGACGACGGTCTGATGGATCTCGGGGATGCCGTCGACTGCCTCACCGTCGGCCTCGTAGTCCACGGTAAATTGTGATTCAGCATCTTCCCCCTCTTCGTCGGGGCCCTCGTCTGCCGTGGCCTCGTCGTCGGTTTCCGAACTATCCGAGCTGGTGAACGGAAGCAGGTTTCCAATCATGACTTGTTGATGACGGGGGACGTTCGAAGCACCTGTTCGGGGTCGCCGTACTCGATTTCCGTGCCGGTCCAGTATTCCGCGACGAGGCGGGTGAGTTCGGCTGCATCAACGGGGCGCGTGTCACACCCCTCGATGCCGCGGAGGCCGCGCTCGACCCGCCGGCGCCGCTCGTCCAGTTCCTCGAGCATCGCGGCTCGCTCTTCCTCCTCCGGCGGCGCCGTGACAATCTGGATGAGGATGCCCAGTACAGGAATCCCAGCGAGCTTTTCGAGGAGGCTGGCCCGTTCGTATCGGACCTCCTCAGGTCGCACCGGAATCAGGACGTAGTGGTCGCGAATGGTCATCTGACGCTGCGCCAGCTCCCGGTCGTACCAGTCGACGTAGTGCTCGATGAGCGCCTGGAGTTTCTCGTTCGATTTGACGTCCGGGTCGCTCAACCGGTCTTCGTACCGCCCGACGTACTCGTCGGCGGGGAACGCCTGCGTCGTCGAGTAAATCTGGATCGGGAACTCGACGGTCGTATTGACGAAGTCCTGGAAGGCCTCCGCCTTCTGGGCCCACTCCTCGTCGGTCGCGAGCGCCATCGTCGGTGGCGACACCTGAACGGCTCCGACAAGGGCCCGATCCGTCCGCTCGATGGCGTTGTGTCGCGGGTAGACGCGCTCGACGTGGGTGTACTCCTTCGCTTCCTCGTGGGCGATCTCCGTCTCGCTGCGATGGAAGTTCACGAACAGGCCGAGCCAGTCGAGACTGTTGGTGTAGCCGGGGGTGAGGTAGACGAACAGCCCACCGAAGGCGATCGCAATCGCTGCGAGTGGGATCGTGAGGGCGGACACCGGAATGCCGCGAACGGTGAGTGACGGTGGGATAGCGACCTGCGTCACCAAGACTACCAGTACGCCGGGAAGGCCCGCAACGGCGAGGTCCGTCAGCGAGTACTTCCCGAGGAACTGGGTGTCGGTACCGAGCGACTTCGGAATGCGTTTTGCGGGGTCAGTTGCGGAGCTCATGGGTTGTTAGTGGATGTAGCGTGGCGGGTCATCTGCTGAGTCTCGATTCCGGTTCCGAGTCTGGGGGTCCCGGAACGCATCGTCTCGATCGAACTCCTCGCTTCCATCGTTCCCACTACTATCCTCGCTGGTGGTGGAATCGGCCGTAGAACCATCATTTCCGCCGTCGAGGTCTCCGCCTCCGCTGTTTCCTCCCCCTCCACCACTGCCGTCGGTGAGCGCTTCACGGAGGCGAGAGCCAGTCGTATTGAGTCGTTGGCCGGTAGAGTGGGCTCTCGAATCACCAGAGTTCAAGACGTATTGGCCACCGCTCTTGACTGCGGGCTCATCGCGCACTCCTCGAACGAAGTTTCTCCCACCCTGTTTGGCCGATTGGACTTGTTCACGCCCTCTAGACAACCGACTACGGGCCTTCTCAGCAGACATATGTCTGGCCGCCCTGTCGGCGATGAAGAACAACGCCCCGGCCTGCCAGAACAAAACAAACGGAGAGGCAACGGCGAGAAGCGGGATAACGAGTGCCGTCAACCAAGCCCCGAACTCACCAGCTGAGGGGCCGAAACTCGTTCCCAAGATGTCCCCGAGACGGAACAGGAGAGCAACCGGGACCGTCATAAACAGGAAAGGGACGTAGAACCCGGCCAACTTCTTCATGAATTTCGAGACTAGGGCGAACGGCCCGACGCCAGGGATCCAGAATACGATGAGTAGTGGCATCAGGAACACGAATAGGTAGAGCGCCAGCTGTCTCGCGAGGTAAATCAGGCCGATCAACACGAATAGGAGCAAATTCGTTGAGAGAGCGACGACCGTGCCGAGCACGCCCATCCCAGTGAACGACAGCGTCTGGAATAGCGAGATCTCTGACACCGAGGGGACGAGGAACCCAGCCAATGCATCCATAAACCGCAACGATAGCGCTGAGATCCACCACCACGACAAGATACCGAGCAGTCCGGCGAAGGCGCGTTTCTTGAGCTTCGAGCGATGGTATCCGTTGAACAAGTGGCTCGTCGATTCAAGGAAAATGACGATCCCAAGCGAGAGACCGTACAGCGATAGCGAAAGCGGGATAATTATCTCCCAGTAGTAGTCGTAAATTCCAGGCCACGCTGCGTTCGTCGGCTGATTGAACACCGAATCTGGATGGGGAGTACCCACCACTGTCCGCAAGACTGCATCACCGTGATTTTCGATGACGGTCTCTATGGGGCTGAAGAGTATCTCAAGGAGTTCTTGGATAGCGTTGATGATAATGTCTCCAAGGGCACCGCCATCGCTGCCCCCGTCACTTTGAGCTAAAACCGGAGCAGTGCCCGTACTCAGTAGCCCGAAGAAGACGACGATAGAGCGAATTAGGAATCGAACGGGACTACGCATTGTCTCCACCCCCGTCCAGTAGTTCAATCTGGACGTCTTTACACGGGTGTTGGATCGCGCCTTGGTCGTCGATATGGTATCCACCGGACAGCTCTGCCCGAATCGGTTGCTCAATATCTCCGTGTGGGGTCTGAACAACGACGGTTAATTCTGTAGTATCACTTTGACATGAGACATCGTCGTTGTCATCGATGACGAGAACACCCCGTTGTTTCAGGAATTCCCGTTCAGTACCGGGGCTGAGGAATTCTTCGCTCGCCTCCGGACGCTCGAACGTTGTATCAGCAACGCCGTCTCCTTCGATGACCTCAGGTGCGTTCCGATACGGCGCATTCCGGAAGCCAATATTATACACCCAAGAGGGGCCAGTACCGACGTTCTCGACCGTCACAAAGAGCCGACCGCTACTGTAGCCATCATCTTCATCGAACTCCGGCTCGACATCGACGATCTGGATATCGGGCCGAAGCTCCAGCGACATCGACTCAGATGACTCCCCGGTAACAGCGACTAACTCGTACTCGCCAGCAGAGTACGTCCCACCAGTCTTGAAGACGATCTGTATTTCGACTCTTGTAGCTCCCTGTGCAACGGTTGACTGTTCGAACGTAGTACCATCTGGGCCAATCAGATTGAGTTGGTCGACGTCGTGATCATCAGCCAGCGTCACCACAAGGTGGGATCCCGCGAAGCTGATTTCCTCAAATACCGAATCTGTAGACGGCGACGTTGAGGACGAATCTGTTGGGGATTCAGTCTGGTTGCCGGGACCATCGGTTCCGGAACACCCTGCTACTCCTACAAGCAGGGCTGTTCCAGACGAAGCCAAAAGACGGCGTCGACTAATCCACCGTTCCGAATTCCGGTCATGGGATTCTGAATGTTCTCTGATCATTATAGTGACCTCCACGGGGGCCAGATACGCCACCCTGTAATCCGATCGATGAAGAACACTGCAAGGAGGAACAGCGAGACGGGAACGCCGATCCGGAACAGCGTCGACACCAGCTGGAGCACCGAGCCTTGCAGCAGGACGGTATCCGAGTCGCCGGTATAGCCGGGAGGATTGAGCCACCAGTGGCCGGGTTCGTATCGTGCCGAAACACCGCCAGGGGAACGTTCAATCGTCATCCTGACGGTTCCGTTCCCGGTCGTGTTCACACGCTGCCCGTTGACGACAACGTAGCCGTCTCGTTCGGCGGTGTTGATTGGTGCGTCGGTATTCGCGTTCAGGAGCGTAACCCGGACGGTGACGGTGTCTTCAGTCTGGTTCATCACCTCCAGGGTGAGGTTGCTCTCGTAGATCTGGATTCGAGCGAACTCATCGGCGGGTCGTTCCGCCTCAACCCCTCTGACGAGTCCCCACGCACGGACGGTCTCAGGCTGTTCGTCGGTCGTGGCTCGCGTCGCGATGCCGTAGCTGGCCGTGTACGGCTCCGTGAGAACGTCCAAGTGGACGCTCGACGGGAGCGTCGGCGGCGACGTCGACGTGCCGTACACATCCAGTATCGTCACGTTCCGGCGGGGCGACGGCGTCGGCCCCGTCTCGATGGGGTACGCGTTCACTTGGAGTGGATGGAGCGGTGAGTGAGCGGTCCGCTGTCCATCGTCCGAGCTGTAGACCAGCGTGTCCCAGTCTTTGTCACGGGCCGAGTAGAACCGCCAGACTCCTCGGACGTCACCGTTGGGCAACTGGTAGCCGAGCCACGGCTGGTTCTTGTAAACGACGAGGCCGAGATCACCGTTCGGATACTCCGCGATGAACCCTGATACCGCGAGGTCGTACTTCGTGACCTCGATAGAATCGGTTACCGTGACGGTCTCGGTCGGGTATGAAACGGAACTCTCCCAGTTGGTACAATCGCCTTCGTCGTTGTGAGCGGTACAAACTTCGACCTCCTTCCGAAGTCGGACCGAGATGTTCGCCTGAAGCGTGAGCTGATGGTCCTCGCCGGCGTATCCATCCAAGGAGTACGACAGTGCCGGCGTGTGGGAACCACCAGCCGTCGTCTCTTCGTCGCCATCGACGAGGAGTCTCGTCTCCTCAACCTGATGGCTCTCCAGACTCCAATAGACGCGTCGATCGCTGGAGGTGTCGTCAGGCGGCACCGCCACCCGGTAATCGACGGTGCCGCGGAGCGTCCCGTCTGGAGCGACGTAAAGCGGCTGTCTGGACGACGAGAGGCGCGCTCGGGTGGACGGCTGGACGGCGAACACCTCAGTATAGGCTTCCTTGATGAACTGGTCGCTGGTGAGGTCCGCATCTGGTGGATGGATCGACACGGAGCTGTTGGTCGCCGGGAACTCCTGGTGGTCGCCCCGGTTCCATCGCTCGACTGCCCGCGGGGGCGAATCGAACGGGACATCGGTCCCCTCGCCAAGCTGCTCGACCGCCGACCCGTTACTCAGATTCGCACCGTCGGTCGCACCGTCTTGATCCCCCGACCACAGTTTGTGAAAGGTCTCCTCCGGGACGCCGTGGTCAGTACTATTCGGGGGATGGGCGCCCACTGGAACGGCGGCTGTCGATGCGACGAGGACGGCGGACATGACGAGTGCGAATCCTGTTGCGTAGTTAGAACCCACAACTCGTGCCACCGACCACGATGTTGTTCAGGATGAACTGGACGATCTCCGTCCCGAGGGGGGCGACGATCACGCCCCAGAGCAGGCCCTGATTCCGGACGGATTTCATCTCCTTCTTCCAGTCCGAGCGACGGGTGAACGGGATCGCCACCGTCGCGCCGAGCGCGAGGACGCCGCCGATGAGCGGTCCACCGAACTGGATGATAGTGAAGATGTTCTGGATGGTATCGGCCATGTTCGAGTCGCAGAATGCGCTCCCTGGATCCGACTGTGCGGCCGCCGTCCCCACGAACAGGATCAGCGGGAGGAGCGCCAGCAGAATCGGGCCGATGGACCTGTGGATGATCCGAATGACGGACGTCGATTCCTCAGTACTGGCCGGCGTCTCGCCGGAGGGGACCTTAGCACACATCGTTTGTGGGAAAGGATAGCACGACCAAAAGAGGTCAGAAAATTTGGATGAATTTGGAGATCTTCAAAGTTCTCCAAGTTCTCTAGAGAAGTTCTCATTCCGCGTGGATATATGCGACCGCATAGCTTGGGTCGAACTAATGTCAGACGCAGACACAGCGACCAGCGCCAGTAACTCCAGCTCGGATGTTAGCGACGATGTGGCCCGAATCAATATGCGAATCCCGCAGGACAAATACGAGTGGTTACAGGATGAACTCGATTCATTCACGAGTGATACAGGCCGATTTCAGTACCTCATCCAGTTTTATTCCGACCACAAAGAAGACGACGCCGACTGCTGATCTACGACCCACAGGGCGACTTAGATCTGCAGCGGAGCAACGATGAGAAGCGGACAATCCTCGCCCTCGAAATAGTACTGCTTTACCGTCGTCGCGTCCTCGAACTCGTCTGCATTCTGGGGAAGGGTGATCGTGCGGGCGCTGCTGTGTTCGTGGATCGAGTAGATGCCGAGTTCGGAGAGGTCCTCGCACTCGGCGGGATCCAGTTCTCTACTGACCGCCTCCAACCACGCTTCAATTGACACGGAGGACCGCCCGTCCGTATCAGGTTCACGGTGGGTACTGCGGGGACTGGCTTGTGCCATGATACATTTGCACATACTTGCGTCTTATCTACTAAATACTGACGGCCAATGACTTTCTTAAAATCTGACTATATAACTAATGAAGTGTTTGTCTGACGCCGACCGAATACACGTTAAGAAACGCTATTCTGAGGCGTTGAGACACGCTTGGATATCAGCACCAGTCGGAAAAGTCAAAATCACGAGGGGAACGGCGACAAGCGACCACCCGACTGGATCCAGCTGTGGAACCGGATTCGACGAGAGATAGGCTCCAATTCCGAGTACGACAATAGGGGTATAGAGGAGAGTCGGCGCGATCGAACCGAGTCGGATAGCGACCGTCGGAGTAGACGGGGCGTAAACGGCGTCGACGTATGGGCCACGTCGATTGACACCGAACGAGACTGATTCCGCATAGAAACTGTGGACGGCGTAGTGTGCGGACTCGTGGAGGAGCCACGCTACACCACACGCGAGTAGGTAGACGCCGAATATCAGAACCGTCTCATGGAACATTGGAATTCTCGCCGAACGGTTCGAGATGGGAGCACATCGCAGTTAAGCCTGAAGGGTAGCCGTGGCCAGCGACCTTAACCAACAATCTCGTGATCAACGGCAGGCTGTTGGTTAACGCGGAGAAACAGTCGATACTGTCCCCGTTCCTCATTCGATCTCGATGACCTCGCCCTGGCCTTCGTGGAGTCGCTCGCGGATTTCAGTCAGCGACTCCTGCCCTTCCTCGTACAGCTCACTCCCTTCATCAAGTGAAACCTCATCCGCGTCGAATTGATCGATAATCTCTTCGATGCGGTTCATCCGACTCCTGATATCCGAGTCTTTCGCCATCGCTTAGATCACCCCCAGCCAGAGTGCAGTAATGAGCAGCAACAGCATTAGGAGCACGACAATTGCAACCTTGTAGTAAACCGGCGACAGACCCTCAGGCGCGGTCGCCTCTTCGACTGCCTCGGCCAGTTCCTGTTCGTGTTCGTGCTCCTGTTCAAAGGTCTCGTACGCGGCCTCAAGCTGTTGCTCAAGCGGGTCAATATCGCTAGCCAGGAAGTCATTCCGAGACTTCACGATGTACTCGCCGGCCGCTGTCGGTGTGATTGCAGCCATATCCGC
Organism: Halorubrum sp. B53; assembly: GCF_059752395.1. Taxonomy (NCBI): domain Archaea; kingdom Methanobacteriati; phylum Methanobacteriota; class Halobacteria; order Halobacteriales; family Haloferacaceae; genus Halorubrum; species Halorubrum sp. B53. Next base: position 91,997 of record NZ_MWTH01000014.1, on the reverse strand, counting down.
CACCCGGTCCGCGATCAGTCGGTCGTCAGTATGGCCAATTGCCGTGACGATCGGGGTGTTCGCGGTGAAGATCGCTTCCGCGACCCGCTCGGTGTTGAACGCCTGAAGGTTCGAATCGCTCCCACCGCCGCGGCCGACGATAATCGAATCGACGTCCTCGGAGCGGTCCAGATGGTGAATCCCATTCGCGATAGACGTCGGGGCCTCTGACCCTTGGACGGTCGCATCCTTCACCAGGATGTCGACTGTAGGGTCTTGCTCGTGGATCGCGCTCTGGATGTCGTACCGAGCATCCCCTCGGAGTGAGGTCACGACACCGACCCGCTCCGGGAACGCCGGCGGGCGCTGTTTCTGCTCGTCGTCGAACCAGCCACGCTCTTCGAGTTCGCTTCGCAGCCGCTCGACGGCAGCTGCTTGGTCGCCGTCGCCGACGACGATCACTTCCCACGGTTTGAGGTCGATTTTCCCACCTTCGACCCAGTAGTCGATATCGCCCTCGAGGATGACTTCGGTCCCGTCCTCGAGGTCGGTGTCCATCCCCCGGTAACGGTTCGCCCAGATCATACAGGGGAGTTCGGCGTCGCCGTCGGTCAGCGTGAAGTAGAGCGCCGTACTGTTCTCGTGGAGGTCAGTGACCTCCCCGATACAGCGGACGCCGTTGAGGGCAGGCGTGTCCTGGACGACCGACGCGATCCGGTCGTTCAGTTGTGACACGCTAAGGACCTCTCTCGCATCGGGTTCGACCGCCTGCCGTTCGGTATCCGGTGCGTCCGCCATCTCCGTTTCCTAACTTCTGAACAGGAACCTCAAAAAGCTACGTTCGAGTGGCGGGGTCGGCTACGCAAAGTAGGCCTACAGGTCGCGGGGCTGGACCGTCTTCCGGTCGTTAGCCTCGGCACGCTCTGCGGCGTCGTCAATCAGTTCGGCGACCTCTTCGTTGAGGGCGTCGTAGAAATCTGCCGAGACGTTGTGGTCCGAAAGTGCGTCCTTCACGGCTGCTTTGACGATCAGGTCAGACATTCCATCGCCGACTTCTCCCGTCTATATTATAAAGGTTCGAATTCTCGATGCGCCATTCTGAGCATCAGTGAGTGGCACAGCAGGAAGATACGGAAAATCAATACGCAAGTGTTGACCGTGGCGATAACCGGCCCATCTCAGACTTACGCTCACAGCTGTCGACAAGACAAATCATCTCGCGGCAAATTATAAACTTAGCCCAGTCTAATTTCACTCTAATGCTGAGCGCCATCATGGAGGACTATCTCAAAGCGATCTATTACCTCCAGGACGAAACGGATGAACGGGTGCGGACCTCGACGCTCGCTGAGCATATGGACGTAGCACAACCGTCAGTCACCAGTATGGTAAAAAAATTAGCAGAGCGGGATTTTGTCCATTACGAACCCTACAAGGGCGTTGTACTCACAGACACTGGAATTCCTGTTGCGCTCGAGATCATTCGCCATCATCGGCTCTTAGAACGATACCTAACGGAGCGCCTCGAGTACGATTGGGCTGAGGTACACGACGAAGCAGATCGCCTCGAACACCATATCAGCAATCAATTCGCCGACAGAATTGCAGAGCAGTTAGGGAATCCGGCAGTTGACCCGCATGGCGACCCGATTCCCACAGCGGATCTGGACGTTTCACCGCCACAATCCGGTGAAACCCTCGCTGATCAGCAGGTCGGCGACAAGGTTCGAATCGAACGGGTGCCAGACAATGATCCAGATCTACTCCGGTACCTGTCTGAACACGGGATTACCCCAACAACTGTAGTCGAAATTGTTGAGACCACCTCATTTGGGATGGTGACGCTTGATCCAGATGGCACCGACGAACGAGTTGCACTCCCAGAGGAAGTGGCCCGATCCATAACCGCTCAAACGCTCACTGGAGCCTCAAACTAAACTGATGTGTCTCCAGTAGCGAGTCTATTAGTTTAGCCTCAATCTAAGTTTAGATGGGTCTAATTTATATATTGGGTGGTGCAATGGACGTGTATGGGTATGCGAAGGCTTGACCAGCGGAGGAGATCATGCCATCGATAGATTACAATAGCGCAGCAGACGTCACGAAACGGCTTGAGGAGCGACTGGTCGAATCACTCACTGGTGAAACGAGTGTTAGTCGCCGCACGGTCCTTGGCAGTCTCGGTGTTGCAGGCAGTGCAGCAGTTGGACTCGGGAGTTCCCGAGCAGCTGCCTCATCCGAGCACGACGATGAGGATGGACACGGAAACTTCGGTGCGGTAGGTGAATACCAGGATTTGGATTTCGACCCGCACGAGTTCCTCACTGCGTTCAATACCGGAGAGAGCGGACAGGATAACGTTCCCCAACAGGTCTACGAAGAGGACGGCCAAACCGTACGGGAATTCGAGTTCACTGCTGTCGACACGACGATCACGATTGCGCCGGGCGTCGAGTTTCAAGCGTGGGCGTACAACGGCCAGGTACCGGGCCCGACGATCCGCGCCGTCGAGGGTGACCTGATCCGCGTGAAGTTCACGAATCTGGGACGACACGCACACACGATTCATCCACACCTGAAGAACCTCAACCCGCGAATGGACGGGATTCCCCAGAACGGCCCCGGTGTGCTTGATACGGGTGAATCCTTCACCTACGAGTGGATCGCCCAGCCCGCCGGTACGCACTTCTATCACTGCCACTCGCTCCCGCTGAAAGAGCACATCCACCGCGGACTCTACGGCACGATCATCGTCGATCCGGACCCCGAATGCGTCAGGGAGAATCCACGCGACTACGTCAATTACCCCGGACCGATTACCGACGACATGCGGACGCGGTTCGTCGAAGAGGCGAAGAGCCGGAACCACGAGTACGCCGAAAACGACGCCGTCAACGAGATGGTCATGGTGATGAACTCGTTCGACACTAACTTCGACGGCGGGAACGAGGTCTACGCGGCGAACACACGGGCGTTCGCATACGGGGTCGGTAGTACCGACGGCACCGGCAACTGGACGGCGGGCGAGACGAAGCGTCCCATCCAGATCGACAAGAACGAACGGCAACGCGTGTATCTCTCCAATGCGACTGAGTTCGACCTTATCAACTCGTTCCACACGCACTCGCAGTTCTTCGATTACTATGACCACGGGACTACGCTGACACCGACGCGCAAGACCGTAGACACGATCATGCAGACGCAGGCGCAACGCGGTATCATCGAGCTCGACTACTCGGATCACGAACCCGGGCTGTACATGTTCCACGCCCACCAATCCGAGTTCGCCGAACTCGGCTGGATGAGCTTCTTTGAGGTGGTCTAACATGGCAGATGAGACACAAAAACCAACGCCAGACGGTGGTGTATCTACTGAAAACGAGGTCACACAGCCGCTCGGACTACCGCGATGGGTCAGCGCGATACTCCCGATCGTGTTGCTCGTGCTCGTCTTGGGTGTGTTCGCGTTCACGTCACCACTCGCGAGTATTCAGAGCCAGAGTGGTGAACCGCTTCCCGACGTGACGATCACGCACACGACGCTTCCGAGCGACGAAACGGTCGTGTTACACGTAACGAACAACGGGCCCGATTCCGTGACGATAGCACAGGTCCTCGTCGATGAGGCCTACTGGAATTTTCAGGTCGAAGGAGCTGGTGGCGACCAAACGCTCGCTCCGATGGAAAGCGCACAGATCGTGATCCCGTATCACTGGAATCCGGGATGGGATCTCAACGTCGCCCTCGTACTCTCTGACGGGGCAACATTCGAGAATACGATCATCGCTCCGAGTCAGGCACCTGGATTCAGCCTCAGTCTGCTCTGGACGCTTGCAGTCATCGGGCTGTTTGTCGGTGTGATCCCGGTCGCATTAGGGATGTTGTGGTTCCCCTACATCAAGACGATGAGCGATCGGTGGCTACACGCCGTGCTCTTGTTCGCGGCTGGCGTCCTCGGCTTCTTGGCGTTCGACGCCGGATTCGAGGCGTTCGAACTCGCTCAACGGGTTCCGGGCGCGTACGAGGGCGACCTCTTGGTCGTCTTCGGGATCCTCGGCGCACTCACTCTCGTTCAGGCAATCAGCGCGTGGCGCAAGGGCCGTGTCGCCGCCGGTGACAGTCGGGCGAGTAGCGGTCTCTGGATCGCCTATCTGGTCGCGGTCGGGATCGGCCTGCACAACCTCGCGGAAGGGCTGGCGATCGGGAGTTCGTTCGCACTCGGGCGTGTGTCGCTCGGCGCGTTCCTCGTGATCGGGTTCATGCTCCACAACGTGACGGAAGGCCCGGCCGTCGTTGCACCGGTCGCCCGCGGAGAGCGTCCGTCGTTCAAGCACTTCGCCGCGCTCGGCGTCATCGCCGGTGCCCCCGTCATCCTCGGCGGGTGGATCGGTAGTCTCGCGTACTCGCCGACGATCGGAGCCTTCTTCCTCGCGATCGGGGTTGGTGCGATCCTACAGGTCAACTGGGAGATCGCGGGTATGGTTCGGGATGCAGGCGGTCGCGTGGCCAGCGCCACGAACCTGCTTGCGTTCCTGCTCGGCCTCGGAGTGATGTACGTGACCGACCTCTTCGTGGCGCTCTGATAGGCACCACCCATCTCTGTTCCAATGACACTCAAATTCTACAATCGACGGACGGTATTGCGACTCAGTACTGCCGCCTTGGCGACGCTGAGCACCGCTGGATGTTTGAGCGGGCAGGCATCGTCGAGCCTGGCCGTCACGATGCCCGACGATCACACGTTCGAGCCGAAGACTGCGACGATCGAAACCGAAGGGACAGTGACGTGGACGAACGAGAGCGACATCCAGCACACGGTCACAGCGTACGAAGACGAGATTCCTGCCGAGGCCGTGTACTTCGCAAGTGGTGGCTTCGAGTCAGAGCGTGCTGCGAGGAACCGGGTTACTGAGGGACTCATCGCCCCGGGGGAGAACTACGAGCACACGTTCGATCAACCCGGAACGTATGGGTACTGTTGTATTCCGCATGAGAGTTCTGGAATGGTCGGGACAGTTCGAGTGAGATGATCTGACGGGAATATTAATAGCTCAATACATAGTTTTTATTAATAATTAACATAATAGGGAGCATTTATCGCAGTAGATTTAATAAATCTGTAGCGGCAACCGGCGAGTAATGACCCCACCTGACGATAATTCCCACGACAAACGTGGCGAACCGCCGAATCGAACCCACACGCACGAAGAGGGATCTCAGCATAGTCACGAGTCCACTCAGCATACAAGGGATGTCGATGACACCTCCCCACCACACGGACAAGGGAATGTTGCACAGCTCTCGGTTCCGGAGATGGACTGTCCCTCGTGTGCAGGAAAAGTTGAGAACAGCGTCGAAAAACTGGACGGGATCAACAGTCTCGACCCGCAAGTGACGACGGGAACGTTGACAGTCTCATACGACCGCGATCAAACCAGCGCTACCGAGATAGCTGATCGGGTCGAAAAAGCGGGATACACCGTTGAGGACGTCGACGAAATAACGACGAAATTTACGGTGCCCGAGATGGACTGCCCCTCGTGTGCGGGGAAGATCGAAAAGTCACTCGACAAAGCCGGAGTCACAGCATATGAAACTCAGCCAACGACCGGAACCGTCGTTGTCACGTACGATTCTTCGGAGGCCGGAGAAGCCGAGATAATCAGTGCTATCGAACGTGCTGGATACGAGGTTACAGACAGTTCGAGCGACGAGTCCGAAGGTCAGAACGCGACCGAGGAACGCGAGAGCATCTGGGTGAGTCCGCGGGCACTCAAGACGTGGATCAGCGGTGGGTTCGTCGCTCTCGGTCTGCTCCTCGAATTCTTCCTCACTGGGCAGAACGGAGAGATTGCGAGCCTTCTCGGCACGGAGCTGTTCGTTGCCGACGGACTATTCCTCGTCGCCGTCGCCTTCGGCGGCCAGGAAATCCTTCGCAACGGCTACTACTCGGCGCGAAATCTGAACCTCGATATCGACTTCCTGATGTCGGTGGCTATCCTCGGAGCACTCGTTGCAAGCCTCGCCTTCGGGGAGGCACTCTACTTCGAGGCCGCCACCCTCGCGTTCCTGTTCAGCATCGCCGAACTGCTGGAGCGGTACTCGATGGACCGTGCCCGGAACTCGCTCCGCGAGCTAATGGACCTCTCGCCGGATGAAGCGACCGTCAAGCGTGATGGGAGCACGGAGACGATTCCCGTCGACGAGGTCGCTGTTGGTGACATCGTCGTCGTCAAGCCAGGGGAGAAAATCCCGATGGACGGAAGCGTCGTCGACGGTGAAAGCGCCGTCAACCAGGCGCCTATCACGGGCGAAAGCGTGCCCGTCGACAAGACGACTGGCGACGAGGTGTACGCCGGTACGATCAACGAAGAGGGGTATCTCGAGGTGGAGGTTACCTCCGAGGCCGGCGATAACACGCTCTCGCGTATCGTGGAGATGGTCGAAGACGCTCAGTCAAACAAGACCGAGCGCGAGCAGTTCGTCGAGCGCTTCTCAACGTACTACACGCCAGTGGTCGTCGCCTTCGCCATCCTGACGACACTAGCAAGCCCGTATATCCTCGGCACAACCTGGTCCACGGCCGTCGTCTATGGGCTGACCTTACTGGTCCTGGCCTGCCCGTGTGCGTTCGTCATCTCGACGCCCGTCTCGGTGGTGTCGGGAATTACGAGCGCCGCGAAGAACGGCGTCCTGATCAAGGGCGGCAATCACCTCGAAGCGATGGGGGGCGTCGATGTGGTCGCGTTCGACAAGACGGGGACCCTCACCAAAGGTGAGCTCACCGTCACCGACGTCGTACCCTTGAACGGGAACTCGGAGGAGGACGTACTTCGGTGTGCACGCGGGCTCGAGCAACGGAGTGAACACCCCATCGGCGAGGCAATCGTCGCCGAAGCCGGCAGCGCAGGGGTTGCCGAGCGCGAGGTTGATGACTTCGAGAGCATCACCGGAAAGGGTGTTCGCGCCGATCTCGACGGGACTCCTCACTTCGCAGGCAAGCCGGGTCTGTTTGAGGAGTTAGAGTTCGACCTGTCGCACGTTCACGCGACGACCGAGGGTGGCGTCGTGACGCAGACAGCCCGACAGATGTGTGACCGGAACAACTGTCTCGATCTCCTCGAAGAGACCGTTCCCGAACTCCAAGCAGAAGGCAAGACCGTCGTTCTCGTTGGGACCGAAGACGAACTCGAAGGCGTCATCGCGGTTGCCGACGAGATTCGGCCGGAAGCGAAGCGAACGGTGGCGCGACTGAAGCAGCTCGGTGTTGCCCGAACGGTGATGCTGACGGGTGACAACGAGCGGACTGCCCGCGCGATCGCCGAGCAGGTCGGCGTCGACGAGTACCAGGCCGAATTACTCCCCGAGGACAAGGTGACGGCGATCGAGGAGCTCGTCGACGAGTACGACGGCGTTGCGATGGTCGGTGACGGCATCAACGACGCCCCGGCACTCGCGACGGCGACGGTGGGCGTTGCGATGGGCGCGGCCGGGACGGACACCGCGTTAGAGACGGCCGACATCGCCCTGATGGGCGACGACCTCGCGAAGCTCCCGTACCTCTACGAACTCGCGAACGACGCGAACGGCGTCATCCGACAGAACATCTGGGCGAGTCTCGGAGTGAAGGCTGGACTGGCGCTCGCGGTCCCCTTCGGATACGTTCCGATCTGGCTCGCCGTCCTCGCCGGAGACGCCGGCATGACGACCGCGGTGACCGGAAACGCGATGCGACTCTCGCGGATCCGTCCTGCGACTGACGATAGAGACGCGGTGGCCGACAGCTAACCACTCTTCACTGGTCGAGACGATGTCCCTCCATACGCACGAGCACGACGACGAGGACCGGCGTCAGACGACAGAGCAGAGTACTCGACGGTTGGCGTTCGTGGCCGTTATCAACTTCGTCGGCTTCGCCGTCGAGCTGGCTGGTGGACTCCTGTTCGGTTCGGTGGCGCTCATCAGCGACGCACTCCACATGCTGTTCGACATGCTTGCGTACGCGATGGCGTTCGGGGCGAGCTACACCGCCGAACGATTCCAGGGCGGTGAGGCGTGGTCGTACGGTCTCCACCGACTGGAGCCGGTTGCGGCCTTCCTGAACGGGGTCTTGCTCCTTCCAATGGTCGGATACATCGTCTGGGAGTCCTACCAGCGGTTCCTTGAGCCGGTAGCGATCAATCCGGAGTTGACGCTGATCATCGCGACGGGTGGACTGCTGGTAAACATCGGCTCCGTGTACGTGTTACAAGGTGATGAGATGAGCCTCAACGAACGGGGCGCGTTCTACCACCTGCTCGGAGACGCCGGTGGCTCTGTTGCGGTAATCGTCTCGACTGCCGCTGTCGCAGTGTTCGATCTCCCCATCGCAGACCCTATGGCGGCCGTAGTCATCGGGCTGGTGGTACTCGCGTCGGCCGGGAACGTTCTCCGGGAAAGCACCTCGATCCTGTTGGAACGGAGCCCGGTGTCGTCAGAAGAGCTTCAGGATGAATTGACGACACTCGACGGCGTCGACCAAGTTGAGGACCTCCACGTCTGGCAGATGTGTAGTCAACTCACCGTCGCAACCGTCCGGCTCACCGAGACAGCGACCACTCTCGAAGAACAACGAGAGATCCGGGCGCGAGTTCACGATCATCTCACGGATCGAAGAATCGACCACGCAACCGTCGAGCTCGTCGGGAGTGCCGACCCCGATACCGACCCTGTCGGTACGACGAATCACTCCCACTAACGATGGCTCACGCAGCACCCAATCGAATGTTCGAAGTGTTAGACGAGACGAACGGGAACCTCGTTGCGATTCGCGTCGGGCGAGGGACGAGAGCAGGCTATCGAGAGCTGTACTCGCTACTCGTCGAAAAAAGCGACCAGCAGGGACGCATCCACGTGTACGAGGAAGTTCCGAACTGGACGTTCGGGACGTTTCTCACACATCTCCACGGGGTGGTTCCCGATCTCCGGTACGGTCCTGACTTCGATATCGACCGGTACGCCGCAGTCGGCGATTCGAGGTGGGCGAAGCTGCTCTTTGACTGGTGGCGTGTCATCCGGCCGATCTGGCCGGTCGCGCCCGACGAGATGCGATATTTCGACAGTATCGAGCGCGAGAGAGCGCTCGACTGGCTTTCCGAGAAGGGATGAGTGACAGATTGGCTTCGGTTCCCGTACCGCAAACAGCACGTTCTCGCCCCGGGAGATTGGCATCCCAGCGGATGAGATACGTCTCTGCTGTGAGTTTCGATGAAGAATCAACAGTTCCACCGTAGTACGGCAAGCGAGAAGTGGTCACACGACTGCGAGGAGCGCATCCGAAACGGCGCTGACGATCGCCTCCCAGAGGCTGTTGTGACCGAACACCGCTTCCGGGCCGGTCGCTATCCCTAAGATCGTATCCACCCCAAAGAACGCAAATAGTGCCGCCCCGGCGTAGTGGGCCTTCCGGACGTCGAAGCGGTGTGAGAACGTGTGGAAGAAGTACGCGTTCGCAAGGCTCACCGGGATGATGACCAACATTTCACCCGCCCAGATCGCGGCACTAGCCCCGTACTGTGCCGCCAGCCCGATGGTGACAAGCTGGGTCTTATCACCGAACTCTCCAGCAGCCATCATCGCGAAGATGGTGAGAAATTCGCCCAGCTGCCCGCCGATCGTGTAGCCGAACGCTTCGAACTCCGGGTTGATGTCCGTGATTCGTGTCCCGACGACGCCACCATCCGTCTGTGTGCCGCTCTCAACTGGGACGTTGTGCCCACCAGGGGCTGACCGGACGAGTAACACCGCGAACAGCAGGAAGAGCGCCGCCGTAATCCCGTCGAGGACGACGCCCGGGAGCGCCTGCTGGAGCGCCTGACCGAACAGGATCTCGAGGACGGTCCAGCCCGCGAACGCTGTCCCAGCTGCCGCGACGACCAGCAGTGGTTTGAACCGGGTCGAGAGCCCGGCGATGATGAACTGGACCTTCTCGCCCGGCAGGACGGTGAGCTGCGCGATGGCCGCGATTACGACGATCTCCAGAAACGGCGTCATGCATCACCCCGGTGGTCGACGCTCACCGAGTCGTCGACGTCGTTCAGGGAGGTCACGCGGATCGACGTCGCAACCCCTTCGGGAATAGCTTGCTCAGTGTCGTCGACATCCAGAGTAATCATGCCGAACGGGGCGACATCGACAATACGTACAGCTGTGCCCGGCGTGATCCCGACATCGGCCAAGTACGCAAGATCATCCTCGTTGCGATCGCTAACACGAGTGATGACCACTCGATCGCCGACCTCACAGGCTGACAGGGGTCTCATGGGGTCCTGATTCGGTGGCTCTAGATCTTCACCTGGAATCGGATCGCCGTGGGGGTCTCGCCGGGGATTTTCGAGTGTCTCGGCGAGCCGCCGTTCGAACTCCTCGCTGATGTGGTGTTCGAGTCTGTCGGCTTCTTCGTGGACCTGCTCCCAAGGGTAATCGAGGTGGTCGGCCAGATAGGTTTCGAGGAGCCGGTGATGCCGGAGTACTTCGACTGCAACGGTTTCGCCGTCGTCAGTGAGTTCGCTTCCTTGGTACGGTTCGCGTGCGATCAGTCCCTGCGCTTCAAGTCGGTCGAGCGTACTCGTGACCGTCGCCTGTGCCTTGTCGAGACGGTCGGCGATAGCGGATGTCGCAACCGGTGGATCCTCCTCCTGCTGGAGATGGTAGATCGTTTTGAGGGTATCCTCGACAACTGGACTCGGAGACATATAACTACCATTTAGATTCGTCTAATTTAATATTTGGGAACCATCGTGAAGGATCCCGATTCAGTCGAGTTTCACGAAAAGCCATCGGGAGAATTCATTCCATTAGCAGCAGGTGAAGTGCGTACACTGAGGGAAAGTTGATGAAAAGATGTTGACCGTCTTTTGAGACATTAATTAGGAAGCCTACGAACACAGTTGGGATAGAAATTTGGTCAAGAGCAGTATCGATCGCTGTTGTAAGTTCGTTGAGTGAGTCGAAGAACCGGTTGCTGAGAGCTGCTTGGGGCTGTCTCCAACATTCCTCGACAGGGTTCAACTCCGGCGAATATGACGGGAGCGTCACAAAGGCGAGGTCGTCACGGGCCGCGAGGTCCGTGACAGCCGATGTCTGAAAATACGGTGCGCTATCGAGCACGACGATCAGATCCTCTTCAAATTCGTCACATAGTGCTAAAATGAAATGTTTTGCGTGATCAGCGGTGACGTACTCGGGAAGCCGTGAGAAAAAGCGATCGCCGTCCTCGGTGATCGCGCCGAGCAAGCACGTCCACTTCCGTTGACCGGATAATTCGACAGAAGGCCGCGTGCCGCGCGGAAACCACGCGGCTCGACTTGGACGGATTTCTTGGTTTGATCGATACAGACTACTGTGGCGTCTATCTCTCGCCGCTTTTTTTGATCTCGTCGTGAAACGCTTCTTGATCGTCTTCGTCGGATTCAGTGGCTGAACGGCGTGGCTTTTGATAGCTCAATCCTGCCTCTTTCAACAACCGCCGACAACTCGGAAGTGAATACTCGACGCCGTACGTTTCTTCGAGAAATTCTTTGACAAGCACCGGCGTCCACGCCGGCGCGTCAAAACCGATCTCTTTGGGTGATGCGTGGACAGTGTGTCCAAATTCTTGCTTCTGTTTTTCTGATAATTTTCGCTTTCGACCAGATCGATGAGCATCAGTTACAGCCTGTTCAAGTGGCTCGTCAGTATCGAGTCGGTTGAGCCAGCTGTAGATCGTTCGTCGGCCGGTGTCGTGCCACTCGGCAAGTTCAGTCTGTGTGACGCCGTTTTTGTACGCGATCGCAGCTAACAACGTTGCGTCGGCTTGTTTCCGTCGACGTTGTCAAGCGCGTCTTAGAGTTCTTCGACGGAGATCTCGTCGAGATGATCCATTAGATACTGTACAGCACTCCGTGCGGATAGTTCTAATTTCTACTATAATTAAGCCATGGTCACCCCAGCGGTTGATATCGTGGAAGCATCGGCGTTGGAACAGTGATGCCGATTGCCATCAATCCATGTCCCAACAAAACGTATCCCAGCAGAATGAAGGCGATACCGAGGAGACGATGGAGTCGTCGGCGATGAATGGCATCGACGGACTCAATAAGCGTTCCATAAGCGAAAACGGCTGGTATCGTCCCAATACCAAGCGTCGCTAACGCGAGAAAACCGGATACAGCAGATCCCGTCGCGAATGCGAACAGGTACGCGGGATACAGTATCGGACAGGGGAGCAACCCATGAAGCGCACCGAGGCCAACGATTCCAGGAGTATTTACGTATCGGTCAACGCGAACAGCGATCCAATTGGTTACTCTCTGTACTCCAGGAATTCCGAGACCAGCAGCACCTCCGAGAAGATATTTCACACCGGATACGATGATGAATATCCCGATCAAAATACCGACGCCGCCCCGGACGGAATCGGCGATTGCGGTTATTTGGTCCGCTGAAATAAACACGAAACCACCAAGCGCGCCGAACACCCCACCGATGAGCGCGTAGCTGACCGTCCGCCCCAAATTAAATAGAGCGTGTTGACGAACCTCATATGTGGTAAGATGTCCACGTTGACCCGGGGTACCTGACCTCACCGTCCCGGCGTCTCCACGGGGAGCCATCCGCTCGGCATACATGGTCACCAGCGGCCCACACATACCGATACAGTGTGCCCCACCAAGCACACCAATAGTCAAAAAGAGAAGAAGATCAACACGGAGGACTGCGTCAAACATCGTAGGTCGATCAACCCTTTACTACGCTCTCTATTACTAATTCTGGTTCAATTGCCGAACATAGATTCCGTTGTAAAACCGTTGAAGACGGGTTCGAGAATCATACCAGAACGGGCTTGAGCGTGACTTCCCAACTGTCGAGTGATGACTGACGAGAGGGGAATCCCCCGAAGAGAATTTCTCAAGTCGGCCGTCGCTATCGGCGGAGTAGCAGGATTTAGTGCCTGTTTAGGCCGTGAAGAAGTCGATATCCCGACGGCCCCGGATGATCTCTCATCGTATCCACAGCATCAACACGCTTGGAATGAGGTCCTCTCACGAGACGACCACGGAAACGTCATCGCCCCGAGCCATCGGGTGCTTCTCTATCTGAATTACCGACGAGACGGACAACCGAACGAAGACCACCGCGATCGGGTTGAAACAGCTCTCCGTGGCATCGAACACGCCTACGAGCGAAGCGGAGACGGATTATTGTTCACGGTGAGTTATTCTCCGGCATACTTCGACCGGTTCGACGAATCACTTCCTGATGGCGTTGACCTCCCCGATCCGGAAGCACTTGCTCCGTTCGAGGAGCCCGAATTAGATACACCGGATGCGGTCGTCCATCTCGCGAGTAACACGGCGCAGGCGGTGATCGGTGCCGAAGAAGCTCTCAAAGGGAACAAACCGACCCTCAACGATGTCGATCAGCCTAAGGCTACATTGACCGATGTCTTCTCACTCGCCGACCGGCGGACGGGCTTTATCGGGAACGGGTTACCGGCGGAGAATGTAGGTGACGCTGAGGGTGTTCCAGCCGACAAAGTTCCGGAGGACGCACCTCTGTTTATGGGGTTCAAATCAGGGTTCACAAAGAACCAGGCCAGTGAAGATCGTGTGACGATCCAGTCGGGGCCGTTCGCCGGTGGCACGACTCAGCATATCTCCAAGCTCCGGCTCAACCTCAACCAGTGGTACAATCAGGACGACCGCTGGCAGCGCGAGGCGAAGATGTTCTGCCCATATCACGCCGAGAACGATGTCGTCAAGGGTGCCGGAGACAACCTCGGCGACAGCAACGGAGTCGGTGAGTGTGAGCCGACCGATAAAACCGCCCGCGAGATGGGTGTCGTCGGTCACGCGCAGAAGAACGCCCGTGTTCGCGACGATGACGGCTCGCCGCTGCTGCTTCGTCGTGACTTTGATTCGACTGACGGAGGACGAGCGGGCGTACATTTCCTCTCGCTCCAACGGCGGATCAGCGACTTCGTCGACACGAAAGAGGCGATGAACGGAACCGATATTTCCGAGAAGTCGGCCGTCGGGCAGCGAAACAACAACGGTATCCTCCAGTATATCCGGACGGAGCGTCGCGGCAATTACCTCGTGCCCCCGCGGGGTTTGCGCGCGCTTCCGCCTGTATACCCAACCGGCAGCAACGGGGAGGAGGTGACGTATGCGTCGTCGTGATGTGCTCCGGGTCGCCGGGAGCACTTCGATCGTCGGCCTCGCTGGGTGTGCCAGCGTGTTCGAGACACCTTCTGCTTCTGCCCCACCAATGGCCGGGAATCGGCCGGATACAGTCTACCATCCCACCCACTACGAGGGAATGAAAATGGCTGGAATGAAACAGCAGGATGGGTACAAGTGTGCGCTCACGTACTCGTATCCGCATCGCTTCTGGCTGATGAAGCCAAACGGGACCACGAAGGTTGACATCCAGTCGGCGGATTCCGTTCATATAATGCCGGTCGTCTGGGACGCACAGACAGGGATCATTCCGCCCGATATCAATCCGCAGCTCACGATCACACAGAATGGGGAATCGATTGATCAATTCGCGCCGTGGCCGATGCTCTCTCAGCCGATGGGCTTTCACTTCGGCGATAACGCCCAACTTCAGGGCGACGGCACACACACTGTCGAGGTCAGTATCGGCGGGCCGTCGACGCGGCGGACCGGATCGCTGGCCGAGAACCAGGGGAACGCCTCGTTCGAGTTCGAATTCGAGTTCAGCGAATCGACGCTCGATGAGATCTCGTACACAGACATCTCCGACGACAAGGAAGGCACGAGGGGTGCTGTCGACCTAATGGACATGGTGATGATACCAGACTCGCAGGTGCCGACGCCGGACGCGCTCCCTGGTGACGTGCGTGGCTCGGAGATGACCGGAGACGCGAGGTTCGTGGTTACGGTCCTCGAAGACGCGTCGCGTTTCGGTGGTGACGGGGAACAGAAGTACCTCGCTGTGTCTCCGCGCACGCCGTACAATCGGACGATGCTGCCGATGATGTCATTATCTGTAACATTACGGCGCGATGGTGCGTCAGTATTCGACGGAATTCTACAGTCAACCATCAATCCAGAGCTCCGCTATCACTACGGGACAACAGTTTCGGACGTACAGACGGGAGATGAGCTGACGATCACAGTCGATTCGCCCCCACAAACGGCTCGCCATGAGGGATACGAGACAGCCTTCGTTGATATGCCGGAGATACAGATGACATTGTGACTTTTTTGCTCTGTTGAATCCACAGAAGGCGTCGTTGTCGGTTCACGCTGTACTCGACTCAGGAGCGCTGTCGAGAGATCGGATTCCCGTATCGTCATCGGATTCGACCGAGCAGACCGAACTAAAACCCGAAAAGGAACGGATTAACGGATGAATTAATAATTCAATTTTATTTTTTGTTAGAGATTATTATATTAGGGGGGCTGAATGGCAGCTAATTTAATAAGTTTGTAGTCGTTAGCGGCGTGTAATGACCCAACCTGACGAAAGATCCCACGACGAAACTGGTGAACCACGGGGTCAGACCCACGAGGATGGTCATACGCACGACCACGATTATGGAGATCACGAACACGGTCATCACACCGGACAAGATGACGAAGATGTTGTTTCATCGGTAGATAGTGAGGACGTTGCGCAGTTATCGGTCCCGGAGATGGACTGTCCATCCTGTGCCGGAAAGGTCGAAAGCAGCGTCGGAAAGCTGGACGGCATCGACAGCGTCGATCCGCAGGTGACGACGGGGACGCTGACAGTCTCCTACGATCGCGAGCAAACGAGCGCCACCGCGATAACTGAACGCGTTGAGAAAGCGGGATACGCGGTGGAGAACGCTGGCGAACTGACCTCGAAATTCACCGTCCCGGAGATGGATTGCGCATCGTGCGCGGGCAAGATCGAAAACGCCCTCGACAGGGTCGACGGAGTGACAACGTACGAGACACAGCCGACGACCGGAACCGTCGTTGTCACGTACGATTCGTCGAGGGGCGGGGAAGCGGATGTCATCGACGCGATCGAAAGCGCTGGGTATAAGATCACAGACACAGCAGGCGACGGATCGGAACGTCAAAACGCGGCCGGAGATCGTGAGAGCATTTGGACAAGCTCTCGCGCGCTCAAAACGTGGGTCAGCGGTGGGTTCGTCGCGCTTGGACTCTTCTTCGAGTTCTTCCTCACCGGCCAGAACGCTCTCGTAGCCGAGGTCGTCGGTCGCGAGCTGCTCATCGCGGATCTCTTCTTCCTCGTGGCCGTCGGAACCGCCGGGCAGGTCATCTTCCGTAACGGCTACTACTCCGCGCTCAATCGGAACCTCGACATCGACCTGCTGATGAGCATTGCCATCAGCGGTGCCATCGTCGCGAGCCTCGTCTTCGGCGAATCGCTCTACTTCGAGGCCGCCACGCTCGCGTTCCTGTTCAGTATCGCCGAACTCCTCGAACAGTATTCGATGGATCGCGCGCGCAACTCCCTCAGAGAATTAATGGATCTGTCTCCGGACGAAGCGACGGTGAAACGGGACGGCGAGGAGGTGACGCTTCCCGTTGATGACGTGGCGGTCGGCGACACCGTCGTCGTGCGTCCGGGAGAAAAAATTCCGATGGATGGGAACGTGATCGACGGAGAGAGTGCCGTCAATCAGGCCCCCATTACCGGCGAGAGCGTGCCCGTCGACAAGACGCCGGGGGACGAGGTGTACGCGGGGACGATCAACGAGCAGGGGTATCTCGAGGTCGAGGTCACCTCCGAAGCGGGCGATAACACGCTCTCCCGCATCGTCCAGATGGTCGAGGACGCGCAATCGAACAAGACGGAACGCGAGCAGTTCGTCGAGCGGTTCTCCTCGTACTACACGCCGGTCGTCGTCGGCTTCGCGATCGTGGTAGCGGTTATTCCGCCGCTCCTGTTCAGCGCGTCGTGGCCGACGTTCATCGTCTACGGACTCACGCTGCTCGTGCTGGCGTGTCCGTGCGCGTTCGTCATTTCGACGCCCGTCTCGGTCGTCTCGGGGATCACGAGCGCCGCGAAGAACGGCGTTCTCATCAAGGGCGGCAACCACCTCGAAGCGATGGGCGCGGTCGAAGCGATCGCGATGGACAAGACAGGGACGATCACGAAGGGCGAACTCACGGTCACGGACATCGTCCCGCTCAACGGCAACAGCGAGGGAGACGTCCTCCGGTGTGCCAGCGGGCTGGAGTCGCGGTCGGAACATCCTATCGGCGACGCAATCGTCGAATTTGCCGAGGAGAGCGACGTCGATGCCCCTTCGGTCGACGATTTCGGGAGTATCACCGGCAAGGGGGTCGAGGCTGATCTCGACGGCGAGAAACATTACGCAGGCAAGCCTGGTCTCTTCGAGGAACTCGGATTCGACCTCGAGCACGTCCATGCGACGACCGACGGCGGTGTCGTGACAACGAGGAGCCGTCGGATATGCGAGCGCAACGACTGTCTCGACCTGCTTGAGGAGACGGTTCCCGAGCTACAGTCACAGGGAAAGACCGTCGTGCTCGTTGGTACCGAAGACGAACTCGAGGGCGTCATCGCCGTGGCTGACGAGATCCGGCCCGGAGCGAAGCAGGCGATCCAGCGACTCAACGACCTCGGTGTCGAACACATCGTCATGCTCACGGGGGACAACGAACGGACCGCCCGTGCGATTGCGACCGAGGTCGGCGTCGACGAGTTCCGGGCGGAACTCCTGCCTGATGAGAAGGTCGAGGCGATCACGGAACTCGACGAGAAGTACGACGGAGTCGCGATGATCGGCGACGGCGTCAACGACGCGCCGGCACTCGCAACGGCGACTGTGGGCGTCGCGATGGGCGCGGCCGGAACGGATACCGCGCTCGAAACAGCGGATATCGCGCTCATGAGCGACGACCTATCGAAGCTGCCGTACCTCTACGACCTCTCTCACGACGCGAACAGCGTGATTCGGCAGAACATCTGGACGAGTCTCGGTGCCAAGGGCCTGCTCGCACTGGGCGTCCCGTTCGGCTTGGTTCCGATTTGGGCGGCCGTCCTCATCGGTGACGCCGGGATGACGCTCGGGGTCACTGGCAATGCGATGCGTCTCTCTCGAATCACGCCGACAGCAGACGACGAAACCACCGCTTCGGATGGGTAGTTTGAAACCCCAGATCCTTCGCGTGTCCGGCACAGGGCTCGGTGTCGACAGGTGGAGATCGGTCGAGGAGATCCGTCCGCGAAAGTACAGTGGCTTCCGAGTCGAAACAGCAGCGCAAACGTAGAGTGATGACCGTACACGAGCATACACACGGAGAGTCGTCAGAGCGCGACCCTCCGTCTGACACGAGTAATAGTACCCGCCGACTGGCACTCGTCGCCGTCGTCAACTTTGTGGGGTTTGTCGTAGAGCTTGCTGGCGGACTGTTGTTCGGTTCGGTGGCGCTCATCAGCGACGCGATTCACATGTTGTTCGATATGCTCGCGTACGCGGTGGCGTACGGCGCAAGCTACACCGCCGAGCGGTTCGAGGGCGGCGAGGCGTGGTCGTACGGTCTCCACCGACTGGAGCCGGTTGCGGCCTTCCTGAACGGCGTCTTGCTCCTTCCGATGGTCGGATACATCGTCTGGGAGTCCTACCAGCGGTTCCTCGAGCCGGTGGCGATCGACCCGGAGTTAACGCTGATCATCGCCACAGGCGGCTTGCTGGTGAACATCGGCTCGGTGTACGTGTTACAGGGCGGAGAGATGAGCCTCAACGAGCGCGGGGCGTTCTATCACCTGCTCGGTGACGCCGGTGGTTCCATCGCTGTGATCGTGTCCACGGTCGCTGTCGCCGTCTTCGATCTCCCTATCGCGGATCCTGTGGCTGCCGTACTCATCGGACTGCTAGTGCTCGCGTCGGCCGAGAACGTCCTTCGAGAAAGCACAGCCATCCTGCTGGAGCGGAGCCCCGTGTCGCCAGCGGACCTCCGAGATGAATTGACGACACTCGACGGCGTCGACGGGGTCGAGGACCTCCACGTCTGGCAGGTCTGTAGTCAACTCACCGTCGCGACCGTCCGCCTCACCGATACGGCGACCACGATCGAGGAGCAACAGACGGTCCGGTCGCGGGTCCACGACCATCTCACGGACCAGGGCATCGACCACGCAACCGTCGAGTTCGGCGAGCGGAACGACCAGATCGATACCACGAATCACACCCACTAATGATGGCTACGACCGCATTCAGTCGAATGTTCGAGATACCAGACGAAACTGGCGAGAACCATGTAGTGATTCGCGTCGGTCGAGAGACGCGAAAGAAGACCGGGAGCTATACTCGTTCCTCGTTGAGAGGACCGACCAGCACGGGCGTACCCACCAGGTCAGTCGTAACAAATCACAACTATGAGACGTATGGGGACGGACCGCATCGAAATCGACCAACCAAAGCCGACTTGTGGGATAGAACCCTACGATAACATCTGAATAATGTCATCGATATCTCGTTTCCGATCCGTCGCCTCGGCGATCAGTCTCACGTATGGATCGTACGTCGCGGGGACAGTCATAGTTCTGGCCGTCGTGACAGTCGTCAGGCTGTTCGGAGTCGACCTCGCGTCACGTCCAGCACTCAGGCTGGTTGTGAGTACACTCTTCCTTCAAGGGGTGACGTTCGGGGGCATCACCGTCCTCTATCTCAAAGGCCGTGACCTCGGGTTCGGATTCGTGCCAGTCCGTCTGCCTGACAAACGTGACGGGGCGGTTATCGTCGGGGGGAGTATCGTAATCCTGGGGTTGCTCTTTGCTGCGTCCTCCGTGATCGCGGCCCTCGGTCTGAGCACAGCCCAAAACCAAATCGTCGAGGTCGGGCAACAGAACCCCAGCGTATTCCTCCTACTTATTCCGCTCCAATTCCTGTTGGTCGGCCCAGGGGAAGAACTACTCTTCCGAGGACTCGTACAAGGGACTCTCCGTGAAACTCTCCATCCGGCCCGTGCAATCGTCCTCGCAAGCGCCCTCTTCGCGTCGATCCATCTCTTTTCGTTGTCAGGAGAAGGCAAACTGGTGTACATCGGTATCGCGTTCCTTCTGGCCCTCGTACTCGGAGCAGCGTACGAGTACACGGACAACCTCGCGGTTCCAGCCGTGATACACGGTGCGTACAATGCGATACAGTTCGCAAGCGCATATCTGACCGCCACGGGCGGAATGTAACTGTTCCCCAGACCGTTTACTCCGAATGCCGATTTTCGTGGCGGAAAATACCGGTCTGCTTGTAAGACCTGTTCGGCTAATACCGAACATGTTTGCTCGCTTTTTCAGGTACAGGGATTTCGCGGTCCTCTTTTAGCCGTACAACAGAGTGTTCCAACTGTACTATGACTCGATCCTTCGGTGCTCCTGGAACCGGACTGTCTCGACGAGAATTCCTCACCGCGACCGGCGCGACAGGCCTTTCGGCGTTGGCAGGTTGTTCATCGAAAACGATTAACGCGCCGACGGCGGCCACGAACTCCCCGAACGAGGCACAGACATCGTCGTCAGATCTCCCCTACACCAGCCCTCCGACAGTCGTCAACGTCGACGAGCAGGGCGGGTCGGTGACGATGGGGACGCAGCCGGCGCGACACGCCGTTCACCCGCTCGATTCGATGGGCGGCCCGGTCGAGTTCCCGCGCGTCTGGGCCTGGCAGGCCGACGACCACGACCCGAGCGTCCCGGGTCCGATCCTCCGGACGACCGAGGGGAACGACATGGAAGTGACGCTCGACAACACGAACGGACGCCGGCCGCACACGATCCACTTCCACGGCGTCACCAAGACGTGGAAGAACGACGGCGTCCCGACATCGACCGGAGTACAGGTCCCGGCGGGCGAGAAGCACACCTACGAGATTCCGGCGAACGTTCCGGGGACGCACCTGTACCACTGTCACTTCCAGACACACCGGCATATCGACATGGGGATGTACGGAATCTTCCGAGTCGATCCCGAGGGCTACGAGCCGGCGGACCGGGAGTACTTCATGACGATCAAAGACTGGGACTCGCGGATCCCGAAGACATGGGCCGGCGAGGGGAACTTCACGTACGATACGACCTCGCGGACGCCGGACGTCTTCACCGTCAACGGGAAGAGCGCGCCCCGGACGCTCCATCCCGAACAGGGGTCGCCGATCATCGTCGATCAGGGCGACCAGGTGCGCATTCACCTCGTCAACGGCGGATACATGTCCCACCCGATGCACATCCACAACCACCGATTCCAGCGCGTCGAAAAGGACGGTGGAGTCGTCCCGGAGGCGGCCCGACACGACATGGACGTCACGAACATCGCCCCCGCGGAACGGCACACGATCGAGTTCACGGCCGACGCGGACCCCGGGATCTACCTCATGCACTGCCACAAGGTCAACCACGTGATGAACGGGTCGTTCTACCCCGGCGGCATGCTTACGGGGGTAGTGTACCGCTCCGTCATGGACTCGGACATCTTCAGTCAGCTCATGGAGTACGCCGGCTACGAACCGAACTGACGTGATCTGATACGCATTTTTGAACCGTCCCGAAGGACTCTACAGGACGGTTCCACGCGTATGTAGACCCTCGGGCCGGTCACGAGGTGCATCTCGAGGGGAAACGAGAGAGACAGATAATTGTGTGTGAGTCACTAACCCCTCGCAATGACTCAGAAAGGCCGAAGCGAGAACGCTGATGCCGACAGACCGAAACCTCAACAGAGGTCGATCCGCCTACTCGTCTTGGTTGCTGTCGGGATCAGTCTCCTTTCTCTGGTCCCGACAGTTTCGGCCCACGGTAGTGCTGAGTCGTCGGGACTCTCACAGTCGCACGGGTTGGCGATCGCTGGTATCGGTGCCCTCGTAGTCAGTGCGCTCGTCCTCCTCAAGCGAAGGGAGCGGATCTCGCCGAGAACCGCTCTGTACGGGATTGCGGTCGGTATCGGTATTGCTATCACCGGCGCGATCCTCTTCGAGGGTCTGGCTCCGGATCCGACGTATCAGGCGGGCTCGATGCCGTTCCCGCGGTCGTGGTATCAGCCGCTCGCGATCGGAACCGGCCTGTTGGTCGTGGTCGCGAGTTTCATTACCGGACTCGTTCGATGGACGACACGTCCCCGGTACATGGCTCTCGGCATGCTGCTTGGTGGCTGGATACTGTACCCGTATCTGCTGCCCGGATTCAGCGGCTACACCAACCCGATCGGGTACGGAATTGTCCTCGCGACACCGCTGCTCGTCGGCTACATCCTCTGGAAAGACGTTGGCACGGCACTGTCGACGATCCTTCGGGATCCGGTGGCGCGTCGGTTCGGATTCAGCGTCGGAGCTATGGTAAGCCTCTTTTTTATGGCGACATCGGGATACCTATCTTTCTTTAGTGAGGAGGGCGCTCCGCAAGAGACGACCGTGGCGGTCCTGAACGTACTGTATCAGATCGTGCGGTGGCCCACCCTCGAGGTCCTGCTCCCCGACGTTCCGTTTTTCATCGCGATCTCTCCCGGTGTGGTAATCGTGCTCGGACTCCTCGGCGCCCTCGTGGGGTTGAACGCGGCCGCCGTCGCTCACTCGTGGCGTCTCGATCAGCAGGCGGGAGCGACACAGAGTACGGCCGGGACGGCGACGGTCGTCGGTGCGTGTACGTGCGGGTGTTGTGGCCCCCTCGTCTCCCAAGTCGCTGTCATCGCGGCCGGCCCGACGATCGCGGCGCCGATATACTGGATCTTCGTCGATTCGGCGTCGCCACTCAGTTCGATATTCCTGTTAGGGAGCATCGCACTGTTCACCGGCACGCTCGTGTATTCGATCGACTCCCCGACACCCGTCCGGCAAGATGCGTCTGAGATCAGTGCGGGGGTCACAGAATAGAGGTACCGGCCATGTCGATTCTCGGTTGCTGATCGCTCATGGAGCCTTATTGAACACGAAATACGGACCACTGGACGTAGTAACCCGAATGAGGACGCTTCAGACGGAGTGACACTGTGATTTTGGGGGCGGTGCCGGACAGGGGCGCTACGGACTAGCGCGGAATTCGCCGTGTTTCATCCCGAGGAAGTACGCGACCACCGAGAACGCGATCATCGAGGGGAGAACCATCATGAAGACGGTCGAAGGTGCCATCACGGCGGTTAGCCCGACCGTTGCGACGGCGACGATCACGGCGAGCGGAACCACCGAGCGCACGAAGTCGAACTCCATGGTTGTAGTAGTGTCTAGACAAGGATAGTCCTTTAGAAACAGAAGCGATTCGGATCTTTGGTGACGGCCGTACCGATCGGATCAACGATGCTCGAATGATAGATAGCCACTCTTCTATGTCAGTAGTACAACTCGGCTCCGAGTTCTGTCGGCGGCCGAGCCTCGCTACCCGAGGAGTTTTCGTCGAGTGTTTACCGCGATCAACCCACCGCCAGCGATGACCGCGGCCGCTGCCGTCAGCGGATTGAAGAACCCGACGGCCAACGCCGCGAGGGCGATACCGTTGTAGGAGAACGCGAGGAGGTTGTTCTGTTTCACACGACGGCGAGCCGCTCCCGCGAGGTCGAACGCGGTTTCGACGGAGCGGATGTCGTTATCGACAATCGCAATGTCGGCGGCGTCGGCGGCCAACGCCGTCCCCCCGCCCAGCGAGATGCCAAGATCGGCGGCGGCGAGCGCCGGGGCGTCGTTCGTGCCGTCACCGACCATCGCGACCTGCCCGTCGGATTTGAGTCGCCGGATCGTCGCCGTCTTCCCCTCCGGCGGAACCGTCGCAAAGACGTGCGTCACGGCGTCGTGTCGCTTGAAGAAGTCCGTCGCTTCCTCGTCGTCGCCGGTCAGGACGACGACCTCCGTGCCTCGTTCTCCGAGCCGAGAGACGGTGTCATCCCAGCCGTCCCGCGGCTCGTCGCCGACAACTATCAGCCCCTCTGCTGCCCCGTCACGACCGATCACGACCGGCAGCTGACCGAATCCCTGAGCGTCGGTGACCCGCGACCGGATATCGTCGTCGACGGTCCACCCCTGTTCCGCGAACAGCTCAAGGTTCCCGACGAGATACGACGTGTCGCCGATCACGCCTTCGATACCGGACCGGTGGTTCGTGAACTCCCGTATCCGATTGTCGCCTTCCGTTCCGACCGCATCGTCTGCCGAGTCCGACTGATCCTCCGTGTCGTCGCCTCCATCTCTGCCGGCGAACGCCGTCACAATCGCGTTCGCGGCGGGGTGTGACGCTCGTTGTTCGAGCGCGGCAACAGCGTCGAGCAACTCGGGGGGCGCGTCCGCTTCGATCACCTCCATCTCTCCGGTCGTGAGCGTCCCCGTCTTATCGAAAACGACGATGTCGACGTCGCGGAGCCGTTCGAAGACCGTTTCGTCGAAGATGATGATCCCGCGGCGGAGCGCACTGGAGAGGCTCTTCGCGACCGACAACGGCGTCGCGAGTCCGAGCGCCCACGGCGAGCCGGCGAGGAGGACCAACAGCGCGAGGAGGGCAGCGTCCGGTGGGGCCATCCCGAATGCGAGCGCCCCGACGCTGCCGACCGTGACGGCGGCTCCGACGACGAGGAACACGGCGTACGACGCGAGTTGATCGGCGTGCCGCTGGACCCCGTGCGTCGCGCTCTGTAAGTCCCAGACGGCGGTCGTTATCCGGTCGATGCTACTCGTCACGTCCGGGCCGACACGGACCAACGCGGCGCCGTCCGTGACGATCGACCCCCCGATCACGTCGTCGCCGGCGCGTTTCACCACCGGAAGCGACTCACCGGTCACGATCGCTTCGTCGACGGTACAGCTGTCTTCAACGAGTTCGCCGTCGACCGGCACACGTTCCCCCTGTCGAACAAGGACGACATCACCCGCCTCGAGGTCCTCGACGCGAACGTCCTGAGTGGTTCCGTCTGCGTCGTACGTCCGCGCCTGCTCGACCTGCGATATCGTGAGCTCGGTGAGCCGGTTGAGTGCGCGCTGTTTGATCGACGACTCGTAGAACACCATCGCGGTGACCGCAGCCGTCACGACGATCGCGAGGTCGTAGAAGATATCGTTCTGCCCGAGGATGACGGCGGCCGTACTGTACAGATACGCGCTTACCGCGGTGATCGCGACCAATAGGTCGGTGTTCGGCCGACGCATTTTCAGACTGATGTACGCACCCCGCAACACCGGAAGCCCGGTGAAGACGAGGATGATCCCGGTCATCACGAAGTAGAGTCGGAGGAACACGAACGCGCCCTGACTGTCCAGCCGGAACGCGCCCTCGAATATCGCGAGCGCTTGCCAGTCGAATATTGACGCGAGCTGCGCGGGATACAGAATCGCGACGTACGGGACCAACAGAAACGCACCAAAGAGGAAGCCAACGGAGTACCGCATCCCCAAGAGTTGGTCGTCTCGCCGCTTTCGAATGCCACCCATCTCCCGCGACCGGCGCGTCGTTCCGCCGGCTGTATCCGCCTCTGTCGAGGCGTCGTCACGGAGGTATGCTGTGTACCCGAGCGTACTCAACGCGTCACGCAGTGTATCCTTCGATACGGTTTCTAGGTCGTGGTCGATGCGGATCGTCTCTGTAACGTAGCTCGCTTCAGCGGCGGTCACTCCCGCCTGGCTCTCAGCGACCGATTCGAGATATGCCTCACATGTCGCAGAGTACATCCCATCGATCCGTAGAAACGTCCGAGAACCGTCTCGTTCGGGCGGATCTGCGTCTCCTGTCTGTGTACTTTCGCCCCCAGGTGGGGATTGGGTGTCGTCGAGGGAACCGACAGCTCCGAGTGTCGTGTACACATCGTAGCAGCCACTCGAACAGAACCCGCGGTCACCGGGAGCCTCGAATGTGGAAGGTTGAATCGGTCGGCCGCACAGGGAACACTTTTCAGTCATACTGTGATGGGAATGATACGTTCTATTATTTTGACAGCACTCCATCTCAATTGGGTATTACTATACATATTTCTATGAAACGAGTATCATAATAAGGAGCCAATCAATTGTGTAGCATTACGAAGGTTATGTTTATGTGGCTGTCGCTATCTATTGTATAGAATTTCTCTTTGAGATCAATGTAGAGTCAATCAGGTTCTCAGTACAGTCGCAGTTAAAAATGAAGGCCCAACGCAACATCGTTTCAATTAGACAGGCCAGCATCTCTTCGAGGAAAAACGAGCCGCTGAATAGCTCCTTAGCGGTCATTGAGAACGCAGCGAAGTGTGTTCCGAATTCGAACTCAAAGACTAATTTGGTCGCTGTTCCAACGCCAAAGCTGACCGCAAAGATGTGGGTCCAGAATTAACGTAACTGTTCGTTCACTGGCTGTTCAATACGAATGTCTTTCCACGTGAAACAAATGAGAAACGGTAGGTATCATACTTATCCTGAGAAATAATTTTATGACTTCGACAGGTCAAACGAGGGCGGCGTCCTATGTATTGGGAATCCACCTTTGCCACTTATATTGGGGTGTTTAATCGCTAAGTATGGAGCGGAGACAGATTCTCAAGACCGCTGGGATTCTCGCTACAGGTAGTGTAACTAGTCTTGCCGGATGCAGTGGTTCAGGGAACGGAAACGGTGAGAGTGAGGCGACGACGACAGAGGATACAAATGGAGATTCAGGAGGAGAAACGAATGCTGGATCGGGTGGCTCAAACACGGTAATGATGGTCACCGAAGGGAGCGAGTATTATTTCGATCCCATCGGGTTGTTCATCGAACCCGGGGAAACCGTGACATTCAAAAACCAGAGTGGGAGTCACTCGGCAACTGTCTACAAACAAGGAACGAGTTCAGCAGAGGTGACACGGATTCCCGAGGGAGCAGAAGCGTTCAATAGCGAAATCCTGAGTGAACAGGGGGCAACGTTTGAGCATACGTTCGAGACCACGGGCACGTACGATTATTTTTGTATCCCGCACAAATCCTTGGGAATGGTTGGGCGGATTGTCGTTGGCGAACCCGGCGGTCCCGCGGAGGGGGGTATGCCGCCGGACGGAAATGTTCCCGAAAGCCAGACCATCGTCGATCAAGACAGCGTTTCGTACAATTCATTTCTGAGTAAATAATTGGTCTTAAGTATAGTTGGTGTATTTATACGAGCCGTCACACCAGACAACGAACCATCTTCAAACGACTTTCCAGAGTTCCCACGGTGAGGGTTAATTAACGGGCAACTGTACCGAAGAGTAGGACTCGGTCAGAACATAGCGAATTCCCAGCCAGTTTTCAGAGGAGGTCTGTCCGCCCACAAAACAAAGCAATATCCGAAAACGAAATCGGTGAGCGCAACATCTTCGAAGAGTATGCCCGAATACCGACTACTCAAAGCATACAATAAAATACTTCCGATTCTGCTGGCGCCTGCCGTACACCGCCGTGACAAAAGCAACGCAGGGATACTGTACACAGTCCAGAATAGGGACGGCGGCTTGGCACCACCAGCAATCCACTAGTCCGATGCTGTGGGACTACCTATGGCTGGACTACAAACTTGGGACTCTCACCACTCGGGATTTCTTCGCGTTTACGCGGAAGAGGAGATCAATAATTACGCACAGGTTCGGCGAGATTCGATCCGGCGAAGACTGTAATCGTCACGAGCACGAACGCGATCAGTGAGAGATTCGGAATCGTGAGTCCGAGCATCGGAGCCTGCCACTGGACGACTGCACAGGGGCCAGCAAGGGTACATGAAGCCGTCGTTGCTTGGAGCACGGAGTGATATCCCGCGATTAAAGCACCCACCAAGGATAGTGGCACAACTGTTCGCCAGACCGTGTTGTGACTCTCGAGGGCGGCAACACCGAGAACGACGACGAGCGGATACATGAGGATACGTTGGTACCAGCAGAGGGTACACGGAATGAGATCGAGGCCGAGACTGAACCAGAGGCTTCCCAAGGTCGCAACCGCCGCGACGACTGTCCCACCTGCAAGCCAGAATCGTCCCTCGGACATCCATGATTCAGTTTGATTCAGTTGCATCTTCGATCAACTGTCTTGTTCGCTCTTCGTTCCCGAGTGGATTGACCGTCGTGCCATCGATGAGGAGCGTGGGTGTGGCGTCGACACCGGCATCGCTTGCAGCACTGTCAGTCGCCCGAAGCGCGTCGTCGTACTGATTTTCTTGGATCGCCGTGCGGATCGACGCTGTCTCGGAGACGCCTGCGGCCTGAGCAAACTCGACCAATCTCTCGGTGGTCGCCCACTGGTCGCTCTCGGGTGGCTGATTCCGGAACACGTATTCGTGAAACGCCCAGTACGAAGCTGGGTCGGTGTTCCAGACGGCTAATCCGGCCTGCCCGGCTGCCGGTGCATCGGGGCCCAAAAATGGGTCGCCACCGAAATATGCGAGATTGCGGAACTCGAGCGCGATCGTTCCTGGTTCCACGTAGTCCGTCACGAGTTGTGAGAGCATCCCCGTACTGAACTGGGCGCAGTACGGACACTTCCAGCTCCCGAAGTATGTCACCGTGACATCGGCATCAGCGGATCCCATCGTCGCATACCGGAATTCGCTAGGCGAGTCAGGAATTGGGGCAGTGGCGACGGCACCCGCATCACCTCCAGCATTCGCGCCGCTATTTGGTTCAGTACTCGTATTGTTAGAGAGAGCGGTGGCGCCGATCACGACACCGGCAGTGGCGGCACCACCACCGGCGAGGAGAAGTTGTCGGCGGGTCAATCCTCCGACAGCAGCTCCGACACCTCCCTCGGAGAGCCGCTCTGAGAACGTGAGTGAATCAACGGCTGTATCCGCCCGTTTGTAGTCCACACGTGAGAGGTCATCGGGATGCGCGGCGAGCCAGTGTCTGTAGAGCTGCTCGTCAGTTTCGTCACCGAGTTGTTCACCACAATAATGGCAGGCGCTGTGAGCGTTCCATGTGTGGTCACGCGCTGCTCCAGCTGTTTCGAATTGATCAGTACAGATCGGGCAGGTATGAGCAGTCATTCGTGATCACAGCTCCAGGTGGCAGATTTCATAGGCACCGTGCTGTTCTCTCATAGTGAGCTGAACCGTCGGTATCTGTGGCATTTTTATACGCAAGGTGTCATTAGTGGCGGAGATATGCGACGAGGCAGGTCGTCAGGAGACAGAGGAGAATGAGGATTGCCACGCCCAGGTGGGTCGTCACAATAATCGGTTGGAGATTTTCCGTGACAGTCAATCCTCCGAGGATAACCTGTAACGGAAGGAGGGCGAGAGCGGCCGTGGCCGACCATTTGATAGTCGGGGTATTCCGGTGTTTCACCCACGCTCCAAGGGTCGTGCCGACGATCAGAACTCCGGCCGTCATCGCCAGTCCACGGTGAGCCCACTCTGCGAAGATTTGTAGTGCAGAGTATGGCGAGTTAGCAATGATCTCGGGTTGAAGGAAGGGAACCCACGTCCCGTAGCAGGTTGGCCAATCGGGACAGGAAAGTCCAGCACCGATTGCACTAGTGTAGGCTCCGAGAAGCATCACGATATACGTCACTAGTAGCGTGAAACCGGCGACATGCCTGTACTCGACCGGAATCCTTGAAATCGTGGTTCGGACGTCGTGCCAGCGGAGTCGGACTTGAGACATAATAGTGGGTGGATAGTCTAAATGGCGATATCCCAAGTTGATATCTTGGAAACAAAGTGGTAGGCCGAATTCCTACTGAATGGGACACCGCCCGATGTTCATCCCTGAGTATGTCCATGGAATTATCAAGGAAACTCGCCGTTGTGGGGAAACCCAAATGCGTCAACATTATCATGTCCAAAGAACACACTCGAGAACAGCCGGCAGAAGAAAGTGCCTGTGACGAGACGTCTGTCAACGACAATATCTGTCCCGAATGTCAGGGTCAGATTACCCGGAACGCCGATAGTAGTGAAGCGGCCTGCGAAAGCTGTGGCCTGGTTTTTCAAAGCGATCCAATCGATCACGGCCCAGAATGGCGCACATTCATGTCAGACGATCGGGATGAAAAGGGTCGAGTCGGTGCCCCAATGACGCAACTAATACATGACAAAGGATTAAGTACAAAGATTGGCTGGCAGGATCAAGATTCGTACGGACACGCAGTTCCCGAGCGCAACCGGTTTCAACTACACCGCCTTCGGATGTGGGATGAGCGGTTTCGAGCAAAAAATGCGGATGAGCGGAATCTTAAGCAAGCACTCGGTGAAATTAGCCGAATGGCATCTGCTCTGGGAATTTCAAAACCGATACAGGAAACTGCCAGTATGCTCTATAGGCGTGCTGTAGAAGAGGATCTGCTACCTGGCCGATCAATTGAGGGGATGTCAACTGCATCATTATATGCAGCTACTCGGAAGCATGGAACTCCACGACCACTTGATGAATTTGCTGTGGTGAGCCGTGTTGAAAAGATTCGGATACAGCGAGCGTATCGATACCTGTCACGTGAACTCAATTTGGAGATTGAGCCCGAAAATCCGGCCCAATATATACCTCAATTTGCGTCAGCACTTGACATAAGCGACGAGGCAGAACGCCGCTCTCGTGAACTCCTTGAAGTGGCAACAGAGAAGGGAATTCATAGTGGAAAGAATCCGGCAGGAATGGCTGCTGCTGCTCTGTATGCAGCAACCCACCTAACCAACGAGAAACAGACTCAGGAAACCGTGAGTGAGATCGCCCATGTTAGTCAAGTAACTATTCAAAATCGGTATAAGGAACTTCTAGAGGTGTACTCGGAGCATGACTAATTTGAAGCCTGTAAGAACAACGTGCTCCTACAAGTAGAATTAAAATGGATAGAGTATTAGCTTTAGTAATAAACGATTCTGTACACAAATCAATAACTAGTTCCAAGAGTTCCACGGAATTGCTGGAGAATGACCAATTCTACGAAAGATAAGATTTTTCAGGAGACGGTAATCGAACAATGGAAGACAACTCAGTACCGGCCGAAGATAAGCCGGCACTACAGGATGTGCTCGATGCACTTGATGATCCTGATTGTCGATCCATCCTTCGAGAAATTCATGAACCCATGACAGCAAAAGAATTGAGCGAAATTTGTGACATCCCGAAATCAACGCTGTATCGTAAGTTAGATCTTCTCAGTTCTGCTTGTCTTGTCAAAGAACAAGATACGATCGGAACCGAGGGAGGACGAGTAACCTACTATGAGCGATCATTTAATGATGTGATGATTTCTATTGATGATATGGGTGATTTTTCAGTGAATATCCAACACAGATCACGATCTACCGATAAACATCTTGTAGACATCTGGTCGATGATGGGAGATGAAATATGACTGCCATTGTAACGGCGATCGCAGTCGTCAAGTTCGTCATCCTGATTCTTGGTGGTAGTATTACGTATATTGCATTTAAAGCGTATCGACACACAGGTGAGGAGTCACTACAGATGATGGGCGTTGGTTTCGGGATTCTTACACTAGGAGCCGCTCTGACCGGTATAGCAAATCAGTTATTTTCTGTTGGGTTGGCGCACGTTGTACTCATTAATAGCTTGTTTGTCGCTTCAGGCCTCGCAGTGATCGTATACTCTCTGTATATCCAGAAATAATCGCGATAGCAAACGATTGACCCAGATTAGTCGTTATACTCTGTACTGGCGGTTGAGATAGAACTGCTCAGTGGAATCCGCAGAAGACGTCGAAATTGGGCTACTCTGTGCTCGGCTCAAGAACACTGCGGAGAGAATTCAGAGTTAGTACTTAGCAGAGAGGGAATAGATCGAGACCACTGAGAGGATCTATCCAACTCCTCGACGTCGAATCGCGAAGTAATCGTCTTTTTAGAGATCGTGATCCTTGTGCCGTCATCGGATTCAACAGAGCAGAACAAAGCCGAAAAACAGTGAGTGCGTTTATGACTCTCAGAAGAGGTAGAACAGCGGAAAAATGAACACCCAGACGATGTCCACGAAGTGCCAGTAGAGGCCGAAGTATTCGATCGGCCGCTCGTCGTCGAGGTAGTGACCCTGATACGCCCTGACGAACAGGAAGATAGCGATCAGGAGGCCAATGACGACGTGGACTCCATGGAGCCCCGTTGTGACGTAGTAGATCGACGCCTGAATCGGGTCACCGTGGGCGTTGGCCGAAATCGTCACACCACGTTCAAAGATCTCTTTGTTCCACTCCCATAGTTTGATGCCCAAAAACGCAAATCCAAGTACAATGGTTGTACCGAGGGATGCGAGCAATCCTTTCCGGCTTTCCCGGCGAGCGGCCACCAGCGCCAAAATCACGGTGAACGATGAGGTGAGCAGGACGAACGTGTTGATCAGTCCTGGAAGTGCATCCGTCAGCGGCTCCCAAGTCATCCATCCAGCGTTGTACCGGACGAAGATAGCTGCTGAGAGGAACGCGCCAAAGACGATCACGTCCGACGCGATGAAAAACCACACTCCCAGTTTTACTTTTTCAACGCTTTCAAACGGCCATCGCTCTGCAAACTCGGTCGGTGGAGCGTAAAAGTCTTCGAGCCCCCACTTCACGCCGGTCCATATAACTCCGACTAATCCGATAACTATGAGTATCGGGTATATCGGGTTTGAGATTGTTACGCCCGTCGATGCGAGCGATTCACCCAGCTCGAAGACAACATTATCGCGGAACCCGGTGAGGCCTAGGAATAACACACCAACAGCTAGCGAAAGAGCAAGCGGCCAGATACTTGCGTGGCTCGGATGCTTATCCCAGTATGGGTACTTTTTGATATGCTTTGGATGTGTGTCACCACCGTCAGTAGCCCTGTTCCCATCCGTGTCGGTCTTTACCGCAGGACCACCGTCCGGAACATAGTCTTTTACGAACTCCAGCTTTCCAGAAGCATACGACGGCCGGTTCGGCCAATTCTCTAGCGGCGGCGGCGAGGAGACCGCCCACTCTGCCGTCCGTGAGTAATCCCATGGGTTCGCCCCAGCATCAGGACCGGAAACGTACGACTTCGCAAAATTATAAAACATGATGAAAAAGGAGAACCCGAGGACGAATGCACCGATTGTGCCGAACTGATGGTAAATCTGGAGCTCAGGGTTGTACTCGAAGACGCGGCGAGGGGTTTCCCATCCGAGGAACATTGAGAAGTAGACGGCATTAAATCCGATGAAAAACAACACGAAATGGATCTTCCCAAGAAGTTCATTATACATCTTCCCAGTTATTTTTGGGAACCAGTAGTACGCGGCACCAATTAGTGCCGTGGCACCGCCAAACATAACGTAGTGGAAGTGTGCGACCACCCAGTAGGTGCCACGGAACTCGTAGTCGAGGACGATAGCACCGAGGAACACCCCGGTAATGCCACCGAGAATGAACAACAGTAGCGCCCCGAACGCAAAGAGGAACGGCGTCGTAACCTGAATACGCCCCTTAATCAGTGTATAGATCAGCGAGAACACGATCAGGTCAAAGGGTAACGAGATTCCGATCGTTGTTGCCATCATCAGGGTCTTGATTTCCAAATTGATCGTGGTGAGGAACATGTGGTGCATCCACACGAGGAACGACTGGACCGAAACAAGACAGATAGCAATGATAACCCATTTTCGGCCGACAAGCCGGCGTCCGGAAAACGTCTGGAACAACTCCAACATCGCACCAAGTGCAGGGAAAAAGACGATGTACACTTCTGGATGTCCGAAGAACCAGAACAGATGCCCCCACAAGAGGGACCCACCCTCAGTGGCCGAGAAGTAGACGCTCCCTAGTACACGGTCGGACGCCAAAATAAGTCCCGCGGCAAGCAGCGCAGCGAACGCGAACAGCATCATCCACACCGTCGCAAGGATGGTCCAAGTGAACATCGGCATATCCATGATACCCATCCCTTCGGCTCTGGAGTGATGAATTGACACAAGGAAATTCACTGAAGAGGCGGTGACCCCAATAGTGAACATTGCAAGCGCGAGTATCGCTCCCGTCGAACCGATGCTCGGCGTGTACGCGGGTATGTTGAGCGGTGCGTATATAGTCCATCCAGCGCTCAGTGTGCCGCCCTGAAAGAAGCTGATTGATAACAGCACGCCAGAGAACAGATACATCCAATACGAGAGTGCGTTCAGTCGCGGGAACGCAAGGTCATCGGCGCCTATCTGGAGCGGGACGAAGTAGTTCGCGAACCCGAAGGCAAACGGGGAAAGGAACCAGAACACCATTATCAGCCCGTGGGCTGTGACCGCTTCGTTATACGCGAGCCCAGACAAGATTTGACTCGTCGGCTCCCACAGCTGGATGCGGATCAACAGCGCGAGCACGCCGCCGAACAGCAGGAAGAACAGCGCGGTGATCGTGTATAAGATTCCGATATCCTTGTGATTCGTCGTGATGAGCCAGCGTTTCACCGAGCTCGTGGGTGGAAGATCACTCATACAGGGACACCTCCGGTGGGCGCGGCGTCGATGCTGGATGCGTTCGTGCCGCTAGATGCGTTTTTACTTTGAGTTCCAGCGTACCACTCTTCCCACTCCTCTTGCGGGAGCACCGTGATTTGACCAGTCATCGCGGAGTGACCGGCACCACATAGCTCAAAGCACTCAACCCTGTACGTTGCTTCGCCTCCCTGTTTTTCCACTTGTTCAGAACTTACAGAAAACCAGACATTGCTGTACTCTCCGGGGATGGCATCAGATTTTATCCGCAACTCCGACGATCCGAAGTTGTGCCACACATCGCGTGAGGTCACATTGAGATCAACACGCTGATCGGCCGGCACGATCATCTCGCCGGTCGTGGTGTGACCATTCGGGTACTCGTACTCCCAGCCGAACTGGTACCCCTCAACGAGAATCTCAATGTCACCCTCGTCGCTCGTGTCGGGCCCCTCTTCGACGTAGAGGAGAAGCCCATACGCGTACACCACGAGGCTGATGACGACGATCGCGCTCAACCCGAACGACAGGAAGAGCTTCTTGGCTTTGGGACCGCCCTGTCCTGTCGGAAGCTCTCCGACTGTGGGCGCGTCGAAGTCCGCTTTTGGTTCACTCCCATCGTCACGGTACTTATACACATTCCACAGTGTGTACGTGACGACAATCGTACCGACGAGCGTCCCGAGTGTGAGGAAGACGAGAAAGATCTCGTCAAAGACCTCAGCCTGTGCCCGCCAGTCACTTCCCTGTTGTAGGACGGTTGGGTTTATCATACGTGTCTCACGACTCTTGCGGGGCGCTTCACGAGGATTCACTTATTACTTTGTTTCGAATGCGTTATTCAATCCGATCACGGCGCCAAGACACTGTTGCCGTCTATCACGAATAGGATATCAAGTACGTCGACGACGAAAAATCCTCGCGGGACCGCATCGTCCTCGGTCACGAAAAACACCTCAACGCATCTACCTACGATACGCAGCTGGTCCGAGCTGTCGAGAGTATATTATTTCGCTTTGACTGGAACAGGAGCGACATCCGACACGAGCTCAGTGGAATACGTGTAGTTGATTTCACGGACTGGGTCTGACCTCCTCCCGATTTTGAGTTGTAAACTCGTGACGAGGGGAAGGAGTGAACAGGAAGAGGAACCACACGGGCTCGCAGTAAAGGCCGAACTCGACGACTACTACGAACAAGAGATCAACCACGGGCGGCTCTATCCAAACCTCGACGACCTCGTCAACAAAGGACTGCTCGAGAAAGGTGAACTCGACAAGCGGACGAACGTGTACACGGTCACGCAACGCGGATTGCGGGAGATCGAGGCGCGACGTGAGTGGGAAAGTCAGTATTTAGAAGACGTGAACGCACCCGCTACGTCGTAGAATCATTATAAAAGCGGGACTGCTTTACCCACTTCCCACGAATACACAGTAAGATGGCTCGGCTCGTCTTCTATCACCACCCACAGGCCGAGAATTTCTCACTCAAATATAGCTCGGCATCGGTAGCAGAAATCCTGTCTCAGCGAGAGCAATCCGACGAGTCGACAAAACTCATCGGGTACCCCTTCGAAACACCGGTCTATGTGCTCTACGAAGGCGATTCAGAGATCGAATCTGCCCAAGATATCGACTTCGATCAGGAATGGCTAAGCGACCGTATTCGTGACCTCCCCCGTCCTGGGCAAGTTGTCGCCTTCCGGTTAGTGGAGTTGCTCGAGGCAGCTGTCGATGTTCGAGATGAGGATGAGTTTCGGCTCTACAAGGAGTTCGAACCGCAAAAAATCCAACAGGCACTCGATCACGTGTCCTGGGGAGCCCCACTTCCGACCGTCGCTGGAGAGGTGATGTCAAATTTGATCCTCCGCCATTCCCTCCCGAATGCGAATCATCGAACTGGCATCGCGATGCTGCAGTTCTGTATTGAGAGTGTGGACCCGGATTTTGAGATGCCACGAACACACGTCGACGACGATACCTGGCGAGAGTGGGTCGATCCCTACATCGTTGATTCCAAGCGGCTCATCACGGTCCGCCGGAATAACCTCCGTTTCAAGCAACTCGAAGACTTGGACGTCGACGTCGTTGAACGGAAAGACGGGATCCAAATCCGATTAGCCGAGTTCGAGCTGGATATGCACTGGCGAGAAGCCCTCTCAGAATACGTTGAGCAGCACGAATCGCACTGTACGGACTTCGCTCAGGCGGTCCTCCAACGCGCAGAACGGGACGATCTGCTCGCTCGTCAGGGACCCACGAAACAAGAGTTCATCACGTATCTGGAGGACGGACTCGTCGAACGAGACTTCAGAGAAATGTTCTGATCAGTCGCGAAGCTCAGCGACCGACTGACCGACCTCACGGACGTGTTCACTTCGCTCGAGGTCAAGTTCCTCAGCGAGGTAGTCAACTGTCTCTTCCAGGCTCATATGCGAAGAAAGTCCGCGAAGAGGTATAAACCTAGTGCTGAACGCTTCAGCACAGGCTGGTTGTAATCAATCCATCATCTACCGAATACGAGAATATCGATAGCTGTCTTTGATTCGGCGATGGTGATACTTTCCGTGAGAGGATGCCGCCATCAGTCCTTGATAGATTCTCTTAGGGACGTTGTAGTATTGATAGACTCGGCCACTGTGGAATTCGATCTCGAGGGTGTTCGAACTCTGATCGTAGCCGACACTTTTCAGGTTACTCGACGAAACGGGTGTTCGGTTCATAGCTGTGGGATATAGCGGGCTACCGTACTCTTGATACGAGCGAGTAGGCTATCCTCTTTGGACGAGTCAGCACCTTCAGGTTCAGCCTTGTCCTCGGCTGGCTCTTTCTCGACGACAGCATCGAGACCCAGTTCTGCGACACTCCCCGTCTCGACAGTCGACGGCGTTGTCCGATAGAGTCCTGTCTTCGCTATTGGAACGCCACGATCGCCGGCAGCTGTGAACGCCCCATTACAGAACTGGCAGTCGGGAGCAGCCTCTGCGTCGCTCACAAGGCGGTCTGAAGTTGCGCTGTACGTGCCGGTTCGGAATCCGTGCCGGTCGGCGAGGAGTCCCGTGAGGAACCGGTGCAGCGCGAACGTCAACCGTTGTACTGGTTCCTGATTGATCGTGATGACCGACGGTTGCTCTCCGGCAACGAGTTCAAGCCCGTACTCGAGATTGTCTTCGTCTTCGCCTTCGGCATCAATTCGATCTTCGTTAATCGCATCCAAGCAGTCCAGACACGCCCGGTTCGCGCCGGACACCTGAAAGCTGGTCGCGATGCTTCGGAGTCCAGCGTCGTCGTCAACATCGATATCCGTGCCTGCGTTGAACAGTGGCCGAAGGTACTGCTGGGCGGCCTCCGACACGAATCGACGTGACGTGGCGGTATCGGTGCCAGTGACAATCACGTCTGCAGCGACGACCTGTTCCAGAGCTCTCGGAGCCTGTACTTCCTCGTGGATGCCGTGATAGTAGATCGACGGATCAATATCGGAG
The DNA here is from genome assembly GCF_059752395.1 of Halorubrum sp. B53. Classification (NCBI taxonomy): domain Archaea; kingdom Methanobacteriati; phylum Methanobacteriota; class Halobacteria; order Halobacteriales; family Haloferacaceae; genus Halorubrum; species Halorubrum sp. B53. The sequence goes on along the minus strand of NZ_MWTH01000014.1, from coordinate 54,195 downwards.
ACAACGCGGCCCAAGACCTCCGCCTTGGGCGTCCCACATCCGTCGATGGCCTCGGCCCACGCAGCTGGGACGACACCATCCTCGTCGGGCGTCCGCTTGGGATCACCAGCATCAGCCGGGCGTGCGCCGACGATTCGCGAGCGGTTGGATTCTTCCACGACGTCGGGATCAACGACCGTGATTGCGCCAACGCCGAGGTGAGCGAGCGTCTGGACTATTGGTGCACCAAGTCCACCAGCACCGACTACGGCGACGTGAGCGTCCCGTAGCCGATTGTTACCGCCGTCTCCGTGGAGCAACGCCTGCCGGTCGCGCATCTCGTCGTCACGGTTTGAAACCGGAGAGAGTCGTGAATCCGTCGTCCGAATCCGCTCTAGTTCACGGTCGTGAATAACAACGAGTTCATCAATCGGCGACGCGGCGGCCGTAATTGGCTCATGCCTGATCGTCGGGACGTCAGAGAGCCACGCCCGGCCGGTCAGACCTCCTTGGCCAAAGATGAGGCTTCCGTGCGGACCAGCAGTTCGACCGGTCAGTGATGCCATATGGGCCGGTTCGTTCTCGTCGTCGGTGCCGGAGTAGCACGGCTGGCTCGAGCGGGGATGGCTATGGCACATCAGGAGGGCCATATCGTCGAGATACCGGTGGTCAGTCTCGCTCCCCCGCATCATCGACCGTATCGTTGTGTGATCGAATCGGACGATTCCGGTCGACTGGTCGAGATATTCATCCCGATCCAGCAGGTGAACCTCTCGAATGAGATACTCGAAGACCCGCTGCCCACGATGAGTGTACTCCTGTGTACCGGCAACGAGATAGGCGGCATGTTCTTTCGGACAGTTCTGCTCTGGACGTACGAGGTGCTCGCGTAGCCGCTGGTAGTCGGAGCCTCGGATCCGAACCCGTATCCGGTCAGCGACCGGCCACTCGTGATCAGGGTCTTCTAGCACAGAGCGAAGCCAGTGAGATACTCGTGACCTGCTCCCCGTCGCCCGCTCTCGGCTGCCGTCAGTCTCATGTCCCTGCATAGATGTATTATCGGAGGGGTGATCGCCAGCGGGAGGGGTCGCGTCAGTCACCCTGTCGGAGTCGTCCGTTCGCGACGGTCTCCAGATACCACTCGAGATCGGTCTCGTAGGGTTCCCACTCGATACCGTCCAGTTTGTTGATGTGCCAGGAAAGAGCCAACCAGCCCCGGACTTGGTCGTCGCGAGATTTCCGAAGCTCGCCGCCTCCTTCAAGCCGGAGATCCTCGTCGACGTAGACCCAGTCCGGAGCCTTCTGGGGGTAGTTCTCGTGGACGCGGATCATCACGTCTGTCGTGTCCGCACTGTAGGCATCCGACGGGATCTGGTAGTCCCGAACGGTGACGTGGACGAACTGCGCCTCGGCCTCGGTATCGACATCGACCTCGTGGTTTTCTCGAAGGGCTTCGATGTCCGCTGCGAGCACGTCGTCGAGCTGGGTGCTCCCGTAGGCAGTATCAACGGGGATCGCGTCGAAGACGTTCTCTTCGGCGAGGTTGATGTCGCTGTCTTTGGGGACTCGATCGTCCTCGTCTGGAGGGTAGAGGACGTATTGGTTGGGATCGTACTCGAACGTGCGCAGCAGTTCGATCGGCTCGATGTACTGCTGATCGAGTACTTTCGTTTCCCCACTGACGGTCACCTCGTAGCCGTCAGTCTCCTCGTCATCCTCATCATCATCACCTTCATCAACATCTTCGAGCGCCTCGTCAAGACCGTCCTCGACTTCTTCAATGGCCTCTTCGAGTGCTTCGAGTTCCTCGGCGTAGCTAACATCGAACCCAGCCGCGTCCTGGAGGGTGTCGATGTCGTCTTGTGCTGACTGAATGTAGTCGGCTGCCCGATGGAGCGCGTCGTAGCGGGATTGATCCTCGTCGGTATCTTGAGCCTCGTCGATAGCGTCCTCTGCGGCTTCGAGTGCGGCACGGAGGTCGTCGGCCGTCCCTTCGTCGAGAGACTCGAGCTGATCGTTCAGTCCTCGGTAGCGGTCTTGGGCATGCTGAGTTGCTTCCTCGAGATCAGTTGGTTGCATGCACTTTCGCCTAACAGCGTCATCCCCTTAAGCACCACGCGGACTCTACCATCAGTAGCAGCATTGAGCGCACAATCCGCACCAAACGCATAAATCACAGAATCCCCAACAGCGAGACATGCGCCCCAGTGAACGAGTCCATATCGCGCCACTCGGGTTCGAGCGCGATCGTGTTGTCGAGGCTGCGAAACAATTGAAAGCTGATCGATTAATCCTACTCGAATGGGGTGAAGGGGAACGACCGCCATTTGTCGAGGAGCTGTATGAGGATATCGAGGCGGCTGGGATTGACCGAGAGATCCGATCCTGCAACATTTTCGATCTGTATGAGGTTGTCCGGGTAACGGCACGAGAGATCCAACAGCACGCAGATGATGACGTGTTCGTGAACATTGCAACCGGGAGTAAAATATCCGCAATCGGCGGGATGATCGCGTGTATGGTAACCGACGCTGTGCCGTACTACGTCGAGCCAGAACGATATGGTGAAAAAGACGCTCAACGGGTCAAACCGGTTTCCCACGGGGTGAAGAACATCAAGGAACTGCCGGCGTACCCAATAGATGCCCCCGAGACACAGCTCATCTACGTGATGGAGTACATTTACCGAAATGGCCCGGTCACGAAGAAGGAACTAATCGACTTCGGCCAGGGGAACGGTAAATCAATCCCAGCAGGAACGCCCGCGGAAGGGCTGCCATTCATAACGGACCACGAGGCAGACTCAGACCGAGCTCGCTACCGATTACTCGAAACGCACGTACTAGAACCACTGGCCGAGAAAGGGTTCATTCAAACCAAAGAAGTGGGTCGAAGGACCGACGTAGATCTTACCGAGGAAGGAGAAAATACACTTTCCGCGTTTAGACACCTCATCGAAACGTGACCAATTCGCTCAGCCGTCTACCGAATCGACATCTTCGAGAGCTTCTGTAGCGACATCACCTAACTCGCCAGCTTCGATATGCGAATACCGTTCACGGACCATTTCCTCGGAGTTGTCGAGATATCGAGCCGCGACGGTATACCCGAACGCGCGGACTAGCACCTCGCCCATCCCACGACGGCCACCGTGTGGAGCAAGGTAATCGTGTTTCGGATGTTCGATGTCGATCTCTGCAGCCTCCGAAAGCCGTTGGAGAATCGACCGTGCACCGTCCGTCGTGATTGACGGCGGCCGGATATCCTCATCGAGCGCCAGCAGGAGGTCGCGAGCGTACTCATCACGCCGCTCAGCAATTGCCTCTGGGGGTTCCCCTCGGTCGGCGAGCTCTTCCCGGACGAGCTCCGCGAGCGTCCGTTGGTCGAACGTCGGAAACACCGGCCACCGCTCCGTCGCTGGGTCCATCAGCTGACGATAGCTCCGCAGCGGCGAGATCACCGGGTCGGGGAGGCTGGCGGCGTCCCACTGCTGTTTCTTGCGGTAGACGTCCATACTCCCGTCGTCGAGGGAAAGGTCCTCCCAGCGAACGCCGCGCCGTCGCGGATCGTTCGGATCCCGGAGTAGCTCCCCGACGCGGACGGCGGTGTACGCGAGGACGAACACCAGCGCTCGGTCACGAGCGGCTTTCAGCGCCGCGTAGCGCGCTCGCTGCTTGTCGAGGGGGTCAGTATCCTCTGGAAGGGTCGTGTACGCCTCGACGGCGTCGCGGGCCTGTTCGTCGACGTGGCGGGTGAGGGCGTGGCGCTGTTCGGACGTCCAGGCCTGCTGGTCACCGGGCTTGCGGCCGTCGTCCTCGGGCAGCGGCGCCATCGCACTGGCCCGCTGCGCGTAGTGGGCCTCTAGATAGCCCTCGTTGACGCACCAGCCACACCATGCAGAGATATAGCGGTAATAGGTTTGTACCGTGTTCTGCTTGAGTCCCCGATCTCCACTGAGATGCCGGGCGTACTCCCGGAACACGCGGTCGTCGAGATCGTCGAAGGTTGGCTCACGGTCGACGTCGTCGGGGACGATCCCGGTCCAGTCGTCGTCGCCGCGGTCGCCGGCGACCCACTCGGCGAACCGCTCGAGCTCGCGGGCTGCGTTACGTCGATAGTTCCCACCGTCCCCACCGCGGCCTTTCCCCTTGTCCTGGAGGTAGCGCTCGAAGGAACTCGCGAGTGACTGATTAGTGCGTTCTCGAGGTGTCATGGTTCTTCGTTCGCGTACTGGTAAGTCGGACGGACGTCCTCGAGGAGCGCTTCGACGATTTCCCAGAGGATTAGGGAAGGAGTCTCGTATTCAAATGTGATCCCCCAGCGGTCCTCCGTATTGGCGGCAGAGTACTGGAAATGCGCCCGTCCGAGATCGGGATGGTCCTCGTCCTGGTGCCAGCCGGCGTGAAAGCCCGTGTTCGGATCGGTGTAGTTGATACGGAACCAATCGTGTGGGTCCTGTCGATACCACTTGACGGTCAGTTCCGGCGAATCAGGGCCCGTTGGGGGATTAAGGCGGGCTGGATCAAAAACCGCCCGCAGCTGCTTGGCCTCGATATCGTCAGGAACGTACTCGACGGCCGTGATCTGGGGGACACGGTCGAGGACGTCCCGCTTCAATTGGGCGTAGAGGTTCGCGTTCGGGTCACCACCTGGATGCGGGACAGACATCCGTTAGCTGCTGGCCTCGGCAGGCTCTGTCGTTGGAGCGAGGAAGTCCCATTCGCGGATGGCGAAGCCAACGATCTGGATACGCCGTTGAAGGTGCTCCCACTCGCGGGCGATTTCACGGCGCCGATCTTCCTCGTCACCGTCAAGGGATTCGTCAGCGAGCGTCCCGCGAAGCTGGTTCGGTGACTCGACGCCGAATTCGTCCTCCCAGTCGCGGATCTGCGTCTTCATATCGGCGAGACGGTCCGTAAGCTCCTCGACAGTGTGTCCGCTGTCTCGAAGGCGCATCGCCTCCTGCATCGCTTGGCGGCGATAATCAGGGTAATACGTCGTGTGAGTACCGCTTTCGTCACGGTGGAGGATGCCATCGTCGACGAGCCGATCGAGGACGCGCTTAGTTGGTTCGTGTGACCAGCCCGCTTCGGAGGCGATCCAGTTGGCCGTCTGTGGCTCCGACAGCTGCCGAGCAACCATCCGCACGCGGTCTTCACCCGTGGTCTGGCGTTCCATCAGGCCCTCGGAGTTCGATTCGTCTTCGGTCATACAACACCCTTCGGACTGTGTCTTAATATAGATTGAGGTCATTAGTCCTATATCGAATCCTCTTTTTCGCCATCGCCCTGATCTCAGCTGAGGGTAGCCAGAGCAAACTCGGAGCCCGGTCTTGGCGGCTCTACCCCGGGGGAAGCGCCGTCGTGAGGTGGTTACAGCATTCGTGCTTACCCGACGGCGGCGGGGTACTTCAAAGTGGTCGTGATTATTGGCATAATCAGAACCACTTGTTATTTTCGAGCCATCGGGAGAATTCGGGGGTCTAGAGTCTCTTAGCGCCGGAACTCCGCACTTCAGAATATTGTATATCGTATATCGCTATACAAAAACTCGGTCCCCGGTCTGCCAGACAATCCGCGTTTACGAAACTACAAATTGGGATTCGAGTTGGCGATCTCTCGATAAAGGTCATGTACCACCACAGTTTTGAGAGGATTTGATCCGATCACTACTGTTGTATCGGAAATTCCGGAAGTTGGGTTGTTCCAACTGTTCCCAGAATCATAGAGCTAATAATTCGAGCGAAGAAAGATAGGACAAGCTCTCCATGAACGTTGCAAAACTACTCCCGGTGGTTGTAGCTGTTTACGCAGTCACGCTACTTGCTGGGTTCTTCGTCATCCACAAGATATGACTCTCGATGCTCATCGCCACCGCTTCGCTTCTCGTAGGTGCGATCGTGTACATGGCTCGGAAATACCTCAGAGGCTCAACTGGGAACCAAGGTAGCTAGAGTCTGTCACCGAATTTTGTACGATGCGCACCGTATTCAAGCACACTCGCTGAAACGTGTCACAGGTAGAGGATTTCAACAGAACCGAGTATATTTCTATTTTTCCTTAGATACTACAGGTGATAGGCTCGGGACAGATCGTCGTAACACATACGCAATAGTGGAGGTTATAATCCCTATTGGTGCACCATACATGATTGCTGTCCCCACCCCGGTTAAAAGTCCATAGTCAGGTTGAGGGTGACTAAGCGAGAGGACACCATACAGGGCATAACCGCTCATGGTGATGACGGCGACAGCGATGCTCACCAGTATTCCGTTGTTTCGATATGTATGTATCCCTGCCAAGATAATCGCTGATACTGTGACTCCAAGTGGACTCATAAGTAAACTAGATGAGTTTCCCATCTCAAAATTCCCAGCAAGATAGAGTTGACCGAAGAACAAGGCCATGAGAATGACTGAATACCCGAGATATCGAAGAGATAGTTTCACCGACTTGCCTAAAAGAAACGATTTTAACCGCGAGTCCATACATAATGATGGTTCGCTAATAGTATAAGCTTTTCATCTAGAGAGTTCCCGGGAAATCAGACATATAGATAGTAGGTATATGTAGCTCTGTCATCCATATCACCGACACGCGGTTTCGACACATGTGTTCTACACTCCGGAAATTCCGGAAACCTGGTCCATCCGCTTAATACGATCATCACGCTCGTGTCAACCATGATCACTGACGCGCGCGTTCTCGACCCGGAATTCCTCCCGAACGACGTGGTGCAACGAGACGCCGAAATTAACCTGCTATCAAGTATTCTCCGTCCAGCCGTCGAAGGGAACCCATCCGATTCAGCAGTGCTTCACGGCCCCTCTGGAACCGGAAAGACGTGCATCGCACAGTACACACTCGATAAACTCCACCAGTCTACACTCAAACTGAACACGCAGTACGTGAACTGCTGGGAAGACCACTCGCACTTCTCTGTTCTCTACCGCATCCTCGACGGCCTCGACAAAACGCTCGACATCCACCGGCAATCAACACCACAAGAAGTTCTCCTCGACCGCCTCCACGACTACGACGGCCCACCATACATCATCATTCTCGACGAGGCCGACCAGCTCGACACCACCGACGTCCTCTACGAACTCGTGCGCACGCGGAAGCTCTCGATGATTCTCATCGCGAACGACCCTGACGTGATGTACACAAGGTTCGACGACCGCCTAGACAGCCGACTTCGTACTGCAACACGCATCGAATTCGACGCGTACTCAATTGATGCACTCACCGCGATTTTAGAGGACCGAGCGCGCTGGGGGCTGCATCCGGATGCAGTCACGACTGAGCAGTTGCAGTGGATTGCAGACGCGGCGGTCGGTGATGCTCGCGTGGCAATCGGGACACTCCGGCAGGCTGCTCAGCGAGCGGCTAGAGAATCCGAGACGATTCTTGATGAGCATCTTGAGGCGGCGGTTCCGGAAGCGAAAGCGGAAATCAAACAGAAGAACATCAGCCGCCTCACCCGCGACCAGCGCATCCTCTACAACATTATCACCGACACAGACTCGATCTCGATGGGTGACCTGTACGACCAGTACACCGCCGAGGTTGAGAACCCGAAAACGAAACGCATGGTTCGAAACTACCTGCAGAAACTCACTCACTACAACCTCATCGAATCGATCGGCAAACATCGAGGAAGACGCTACCAGCCTGTATAGCGGTTTCCGGCTCTGTTGAAATCCTCTTTTTCAGACACAATACAGCATGAAACAGCCGGTCGCTGAAGAGTGCGAATTTAGCAATGGTTCCGATAATATAGACATATCTCCTACGAACACTTTTCTCTACAGCGACCAGATACATCATCATGGATAGAAATAGAATTGGAGTTTTAGCTGGACTTGTCGGCGTCTTCGGGCTTGTCATTCAGTCCGTACCGGATATTATTCTCGGACGGGGGATTGACCGTGGATTTGAGGGCGCAATCCCGATGATAGGGAGTGTCGGGCAGACCGTGACGGTCTACAATGACATGGGCGGAATCGTTGGGTCGTTGGTGACGCTCGCTATGGCAGTCGGCCTTGGTTTGTACGTCGCCCGACGAGTCGATTTCTCTACAGAGTATCGGCGGGTCGGTGAGGCAATCGCTATCGGGAGTACAACCGGCGTCCTCGTCGCCGCCGTTCCGATACTACTCCAAATGTCGGGCACAACGTCGATGAATCTCATTACCGGCATCATATTAGTCGCAACCGTCGTTAGGATGCTCGTTGAAGTGGCACTTCTCATCACAATCGGCGCTATTGCTGGAGGCGCAATCGTCACGTTCCAGACGGATGAGGGGCGACCGGTCACACCGACCGGTGCGGATGATTCTCCATCAACCTCCCCGTCTGGATCTACACAGGAGGACTCACGCCCTGAATCTCAGCCTGCTCACTAATCACCGACCGTTATCTAGCTGAGCTGTATTGACCGAAACAGTGTCAGAATATATCCCTTGCTGAGGATTTCAACAGAGTCCGGTTTCCGGAAGGTGCGCCCGTATTGATTCATTATCACCAGGGCATTCGTTCTCTATGATCGACCGAAACAATGGTCGGAATCATGTTGCATGGGATATCGAAACAACAGGGTTCGGTGCAGACGATGTGTTGAGTGTCGCGGGGTTCTGGTTCCCCGACGGTCACGCAGTGTTATTCCTCAACGTCTATACAGACACCGACGCTGACAAGAGTGAGCTCGAAGAGCAACTGAGTGATCGAACAGATGGATTAGATGTCACAGTTACGTGTGTGAAGGTGGACGAGACATCTTGGTTGGAATACGGGAGCTGATGTTCGACCGGTTTTCAAAGGACTACGACCGCCTGATAGCGTATAATGCTGAGTCGTGGAAAGGCGGGTTTGACCTTCCGTTCGTACGCACCCGCTGTATCAAATGCGACCTCGAATGGGTGTTTGATGGCATCCAGTTTGCCGATCTCTACGACCCGCTGGCCAAACGCATCAACACCACCGTCACGACTCATGGCGCATCTGCGGACGCTAATACACTCACAGGCAGCCACGAACTCCTCGCACCCTCTCAACACAGCCTAGATACTCTTTCCGAGTATGTCTCGAATGACCACCCGTGGTACGCTGAGCGGTGGTATGACCCATTCAAATCATCTGCAAGCGCGGTCGATGCCTACCACAACGATAGCCATCTCGATGTCCTTCTGCACAACCTCGCTGACATCCACCGAACGTGGGAGCTTGGCGAACTCATCCGCCACTACGTCCCCAGCAAAGACATCTCAACAAAGAAATTGTAGACAGGCTAAGCTCCTACATTCGCTATGTGGAAAGTTCCTCATCGTACATCTCAACCACTGCTTCTATCCCATGTTTCTTAATCATATTCGTCATCTGTTCTCTCTGACGTTCGAATTCCTTCTCTTTTGCTTTGAGCTCGGATACAATCTGTGGTAACTGATGAAAAGCTAGGAGAATCTGTATTTTCTGACCCATCTCAGTAAGGAAATAGTCGTACCGTCCACCCTCCTTTCGGTGGCTTGGTTTCCGTACCCAAATCTCCAAGTCCCGCCCGCGTTGGAGTCGAGAGCCAACGGTCTTATTCGTGATTCGAACTTTTGGCTCGATCTCCTTGCGAGATATCCCTTGAGTGGGAATTACACTTAGAATATCTATTGTTCCTTTCTCTTCTAAGAAGCTAGCCACTATCTCTTCCATTGATTAGTTACCACAACTTGCACATCGTGCCAATTATAGGTTACACTCAGACGTAATTTACACTCAGAAGTACCTTCTCATTCACCGCTCTCCCCACCAATATCACCCCCAAGTACGACTCTAAAGCTGGAATTACCGGAAACTACACGCGGAACTGTAAGTGTAAACTACATCTTGATCCAGAAAACGAGTCATCGATGACCCCAGACACAACCGAGGAACCGATCGATACCGTGGCCGAGCAGACAGAAGACCTCTGCCATATTCACGACCATATCACACGCGTCATCGCAGCTCTCGACATACCTACTAGCTCCTTCAGCGGGTACGAGGAAGAGTACCGGGCCAAGTACGACCTGGAGGGGATTATTAAGGTGTTCTTGTACCAGCATGCGCGCGATGTCAACCAATCAGAGCTATCCCGCCGACTCCAAGGTGTAGCCTTCATTTATCAGCGATTCAGACTCTCGTCCCCTCCGGTCCAGCAGATCATCAGCCACAACTGGCGAAATCGCTTCACTGGTGAAGAGCGGGCCAGAATTGTGGAAACTGCCGAGCGAATCAAAACGATCTGTGCAGAACACGACGTTATTAAACCGTACGAGCCCGCGCACCCACCGGACGACATCGAGGAGGACGTTGGCGAAGAGCAAATCCGTGAGTCAGTTCAACGCGCGGTGGACCTTGGCTTGGACGGCTTCATCGATCCTCGCGCCGACAACATCACCTATTCCCTCGAAGCGTACTTCGAGCGGCAGAGCTACCTCAATCTTGCTAAGGCGGGAACCACAACGAAAGCACGTCGATTCGCTCGACTCAGCAACCGTTCAAAAGTTCCGCACGGTACAACGCACAATCGTACCTTGAAGAAACTCGCCACTCCCGAAGAACAGACGAAGCTGTGGGACTTCATCGGTGACAAACGCCAAGACTGGAAAGCGATTCGCGATACAGTCCTCCCCGCCTTCCACATCGGGGTCGAGAACATTCTCAACGCTCTTGAAGAAGGCGACAGCCCAGGCATCCGAGAACCAGTTAACGTCGCCTTCGACATCACAACCTGGCCGTACTGGTCATCACCGTTTCGCGACGAGAATGACGTCGAGTGGTGGGAAGAGCCCGTCACAATTGAGTACGACAGCGGCGCAACGCGTGATGTCTATCCGAAAGAGGACTACCCAGAGATGGTGAGTGGCACCAAGGAATCGCACCAACGTGCATTCAAGTTCGCGACGCTCACCATCATCGCAAACGACACACCGATTGTCATCGCAGTCGAGCCGGTCCGCGACAAACGGCAGTGGGAGCCCGACAGCGTTGAAACGCGTACACGCGGTGAGCTCGTTGATGCCCTCCTCAAACAGGCGAAGCAGCACGTTGATATAAATAAGGTGCTTGCCGACCGTGAATTCGACAGCCTGGAAGTCAGGCATCAGATCGATCAACACAACGGGTACTACATTATCGGGAAGCGTAAGCAAGCAAATAGCGATAAGATTGCGATACAAAAGACCATTGAAGACGAAGTATCTGATGTGAGCGTTGAACAGGGGACACTCACATACGATGGTGAAACGCACGATATCTCGTTTATCTACGTGCCGAAAGACACAGCAAAAGACAGTGAGGAGTACATTGAAGGTGATTATGCGATATTCACGATCAATGCGCACGTGTCACCTGATCGGGCGCAAGGGCTTGCACAGCAGTACCGCGACCGCTGGATGATCGAAAATGAATACAAGACCATCAAGAAGCACTTTCTACCAACCTCAGCGACAGCTGACTTCCGTAATCGCCTCCTCTATTTTGTCATTGGTGTGGCGCTGTACAATGTTTGGCGGATGGCGAACTACCACCTACGAGATGAGGTGGATGTGAACTTAGGAGAAGATCCGCCGATCCTGGCTGGAGAGATCGTTGAGCTGGTCGGTCTCTGCCTCTTTGACCCTGGGGGGTAGCGAAGAACACTTTTTGTCAGGACGCGTTGTTGTGTAGCGACTGCTCTCGATCCAAGTTGTATATTTCTGTGTGATTGGATAGGAATATTCACAACACAACTTATCGTTTGGTAGCGCGCCGATCACACCCGGCGCTGACTCGGTGATTCAACACGCATAGATAATTCCATGCTGCCAGATTTGTGTATCAAGTTATCCTAATCAGGTTGTGGTCTGCGCGAGGTCATTCAGTCTCCGAGTTCCGAAAGCCGAGCCTGAATTTCCTCAGAATCCGCCTCAGAGAGCGCCTCAACACCGAACTGGACGAGTAGCGGGTAGAAGTGGCGATTTTTCTTGAACTCGTCCTGGCCCGCCTTGCGGAGCTTCAGCTGGGACTCGAGGTAGGTATCCTCCATCTCGTCGAGGACATCGTCGGGAATGTAGATCGTCCGCCCATTCCACTCGTCCTTGATGTTCGTCTTCGTTTTGCTCGTTTCGTTCGTTTCACTCGTTGAAGTCGATTCGGTCGTTTCGGTCGATGAACTGGTTTCCACCGTTTCACTCACCTCACTCGTTTCGCTGGATTCGACCTCATCGTCCTCCTCCTCGTAGTTGCCCTCGATGCCGGAAGCATCACCCCAGCCATCGCTCATGCTTCCACCTCCTCAGGTGCGGTCTTCTCAAACGTCTCGTCGAACAGGTCGGCGATTTCGTTGAACAGGTCGCGTGCATCCTCAACGCGCTGGTTCTCCTTGCCGAAACCGAAGACGGACACCCCTTCGCCAATCGACTGAGAGAGGTCGGTCCGCTTCGGGATCTCGAACACCGGGAGAGAGTACGCCGACTTGATCTCCTCGATGGTGTCGCGGTGTTCGGCGTTCTGCTCGACGCGGTTACAGACGATTGCGAGCCGATTGATGTCTCCGTACGCCTGTTCGAGGGAGCTCAGCTGCTTAGCGAAAATCTGGAGGCTGTTGGCGTTGAGTTTCTCGGGAATGACGGGGATGACAACGTTGCCAGTCGCGACGAGCGCGTTGTCGGTGAGGACGTTCAGAGATGGCGGCGTGTCGACGATAATGTAGTCGTAGTCCTTGTCGAGCTCGTCCAAAGTCATCTCCAATCGCTCGCGACTCTTCGGCGCCTCAAGCAGCGTCTGGATGTTCTTGTTGTTTGCGAGTTTCTCGCTGGCGGGAAGGATGTCGAATTCCTCGTGCTCGACGATGATGTCGTTCACCGATTCCATCTGGTCGAAGTCGAGAACGTCGAACAGCGTTGTACGGTCGGTGTCGTAGTACAGATCGTTGTAGCCAAGCGAGCAGGTGAGCCCTCCGTGGTAGTCGATATCGACTAGGAGGACGTCGTGGCCTCGGGCAGCGAGTGCGCCGCCAGTATGAATGACGTCGGTTGTCTTCCCCGCGCCTCCCTTCTGATTCGCCACCGTGATTCGTGCGGTGTTGGTGTCAGTCATTATCTTCGTTTCTCTCGTTGTGTTCGTTTCGTTCGTTTTGCTCGTTTAGTTCGGTGCGTTCGGTGAGGTTGTTTCACTCGGTGAGAGGATTACTACGATGTTAAAACCACTGTTCGTTTCGCTCGTTGAACTAATTGCGTTCATTTCTATCACTCAATTCGTTCCGTTCGTTTTGTTCGTTTCTGCTAAAGGCCAACCAGAGACAAACCAGTTCGTTTGAAGAGTTCAATTCATCAATCTCGTTTACTTCATTCCATTCATTCTATTCGTTTCGTTCGTTCCTTTCGTTTCGGCAAAGGAGGTCGACACCTTCTGTGGGGATGGCGAAGCTGGATAGGATAGTCAGCTGAGAAGGCTTCGACAGGTACTCGCAAAACCGACTTCTCAGAGGGGGTTAAAGCGATCGGATGGACAGACGTTTCTCAAACTCTTGGTCCGTCTTCTCTCGAATTTCGTGGCGTACCTCATCTTGGTCGGATTCAATCCCGAACTCGTCCTCAAACGAATCGAACCCAAGCGTCGACAGAATATCCAAGAGGAGCTCGATTCGTCGATCCTGCAGAGTCTCGTAGGTCCAGAAGGAGTTGAAATACGCCACTACATCGGCGTCCACATTCGAAACGTCACCGCCATCGTGCTGCTCACGGAGTTTGTCGAGGGAGTCGCGATCGACGTTGCCGTATTCGGCCGTGAAATACCGATTGGGGTAGATACTGGCGAAACCGTCGATCTCGGAGTAGTACTGCGTCATCTTCTCGGCGAGTGGCCGATTACTCGCCCCGATATTATCGGTGTCACGGAGCAGGAGGAAGTTCCCGATATCGTCGATGAACCCCTGCGTGATGAACTCCGAGATATTGTCTTTCAGTCGCTCCTCCTCTTCGTCGAGATCAGAGCGCTGCACCAGCTCGATATAGCGTTCGATCTCTGACGCGATCTCGATGTCCGGCTCCGAGTCGAGTTTGAAAAACTCCCGAAGCCACGTCGGGTCTTCCGGGTCGCTGACGGGAGTCTGCGGGAGGACGTGTTCGAGATGGATGTTCCCCATGTTCAGGTCTCGCTCGACGGCACGACTACTGTCGTCGAAGTGATCCTGGGCGAACTTCCCGAAGAGCAGTCGCGCCGTTCCGGTACTCCAGGACTGCGTCTGAACGACCGTATCGACGAACCGGTCGCCGAACAGCGTCGGCGTAGAGGAACGCATCTCGGTGATGAGGTACTCTCGAGAAGCCTCGTATACACTATCTGGAGTGGCGTCGGCAGTTGGTGCGAGATTGAACTCCTCGACGGCCTCGATGAAGACCTCGCGGAAAATACTCGGTCGTTCAGAGATGAGGAGGCGTCGCAGGTTGAGTTTCTCGATGGTCTCTAGTACGCGGTGGAACTGTGCTGCATCCGGTTCCGATTCAGGATTGGTGTGATAGTAGAGCGCCAGGACGAATGGCCGCCACTGGTCCATCTGTTGGTTATTGAGGCGAACAAGGATTTCCCGACACTGCTCTCGGTGACTGGCTAACTCAAGGTCCTCGGCGGCGAGCTCCGTGGTTGTGATATCTTGGTAGTAGTCGACGAGGTCGTGCGCGTAGTCGAGGAAGGCCTTCGCTTCATCGAGATTCCGAAGGCGCGGGACGACATCCGAGTCGATGTTCCGCGTGTCGAAGGCGTTGGTTAGTTCGGCGCTGGCGTCACCAATCCTGTCGATGCCATCGTCGACGATACTCAGATAGATCGAGAGGTAGTCGTCGATGGCATCACCATCGGTCGCGAACGCCACCACGATGTCCTCCCACTTGTCGACGTACTCGTCTTTCACGTCAGTATCGAAGAAGGCGTTCACAACCGCCGCCCTGATACGGTCGATCTTCGTCAGATCGACGCCGCGGTCGTTCAAAATCTCGAATATCTGCATCCGGAAGTCCGACTCCGCCTCTCGAATCAGGTACTCCCCGACGTGGTAGGAGTTGTAGACGTAGTTGAGGATGTTCACGAGCGCTCGCACCGTCTCGTCCGGCGTGGCGGCGTCGGCGACGACGCCGCTGATCTTCTCGTCGTAGAACTCGTAGGCCTTCAACAACCGCCGGTGTGAGCGGTACAGTTTGAAGAACGCCCCCAAGGAGAGCGAGTCAGTATCCAAGTCCGCGAGGTCATCGTCCGTGGTGCCGAACCGGTCCAGACACTCCGAGACTTGCACCGCATCGCTGTTGTTCCCGTGGATGCTGAAGTCGGCTTCATTCTTGAGATAGCCCACCTGGGCGGACGGCCCCATCATGAGGGCTTTGAAAAATTCAGCGTCGTGTTTGTTCAGCGTGAGCCGAGGCTCACGTTTGCCGAACGACTCCTCTACATAGAGGATATCGGTGATTCGCCCGATCCCGTAGTCCCGGAACTCCGCCAGGGTATCGTCCTCGATAGAGGCTGGATCGACGTCCTCGAGGTGCTCCATAAGGACGCGCAACAGCAGGTGCGTCGTCGTCAGCCGCTGTTGGCCGTCGATGACCTCATACACCTGTTTGTCGTCGTTGACCGCGAAGTACATCGAGCTGAAGAACACGTCAGACACTTCGCGTCGGTCAGCGACCAGGTCGGCATTCACGAACTGCTCGATGTCCGACCAATACTGTTCGTGGTGGATGTTCTTCCACGAGTACAGTCGTTGGTACTCTGGTACGTTGAACTTCTGATCGGTGAGGACCTCCCCCAGAGTCCGTTTCTCCATCTCGAAATTCTCGGCCGTAATCGGCCGAACTACCTTCCCATCACCGACATTCCGGGTATCGAGATCTCTGCCATCGTAGTCGATGTACTTATCATACAAATCGTCAGCCTCGTCCGACATTATTGACTGCTGTTTGTAGTCCGTCCATTTACCGTTGTGGGCGGGTTTCCGGGCGAGTCAGGTCACCCCAGATGGTTAGCCAGTTCGTGGAGACTCTCTTTGAGATTGCGCTTGAACTCGGTAGAGACGGTAATGAACTCGCCATCGTCGCTGTGTTCCTTGTACTTTCCCAGCGAAAGAGCGAGCTCCCCGCTCGGAGTTGCAACGAGCTTGAAGATAACTGAAGTGCTCTGTAAGCCGGTTTCCAGCCACGCCTTTTCGATATCTGCCCATTCGCCAGCGGAGGTATCTGCTGAATCCACCTCGTAAGCCAAGCTGTGAACCTTCCCCCGATTCCGAGAGTGTCCAGTCTGAACTGGAGCGAGCACGTGTTCAGTACCGCGGACCTGCTTCCCGAGCTGAAGCATCGTCCGCCCATCAGGCGTCTCGGTGAGTTTGAACCACTTCTGGTACGGGTCATACGAGGCACTCAACCACCAGAATCCGAGATCATTCCAGTCCGATTGGCCTCCCTGATCGAACTTCCCGTACTCCCATGCTCGACGAAGACCCTCGCTGTGTTCAGCTAGATATTCTCGCGGCAGGACGACGTCCATCGAGGGATTGGCTGGCTTTGATTGTCGGAGCCAGTGGATGACGCCGTGATACCCGTCGCTGAAGTCGTGTTGGACCGCGTGAGGCCAGGTCGGGAGAATGCCAGAGAGATCGACGTTGAGTCCGGAGAAGTCCTCTTCTCCCAACCAGAGGGCGCTGTACCCTGCAGCGAGATACTCAGCGGTTACTGCGTCGACATCCTTGTCCTCGTGTTTGTGCTGTACTTCGACGCCGATGCCACGGCCCTCAGGGAACCGAGGCTGTGGAAACTCAACGAGAATATCGGCACGCCGGTCACCCAGCTGCTGTTCTAGTCCTATTGTAGCGTCGGGATACTCGGTCGTGAGCTTCGAATACGCGATCGACTTCATCCGCAAATGAGGTGGAGATTCACCGCCACAGTCAGTCTCCTCTTCAGCAGCGTGGTAGAAATGCCGTGCGACGAACGATCCCTTACGGCGATGGGAATCGCGAATTTTCAATTGATCGCCGCACTTCGGGCACTCGAGGAGACTCCCTTTCTGTACCTGATTCGGAATGACCTCGGTGCCGTCGTGGAGGGCCAAGAACGGCATTCGAATTCTACATTCCTAGTGGTCACCGATATTGATTGATGAGGTTACGGATGTCATCAGAATCTACATAGAGACCTTGTAGCCGAGTGGTTCTGTCCGCTTCTTTCAGTAGCATGTCTCCGTCTCCGCCAAGTTCCTCTGCTCCACCTTCGTCGATTAGAATTCGAGAGTCAGACTGCTTTGGAAGCCGGAAAGCCACCCGAGTATCCAGATTAGCACGGAGGTCCGTGTCGATAGCTTCGTGTGAAGGTCGCTGGGTAGAGATGACGAGATGGATACCCTGTGCCCGTGCGATTTGGGCGATTCGGCGCACGTTGTCCTCGGTGTCGTCAGCGTCTTCTCCAAGTTGCTGGAGTAGGTCGCTGTATTCGTCGATGATGACGACGATCGGCTTCATCTGGTCATCAGGGTTCTGCTCGTTGTACTCTCCGATGTCACGGCATACGCTTTCCCGCAGCAGCTGTTTTCTACGTGGGATTTCGTCCTCGACGAGCCACTCGAACAGGTTGGCAGCATCTTCGGCGTCAGTGATCACTTCGCCGTTAGAAAGGTTTGGCAGAGCATCGAAGAAGATGAAGTCGGTCTCCTTCGGATCAACTAAGGCGAACTCGACGTTGTCTTCGCCTTTCTGCTCCATGAAGTTCATAATCAAGGAGTACAGGAACACGGTCTTCCCGCTGCCTGTTGCTCCGCCGACCAACATGTGTGGTGCTTCAGAGAGATCAGAACGGTAGACATCACCGTCTGGTGTAACGCCTGCTAGGAAGGGTAGTGAGGATGTCTCAATCTCGTCGGACGGCTTGTACCGGTCTCTGTAGTCGCGTTGAGGTACCACAACGTTGTTTTCCCGGGGGACGTCCAGAGCTACGTACTCTGTTCCAGGCAGTCGCTGGACGATCGGTTCTTTCTCGAACGCCATTTCCCGGGCGATGTCCTCTGTCCGTTGCTCCAGGGAACTCTGTTTCTCGCCTGGTGCCAGACGGATCTTGAAGCGTACCACGTTTGGTCCGACATCGATATCGTCGGGATCGATGTTCCGGATGTTGATCTTGAACTCGTTGAGAACCCGTTTCAGGGTTTCTACCAAGTCAGTGTATTCTTCGGGATCGCCGAACCGGTCAGCAGATTCAGTATTGACGTCTGTCTTTTCGTCGTCGCCGACGGTGTCTTCCTCTTCCCCACCGGTTTCCTCTCTGTCGACTTCCGTCTCGCTTTCGTCGATTTCGTCCGTTTCCTCTTCTGCGACAGCTTCCTCTTCGGCATCCTCTTCCGGCCGTTGGTCTTCCCGGTCCTCGATGCCGCTGACAATCAGCCGCTTGATTGATTGTCGGGGAAGCTTGTCAACCCTGATGGACTGGGCGTTCGGAGTTACGCCGTCAATCCGTTCGTCCGAAGTGGCTTCGCTGGTGACTTCGACCGATACGATCCTCGGGTTGATCTCGATTTGGGCATCCCCGTTGAATACGTCGTTAATCCGGTCTGCCCACTCCTGCTTACCCTCCATCCCTTCTGCGGAGGTCAATTCGTAGTACAGTTGTTCGCGGAGAGCCTCTTTCCGGGGCGACGTGGTGAGGTTTTTGTCGCCTGTGAACAGGCCACGGATTGTGTCTGTCGTCTCGAAGACTTGGTCGACAGCGTTTCCTTCCACGACCTTGGTGCCATCTTCGTCTTTGACGGTGTAGGCGCCGCTAGTTTCTTCCAGAGTCTTGATTTCGATGATGTCGAGGATAAGGCCACCATCATCGTCGAACTGGACAGTAAGGATGTCGGCCCGGCTTTCGCTGTCCCCCAGATTCAGCCATTCCCGGGTACGCGGGTTGTCGATGGAGAAGATCAGCTTGGGATCTGCCAGCGTCTGCTGGAGCCACTGGACGGCGATAATGGAGCCAAGCAGGCCCTTCGTATTTCTGGATTTCCCGCTGCCGAGGGTTTCCCGGGTGATGAGGCGGAGAAGGCCGCTTTGTTGTAGGTCAGCGATTCTCTCCGCGATATCCTCCAAGTCGGTGTCGTCAGGCGCGAGACGGTATTCGGTAATAATGCGGCGGAGAACCCGTCGGAAGTAGTCGATATCCTCTGAGTACGTGGCGAAGTCGCGTTCGCCGCGTCGTTCTCTGGAAATCAGGTTGTCCTTCCAGAATGGGTTGCCGTTCATCGGCGGTGAGGATATGGAGACCCAGATCGCGGAGTCGAGGAGGTCGTCGATAGTCTCCTTTTCGACGTTGAGTTCGTTGACCTCAGCATTGTGGATGGCCTGCCGCTGATTATACAGCTGGTTGATCAGGTCCTGGTATTCGGAGAAGAGGACTCCTTCCTTCGACGGCGAGATATTGATTTTGTCCTCAAGCAGGTCGTAGTCGAACTCTTTCGGGACGTACAGCGGGTGGATTGTGGTCTCAGCATCACGCTCAAAGGTCTGGATGCTGAAGTTGCTCTGGTCGTTAATCAGGATGAAGTGCTGTGGGTCGCCTTTCAGGCTCTCGGCGTATGAGTCATAGCTGGGATGTTCGGTTGTAACGATCTCGAACTCCCCAGAGTCGTTGTCTGGGCCGAACAGATTAGTGATATCCTCGGAGACGCTTGGTGAGGCAGTGCCGTTGAGGACAGGTTTCTCTTCGTCCTCGATGAAGGCGAACTCCACTGTTGCGCCTTGGATTTCTTCTTTCTCCGCTAAGTCAGCGATGTCAGAGAGAAGGTCCACAGGATCTAGAGGATCGATGACGCTGATCTTGAGGTGGCGTTGAGACGGTGGGTATGCTGACGTGAACTTGTCGAGGACGTAGTCGTAGAACTTGGAGTTCGTTCCTTCTGCAGCATTCTCGATTCGGGTATAGACAGGCAGCCTGTCGAGCTCCGCGGATTGTACGAGATAGGTCTCATCCGCCAGTCTGTAGTTCCCGCCGACGTGGATGCTACGGAGGACGTGTGGCTGTTCTTCGACGCTGTTGATGAGGAAGTTGCGTTCTTCCTCGGTCAGCGACTCTTTTTCGTCCTTCATCTCCCGCGCCAGTTCGGAGTACTTCCAGAGGTGGAGCGGGTGGAGTGGGGAGAGGACGAGTTCTCTATCGTCTTCGTATTCGAGAATGACGGTGTCGAATAGGAGGAAGTCGGAGAGAAGCTTGGAGGAGCCTTCAGAGCTAACGTCCTGAATCTCCCGGTACTTCTTGTCCAGTTTGTCCTGGACCTCACGGTAGGCCTCTATGTAGTTTTCTGCGGATTCGAGCAGGTCATCGTCTCCGAGAAGCCGGATAAGCGGTGCGGATAATAGTCCTGGTAGGGCGTCGACGAGTTCGCTACGGGCTGTTACGTATCGGTCGATGGATGCAACTAAGTCCTCGAACTTGCCGCTGTTCTCAGCCACTCTACGGAGTTTTTCGAAGCTGCTGTCTTCGCCTCGTGGCTGGAACTTCTCGGTTCTCAGAGCCTGGAAGTTCTTGATCGCGCTTTGCCTGTCCTCTGGGTTGTGGATGATACCACCGAAGGAGTCCTCGGTGACGAAGTGCTCAATAAAGTAGTAGAGGTCGTCGTTGACGTCAAAGGCCAACTGTTCATCTCCGGTGAACTCCATGTCGACCCGGTTTTCTTCTTCCTCGACGGCTTCTCGGTATTGGTCATCGAACTCTTCTGAAAGCCGTTCCAGTTCCTCGTTGTTGTCGTCGAAGACTGCCTCCACGCTAGCGGATTCGACGTCTCTCCGAGTGCTGGTGGTTGAACGTCGCTGGCTGGACTGGCCGGAGGTGGAGAATATCTCGTTGACCTCATTGTACGTCAGGTCGGCGAGGATCTCCGAGTCACCTGTTCGTTCGAACCGTCGAAGCTTGGCTACAGATTGTTCCCGTTCTTCCCTTTCGCTGTCATCGACTTTGGTGACACTGTTAGTGAGCCGGCGTCGATCCCTATTCGACATATGGGAGACCCGCAGCACGAGATCCAGGTTATCGGAAAGCCTGTCAGGGATTTCATCGGGGTTGTTAAGCCCCGGATCATTGAACAGCCGCAGTCTGTAGAGTTCGGTTCCGAGGGCGTCGAGTGAACCTTGTTCTGATTCTTTGAGCGTCGACGTTGCGTAGTCAGCAACTGCAGGGATTTCGAACCTGTCGTAGAGGTCGGAGCCAAGGGTTTCCCAGATAGCTTGGGCTGGGGGACTGTCGGTGAACTGTTTCTGGGCCTGCATCTGGTCGGTGATTTCTCGCGTGATTTCTGCCAGAGGCAAGTCGACCATACCCTCGAAATCTTTCATCGAATTCAGGCGGGCGTGGTCTCCCCGAACCAGAATCACCAGTTTCTCTGGTTCGATGCGTCCGTCCCATTCGAATCCGGTGTCGGTCCCATTCCGCCAGTTGACGGCGACACTAACTTTGTCTGTGAGTCTGACGGAGGAGTCCTCTGTCCGTGACTGGAGATCGTCGATGTCTGCTTCATCGATGCTGACCATAGCAAGGCCGACATCGTACCGTGCGTTACTGCAGAGAATATCGACGAACTCCTCAGCGTCGAATCGGGGTGGCGATTCGATTATAACTCCGATGTTTTCCTCGGTCAGCTGGTCGACTGTCTCGTTAGCGATTGCTTTGCCGATCAGATCCTCGTTGCTCTCGAATGAGCTGTCTTGTGTCTGTGTGGTTTCGCTCATATTTCCTCCTCGGGGACAGAGACGATGGTAACGCCGTCCGCGTATTCCTCAGCATATCCAAGGCTTGATACTGCTTCTTTGAAGCCCTCGTAGTTCTGGTTGTTCAGCGGATCACTTTCGGATGCGCTGGCACCGAGGCGGATGTCCCACTCCGCCAGGTGGCTACGGTCCTGTTCGGTTCCGCCCACGATGATCCCGTACCGTTCCCGGAGTTCTTCTGAGAGATCTTGGAGAGACATGCTCGTGCCTGGTTCGATTACGGAGAGTAGGACGGGTTCCAGCATCTCGGGGTCGGGCCGATACCTACGTTTGTTCGCCCGGTTTCCTCGTGGTTTGAGGATCCCGGCACGCCAGGCGAAGGTCTGGGCTGTGGATTGCGGTGTGTATGTGTCGAATCGGTTCGAGAAGTCGTGGATGACGTTGCTTACAGCATCCACCAGCCTGTGGAAGGTGGTATCCTTCTCGGGGTCTCGCGAGGCTCGGAATACCTGCTCGAATTTTTCGTAGTCCTGCTCGATCTTGTCCTCCTTATTCCGGTTCAGTTCTAGGAAATTGTGGTTCTCGAGCTCTCGGAGGACGTCTTCCTCGCTGTAGTCTTTGAAGCCCTGCAGGTCAAGGACGTGCTTGACACCAAGCCTAGTGGCTAACTGGATTTCCGACCCGACGACGCGGAATGATTCAAGGCTGGCGTCGGCTACCGGGTTGTTCCTGTTTCCGGTGTAGTTCAGCACGATTGGGACAGGTTCGTCTTTGCCCTCGTCATCCCGGATCTCATTATGCCGGTTGGCCATATAGACGTAGAGCAGGAACCCGCCGAATTTGATGGTGCGTCGAAGGTCACGGGCGTAGTTCAGGTCGTAGTCGCCGTTGGAGTCCTTCAGATGCTTCGACAGGGTTTCGAAGCCTTCGACGAATTCATCCGCAATCTTCCCGTCCCCGAATGCGTCTCCCAGGACAGGTTCTTCCCAGGGTGAGACCGTGACGTTGCCTTTCCCTCCGTCTTTGGCCAGTGGCCGGAACAGGAGAGAGATAGCGTCGTGGTGATCCTGAAGCTGGTCGGTCAGCTTCTGATTGATGTCACTGTCAGATTCGTCCAGTACGGTGTAGATGAACTGTGACGGTGTTACACCGATTCGGCGGTAGGCGACGAACCAGTCGCTCATAGAGGTCATTGCAGAGTGTCGTGGACTACTTGCGTAGAGGGCGTTGTCGTTGTCCAAGACCTTCCGCATCCTGTACCGAAGATTGTCCATTTGTTCGTCACTGAGATCGCGGGAGGACTCGAACAGGCCGTGGTATTTCTCGTCCAAGTCGCTGGAGGGGGTTTTCCCAGGTTTCTCGACGAATTTGAACAGGTCCTCCGACTGGTGAGTAGATCCCAGAACGTTACTGAAGACGACCTGGGAGAGATGCACCGGTTTTAGAGAGGCAGAGGTTGCTTTGAATCCGAATGCGGCTTCCGATGCGTCGGAGTTTACGTCGTTAAGTCTCATTGGCATTGGTGTTCACCTCCGCTCCATCTGGTACCGGTCATCGTTGACTGTCAGAATCTCGAGTTCGCCAGTTTCCGTGTCCATGATATGGACGGTGCCGTAATCTTCATCGTGGCTTTCCCTGTACTCGATTTCTTCCATAAATTCGAGCAACTGCTGTTCTTCTTCCCTTCCACGTAGGATGTAAGGGATGTTGCCGTTCAGGGCACCGAGTGTCTCTGATAGGTCTGGATCAATCCGAAGCCTGACTGTTGAGTCACGTCCTTCGTATTCGAGAACGTGGTGGTCGTGGTTGTAGTCCATTGCATCGCTGATTTCGGGATGGAGCTGCGGGACTCGGCGGTTCAACTCGCGCTTGGGAATTTCTGTCCGGGAGATAAGGGATAGGGAGCTTTTAGATCGATAGTTGTGGGAGAGCCAGACGCGGAGATCGGAGCCCTTGGAAGAATCCGGCATGAAATAGCTGTTAATCATCTCTATGACGTCCTCTTTCACGCTTTCAGCCGAACGGTCCCTGTTCCGCTGGTTATGGAAGGAGTAGTTGGTCTCGTGATAGAGGTCGCGAGCGTCGTAGTCTTTGATGGCTACGTCCTCAAAGTAGAACTGACGTTTCTTCTCGATGAATCGTTGGTCGACTTCTTCCTCTGAGTCTTCTTCGTCTCTCCGTGAAACCTCTTCTTCAGCGTCAGCCCAAAGTTTGCTGTCGATAAATGGATGAGTGAGGTCACGGGGATGGAAGTATTCGTTCAGGAGGGTGAAGATCTTCCCGCTGCCACTGAAGGCGAGGTTGTAGTATTTCAGATCTTCGTCAAACTCGGTGATGCTCTCTTCTTTGGCTCCAGTAATGCAGTAGGCGAGAAAGTTCAGGAGGTCACGAACGGTGACGTGGGCGTCCAGATGGCCCACGGACTGTAGGAGCCGGATTATATTTTCTCGGACACGATCATTCCTCATCTTATCCATATTGTAGGCGATGTGTCCGTCGATGTCGTCGCCGTTGTTCTCTTTGAGGAACTTATTCGAAGTCAGATTCTCGATGGCTTGGCCGATGACCTTTCGGGTGAGAATGTTTCTGTTGTTGAGATCGATGACGACGATAGAGTCGAAATCAGCGTTGCCAGCTTGATCTTCGTCGTAGATTATCTGGTTTTGGAACTGGCTCCGAACTTTTTCCAGGAAGGGATAGTCGTCGGCGTGTTGGGTAGTCATCTCGTAAAGAGGGCCGTCATTAATAGCGAGAATACCAGGTCGGTCGTCGTCGAGGGCGTCTTTCCATTTGTCAAGTAGGACAGTATAGTCGTCGTACTCGGAGGCGTCAGAGAGATAGAAATAGTCCGGTTCCGGGTACTCAGGCTTCATCTGCAGGATGTACTGTGTTTTACCGTCTCCAGGGTTCCCAGTGAGAATGACCTGCTTCCCATCTTCTAGTGCGTCCTGTAGGTATTCCTCACCATCTAGACGGGTTGTAATGTGTATTTCTCTGCGTTGCTCGTCAGTGAGCTGTTCAGCGAAGCCTCCCTGTGCCAGCTGTGAAAGGAATCGTAGATTCAGTGTCGATGCTTCAATTCCCATATTTATCGTTGATGTTGGTGACCGAATGTTCCCGTCATGTTAACTGTTGCTTATAATGAACTCACTGAGACTGGCTTGCCGTTTGTCGAAATCGATCTCGCTGCTCAATTTGAATTCTTGCTTGTCAAATTCCCTAATATTCTCCAAGACGTCTTGTTTCTGAGCTCTCATGCTTGCCCACCTATCAATCCAATACTGATAGATTGACTCCTGCTCCTTCTGTGGGTCGTCGAACTTCCAGTAGTATTCTGGGTTGTCGTCGATTCCCAGTAGATAGTCTTGGGAGTTCTCCGCCAGATCGATTCCGTACACAATCCGTCTAGACTCGTGTTTCAAGAGATCCGTCTCTAAACCGCAGTTCTTCAGGCCACGGCGGATTTTCCGGATGCGAGGAGAGACACCTTCTCCGAACCGACCTCGGACCACCTTGCGACCTTCCTCTAACTGTGTGACCTGACTAATCCGTTTTCGTGTTTCGGGACCGAACTGGATTGAACCGTATCCTTCAGTGTACCCGATCTGGTCGTATTCGATCTCGCCGTTTTCGGTTGGAACCCGGATACGGTCGTACTGGGCACTTCCAATCTCAAACAGGCCAGTGGTGTCGAGGAAAACCAGTTCATTCCGTTTACTCACTGCTTCGCCTTTCATCGAGCTGGCGATTTCGCTCTGGTAGTCGCCGTATTTGTCCTGGTACATGTCGATGACCTTGGGACCCGTCAAGGCCATCGCCACAAGCTTCCCTCCGAGAATACGGTTATAGGGAGGGATAGCGCCACAGACCATGATGTTCATCATCCCGGCACCGACCCGCTCCTTTTTGATCTCCTTCAGAGCTGTTTTGATAGCTCGCCGCCCGGAGTCGTTATTCAACCCAGTTCTGATGAACTCGACATCGTCCTCTTCGCTGTGTTCTTGGAAGTATTTTCGGTCGCGGAGAAGCTTTTGAAGTGCTCGAGCACGTTTTTTCCGGAACAGGGCTGTTTCACTTCTTTCCTCCCAAGACTCCATCTTCTCCGGGTTCTCGTCCTCACCATTTTCAATGGTCTGCTCGGCTTCCTCTTCTATCTGCTCAAGAATCTCGATAACCCGTTCGTCGGGATTGACGAAGCTTTCCTCAGAGAGTTCAGGGTGCTCCTCGGCAAAGTCGTCGTGTCGGATGTTGGATATTGCGTCCTTAATGGCGTCCTCTAGGGCTTCTCGTATATCGGAGCAGAACTCGCTGACCCTCTCTTCGTATTCTTCCTCGGTCTCTAGCCATTCTGTATTGGTGACTGTCCGAGTTTTCTTGTCCGGCGTCCGCTTCTCTTCTGGCAGCTGCTCCTCGTATTCGTGAACCCGTTTCTTCCGCTGGAGTTTATCTTCGACCGCGTCAATAGTCCAGCCGATATAGTCATCTCTGACTGACAGGTTCATCATCGGGCTTGCCAGTGTCGCAATCCCCATCACCGGGTCTTTCGGCTTCGCTGCATTTCTAATAAGGAAGTTGATGTTTCTTCCAGGGACCGTGTTATATGGTGTTAGCCAAGTGTAGCGGAAATACCGCCAGATATCCATCAGGTCCAACTCGGTGTGATCACATTTCTCCCCAGTCTCTACTTTCTGTATGTAGGGTTGGACAACGTCTTCTAGATCTTCGGCGATTTCCTCTTGGTCCTGGTCCTGAAGCGGTGCTAAGTCTTGGTAGAGTTCTTCCCCATCGGTTATTAGTTCAAGAACACTTCGCCCGCCATTCGTATTTACGCGGGTGTCTCGCTCCATTTTCCGGACGAACTCGCGGACGCTTTCCTCTCGGAACTGCGCCCGTCGTTCTTTCTGAAGGACAGCGCGTTCCTGTTTCTTGAACTCTTCTGGGTCGTCTTTGTAGCGATCAGGATCCGGCCGAACTACGTGTAGTTCGGAGTTTTTGCGAATGTCATAGTTGATCTCAATAAGATCTAGGAGAACCTCTAACGCTGCGAGATATCGAATCTGGCCTTCAGTTACTTCATCCTCGATTTCGTTCTCGATATAGCGAATCTCGTCCTTGATGGCAACTTCCCTGTCGAGGTCCTCCTGAAATTCGATCAGTTCATCGGTCAGAGCCTCAAATCGGCGTTGGTACTGGTCCGGGAGATTAGGCGAAAAATCCACTTCTCGTTCAGAATTCGCACCCATAGTAATCTGGTTGATGTGGCAAATCGTTCTCTGCTGAAATCCAAAAGAGTATCGACTCAGATCAGTCCACACCCCTAAACGACCCAAGGGGTCCTGCCACAATTGTTTGGAGGATTATATGTTTGTGTTTCTTCAATAGATTTATTCTATCTGTCCCTCAGGTTTGATAACACATGCGTAAGGGAACTATCAGGACTTACACCGGAGGGCTCCGATCCATTCGTGAGTAAACTTTCTATCCCCTTCGGACTCGACCCGGAGGGAACGAAAACTCCAATAGAAGAGGCCCAACGTAAGTCAGACTACTACCGGTGCCCAGAATGTGGTGAATTTCTAACCCCTCGTATTGGGACTCAGCGCCAGTACTTCGCTCATAAGCAAGGCGTTCTGGAGGACATTTCCTGTTCACTGTCCAGCGACGAGGGTGTTGAAAAGATGATCGAGGATCTCCGTACCTCGGACATCGAAGAGGGTGAGCGTGAGCGGTCGATTCGAACCTATCTAGGGCAACGCCATGACGGTGGCATCGAATTATTTGGCATCGTTCCATCACTCGATTGGGATCAAATCCAAGAAGATGAGGACGTGGACACACTCTTAGAAAACGTCGAAATCGAGGCAACAGGAATCACACATCCCCCCGTACCGAGTAACTTCCACCCATCGGAGGCAGAGGTCACGCTTGATCTTGACCCAACAGCGGATAGTTACGAACTTCAAATCTCAGGTCCAGATGCCCTCGGAAGTATCACCGGCACTTGGACTACTTCGGGGCTCCAACATGGTGATCTCTTTGTTGGTGACGAAACTCGGGCGCAGCGATATAACTCGGATCACCAAGTGCGCAAGGATATGTGGGTATATCTGGTCTCAAAGAATCCCCCGAAATCCGAAGTGTCGTTCGTGGACGTCTACGACTTCGCAGATGTATCCTTAGTCGGGTTCCGGGCGTCCGAAAAGACGGAACCATTTCTCGACCGCTATGGGGGAGGCCTTAGTACAGAAAACTACGGCTTCGATGCTGACGTTGTATTACCCGCACACACAAACCCAACCGTTGAGGCACCCCTATACGCACCACCAAAGGAACCAGTTCTCGTTGGAGTTACTCCCTCCGAGGAGGTCGATCCAATATTCGAGGTCGTTTCCATCCCCAAAGATGCAAACGAGACAGTCGAAATCGATCGGACTGGAGCGGGAAATCCTCGTTACTACACAACTGAGATACCCTCTGATGGATCGCGTCGTGTGAGTATCCACCAGCGGAACTCCGATCGGCATCGTCTGATTCACCTCCACCCATCCGAAGAATCGACGTTCATAGACGCAACCGAGCCAGAATCACGACGAATTGGTATTGAAATCCAAGATGAGGAACATCGTGACTTTCTCTCACCTATCGAAGGTCCGTCCTCAAAGCGTATGCCCGTTGGTTTCAATCCTCATTTATTACATACCAACCTCGAATATGTCGGGCCAGAAGACCTTGAACTGGAAGTGATCGCTACATTTGCTGAAGGCGCATCGCTCGGTCCGACAATCAGCCGAGACGTAACAGCAATCAGTGATATTATCTCGGAGGTCATCCACTGGGTAGAGAGCGGCTGTAATGAACTCGAGATCCGGTTCAATGGTATTGGGGCTGTATCGATCTGCTTTCCGCAGGGGGAACAATGAATCTGGAACCCGGTGACGAGTTTACAGCGGAAGTAGACAAGATTACGAAACGGAGAAAACGGAGAACTTGTACTGTCAAATACGAAGGAGAAGGAATTAATATCGGCCCGGTGACGTGCCAACCCGGTCGTTCGGTTCGATTGCGGTACCTTGGGGCAGATTCAGTAGCTGGAACATCGATTCATTTCGCACTTTGCCTGACCGAGGAAGTCCTCGCGGACGATTACAAAGACCACATTCGACGCCATGTAAGCGGCCTTCTTCCTGACCAACCTCCACAAGAGGGCGAACAAACCTATATTGAGGTGGATAAGATCGATGAGTATGGCCTCGGACTCGCCGTTGCCGGTGGTGAAGTCGTCGAACTCGGACCAGTACAAGCAGATGAAGGCGACTTAGTGCACGTTGTAGGACGCGAACCGGGATATGCAGAGATCCTGAACGCAAGAGCACGTGGGAAACGCTACAGGATCCGCTTCAATATCCTCCGTGAGCGCTGGGACAAACTCCCTATCAAAAAGGGCGAGTCATTCACGGCAACGATAGATGACACCGACGGCAGTAGTCTCATCGCGTATGTGGACGGGTTGCCTGTCTACTTTTCTGGAGAGAAAGCCCGAATCGGACAAAAAATCGAAGGGGAACTCATTAGATTTCACCGAGACCGCGGAGTTGGCAAAGTGACAAAAGTATATGATTCGGTGGGTGATATCGAAGATCCAGGGCACGATACTCGGATGCAGCAACTTCAGCAAGCGGGGTTCGGCCAAGAACCATTTCGTGCGTTTGCTATGCGGTTTACTGGCGTGAGTGGCGACCAACTACCATCAACTGAGATCGGTATCCGAGACGCCATAGCTGGTGAGGCAATCCGACTCGGTCTTGCGGAGAAAGCTGAATCGGGTGGCCAACAGTATCCACAAGCACACATCACCGCAATCCGCCACTGGGTTGTTCATAAGCTGGCAGCTGTTCTCGGACAGCCGGTCGCTGGTGCCGATGAAGTATCCGATGATGTCGGGTGGTTTCGGGCAGCATTAACAGAGCGTACCGGCCCCACAATCACGTTCCTCGGTGATGTGATACAACTCTCACAGGGGTACTATGCTCCAGCACCGACGCGAGCTGTAATGATCTCCGAATCTGAGGCCGTGCTCGTTTCAGGAGATCCAAGTCGTCTATTCATAGAGTCCGGTTTTGATATCGAATTCCGAGGGTTGACGCGGATTCTTACTGACACCAGTGAAGAAGAATTGCGTTCGAGAGAAATCCCTGTTCAATCTAAAGACGAATACATCGGTCTGGACGAGGCGCCGATTACGACGCCAGCCACACTACGTGAGTACATCGAACAGCGACCGCAGGAGTCGTGGGAACCGGAGGAGGATTGGGCACCATACACTGGACAGTACTATGGATTTACCGTAGACGGTGAGCCGCTCGTCATTGAAGAGGCAGACGGAACTGCGATCAGCTTGTGGCGAGTTCCAGTCGAATACGGTGCCGATACCTACCAGTTGAAGGTTCAATCGGGCGACGGCAAAACCAGGGCTGTCAGTGTTTCGCCGAAATACCGCAAGCATGCGTGCCTAATTCTTGACTCAATGGCTGAGGACCCACAGACTGTTGAACTCACCGGATATGAGGAGGAGGTCTTATTGAGTTGTGACTTTGCACCGCCGCGGGCACAGATGCGTTGGCTGTACGCAGTCGGAGCAGAGTGGCTTGAAACATCGTCGTATCAGCTTCAATGGCGAATTTCGGACACCGATGCTGATTCAGTGCGGGAGGTCTTTGACGAACTGCCCGTGACCATCATCGATAACACATAACATGAAATCAATCAAAGAAGTCTCGGAAGAGCTCGAGAACGACCTTCAACAGTACATCGAATCACGTTACCACCTCCATCATCCGCGGCTTCTCAAGGAACGTCGTGCCCTGATGGACGAGGGAGAGACGGCCACCGAACCGTGGGTCGAGGCTACTCCGACCTATGTTTCGGGGGATTCCCTCAGAGAGTTGGGCTTGCCGAGCGAAGTCGTCGATTTGCTGAAAGATCTCGAAAGCGACGATCTCGATATCTTCGATCCGCCGTACAAACACCAGGCCGACGCTCTCCAATCGTTCTTCAACGACGAGGACGACCTCATCGTATCCACTGGAACAGGATCCGGAAAAACCGAGATTTTCCTCTACTCAATTCTGGGTCAACTCGCACAAGAAGCAGCGCGAGGCGAAACAGCCGACAAACGTGGGATACGGACATTAGTTCTCTATCCAATGAACGCTCTCGTCGCGGATCAACTCTCGCGGATGCGCCTACTCTTCGGTAATGAGGACGGAGCAGATACACTTGAGGACTATATGGGTCGGCGGGTACAGTTTGGGATGTATACGAGTCGTACACCCTATCACGGGGAGTATGACACCAGCAAAAACGATAATTTGGTCAGGCCGGTCATCAAAAGGTACGTTGAGTTAGAAGAAGAGCAGCCAGACCTCTACGAACAACTCGCAGAGAAAGGCCGTATCCCGGCCAAGAATCTGGAAGGATTCTTGAATAATAATAACAGACCAAAAGAAACAAACTTTCGTACCCAACCAGGCGACACGGAACTCTTCACGCGTCAAGAGATGCACACTCGCGATGGAAGCAATCCCCATGGCGGGACGCCTGATCTCCTGATTACGAACTACTCGATGCTGGAGTACATGCTACTTCGGCCAATCGAACAACCCCTCTTTGAGGATACCCGTGAATGGCTGGCCGAGGACGAAGAGAACGAGTTGAATATCGTCCTCGACGAAGCTCACCTCTACCGAGGCGCCCAAGGAGCAGAGGTGGCACTCTTGTTGAGCCGCTTGCTCCAGAAGCTCGGGATATCTCGCGAACGTGTGCGCTTCATCCTCACGAGTGCGACGATGGGCGAAAACGTAGAGGAAGCAGCCCCAGAATTTGCGGCCCAGCTCACAACCGGAGATCCGGACGATTTCTCAGTAATCACCGGTGAGCAGGTGGAGTACGAAGGTGGAGAACCGAGCGAGAAACGCACGGCGCAACTCCTAGAGCGGGTTGGTTACCAACTCGATGATCCGTCGAAGATTCGTAACGTTGCGAGCGAACGAGGCTGGGATCCTCTTGAAAGTAATGACGTAGAATCGGTCCGTTCGTACCTCGCTGACCAGTTAGTCGATGACCCACTCTTCAGGTTAGCACACGAATATCTTCGTGAAGAGCCGCTGCGCCTATCGGCGCTTGCCGAAGAGTTGTTCGAGGACATCGATCAGGAGCTGGCTCGTGAGGCGACGGGTAATCTTCTGTATCTTTGTACCGAGGCCCGCCAGGGGGAGGATCAGGCGTTGCTTCCGACACGCCTGCATATGTTCCTCAAAGGGCTCCCCGCCCAGTATGCGTGTGTCAATCCTGAATGCAGCGGCCGCCGGGTAACAGAGGGGGAGAACCTCCTCGGGCGCATCTACAGTAATCCGCACACGACCTGTGAGTCCTGTGGCAGTCGAGTCTTCGAACTGATTAGCCACCGCACCTGTGGAGCAGCATATCTGCGTGCCTATCGACGCTCTGACGACGACCGCGGGCCGACGTTCCTGTGGTCAGATCCTGAGAGCAGCGAGGACTTGGACGAGCTTCATCTCTTAGTTGAGGAACCTCGGGATGACCCGAATCCAGACCACGAACACGGACGCTCGCTCGCCGAGACGACGACCTCACGAAACCTCTCGATTGCCTCCGGCCATCTTGTTGATGATCGGCATGTGGACGACGAAGGACCGACCACTCATATCGAGGTTCAGGTCCCGACTGAAGAGCCGCCGGACGAGGGCGGTGCATGGAGTTGGACCCAATGTCCGGCGTGCGGGATCAAAGAGCGACGTCGTCCGAATGGCGACACGAAGGTCGAAGATCTGGTCACCAAAGGTGAGGAACCATTCGCGCACAGCGTCCGCTCGATGTTCGGTATCCAGCCGACCGACCCACTCAAAGAGGAGTTCCCCAACGAGGGGCGCAAGGTATTGTGCTTCTCTGACGGTCGACAGAAGGCGGCCCGCTTAGCTCGCGACCTCCAATCGAACGTTGAATCCGACTCGTTCCGCGAGGTCTTAACCGACATTATTGGATCCGCGGATGATGAAATCACGATGGATCGGTTGTTCGCCGAGTTCGCAGTCTACTGTGCGAAAAACAACATCGTATTCTTCGACGACAGCGACCAATACACGAATCAGTCGGGTGTCGTGTATAAGGGTTCACGCTCCCACTTCGAGGATATTCGTGGGAACCTGTCCGATATTGTCGATGAGTACTACCTTGAGTCCATCGACGATATTCCGGAGGTGCCAGCCGCACGCAATGCGTTGTCGGAGCGTCCCCGCCAATATGAGGAACTTCTCCTCCGATCGTTGGGCGATGAACAGTACTCCATCACCGGCGCTCTCGTCGGGTACATTGCGCCGTCCGAGGAAGTGTTTGAGAAAATCGATGAGGCCGTCCCTGAAATTGAGACAGACCAACTCAAGAGCATCCTCATCGAGGCGCTTCGTCATGCCTGCGAGGAACGGGCATTTGATTCAAGCATTGAAGCCAGACGACGTTCGAACTCCTATCCCTACCAAAATTGGATTGACCCGGACGATACGGGGCTCCCCCACAGCGAGATAATCCCTGAATATGTTGTAGAATCACTCGACGACGAAGTGCCGGAAGAGGCGTGGAATAGTCTGAGACGGGCGTTGATGACGACAGAGCCTGTGTTGTTTGGGGCCTCCCACGGCAATTACTTTGTCAATCCAAAAGCAACGACAATCGATCTCCGACTCGACGACGATTGGTACCGGTGTGAAGGATGTCGCCGGTTCTCGGTAGTGTCTCTCAATGATTCGTGTCCCTACGATGGGTGTCGCGGAACTCTGAGTCCGGTTAGTGACGATGACATCCATCTCCAGGCACGGAAGAACTTCCTTCGGAACCCGCCACGCGAAGTGCTCCATGGCGAACGGGACCCGCTCACGCTGCGTTCAGAAGAGCACTCCGCACAGCTGAGTGCAAAGGACAACTCCGAGGCATTCGCACGCTCCGAAGAGTACGAACTGCTCTTTCAGGACATCCTTGTCGGGGACTCCGAGGCCGATCAGCCAATCGACGTGTTAAGCTGTACGACTACTATGGAAGTCGGGATTGACATCGGGAGTCTCACTGGCGTGGCCATGCGGACGGTCCCGCCAGGACCAGAGAATTATGAGCAACGTGCTGGTCGGGCAGGACGTCGCGGAGCTGGGCTCTCGACGATCGTCACCTTCGCGGACAACTCCCCTCACGAGTCACACTACTTCGAGAATCCAGAGGAGATGATAACGAGCGAGGGGAACGCACCGGTCATCTACGCCGGCAACGAAAAGATCGCCCGGCGGCACATCAACGCCTCGCTGCTTGCTCGGTTCTTCGATCCATCGGCCGTCGAGACGGAAGCTGCCGTATTCCGCTCGCTCAAAGGTACAGCCGAGTTCTTTGAAGGAGAAGGGGACCAAACCCTCGCCGCGTTCGAAGACTGGCTGGACGAAGAGATCTTCGCCGATTCATCGTCGACGCTCGAGCAATTGGGGGCCCTCCTTCCGGATGCACTAGGAGAGGGACGTTCATCCGACTGGGAGGTCGCATTAGTCCGCGACGCCGCTACAGAGTTCCTAAGCGAACTCCAGGAGCTACAAGCCAAGACAGAATGGGAAGAGCAATCCACGGAAGACGACGATTTACTTTCCGTCCTTCTCGATGCAGCCCTCCTTCCGACGTTCTCGTTCCCGACTGATGTGGCCGACTTCGTCGTGCGCGAAAATGAGCCCGGGTCGTCACAGCCGAAGAACAAGTACCAGATGTCTCGGGATCTGAAACAGGCTCTCTCAACGTACGTACCAGGCCGAGAGATCGTCGTTGACAAGAAGACCTACGAGTCCTACGGTGTCTATGTCAAATTCCCAGACAACCCGAAGAACCGAGTAGCTGGCGAAGACTGGGGAGACCTCGATTGGTTGAACTGGTGTGACGTCTGCAAGACGGTCTTTGACGAGCATAATGAGAGTCTGGCAGCCAGGGATATGGAATGTCCAGTCTGTGAGGGAGCGACCGTCAGTTCCCTTCAAATGTACACCCCGGAGGCATTTGCACCGAAAGTCGATGAGACAGGTGCAGCTGAGAAAGGATCGGACTACAACGAGAACCGCGCCTACGCGACACAGCCTAAATACCCGCTGACGTCGACTTCTCACGAGAGTGAGAACGCTAGCGAGATGGCAGAGGAGAAATCCATTGGCCATTCGATAGTGGGGAAGATGAATGACGAACAGCTTCTTGTCGCTAACTTTGGGGCTGATGAGGATGGATTCGAGGTCTGCACCGATTGTGGGGCCGTTAGCCGCGAAGGTCCGCTCTCGAACCCACACGCCCGTCCATACCCCAAGGATCTCCGATTTGTTGGAGAATATGACTGGGATGATCAGTGTACCGGCTCAACAGTCACGACGAGTTTCAGCCACCGCTTCCCCAGTGATTTGACCGTCCTCCAAATCCCGTTAGGTGATGAGATGGAGTTTGTTCCATCCGAAGCATGGTTCGAGACACCAGGACAGTCGTTAGCTGAAGCATTAGTCATGGGTGCATCTCGTGCGCTGGGCATCGAAGATGACGAACTCGAAGGTGGATTCCGTACTCGTTCGGCAGAGCACGCCGACATCGACGCACGGGGCGTTATCGAGGTCTTCCTCTTCGACACAACCGCTGGCGGTGCTGGCTTCTCATCGCGCGTCTGGGAGGAATTCGACGCCGTGTGTGCAGAAGCCCGTTCAATCCTCGAGAGTTGCTCATGCGATACGGCGTGTCACAACTGTCTGCGCCGGTATCAGAACCGCCATCTCCACGACTCGTTGAATCGCCACGAAGGCCTGGCCTTGCTCGATTACGCACAGACGGGGACTCCACCAACGCTTCGTCCTGATAAGACACAGAGCCTGATAAAGCAGCTCGAACGTGCCTTGGAGTTGAAGGAAGAAGATGTTGCACTCAGGGCGATTGACGACGATAAATGGGAAATCGAGATTGACGGGACGACGATGACATTTGGTATTCGTTCGAGTCTGCGGCGGTCACGTGCCCCGACGTCGGCGACGTACGACGAGGACTACTCAGACTACGAGTTGTCCCAACGGTTGCCAGAGGTGGCTCACTCAATCGTCGATCAACTCCAATAGCGGAATGGATGGGTCAGAACAGTTTGCACACGTAAACTGGTCGGCGTCGGCAGCACAGCTGTTCGAAGAGTGCCCCCGGCGGTTCTTTTATCGATACCAACAGACCGAGTCTACCGAGGACTATAGTGAGTATACACCGTCGCCAGGGGCCTATCTGGGAACTATCGTACACGAATCTCTCGCGGGGCAGGTTGCACGATGGGCTCGGGGTGAGAACATCCATCTTCAGACTGCAACTGAATATGCGAAAGACGAACTTGAGAGGTATGTCGAAGCGAATTCTGAGACGATTGCTGATCGGATTGACATTACGGATGGGGAATCCTTCGATAGCGATTCCTTCACTAGGTCATTAGTTCGTACAGCCCGTAATCACATCAGGCAGTTCTTCCGGGTGATTTGGCCCCACCTTGAGGACCACCAGTATATCGCCCACGAAACGCGCCAAACGTTCGAAGTCTCCGAAGAACCCGTCACCGTCCAGCCAGATCTCTGTACGCGAAACCCAGAGGGAGACTTTGTCGTTACTGACTGGAAGACAGGCACGTATGACCGGTTTAGTAACCCTACAATACAGATGCAAGCATATGCACTCTATGCTCACGAAGCGTATGAACCCGAACTCAGTCGGATTCGGGTCCAATTAGCCCATACTGGAAGTGGGGAGTTCGACCGAATGGTGCCGACCACGGAAGACATGAGACAGATCCGAGACCGGATTACGAATGATAGGGCCTTCTGGACGAGTATGGGGGACATCGAATCCTACAAGACCAATCCAGCAGTCCAGAAATGTAGCCAATGTTCGTACCTTCACCGGTGTATAGACGGACAAACCATCACGGGTGAAGAACCAGAACCAAACTAAGTAGTAAAGTGCGAATTAGGTCGTCTTATACCTCATCTACCGCATACAAATCAAATCGGATTATAGCACAATTCAATCACGCAATTGATAAATCCACTTGCGACGAACAAAATCATCGACGGAGGAACGCCCTTCGCGCGACTCCCAGCCATCTCCTTGAGCTTTCTCTTCCCGAACCAGTTTGAATCCTGCCGCTGAATAAATTGTTCCCTTGTTACCTGCTACTCCAGCGTGAGCAGAAATCCG
Organism: Halorubrum sp. B53; assembly: GCF_059752395.1. Taxonomy (NCBI): domain Archaea; kingdom Methanobacteriati; phylum Methanobacteriota; class Halobacteria; order Halobacteriales; family Haloferacaceae; genus Halorubrum; species Halorubrum sp. B53. The sequence goes on along the minus strand of NZ_MWTH01000014.1, from coordinate 17,200 downwards.
TTGATATCCCTCTAAGAACGCCCACTTTCGCGCGCGTGCGATGAGCCAAGAACCCGTGTTTGATGGTCTTTCAGGTCGCGATCCGTACCGTGTAATTGAGATTTCTTTATCTTCGTCAACCATTCGAGCCACTGGACGGCCGAGAACACAGACTGCAATTAGATTAGACTTATAACGAGCTCCGAAAGCAGCTTTCCATCCAGGAATACCACCCAATTTGTGGTCTACCATATCCGACTCGAGGAAATCGTTGATCTCGTTTCGGCTTCTCTCTCGGGTTAGTTTGAGATCCGATACAGAGTCGGGTACTGATATTGGATTTTTCATCGTTTGCCTGAGGCAACTTGCGCCTCACCCAATCAGGCGCATAAAAAAACAAAACGAGACCACCAGAATGGACCCATATTTCTGCGGTAGTACGTTCGGATCAGAGATTATCGAGGAACCTCAAAACTCGTAAAGTAGACAAGTCGTGAATTCTGATCATCTAGGAATGCCTCTTTCCGAGAACATCCCTATGGAGAGACCTGTTAAGAGCCCAAGCGCTCTTAGAAGCTATCAAAACAGCGATCAAGCAGGGATAATGTAGGCCTTTCCGGAAACAACCCGGTCACGCTTTTATGACTAGACGGGAAACAGGTCGAACAGTAACAGATGATCCGCGATGCTCGCGTTCTCCGCGCCGGGTTCGTCCCTCGGGAAGTTGAGCATCGCGACGCCGAAGTCAACCACCTCTCCAGCGTCCTTGAGCCCATCACGAACGGTGAACCCGCCGATACAGCAATCGTCACCGGACCCAGCGGCGCCGGCAAGACCTGCATCTCGAAGTTCGTCACCGAAAGGCTCCGTGAAGAGGTCCTCGACGTCGAGACGACCTACGTCAACTGCTGGCGCAACTACACCAGATTCCGGACCCTATACCAGATTCTCGACGACCTCGGCGCCACCATCGACATCCACCGACAGTCGACACCGCACGACGAACTCGTCGACCGCCTTCAGCAACACGACGGTCCACGAACCGTCGTCATCCTCGATGAAGTCGACCAGCTCGAAGATCCCAGTGTCATTTACGACCTCCACAGCCTCCCGCAGTTCGCGATCATCTGCATCGCGAACAAGGAAGAGGAGCTGTTCAGCCGCGTCGACGACCGCCTCGTGAGCCGCCTGCGCTCCAGCGAGCACGTCCGGATGGACAAGTACCACGACGAGCAGCTGTACGACATCCTGAGTGCGCGGGCGAAGTGGGGGCTCGACGAGGACGTCATCACCGACGACCAGCTCTACCGGATCGCCGACGCGGCGGCCGGCGACGCCCGCCTCGCAATCGGCATCCTCCGAACGGCCGCCGGCAAGGCCGATCGCGAGAACCACGAGCGCATCACCGACGATATTCTCCTGGACGCCGCCGAGGATGCTCGGGCCCAGATCAAGCAGAAGAGCCTCGACTCGCTCACGCCGCACCAGCGCATCGTCTACGACATCGTTCGCGAGCACGGCCCGGTCGGGCCGAGCGAAATCCACGAGCGTTATTCCAAGGACGTCGATGATCCGCGGACGAAACGGACTATCCGCACGTACCTCTCGAAGATGGAGCAGTACAACCTCCTCGAGGCGGAGGGGACAAGTCGGGATCGAGAGTACTCGCTCGTCGACTCGGCAGCTGCGTCGCCGATGTAGTGATTAAGATGTATTACCTATCTGGAGTTGGAATCCGCTAGACAGGGCGTTCTGACTTCTCGTGGTCTAGCCGATTGGGTACGGGGGATTGCCGTCATCTAATTGCGGAATTGACAATTTCCACCTTTTGGTTTCCTAATTATGTGGTTTTAGTAGTGATGTTCTTTCACGTGAGAATAAGTGATGGATAACATAGAAGCGAATCACACTAATCGAAGGGGTTGAGAGTCACTCGCATACACTTATACGATTAGAGTTAGCTACATTACCCACTGATGAGTGGGATGTTTTTCGTTCCGGTCAACGATTCTTGGCTCGACCGATTTTCTAAGACCGTCTCAGATCCAGTCTCTGTTGATAGTAAATCTGCGCCAGAACCTCTCCAAGACTACGATAAGGTCCGTATCTGGGGAACCAGTGATAATGAGAAAACTCGGGCTTCGTTCAAGCATTTGGAAAACGGGGATCCTGTTCTATTCTATAATGATGGAGAATTCTTTGCTACTGGTCGAGTAAGGGAGGTTTTTGAAAACCCGGAGATTGCAGAATATCTCTGGGGAGAAGATGGAGGGAAGCTGATTTTCACTATAGATGACTACCAAGAAGTTTCCATAGATCCAGCTGAAGTCAACCGACTCTTCGGATACAAAGAAACTAACATACCGATGGGATTCAACCGGCCTTCAGATGACGCAATCTCTAATCTTCTACAGAAATACAACTCGGTTGAAGAGGCCTTTCAGGATCTCAACCCGGGGAAATCAGAAGAGGACACAGATAGAAAACTATCGAGTCAAGATGAGCCTGATGAAGAATCGGTGCGAACTCACACAGAAATCCAAGCCCTCCTCGTGGATTTAGGCCATCAACATGGATATGATGTATATGTAGCTAAGAACGATCAATCTACGACTTACCAAGGAACTGAACTCGGAGAGGATTGTATTGATAGTTTAAATCTGACTGGGTTTAGTGAGTCCGCGCTTGATATCATCGAATATGTTGATGTGATTTGGCTGAAGGATGATTACATCGTACAGATGTTTGAGGTCGAAAGCACGACTAGCATTTACAGTGGTATATTGAGAATGACTGATTTCGTTGTGAAGGTACCAAATTTAGCTGTTAAAATGAATATCGTCGCGTCGCAGGATGACGAGCAGAGGGTTCGACGTGAGATGAACCGGCCTACGTTCAAGCAGATCATGGATCGAAGTGACCACAATTCTTTGAATTATATATCTTTTAAGAAGGTAAGAGAGACAAATAATATTGTAGAAGAGGCTGGTCCACTACAGAACGTCTTCTAATAAACAAATCCTATTCAATCTATAAATGAATCAAAACCCCCTTTCTCCTCCGATTCTGCTGTAATTCTACACAAATTGCGTGCCCCCGTTCATTTTGGTGGCTTTCCGGAACTCCTTCACGAAACCGATGAAATAGAACTAAAACCCGCACGGAATAGCAGAAGGAACAATTATATCGATTCCATGAAATCCGGAAGCGACACGCCGCGGTTTATCCGGAATGTAGACCTCTAGTCGGGTATGGGAGAACATTCAACGTCGAACCGATTGGCGGTGGAACAGCCGACACGGGGCGCTGACCGCAATCGGTCCCTCGCTGACCAGGCCGATCCAGCTACGGACGAGATGTTGTTGCCGGCACTCGAGGACGGCATCACGCTACTCGACGTGGAAGGAGGCCGCGGCGTCCCGATCCTGCAGTCGCTCGTGCTCGACCATCTCCTCCTGCACGACGAGCCCGCCTTCTGGGTCGACGCAAATGGTCACGCGACAACGACGACACTCGCCCAGATCGCGCCCAGTCAACGGTTGCTCAACCGAATCCACGTCGCACGCGGATTTACCGCGTACCAGCACTACGGCGCCGTCTGTGATCTCCCGACGGCAGTGAACAAGTCGATCCAAATGTCCACCACCGATGCCGGGGCGGCCGGTCGACGGGCACCAAGTCGCGACGAGGACACGTCGCCCCACACACCCGCCCTCATCGTCGCGCCGGCCGTCGACGCCCAGTACCGCGCCGACGATACCCTCGGCGAAACCCACGCGAAAACCCTCCAGGCCCGCACCCTTGCCCGGTTGGCGACCTACGCCGATGGGTACGACATCCCGGTGCTCGTTACGCGAAACGAACGAAACGAATTCACCGAGTCAGTCGCGACGATCGCCGACCACCACCTGGAGTGCGAGCAGACCCGGATGGGCCCACGGGTCGTCGGCGAGGACTTCGAGACGCTCGTCTATCCCGTCGACGACGGCGCGTACTACCAGACGACGTTCGCGTACTGGCGGCAGCTGCTCGCGGCACGCGCCACGCAGGTCGGCGTGGAACCGACGACGCCGACGCCGTCGACGCCGACCCCGGAGGGTGTCGGAACGGGCGTCACAGCTGACGGTAAGACGGTGGCGGCCACCGCGGACCCCTTGCTCGATGCGTGGACCGCGACCGGGACAGGAGGCCGATAGCGATGGGGCGCACAAACCCGACGTACCGGGATGCGCTCCGGGCCATCGAAGAGCGCTGGACGGAGTTCCGGCGGGCACTGCGGCGTCGCGACAAGCCGCGCTTCGACCGGCTGTTCGAGTACGCCCGCGAGCACGCCGACGCGAGCGGGCTGTTGAACCACCAAAATCCGCTGCTGCCGGCGCTGCTCAGCATCGATCTCGAACAGGAGGCCCGCCTCGACGACCACGAGGAACGCCTCGAGGAGCTCGAAGCCGCGGTCGCAGCACGCGATGATCAAGAGAGTGCCCCACCGGACTCGAACCCGTGACGATGCCGTTCAGTATCGACTTTCTGGACGACGGCCGCGTCCTGGAGTGGGAGGCAACCGCCGACGGCGCCGTCGCGACCGAGCGCGATGACTACACCCCACGCTTCTACGTCGCCGCTCGCGACCCAGCGTCCGACATCGACCTCACGACACTCCAATCGGTGTACGACCAGCACCCGGATGTCGTCGCGACCGAGATGGATGCGCGACGCCCCGGCTTTCGACGAGACGAGGAGGCCGTTCTCGCCGTCGACGTCGCCCACATCGACCGCGTCACCCCACTCGCCCGGCAGGCACGCCAGCTGTCGGCCTATCCAGTCGGGGATCTCGCCTGTTTCAACGTCGACTTCTCGCGAGAGTTCCGGTACTGTCTGGAGACCGGCGCCGATCCGGCGCCGGCGAGCGAACTGTCGACGCTCCGGCTCAGCGTTCCGGTGACCGAAACGAGCAACGACGTCTACGAGAAACTGTCCGTCGCCGGCGACACCGTCACCGGCTCGCCGACGGATATCCTGACCGCCGTCCAAGGGGCACTCGAAGCGCACGATCCGGACGTCTTGGTCTGCTCGACGAGCGAGATCGTCCCGACCCTGTACGAGATGGCGACGGCTGCCGGCGTCGACGACTTCTCGCTGAGTCGGTGGCCAGATGTCGACTACCAGCAGCTCGCGAGCCGGTCGACGTACTCGAGCTACGGCCGCGTCGGCCACTCCCCAGCGCGGTACAACGTGCCTGGCCGGGCGATCATCGACGAGTCGAACACGTTCTTTTACGGGGAGACGAACCTCGAGGGCGTCCTCGACCTCGTGTCGCGCTCGAAAAAGCCCGTCCAGGAACTCGCGTGGGCGTCGATCGGGAACGTGCTCACGGCGATCCAGATCTGCGAGGCCCACGACCGCGGTGTCCTCGTGCCATGGAACTCCTGGCGCCACGAGTTCTACAAGCCGATGGGGACGCTCCACGACGCCGACCGTGGCGGCTTCATCTTCGCGCCCGAGGTCGGGCTTCACGAGAACGTCCACGAACTCGACTTCTCCTCGTTGTACCCGAACATCATCTGTACCCGGAACGTCTCACCGGATGTCATCCGATGTGACTGCCACAGCGACCGGGAGGATGTCCCCGGCCTCGGGTACTCGATCTGCGACGACCGGGGCTACCTCGTCGACGTGCTACAGCCGATCATCGACGCTCGCGACGAGATCAAGGCGGCCATCCGTCGCGAGAAGGAACGAGACGACCCCGACGAGGACCACCTGGCGGAACTCGAGGGGCGGTCGGGAGCGCTGAAGTGGATCCTCGTCGCCTGCTTCGGATATCAGGGGTTCAGCAACGCGAAGTTCGGCCGCATCGAGTGTCACGAGGCAATCAACGCGTTTGCTCGTGAGATTCTGCTGACGGCGAAACAGCGGCTGGAAGCCGGCGGCTGGCGGGTCGTCCACGGCATCGTTGACTCCATCTGGGTGACCCCAGATCCCGACGTCGACGACAAGGACCGCGAGGACCTCGAGGCGCTCGCGACGGAGATTACCGAGCGCGTCGAGATCCGCCTCGAACACGAGGCTCACTACGACTGGGTGGCGTTCGTGCCGCAGCGCGAGAGCGACGCCGGCGCGCTGACGAAGTACTTTGGGAAGGTCGCCAGTGACGACGACTTCAAGATCAGAGGTATCGAAGTCCGGCAGCGCTCAACCCCGCCGTTCATCGAGGACGTCCAGCGGGACTGTCTCGACCGGCTCGATGCCACGCGGTCACCGGACGCGGTGCTCGGGCGGCTCGAACGAGCAATCGACGAACTGCAGGCGGGCAACGTAGCAGTGGAGCGGCTCGTCGAGCGGAACCGTGTCTCCAAACCCCTGGAAGGCTACTCACAGAACACCCAGAACGTGGCCGCCTTGAAACGGGCTCGCGAGCAGGAACTGGCAGTCCACCCGGGCCAGGATATCGAGTACGTGGTCGTCGACGACGAGAAATCCTCGCGAGACCGGGTCGCCCTCGCCCACGAGGAGATCGAGACCTACGACGCCTCGTACTACGAGACGCAGCTGGTCAGAGCGGTCGAGAGCGTGCTTTCACCGCTCGGGCGGGATCGGAACGATATCCGACGAGAGCTCAACGGAACACGTGTAGTCGGTATCACGGACTGGACCTGACGAACCCCCTCCCCCCTTTTTCGAGTTGTAAACTCGTGGCCTCGGGGAGGGGGGTGAACAGCAAGAGGAACTGCAAAGCGGCCGATAGTGGCGAATATGCACAATAGACAGGGTGAACACCTCATCTTCTAACTTGTAACTAGAAATGCGAAAGTTTATGTTGTACGTTACCTTACCACAACCGCACTAGAGACAAAGAAAGCAAATCGTCTAGCCGGAGCTAGACGATTGAGAAATCTGGAGTAGATGACCTCTTCATCTCGTCCGTGGTTCTGATCCCGTGTACTATCACATCTCATCGCCTCTACGGCAACTTCTGTTACCTCAACGCTCGTTACATGGCGTCTGGTGTGGCCTGTTCCCATCGACTTACAACTCGAAAAAGGGGGGAGGGGGTGAACCTATTCGAGATCACCGAAGCGGCTTCACCAGCAATCATGTCCGAAACCCGGTATTCCTCTCACTCGTGAATGGATCCTACGAGCGTCGTTCTTTCGCAGCTATTCTGGCGCTTACTACTCGAAAACGGGGAGTGTGAGTAAGTCCGTATCACCCAGAGCATCATTTACAAAATCCAGATAATGTGGATTTTGCTTCGAGACTCACTTCGACTTCCTTCTCCTTACAACGTGAGGGTGGGAGCATCGAACCAAGTGTGTTACCGCCTCCCAAAATCTTACAACTCGAAAACGGGGGGTCCGGGTCATCGAGGAAGATCGACGACAGCGAGTTTCGTCGAACCGTTACAACTCGACAACGGAGGGTGATAGATTCCGAAGACGGTATCTGGCTCATCCAGAGGATACGGGGCTGTAGTCGTTAGATAGCCTGTTTTCGCCCGGTTACAACTCCACAAGGGTCCATATTTTTATACCCAGAGTTCGAGGGGGTTCATAATGGGACGAGAGGGACGTAGAGCAGGATCGAATAATCCGGAAGGTGAGGAGGATCGTGAATCATCTGCTGCTGATCCTGAAACTCCTGCATCGACGGATGAGGAGGTGGCCTCTCCTGGCACGTCACAATCGACCTTCGAAAACGGATTAGATCCCGCTGATTCGGCTCAAGAAGCAACTAATGGCGACGGTGGTGGCATCTCAATTCGTGATCGACTCCAAACCGAGTCGTCCGGTGGCGTTTTCGCGAACAAAGACCTCGTCCGGTCAGATACCATCATCGACGAGGACCGTATCGTCGGTCGTGACGACCAGCTAGGCCGTGTCGTCGACAATCTAAAACCGGTTCTCCAGAATGAAGGGATCCCCGATATGCTCCTGAGCGGGCCATCTGGAACTGGGAAGTCGCTCATCATTCATGCGGTCTGCAAACAGATCGTCGAACTGTGTGAATCCCAAGGCAAGACCTTCGGGGTTATTTCAATCAACTGCGAGGGGCCAAAGACCGCAGATCGGGCTGTCTATCGGTTAGTCAAAGCTGCTGCCGACGACCTCGGCGTTGATCCTGGTGTTCCCCAAACCGGTGTCTCAACGGATCAGAAGCTGGAGCGACTGTACGAACTCATGCGAGAGTATTACGACGGTGTCATTTTCATTCTCGATGAGATCGATATGCTCGAGGGGCCGTATCAGGAAGCAGAGTACAATTCTCTCATCTACCAGCTTTCACGGGCTCGCAAACTCGCCGACTTTGATGGTCCCATCTCGCTCACGACGATCACGAACTACGCCGACTTTATGAAGGATCTCAACAGCCGCGCACAGAGTTCTTACAACCCTGACGACATCTTCTTCGACGATTACGATGCGAACCAGCTCCGCAGTATTCTCCGCAACCGGCGGGACGCCTTCAAGCCAGACTCACTTGCAGATGACGTTGTTCCGCTTGTTGCTGCGTTCGGCTCCCAAACGCATGGGGATGCGCGGAAAGCGATTGACCTCCTCAGATGGGCTGGTGAATTAGCCGAGCGGCGTGGGGCTGACACGGTTATCGAGACTGATGTCCGTGATGCTCAGGAAAAATACACCGAAAACCGCAAGCTCCGCCATATCAGCGGCATTTCGACTCAAAAGAAACTCTCCATCTACGCTGTGGCGGCCACTGCCCACTACGCAAGAGAACATCCTGAGTGGATCCCTGCTGGACCTGCGTTCAAGACGTACCAATTCATTGCCGATACGATGGATGCGGACCAGTACAGCCGTGAGACGTTCGTAAATCACGTCACAGAGCAGAGTACGTACGGTGTACTGGACTTCGAGCGTCGGGGCAAGGGGCGAGGCAGAGGAGTGCATATGTATTTCTCCCTCTCCGAGGATCCGGAAACGATCATGGAGACGATCCGTGAGGATTCCCGGTTCGAAGATCTAGCTCACGAAGAGGCGACTATCAGCACGGTTGTCCGCGAACGGCTGAAGCAGTTCCGGAGTAAGAACTGATCTCGCCCGTATTCTCCCCGCACTTACTTCTCGAAAACGGGGGGTGCTCGTATCCCGCGCGATGCGTTACAACTCGAAAATGGGGGGTGTCATTCGTCGGGATGTCTCGTTACTACTCGAAAACGGGGAGTGGGTGAGCCAAGAGATTTGACGTGCCGGTCGATGGACTGTGCTATCTCCTTGCCCTCTCCCATTTACAACTCGAAAACGGAGGGTATCCTACGATTTCTTTGTCGTCGATGCCATCGATGATGCGGAGACGGTGGAGAAACAACGGAAATGCGGGGGTGTGGTGCCTTCAAAATCTGCCCCACCCCTCCACCCTCATCCAGTACCGACGGAAACGTGGGGTGGGTGTCCTCTCTTCGAGTTTTACTCGTCCGGGTTGACCGGACCCATTCACACTCTGGGGGGTGTCATCTGCTACGCTACGAATCACGTTGAAACGAACATCAGGCTACAGTTCCATCTCGTCTACTCGTCGGGATTCACCGGCCCTTTGTACTTCGACGTCACCGAATCGCCTTCCCGCCACTGCCAGTAGTAGTAGCGGTTGTCGTTGATCTCCTTGATCGTGATCGTCGCCTTCGCCGGCACGTCGTCTGGGAGGTCATCGGGGCGCTCCTCGACGTCGGCGTCGTCCGCTTCCTCCTCGAGACGAGCTTCCCGCTCTTTGTGTTCGGCCAACGCCTGGGCGTAGCTGGCAACGTCCCGAAGATGCTCCGGTGTGGCTTCATTGAGCGTGTTGACGATCTCCGCCGGGAGGTTCGCCGGTGGGGTCGGGGGTTCGTAGGACATCGGCTACTCTCGTGTTAACCAACACGGCCCATGAACGCATAGTTTTGTTGGTTAAGACGATGGGGGCGGTTCTCGCGATTGCTGGCTGTAACACTACTCGAAACTTCTTTATATACATGTTTCGTACTATGTTACACCGTGCTCCGGCGCATCGAACTCGAGGTCCTCGCTACGGTCGACCGCGGCGACACGATCTCCGAGCTCGCGACGAAGCTCAACCACAGCGAGAGTTACCTCTCGCGTGCCGTCGCCGACCTCGTCGAGAAGGGGCTCGTCTACACGGAACGCGACGGCCGCCGAAAACGAGTCGTCCCGTCGGATGCTCGCGCCGTCGAACTCTATCGGGACCTCGTCCGCCAGCACCCCCACATCGAGTTCCCTGAACTGCTGACCGGGAAAGCACTCGAGGTGCTGTACTACCTCGACCAGCCGCGAACCGTCTCCGAGATCGCCGACCAGAGCGACAACTACCGCAACACGGTCAACCGCGTCCTCAAGCGGTTTCGCGACCGTGGGCTCGTCGGGACGGCCGACGGCCATTATGACTTCAACGCTGACTTCGACCGCCTCCACGAGTTCGCCCGTGAACTCGCACACCATCTGCATCGTCAACGCCTCGAAGCCGTCGCCCCGAAGGGGACGATTCTCTGGGAGGACTACGACGAATTCCTCACCCAGACCGAGACGGAGATCGACGCGGAGCCGTTCCACGAAACCGGCCTCGCTCGATTCGCGGCCTTCGACCTCCAGTTCCTGCTCACCGGCCACCGCTACTACGTCTACTCCGAAGACCTCGACGCAGTCTCGCCGGCGGAGCTCTGCTGTCACACGCTGCTGATCGACGACGGCAGCCGCCACCGCTCGTACTGTCTCCTCCTGCTCAGCCACGTCGACGTCGACGAGGCGGACCTCCGAGAGCAGGCGGCGAAGTATGGTCTCGAAGACGAAATCGACGCCCTGCTCCGCTACCTCGAGACGCACGGCGAGGTCGACGACGACCGGCTCCCGGAGTGGGACGAGTTTCAGGAACTGGCGGCTGACTACGAGGTGCCACTACCACAATGAGACCAACATTTGGCCGCGAGTACATCGAGAACGAATTCCAGCGCATCGCAGATGGGCTATCTGAACCGCTCACGGTCTACCTGATCGGTGGTGGCGCGATGTCTCTGCGCGACCTCAAGGGGGCGACGAAAGACATTGACCTGGTCGTCCCGGATGGCGACGCGTACGGTCAGCTGTGGGCGGTCCTGATGGACCTCGGGTATGCGGAGGTCCAATCGCTGGATCCAGATTACCGGGCGCTGGGGGCGACGAGCTGCGTCGAAAACGACGATGGGTGTCGCCTCGACATCTTCAACCAGCAGGTCGCGAACAAGCTCGTGCTCACCGACGGGATGCAAGAGCGCAGCGAGCCGTTCCTCGACACAGATCAACTGACGGTCCGGCTGGTCAGCAACGAAGATATCTTCCTGTTCAAGGCGATCGCAGGCCGCGACGACGACATCGAGGACATGAATATGCTCGTACAGGCCGGTCTCGATTACGACGTCGTCCGGACTGAACTCGAAGCCCAGATCGAACGCCTGGGGGACGATCAGTTCGCCACGTTCGCGAACGAGGCCCTGGTCGAACTCGAGGAGCGGTACGGAGTAACCACGCCGATCGAGGGGCGCGTTCAGGAACTGACGAATAGGTACTACCGGGGGCTCGAAGTCCTCCAGGCACTCGATGAACCGATGACCGTCGACGAACTGGCCGCGGAACTGGAGCTGGATGACGAGGAGGTTCACGACCGGATCGCGTATCTCTCAACGTTCGACCGGGTCCGTCGGGATGGCGACACAGTCCGTCCCGTGGAGTAGTCTGGCCACGACTACGGGGAGGGAAGGCGGCCGTCTGGTCGGGGAACGCGGCCCCGTTTAATCTCGTGATCGACGCGGCGCAGGTGCTTGCAGCCGCCCTCGGGTGAACGTTGCTGCCAGTCGGGACAGGTACACGATTCGTCGATGACGTCGACTTCGTACCGGTTCCCTGACGCAGACTGTACCTCGTAGCGGCCACCCTTCGAGAGGAGTGAGACGTCCATCGCTTCGGCGACGGCACGCTTCGTGCGGGGCTCAAGATCGTCCTCCGACTGTGCGTTCTCGTCGACGACCAGTCGGTCGCGAACGTCGCCTGTTCGGCCACCGTCGGGAGCGACGGCTTCCGCAGGGCCACTGAGCCGCTCGTGAAGCACTTCCTCCACCGGATGGCCTTCCGGCCAGAGGTAGTGGACCTCGCGACGCTCGCGATGGTCGTAGGAGCCGCACGCGGCTGCGCTCCCAGTCCAGACGCGCCAGGCACCGAGCGCGGCCATCACGTCGACAATGGCGCGAGGAACTGCCTGGTGGTCGTCCGGGAAGAACACCCGGAAGCGGGTACACGCTTCTCGCGGCGGGACGGTCTCCCACCAGTCTTCGCTGGAGCCCCAGCTATCGAACATCGCCTCATCGCTCCCGTAGCCGACGGTCACGCCGTCGGTCGGCGTCCAGTCTGCTGGGAGGTGGTCCGCCTCGCCTTCAAGCACCCGAAGAACGGCGTATCGGAGGTACTCGTGGGCTTGGTTGTCTGTCGTACGAGCGACCTGGTCGTGCTGCTCGGCAACGTGCTCGGCTTCCTCGAGGACCGTCGTGAGATTGGGTTCAGTCATCATTCGACGGAGGTCTGAATGCGCCTCCGCCCCTCGGCGGGCGCTGAAAAACTTAACCAACAGAACGGAAGGAATCCATCACTCTGTTGGTTAACTATGTTGGGACGAGGAGTCTCCTTCGAGCACGTCGATGAGCTCTTCTGCTGTAGAACTGATCCGTCCGAGCCGCTCGCGAACGACCTCGGGATCGTCCGACTCCCACGCAGCGAGGTAGAACGCCGACCCGCTAGTGTCCAACCCACAGTACCGCCCGACGACATATGCGACGGCTTCGGCCTCGACCTCGCGTTTCGCCCGCTCGGTGTCGTCGTCGACGTCGAAGTGGAGCAGAGCGTGGGCGTACTCGTGAATTAGCGTCCGCGCGAGGTCGGCCTCGTTCTCCCGATCACGCACCTCGACGAGCGGCTGAACGTCGACGAGGCTCAGCTGCTCGCAGATGCCCTTTGCCTCGCCGTGGGTCCACTCCTCGGCTGGAACGATCTGCACCGTCACGCCGAGGTCGTCAGCGGCGTCAGTCAACTGTTCAACGAGATTGCCGGCGTCGCCGGTCGCTTCCGTGTCCAGGTCGGGAAGCGGCTCGCCCTCGGTCTGCGAGACGTCGAACACCGGCGCAGGCTTGAATCCGACCAGGCCCTCGGACCACTCCTCGGGCGGCGTCTCGTCGTACTCACAGTCACTGTCCTCGTGGTAGCTCGGCGAATTCTCGCACTCCGGGCACTGCTTGGTGATGATCGGCGCCCAGATCCAGATGGCTGATTCGCCCTCCGTGACGTGACGGTTGAACTCCTCCCGCCACGTCCGGTAGCCCGCCACCCGGCTCGCCTCGGGACACTGCCGCTTGATGAGGAGCGTGTTCCGGTAGGAGTAGTCGTGGAAACGACTCTGGACATCGAGCCACTCTTGGAACTCGTCGCTGGCCTGCGCGTCGTCGACGCCGGCGACGAGGTCGTCGATCCACTGTTCGATGGTACTGTTCATCTCGTCGGATCGCGTATCGGTCTGGTCGAAGGAGACCGACGAGTCTCTGGTCGTGGACATGGTGGTCACTGAATCGGACGAACGCGATTTCGCCAGTTCAGAACGCGCCGCACCCCTCAAGGGCGGATGAACAACCCTCGAGGAACGCTACCGAAGTTCGCCTGTATCGTCCGCGAAGCCGACTGTGACGAGATACTCGAGGAACTCGTCGAACCGATCCACGTCGCTGGGCGTGTCGGTCGCGAGGTGGCGGGCCCACTCGACTGCCCACTGAAACGCAGGATCAGCTCCGCCCTTCCCGTGAATGTACCACCAGCGCGCCGCTTTCAGCACGACGAGCGGGTTCGATGGCGGCTCCGTACTCGCCAGCGCACGGGTCAGCGATCCGATTTCCTCGGGAACGTCGCTTGCGTCGACGTCGCCGGACTGTGTGTTCGTGATATCGACGGGAATCTCGTCGATCGAGACATCGCTCGGTGACTGTTGTTGACTCACGGAAATCACCTGACTGCGAGGGCGTTCGCTGAAGCCCTCACCCTCTCAGGGGGCGAAAAAACAATCCACAGTCGGTCCGCCGGTGTCTCAGCGGCCGATGGTGCCCTGGCGTGTAATCGGCGCGTCCGGATTGATGCTGAACGCGACGATAGTCGCGTCCTCGGTTGCAGTGACGGCCACGTCGTCGTCGCCGGTTACGAGTGCGCTCTCGGTGTACCCGACCGACTCATCACCGACTTCGACGGCCCCGTTGAACACGTACAGGTAGGTGTGGCGGCCGGATTGCGACGGGAGCGTGGTAGTGGCCCCGGCAGCGAGTCGACAATCGTAGAAGTCGACCTCGTTCCGCACGTACAGCGGGGCGCCAGTGCCCTCGGGGCCGAACAGGTGGCGCCATTCGCCGGCGACCGGGTCGGGGATCGGTTCGTGCTGGATGCCCGGGTCGAGGTTGAGGCTGTGCGGGCGCACGAAGATCTGGAGCATCCGCAGGGGCGGGTCGTCGGCGAGCGTCTCCTCGGAATGCCAGAAGCCGCTGCCGGCGTTCATCACCATCAGATGGTCGGAGTCGGTGACCAACTGGTTGCCCTGGCGGTCGTCATGGCGCATCACGCCCTCAGGCACCCACGAGATGATCTCCTCGTTTTTGTGCTGGTGCATCCGGATCAGGGTTCCGGGGTCCATGAACGACTCCACGACGGTCGCCAAGGGCCCATAGCCGTGATCGTCGTGGTCGGGGACGGCACGGCCGGGGAAGTTGAAGTGGATCCGAAACTTGCCCTGGTTCTGCGAGACATCCGTTCGCGGCGCCGTGTAGATGCGAGAGTGGGTCTGTGCGGAAGGCGACTCGTCCATTACCCTGTGTAGTCGCTCACCCGCTAAATGGGTTCTGCGCTCCGATTCCTGGCTTCCCACTGAGTAGTGGATCGTATCCCTCACGCCGGCGGCAAGTAGACACTCTGCTCGCCGGCGATTTCCTCGAGGTTGTTCCGGTGACGGTGGCTGAAGTAGCACTCGTAGCTGCAGTAGCCACAGATCGTGCCGGTATCGTATTCGGCGACATAGGGACCGCGCCGGGTTCGCCAGACGTTCGTTCCGCACTCGGTACAGGCCGCTTGCTCGAGGTCGGCAGGCCGCGGTCCTTCGTACTCGACGCTCAACTCGTCGTCTTGGGGTGTCGATTCGGGCCAGACTCCGTGGGCCTCCCAGAACTCGCGGATGCGGGCGAGGCTGTGGCGCACGGTCTTTCGGACGGTGACGTGGTCGGCGTCGCGACCGCTGTCGTCCCAGCCGTCGGCCGTCCAGAACTCACCGAACTGTGCGCCGCGATGCAGTCCGTTCCAGTCGACGCCGACGATGTCGGCCGGTGGCTCGTCCGTGAGTGTCGGCCGGGTCAACTGTCGAATGGCGTCGAGCTGCTTGGGCGGACTCCCACCGAGAATATGGATGCGTCGCCCTCTCCAATCAGCCGGGTCGGAGAACTCGTGGGCCAGACGGTCGGCGTACCCGCGTGAATAGCCGAGAACGATATCATCTGGAATCGCGTCGATTACCGCCCGCGACTTCGGAACGACGATGAGCTCGGCCTCGGGGTAGCTCGCTTGGATCTCGCGAGCGGCAGCGACGTGGGCGTCGACGTCGTTGATGTCGTCGACGTCCCCGATGACTCCGACCTGTGGTTCGCACTCGAAGAAACGGTCGACGAACCGCTCCAGATTGGGATTCCGAAAGTCGTTGTCGAGCATCCCCACGGGAATCTCGAGGTTCAGGTACTGATCCGTCTGATACCCACAGTCTTCCCGAAACCCGGGAAGAAATCCGAGGGCGAGAGCATCGCCGGCAAAGGGAACTCGGTGGAGGAACGCCACGAAGTCTGTTTGTCTGGCGGCGGCGATTTCGCGGGCGGTGCTGGCGCTGGAGCTCAGCTCGAGAGACATGATTAGGCTCGCGAGGCCGCTGCTGGCTGCCCCGCACCCTTTCAGGGGTCCGAAAAACCGAGGCACAGCTGATTAACCAACAAAGTTGGAACTCAGGCAGAGTGTGTTGGTTAAGAATGGAGCTTACTCTTCGTTCTTACGCAGCTCTTCTGCCTTCCACTTGAGTCGGCGCAGAATCTGCGTTCGATTCTGGTGGGCGTTCTCGTAGGCAACACACTGCTGGAGGGTCTCCATATCCGGAATCGTCGCGATTCCTGCCTTGATCAGGCGCGTGTTCGATGGTTCAAGCCGCTTCTCTGGCGGGAATTCGTCATTCTCGGCGTCGTCAGCTCTCTCCATGTCGGGCCCCTCAACCCCTTGAGGGCCAACAAAAACGATACTCTCTACAGCGCCGGCTGGTTTTTCAAAAAAGGTGGCTGCCGAGCGATGATCCTCAGCTGGAATCCCAGACCAGAATTTCCTCCTCCTACGCAACTTCGAATTACTATATCTCGCTACTAGTGGCCATGAGCTCCTTTCATTCGATACAGCAGCTCATCGTTGATGTGTCCCGACGGAACGCCTGGCAGGCGTGTTTGAACGCCTCGCTGAACGTCGGGAACGGGTGGACGATGTCGATGATGTCGTCGACAGTTAGCCCGAACCTCACAGCCAGCGTGGCTTCCATGATCATGTCGGCGGCACGCGGCCCGACCATGTGGACGCCGACGATCTCGTCAGTCTCGTGGTGTTTGACGACCTGGACGAGACCATCCGTATTCTCGACGGCCTTCGCTCGCGGGACATCCGCCATCTGGACGGTTCGGCACGAACAGGTACCGTGCTCGTCGTTGTACTCCAGTTCGGTCGTCCCGACTGCGGCGACTTCCGGGCTGGTGAACACGACTGCTGGCACTGCGTCGTAGTCGATGCTGAACCCCTCGTCCCCGAAAGCGTTCTTGACGGCGTGATTGCCCTCCTTGGCGGCGACCGTCTCCAGTTCGGGCTCGCCGATCACGTCCCCCGCCGCGTAGATGTCGGAATTGGTCGTCTGGAAATGCTCGTCGACGCGAATCGCGCCATCGGATTCGGTCTCGACGCCGACTGCTTCCAAGCCGATGTCCTCGCTGTTGGGCTGGACGCCGGTCGCGACGAATAACGCCTCTGCGGTGAACGCTCGCTCCTCGCCCTCGATAACAGTCTCCACAGCGACGCCCTTCTGACCAGGGTCAGCACCACTGTCGGTAGCCACATCCTGAACCTGCTGGAAGTCGTTACTGGTCACGACGTCG
>NZ_MWTH01000013.1:0-1479 GCF_059752395.1 Halorubrum sp. B53 | reverse complement strand
GTAAACTACCCTACCCTACTTCGCTCACCCCATACGGGGTTCGCTCGTTGAGGGTAGGGCTTTGATGTGGACTCCCAGCAATCAGTCGCCAGCAATAGGCTGGTGACTCTTGCCGTTCAACGTCCCACCATTTACACGCACGTCTACTGGTGCGTCTCCGCTCCCCGACTTGGGCGAGGAACGGAGTCTGTGTGTCCGCTTTCGGGCATACCGTACCCCGATATTCTTCGCCGCGTTGTAATCCGCGTTGACCTCATAGCCGCATTTCTGGCACTCGAAGTGTTCTCCGTGGCGGTTCACTTCGTGCGTGAACCCACAATCCGTCCGAGAACAGCGCTGGGACGTATGGTTCGGCTCGACTTGCTCCACGGACACGCCCTGCTCTGGTGCCTTGTAGGAGACGTACTCGTACAGGCGTCGGAACGCCCAAATGTGGTGCCATTTCGCCTGCGGGAGCCGCTCACGGATGTCGGTTAACTCCTCGAACGCGATTACGTCGCAGTCGTGTTCGACGGCTTCCGAAACGATCTTATTGGCAACCGTGTGGATGTACTGCTTCCGCCACGCTTCTTCGCGCTTTCCGAGGCGAAGCAGGGCGTTGTGCGCGGCTTGCGTCCCGCGCTGTTGCATCTCACCACGTCGCTTCTCGAATTCACGGCACCAGTGATCGTATTCGTCGCCCTGCCAGAACGTGCCGGTCGAAGCTACTGCGAGGCTGTTGACGCCGAGGTCGATACCAAGAACTGTTTGGTGCTCGGTATCTTCCGAAACCTCGGATTCGTCGGTATCGTACTTCCGCGTCGTGATGTGGAAATAGAACTCGTCAGTCGCCTTGTCGTATTGCAGTGTGCTCGCACGGAACTCGTAGTCCTCCGAGAGAACGTACTGTTCGTAGGGAGTCGGGCTATCCGCCGGAAGTTCAAAGTCGCACTCGACGCGCCCGTTGACGGTCGAGAGAGACACACGGTCGCGGTAGAACGTCGCGCTTCGCTTGTCGTAGACCATGCTCCACGACGTGAACTCCGGCTGGCTCACCCGCTTGCCCTGTTTCCACCGTTCGACGCACCCGTTCGTCGCTTGGACGGCACGTCGGATGGCCTCTTGAACGAGGTTCGCAGTAAGATCAGTTTCCTCTCGCAGTTGTTCGTAGAGCGCGTCCCGTGCGGTCGAGTTCGCCGTAACGCAGTTGGCGTAGGAGTTGTCGTCCCAACAGAATTCAGCGGCACGATTCGCACAGTGAAGGAACTGTCGCGCGGATTCGTGGAGGTCGTCGTACCGCTCATCGGGAACAACAAGTTTGACCGGCGCAGTTCGACGCACCTCCATGTTTCAGATTACTATCTAACGGTACTTACCTGTTGGGGAGTCAGGTAGCTACCGTCGTGCGGTTGCGTCGTCCGTTGTCGGTTTCCTCTCCGACCTACTCGCTCGCTGCTCTCGCTCCTTGAGGTCGGAGGCTCCACCTCGATTTATGCTGAA
>NZ_MWTH01000012.1:437951-515010 GCF_059752395.1 Halorubrum sp. B53 | reverse complement strand
GGGGCGGGGAATCGTTCCCCGTCGCGGTCGCCCGGGCGACGAACAGGTGGTCGCCGTGAGCGCCGGCGTCGCTCCCGACGACGGCGACGACGCGAACGTCCCGACCGACCCCCGGCCGGAGCGCGACCCCCGGCCGCCGACGCTCGCCGTCGTGGTGAGCCTGGCCGCGGCCGCGGTCGCGAGCCTCGCGGCCCTGATCGCCGCGCCGACCGGGGGCGCCCTCCTCGCGGCCGCGACGGTCGGCCTCCTCGCCGGAGCGCTCCGCCGGTCGCACCGGGTCCTCTCGTGGGCGGCCGGGATCGGGGTCGTCGGCCTCGCGGTCGCGGGGTATCAGGGGGGCGGCGTCGAGGCGCTGCTCGTCGGGGGGGTCGCGCTCGCGGTCGCGTGGGACGCCGCGGACCACGGCCTCTCGGTCGGGGCCCAGGTCGGCCGCGAGGCCCGCACCGGTCGGAACGTCGCGGTCCACGCGGGGACGACGCTGCTCGCGGGGGCGCTCTCGGTCGGCGTCGTCTACGGGGTCTACCTCGCCGCCGCCGGGTCGCAGCCGGTCGCGGCCCTCGCGCTGCTGCTGTTCGGGGCGGTGGCGCTGGCGTCGGCGCTGCGGTGACGCGGTGCTGGCGTCGGCGATCGCTTGCCCTTTTATACTCCGACGCCGACGCTCCGGTATGCACACTGCAGCGACCGCGACGGCCGCGGCGATCGCGGCGACCGCGGCGACCGCGACGACGGCGGTGACAGCGGCGGGCGCGCGGGCCGCGACGGCGGGGCCGGCGGGGTGGTCGGCGTGACGGACCTCGTGACGTTCGGCGAGACGATGCTCCGGCTCTCGCCGCCGCGCGGCGTCCGGCTGGAGACCGCCCGGAACCTCGGCGTCCAGGCGGGCGGGGCGGAGAGCAACGTGGCGGTCGGCGCGGCGCGGCTCGGCGCGGACGCCGTCTGGCTCTCCAAGCTCCCGGAGTCGCCGCTCGGCCGGCGGGTCGTGAGCGAGCTCCGAAGCCACGGCGTCCGGACCGGCGTCGCGTGGGACGACCCCGAGTCGAGCCGCGTCGGGACGTACTACCTCGAACACGGCGGCGAGCCGCGCGGGACGAGCGTGATCTACGACCGCGCCGACGCCGCGATCACGACGGTCGAGCCCGGCGAGCTGCCGACCGCCGCCCTGGAGTCGGCGGACCGCTTCCACACGACGGGGATCACCCCGGCGCTCTCCGACCGGGCGGCGGAGACGACAACCGCGCTGCTCCGTGCCGCGGGCGAGGCCGGGGCGACCCGCTCGTTCGACCTGAACTACCGGGCGAAGCTCTGGGACCCCGAGACGGCGCGGGCGGCGTACGAGGAGCTGTTCGCGCACGTCGACACGCTGTTCGTCCCGCGGCGGGACGCCCGCGAGGTGCTGGGCCGCGAGGGCGACGCGGTCGAGATCGCCCACGGGCTCGCCGCCGAGTTCGACTTCACCACCGTCGTCGTCACGCGGGGCGCCGAGGGGGCGGTGGCCCTGCGGAACGGCGCGGTGTACGAGCAGGGCGTCTACGACGCGGAGACGTTCGACGCGATCGGCACCGGCGACGCGTTCGTCGCGGGCTACCTCGCGAAGCGGCTCGACGGCGGAGACGTCGCCGACGGGCTGGAGTGGGCCGCCGCGGCCGCCGCCCTGAAGCGCACCGTCGACGGCGACCTCGCCGTGATCTCCCCCGAGGACGTCGCCGCCGTCGTCGACGGCGCCGGCGGGATCGACCGGTAGCGGTCGGCTCCGTTCTCGCCGACGACGCCGGAGGTTCCGTCGTCCGCTTCCGCCGGAGCGGTCACCCGACGGCCTCGTTTCGGGACCGAAGTCGACGCGCGTTTATTTATAAGAGTAAAATATCAAACCCGAGCGTTCGGGGGGAACCGTTATGTCTCCCGTTCCGGTACGTACGTGCATGATTGGAACGCTCGATCGGGACCGTCGACCCCCGGAGTCGACGACCCCTGCCCTTCGCGCCGAGGAGCGCGGCGCGGTCCGGGACCGCACGCGCCGAGGGGATGGGGACTGACAGACCCGCGCTCCACGTCGGCGACCGCGACGGCCTGCCGGACGCGGCGTGGACGAGCCTGCCGGCGGAGACGACGCGGATCGCGCCGAGCGAGCCAGCTGAACGCGACGACCGATTTAAAAAGGACGCTGTCGTGGTCGTCCGGCTCGACGCGGGAGAGGAGGGCCCCGCCGAACGGCTGCGCCGGATCCGAGAGCGGTTCCCCGACGCGCCGGTGCTCGCCTACTCGGCGGACGACGACCCGGACGCGGCCATCGACGCGGGCCGACTCGGGATCGAGTACGTCTCCGGCCGGCGACTGGCGGCCGACGGCGAGACGCTCGCGGACCGGGTCGCCGAGCTGACGGAACGCGACGGCGACGGTCGCCGTGACGACGTCGACCGCGCGTTCCTCGAACCGTTCGTGCGGATCGTCTCCGACAGGCGCGCGGACTTGGAAGAGCAGATCGACGCGCTGCTCGAACTCGGTCGCGGCTACCTCGGGCTGTCGATCGGGTACTCGTCCCGGATCACCGACGACCGGCTCGAGATCCGACAGTACAGCGATTCCACGGGTGTTCTCGACCCGATCGCGGGCGGCGACGCGGACGGGTCGGTCCCGCTGGAGCTGACCTACTGTCGGCGGACCGTGAGCAGCCGCTCCGCCGGGGGCGACCGGGGAACCGACGGGGGACGGGGCGAACGCGGCGGCGGGGAGGACGGGGAACGAAACGGTCGCCCCGGCGTGTTCGCGTTCACCGACCCCGAGGCCGCCGGGATGCGGGGCGACCCGGCGTACGAGCAGTTCGGCTTCGGCAGCTACGTCGGCGGGCGCGTCGTCGTCGACGAGGAGGTGTTCGGCACGATCTGTTTCCTCGACCCCGAGTCCCGCGACCGCCCGTTCGACGCGTCGGAGGAGCTGTTCGTCGAGCTTCTCGCCGAGTGGCTCGGCCGAGAGATAGAGCGCCGGCTGGCCCTCGAGCGGCGCGAGGCGGCGGTCGAGCAGTACGAGGAGACGCTCGAACGGATCGACGACGCCTTCTTCGCGCTCGACGACGAGTGGCGGTTCACCTACGTCAACGAGAAGGCCGCGACGCTGCTCGACCGCGACCCGGACGAGCTGCTCGGCGCCGAGGTGTGGGAGGAGTTCCCGGCCGCGATCGGCCGGGAGTACGAGCGGAACTACCGGCGGGCCATGGAGGAACAGGAGACGGTCTCGTTCGAGGAGCACTACGAGCCGCTCGACCTCTGGACCGAGGTGACCGCCTATCCCTCGCCGGACGGGCTCTCCGTGTTCTTCTCCGACGTCACCGACCGGAAGCGCCGGGAGGCGACGCTCGAGCGGCTCCTCAGCACCGTCGAGCGGATCCAGCGGACCGACGACAAGGAGGCGATCGCCGACCGCCTGATCGAGGCCGCCGACGAGGTCCTCGGGTACGAGATCGGCGGCGTGCGGCTGCACGACCCCGAGACCGACCGGCTCCGGCTGGTCGCCACGAGCGACGGGCTCGGCGAGCGGTTCGCCGGTCGCGACCCGCGGCCGCCCGGTGAGGGGGTCACGGGCACGGTGTACGAGCGCGGCGAGCCGTGGGTGTGCGACGACGTCGCCGCGCTGGGCGACGACCGCGACTACCACGGGATGCGGTCGTTCGCGACCATGCCGCTCGGCGAGCACGGCGCGTTCGTGGTCGGCGCCAGCGAGCCGAACGCGTTCGACGAGGACGACGTGTCGGTGCTCGAACTGCTGTCGACGAACGCGGTCGCGGCGATGGACGCCCACGACCGTCGCGGCCGCCTCCGGACCTACGAGAACGCCCTCAAGAACGTCGACGACATGGTCTGCGTGCTCGACGCCGACGGCGCAGTGACGTACGCCACGAAGCCGTTCGCCGAGTGGCTCGGCGTCGACGACCGCGCGCTCGTCGGGAGCCGCCTCGAGGAGGCGCTGCCGGACCCGTCGGCCGAGCGCGTCTCGACCGCCGTTCGGGGGCTCCTCGACCGCGTCGCCTCCGGCGGACCCGCGGCGGACGGGCCGAACGCCGAGCCGGTCCAGAGCGTCGTCGTGTCGGTCGAGCGCGACGACGACTCGCGCACCCAGCGCGGCGAGCTGCGGCTCTCCGCGCTGGCCGGCGGGTCGACCGGGGTGGTCGGGTCGCTGTCGGACACCACGGACCTCCACCGAACGCGGACGGAGCTCACCCGCGAGCAGGACCGCTTCGACCGGCTGTTCGAGCGCCTCCCGGATCCGGTGATCGAGGTCGCGCTCGAGCCGAACGAGACGGTGATCGCCGGGGTCAACTCGGCGTTCGCGGACCGGTTCGGCTACGACCCGATCGCGCTCCGCGGGCGCACCATCGACGCGCTGGACATCCTCGACGACCGGATCGCCGGCCCGGGCGAGGAGCCCGGGACGGGGGGAGAAGGCGAGGGGACGGACGAGCGGTCCCTCGACGAGCGCGTCCGCGAGGAGGGGTCCGTCGCCGCCGAGGTCCGCCGGCGGACCGTCGACGGACCGCGAGAGTTCCTCTTCCGCGGGTTCACGTACGAGACGGCCGGCGGGCGCCGCGCGTTCGGCATCTACACCGACATCACCGACCGGCAGCGCCGCGAGCGGTACTTCCGGGTCGTCAACCGCATCCTCCGGCACAACCTCCGCAACGAGCTGAACGTCGTGTTCGGGTTCGCGAGCGAGATCGCGAGCAACGCCGAGGACGACCGGACCGCCGACTACGCCCGCCGGATCGAGACGACCGGGAGGCGGCTCGCCGACCTCGCGGAGGGAGCGGCCGGGATCAGGCGCGTCGTCGAGGAGGGGACCGTGAGCGACCCCGAACCCGTCTCGGTCGGGCAGGTCGCCGCGGCGGTCCGCGAGGAGTGCGCCGAGCGGTACCCCGAGGCCCGGATCGACGCCGCGGTCCCCGACGACGCCGTCGTCCGCGGCGACGATCGACTGAGGGACGCGCTCGGGCACCTCGTCGAGAACGCCGTGGTCCACGCGCGGGACGACGCGCCGCGGGTGGAGATCGGCGCCGAGCGCCACCCGGAGGGCGAGACCGTGAGCGTGCGGGTCGCCGACGACGGCCCGGGGATCCCCGACGGGGTCCGCGAGGTGATCACGGGCGAGGCCGAGGTGACGCAGCTCAACCACAACACCGGCATCGGGCTGTGGATCGTCGCCTGGATCGTCGAGGCGTACGGCGGCGAGGTCGCGTTCGGGCCGGGGATCGACGGCGAGGGGACGACCGTCACGCTCCGGCTCCCGGCGGCGGAGTGACGGGGCGAGACGCCGGTGGTGGGAGCGCCCGCCGGTCGAAGCGAGGAGCGCCGCGTTCCGACCCGTTTATAATCGCCGGGGCGCCCCCTCTGGGTATGACCGACGACGAGCGACGACGCGAGCTCATCGCCGCACTGCGGGCGGCCGACGCCGTCCGATTCGGCGAGTTCGAGCTCTCGCACGGCGGCACCAGCGACTACTACGTAGACAAGTACCTGTTCGAGACCGACCCGGACGCGCTGACGCTCGTCAGCGAGGCGTTCGCGGCCCGGCTCGAGGACGCGGACGCGAAGCTCGCGGGGGTCGCGCTCGGCGCGGTCCCGCTCGTGGCCGTCACGGCCGCCGAGCTGGGGCGCCCGTACGTCATCGCGCGCAAGTCGGCGAAGGAGTACGGCACCGGCAACCGCATCGAGGGGCGGCTCGACGAGGGCGAGGAGGTCGTCGTGTTGGAGGACATCGCCACGACCGGGCAGTCGGCCGTCGACGCCGTCGAGGCGCTGCGCGAGGCGGGCGCGACGGTGAACCGCGTGCTCGTCGTCGTCGACCGAGAGGAAGGGGCCGAGGAGCTGCTCGCCGACCACGACGTGGAGCTGGAGTCGCTTTTGACGGCGACGGAGCTGCTGGCGGAGCGGGACGAGGAGTAGGCGGGCGGACCGGGCCGTTTTTTAAGTACGCATCAGGGCTCGGCCGTCTCGACGGTCGGCACCGCGACGCGGTCGAGGGCGTCGGCGATCACGTCGCGCTTGTCGACGTCGTTGACGGCGGCGTCCGGGGTCAGGACGAGCCGGTGCGCGAGCGCCGGCTCCGCGACGCGCTTCACGTCGTCCGGGGTGACGAACTCGCGGCCGGCGACGACCGCCGCGGCGCGGGCGGTCTCGAACAGCCGCTGGGTGCCCCGGGGCGAGACGCCCACGTCGACGCGGCGGTCCTCGCGGGTCGCGCGGACGAGCGCGGCCATGTACCCGAGCAGGTCGTCCTCGACGCGGACGGACTCGGGCACCTCGCGGAGCGCCGAGACGGCGTCGGCGTCGAGCACGCGGTCG
The DNA here is from genome assembly GCF_059752395.1 of Halorubrum sp. B53. NCBI lineage: Archaea > Methanobacteriati > Methanobacteriota > Halobacteria > Halobacteriales > Haloferacaceae > Halorubrum > Halorubrum sp. B53. The sequence continues at coordinate 508,681 of NZ_MWTH01000012.1, read as the reverse complement.
ACGGTCGGCGCCTGCTCGACGCGGCCCGCGCGCCGCCGGAGCAGCTCGACCTCGCCGTCGTCGTCGGGGTAGCCGATCGAGGTCTTGATCGTGAACCGGTCGAGCTGCGCCTCGGGCAGGGGGAACGCGCCCTCGCTCTCCACCGGGTTCTGGGTCGCGATGACGTAGAACGGCTCCGGGAGGGCGTGCGTGTCGCCGTCGACGGTCACCTGTCCCTCCTCCATCGCCTCCAGCAGCGCCGCCTGCGTCTTCGGCGGCGCCCGGTTGATCTCGTCGGCGAGCACGACGTTGGCGAAGATCGGGCCGGGCGAGAAGGCGAAGGAGCCGTCGCCTTCGTCGAACACGTTCGTCCCGGTGACGTCGCTCGGGAGGAGGTCCGGCGTGAACTGCACCCGGGAGAACTCTAAGCCGAGCGCGGTCGCGAACGAGCGCGCAGAGAGGGTCTTGCCGGTGCCGGGCACGTCCTCGAGGAGGACGTGGCCGCGGGCGAGGATGCCGAGAGTGACGCGGTCGAGGAACTCGCGGTCGGCGACGACCGCCCCGCCGACCTCGTCGACGACGCGCGAGCAGGCCGCCGCCGCTTCGGGGACGTCCATACCGGCCGCACGGGAGCCGCGCCGAAAAGCGTTGCCGGCGGCCCGGCTCTCGTCGGCGTCTCGGCGACGCGTCGCGGGGAGCGTCGCCGTCGCCGTCGGGGGTTCGCCGCCGGCGATCGAAACGCATAACAGCGGAACCGGCCAACCCGCAAGTGAGCCGAGGTAGCCTAGCCTGGCCAAGGCGGTAGATTCGAAATCTACTGTCCATTCGGACACCGGAGTTCAAATCTCCGCCTCGGCGCTTCTCTCGACCCCTGCCCCGTTCAGCGACGCGGCTCGCGGTCCCTCGACGCAGTTTTTTGGTTTATAACTGACGCCACGAGCGATCAGCGAGCGACGGAGCGGGGAAAAAGCCATACGTCGCGGCCGTGACCGGATCGTATGGCAGACGCGACGCTGTACGACCGCCTGGGCGGCGAGCCGGCGGTCGGCGCGGTTGTAGGGGAGTTCTACGACCGGGTGCTGGCCGACGAGCGGGTGGCCCACCACTTCGACGACGTGGACATGTCGGCCCAGCGCTCCCACCAGACGAAGTTCCTGAGCGCGGTCACCGGCGGCCCGATGCAGTACGAGGGCGACGACATGGAGACGGCCCACGAGGGGCTCGCGATCACGGACGCGGAGTTCGACGCGATCGCGGGGCACCTCGACGGGGCGCTCCGCGAGTTCGACGTCGCCGACGCGGACCGCGAGGCGGTGATGGAGGCGATCGAGGGGTACCGCGAGGACATCGTCGAGGCGTGACCGGCGGCCGGCGGGGGACGGCGAACGACGGGTCCGCCGACACGCGGCCGACCGACCCCTACGGCTCCCCGCCCAGCGACTCCTGCACGGGGCCGGCGTCGCCCCGCAGCCGGCGACGCCGCTTGTCGTAGGCCGCCTCCAGCTTGGCGTTCGTCGCCCGCGAGACGAGGTAGCAGTCGACCTCGTCGTCGTCTCGGGGGTGGGCGCTCGCGACCCAGACGTGGCCGTCGCCCGCCGAGAGGTCGGACGCCCAGCGCTCCGCGGCCGCGCGGCTCTCGAAGGCGTGGCGTGGGCCGTCCTCGAAGACGAGCCGCCCCACCTTCGCGTTGCGTTTGCGCGCCGAGGGCTTCACCGCGACGACGACGCTCACGGGCGACGTTCGGGCGTCGTCGTGTAAAAACCTCGTCAGACGCGGTCGGCCGCGAGTCGGGGAGGGCGGCCGCGAGTCGGGGAGAGCGAACCGCAAGAAACCAGACCCCCGCTTCCGTACCCGGACGCATGAGCGATCCGGCCTGGTACGAGGACGCGACGATCTACTCGTTGGACGTCAAGACGTTCAACGACGGCGACGGGGACGGCTGGGGGGATTTCCGGGGGGCGATCGAGCGGCTCGACTACCTCGACGAGCTCGGTGTCGACGCGCTCTGGATCCGGCCGTTCTACCCGAGCCCGCTCCGCGACAACGGGTACGACGTCGCCGACTACTACGGCGTCGACGACCGGCTGGGGAGCCTCGACGACTTCCGCGAGTTCGCCGACCGGGCGCACGAGCGGGGGATCCGCGTGATCACCGACCTCGTCTTCAACCACACCTCGAACGAGCACGAGTGGTTCCAGCGGGCGCGCGAGGACCCCGACTCCGACTACCACGACTACTACCTGTGGACGAGTCACCTGGCGGACGCCCACCAGCGCGGCAACATCTTCCCGGAGTACGAGGACGGCGTCTGGTCGTACGACGACGTCGCCGAGAAGCACTACTTCCACCAGTTCTACGGCCACCAGCCCGACCTCAACGTCGCGAACCCCGCGGTCCGCGAGGAGCTGTACGACGTGCTCCGGTTCTGGCTCGACCAGGGCGCGGACGGCTTCCGGATCGACGCCGCCCACCCGATGCTGATGCCGAAGGGACACAACGCGACCACCCTCGACGAGACCGACCTCGGCGACTCAATCGAGCTGTTCAAGGAGATGCGACGGGTCGTCGAGGCGGAGCAGTCCGACGCGGTGCTGCTCGCCGAGGCCGACGACGAGCCGGAACACCTCGACTACTACTTCGGCGACGGCGAGGCGTTCCACCTCCAGTTCAACTTCGTGATGAACGCGCACCTCACGTACGCGGTCGGCGTGAAAGACACCTGGCCGCTCCAGCGCGCCGAGGAGATCCTCCCCGACGTCTCCGACGTGGGCGCGTGGGTGAACTTCCTGCGGAACCACGACGAGTGGAACCTGCTGAAGCTCCCGGAGGAGGCGTTCGAGCACGCCCGCGAACACTTCGGCGACGACGCCGGCGACTCGTGGATCTTCGAGCGCGGCCACCGGCTCCGGCTCGCGGACCTGTACGCCGGCGACCGCGACCGGATCGCCGTCGCCCACAGCCTCCTCTTCTCGCTCCCCGGGTCCGTCGCGCTCCAGTCCGGTGACGAGATCGGGATGGGCGCGGACCTCTCGCTCCCCGAGCGCGAGGCCGTCCGCACGCCGATGCAGTGGGACGACTCCCCGAACGGCGGCTTCTCGACCGCGGCCCCTGAGGACTGCTACAACCCCGTGGTCGACGAGGGCGCGTACGCCTACGACCGCGTGAACGTCGCCGCCCAGCGCGGCGACCCCGACTCGCTGCTCTCGCGGGTCGAGGCGCTCGTGGCGGCCCGCGACGCGTGTCCCGAGATCGCCCGCGGCGACTACCGCGCGCTCGAGACCGACCACAAGGAGACGCGCGTTCACCGGTTCGACCATGAAAGGGGAGACGGAGAGGACACGGACGGGACCGTCCTCCTCTGCGCGCACAACCTCGCCGACGACTACCGCGAGGAGATCGTCGGCTTCGACGTCGACCCGGACACCGTCGAGCACGTCGTCGGCGACGGCGAGCACTACGTCGCGGAGGGGGGCGTCACGTTCAAGCTCGACGCCTGCGACTACGCGTGGCTGCGCGGCGAGAAGCGGTAACGCGGCCGAGCGGGGCGACGGCGCGCCGGACCGAGGCGGGTTCCGCCCCCGTCAGTCGTCCGCCAGCGAGGCCGCGTCCGGCACCGATCCGTCCTCGGCGGCGGCCGAGAGCAGGCGGTCGAGCCCGTCGACCATCGCGACGACGCTGGCGCGGGTGATGTCCGCGTCCGTCGAGGAGACGGAGACCGACCGGTCGCCCCGCGAGAGGTCGACCTCGACGGTGACGACCGCGTCGGTGCCGCCCGTGATCGCGTCGACGTGGTAGGAGTTCAGATCGAAGGAGACGCCTTCTCCGCTCGAATCGCCCGCCAGCGCGGCCCGCACGGCCTCGAGGCCGGCGTCGACCGGGCCGGCGCCCGTACCGGAGGCGACGCGCTCCTCGTCGCCGACGCGGAGTCGCACCGACGCGGTGGGGAGGTTCCCGCCGGAGGTGGCCGACAGGTCGACGAGCTCGACGCGGCGGTCGCGCTCGCGGCCCTGCACGTCCTCGGTGATCGCGAGCAGGTCGGCGTCGGTGACGCGCTTCCCGCGGTCGCCGAGCTCCTTCACGCGGCTCACGACCGCGCTCAGCTCGTCGTCGTCGACCGCGACGTCGTGCTCGGCGAGCGCGGCCTTGACGCCGGCGCGGCCGGCGTGTTTCCCGAGGACGAGGCGCCGCTCGCGGCCCACCGTCTCGGGCGGGTACGGCTCGTACATCGTCCCGTCCTTGAGCGTGCCGTCGGTGTGGATGCCGGACTCGTGGGCGAAGGCGTTGGCGCCGCAGACCGCCTTGTTCGGCGGGAGCGCGACGCCCGTGGCTTCCGAGACGGTCCGACAGAGCCGGTAGAGCCGCTCTAGCTCGACCGTGTCGACGTCGTACGACCGGGCGAGCGCGACGGCGACCTCCTCTAAGGCGACGTTGCCGGCGCGCTCGCCGACGCCCATCACGGTGCCGTGGACGGTGTCGGCGCCCGCCTTCAGCCCGGCGTGGACGTTCGCCACGCCGAGGCCGAGGTCGTCGTGGGTGTGGAGGCTCGTCGGGCCGCGGTCGGCGAGCCGGGAGACGACCTCGGCGGTGCGCTCCGGGTCGGCCGCGCCGACCGTGTCGCAGTAGCAGATCCGGTCGGCGCCGGCGTCGAGGCCGGCGCCGAGCAGGCGGTCGAGGTAGTCGAGGTCGGCGCGGGAGCCGTCCTCGCCGAGCACCTCGACCCACAGGCCGTGGTCTTTCGCGTACTCGACGAGCTCGACCGTCGTGTCGACCACCTCGTCGCGGGTCGAGCCGACCTTCGTCTCGACGTGCTTGTCCGAGGCCGGGACGACGAGGTTGATCCCGTCGACGCCGCAGTCGAGCGCGTGGTCGACGTCGGCCTTCACGCCGCGGGCGAAGCTCGTCACGGTCGCCGAGAGCCCCTCGCCCGCGACCCGCCGGATGGCCTCGCGCTCGCCCTCCGAGGTGCACGCCGAGCCCGCCTCGATCAGGTGCATCCCCGCCGCGTCGAGCTCGCGGGCGACGTCGACCTTCTCGGCCGGCGTCAGCGAGACGCTGGGCATCTGCTCGCCGTCGCGCAGGGTGGTGTCTAACAGCTGTACCTCGTCGAGGTCGGTGAGTGGTGTTCGGGTCAAAAGGGAGTCCGTCCGCTTGTCGGTGGGTTCGGAGCCGGTGCCGCCGCGGGGCGGTCGTGCCCCGGAATCGTTATCGCCGGAGAATTTCGCGGCCAGCCGCCGCGAGGCGACTTCCTCTATCCTCCGAACGACCACGATCGTCTCGTGTCATTCGTGTCCGTGCCGACGTGTCTCACACATATAAACGAACGGGTCGAGACAGGTATGGCCAACGGATCGTTAGCGACGGGCGTGGTTCGGTGATGATTCGTCGGCGGCGCACCGGAGCGCCGTCCCGGCGGGGCCGTTCCGTCGCCGACAGGGTTACGAACGCGGGCCGAGAGCGGGCCCGCATGAAGCGAGTCGCGGTCGACGACGTCGACGTCGTCACGAACCCGATGGAGGTCCACGACGTGCGCAGACCGGTCTCTCGCGTCCTCGGCACGGAGCACGTGGCGATGAACTACTTCGAGCTCGCGCCCGGCGACGCCTTCTCCGGCGGGCTTCACGCCCACGGCGACCAGGAGGAGGTGTTCTACGTGCTCTCCGGGACCGCCACCTTCGAGGTCGGGCGGGAGCGCGAGCGCGTCGACGTCGAGGCCGGCGAGCTGATCCGGTTCGCGCCCGGCGAGTTCCAGTCCGGGTTCGTCCGCGAGGACGCCGACGAGGAGGTCGTCGCGTGGGCGTTCGGCGCCCCCGGCGCGCGTCACGACTGGGAGCAGATCGAGTCGCTGATCGAGTGTCGGAGCTGCGGGGAGGAGCTCCCGCACGCGACGGAGCTGACCGACGAGGGGCGATTCCGGTTCACGTGCAGCGAGTGCGGCACGTCGTTCTCGCCGTAGGGAGTGGGCCGAGACCTCACCCCAGCAGCGACCGGAACGACCGGCGACCGACGCCGCACCGCTCGCGGTAGTCGCAGGCCGAACACCGGTCGTCGTCGACGCGCGACGGCGGCCCGTCGATCGCGCGGGCCGCCCGCAGCGCGCGGCGGTAGGCGGCCTTCCGCCGAGTCGTGAGCCGGACCTCGCGGACGGCGCCGACGCTCGGGTACTCGACCAGCGCGCGCGGCACCTCGCGCTCGCGCTCCCACGCGACCGCCTTCGCGACGGCGACGGCTCTGACCGACTGCGGCTCCCAGACGCCGTTTTCGGGGGGTTCGCCCGGCGAGACGACGGTGGGGAGGGGCGGGTCGGTGGGGGCGGTCGGATCGTCGGCAGGGGCGGTCGGAGAGAGCACCTTGTGCACCGTTCCGCGGCAGTCTCTCCCCGAGACGAACGCGCGCTCGCGCTCGGGGTCGGCGAGCCGGTCGTAGTCGTCGCGCTCGCGGAGCCGGTCGAGGTTCCGTCGGTAGGCGGCGGGCGAGCGCCGGATCGGGAGCCGGCGGAGCGTCGCGTCCGGTGCGTCGGCGAGCGCGGGGTAGCGGTAGGCGAGGTCGATCCGGGCGCGGGCGTCCGGCGGGACCGCCCGGTCGTCCTCGCGGCGGGCGTAGTAGAGCTGTCGCGGGCAGTAGGCCGCGCGGGCCACGTCACTGAAGGGGGTCACGGGGGCGGTGGGCGCGGATTTATTTATAAACGGTTGCCAGTATATAAACGGCGAACGCCTCCAAAGCCTCAGCTGCTCGTATGTAACTGGTTGATACTGGATCGACGGTGATGACCTCCAAAGCCCCAGCCTCGGCGGACGGCCCGGCGCGGGCAGGCCGCGCCGGCCCGCCGTACCGTATTCAGGGATTATTGAGTACGCGTGAACGGTGCGCGAGCCTCGAAAAGCGTCGGAGTGCGGTATCGCCCGCAACGAGCGGCTATTTATAAGGAAACGTCCGTCTCGATGTCTTCGGTGGCCTCTTGCAGCCCGTCCTCGCGGGCGGTTTCGGCGTGGTTTCCCTCGATCTCGGCGTCGGTGAGGAGGTCGCGGAGCTCGTCGCGGAAGCGGTCGTTCGCCCGGGTGGACGTGAGGTCGACGCGGGCGACGCGCGCGTGCTTCGCGACGGCGTCGGGCTCGGCGCCGAGCTCCGCCGCGCACTCGACGATAGACCGGCCCTCGGCGGTCAGCGACTTCAGGTCCGCGTACTCGAACGGGGCGTCCCCGACCTCGCGGTCGGCCTCCCGCACGAGGTGGAGGTCGAAGCGGGCGTCCCGGATGGTGTCGGGGTCGACATCGACGGGCTCGGGGGTGTCGTCGGAGGGGTCGCTCGCGCCGCCCACGTGGACCGCGTCGTCGCCCTCGGTGAGCGCGGCCGCGATCGCCGCGTCGTCATCGAACTCGAAGCGCCCGCGGGCGATCCGGGCGTAGGCCGCGTCGTCGAGGTCCGTCGAGAAGTCGTACCGCTCTCGCATCGCGGCGACCAGCTCGCGGACCCGCTCGCCGACGGCGGCCTCGTCGCGGTCGGTGAGGGTCCCGGGGGACTCCGCCTGCCGCTCGGTGACCGTGTCGGACCCGGTGGTCTCGACGAAGATGTCGCGGAGCTCGGCCGTCTTCTCGTCCATGGGCCCGAACGTACGCGCTCCCGATAGAAAAGCCTCGCGTCCGGTTTCGGAGGGTTCGAGCGTTGTCGGGACGATGCCCGCGGAATCGGGACGGCGGGAGCGACCGCCGCCGACGGGCGGCGAGCGTCGTCAACCAGTATATTCAAGTCGGTTTACGAGCGTGTCGAGGGCATGGCAACCAGCACGAAGTCGGTGGATCTCGTCGGCGACGAGGCCGCGACGAACCTCGCTCGCGCGGCGCTGTTCGCCGCGCTCGTCGGCGCGTTCGCGTACGTGACGTTCCCGAATCCCGTCTCGCCCGTCTCGGTGACCCTACAGGTACTCGGCGTGTTCCTCGCCGGGATCTACCTCGGGCCAGTGTGGGGGGCCGCGTCGCTCGTGCTCTACCTCGCCGCGGGCGCGCTCGGCGCCCCAGTGTTCCAAGGCGGCTCGGCCGGTGTCGGCGCGCTCGTCGGCCAGTCCGCCGGCTACCTCTGGTCGTACCCGTTCGCCGCCGCCGCGGTCGGCGCGGTCGTCCACCGGGGCGCGACGCTCCGCGACCTCGACGCGGTCGGGCTCCCGACGCTCGTCGGCGCGATGATACTCGGCACCGCGATCATCTACGCGCTCGGCGTCGCCGGCCTCGCCCTCGTGCTCTCGCTCGGCCCGGTCGAGGCGGTGACCGTCGGCGCCGCGGCGTTCCTCCCCGCGGAGGCGCTGAAGGTCGCCGCCGCGGTCGGCATCGTGCGCTCGGACGCGATCGCGGCGGCGTGAGGTACGCGCGTGACTGACGCGGAGGTGGCGCCGTGATCGACGCGGAGGTGGCGCCGTGATCGACGTCGACGGCCTCACCTGTCGGTACGGCGGTGGTTCCGGGGACGAAGCCAGCGTCACGGCCGTCGACGACGCGACCCTCTCGGTCCCGGACGGCGAGTTCCTCGTCGTCGCGGGCGCGAACGGCTCCGGAAAGACGACGCTGGTCCGGACGTTCAACGGGCTCGTGACGCCGGACGCGGGGACGGTCTCGGTCAACGGGACGCCCGTCGAGAGCGACCTCGTCGCCGCCCGGACCGCGGTCGGCATGGTGTTCCAGGACCCACGCGACCAGCTCGTCGCGGCCACCGTCGGCGCCGACGTCGCGTTCGGCCCGGAGAACCTCGGCCTCGCGCACGACGAGATCGACCGCCGGGTCGCGGCGGCGCTCGACGCCGTAAACATGGCCGGGCGCGGGGACGACCGGATCGCGTCGCTGTCGGGCGGCGAGCGCGAGCGCGTCGCGATCGCCGGCGCGCTGGCGATGGAGCCGGATCACCTCGTCTTAGACGAGCCGTTCACCGGGCTCGACGAGCCGGCTCGCCGCTCGGTCGTGGACCGCCTCGAGGACCGCCACCGGGCGGGGACGAGCGTGATCGTCGTCACCCACGACCTCCGCGACGTGCTCGGGCTCGCCGACCGCGTGGTCGGGCTGGCGGACGGCCGGGTCGCGGTCGACGCCGCCCCGGAGGCGGCGGTCGCGGACCTGCCGGGACTGGACGTGCGGGTCCCCGCGGGAGCGACCGGAGACCGCCCCGACGAAACCCCCGCCTCGGACCCGTGACGCTCTCGTACGCGCCCGGCGACTCGCTCGCCCACCGGCTCGACCCGCGGTCGAAGCTGCTCGCGCAGGCCGGGTTCGCGGCCGCGGCGTACGCGTACACGACCCCCGGCGGGCTCGCGGCGCTCACCCTCCTCGCGGTCGGGTTCCTGCGGCTCGCTGGGGGCGACCTCCGCGACGTGTGGACCTACCGGTTCGCGCTTCCGGTACTCGCCCTCGCGCCCCTCGTGGCGGGCGCGACCCTCGGCGCGCCGTGGTTCCGCCCCGACCGCGCCGCGACCACGGGGCTCGCGAGCTACCGGGTCCTGCTGATCCTGATCGTCGCGGCGGGGTACGTCCGGTCGACGCCGGTCCGCGACTCCCGGGCGGCGCTCCAGCGGACGGTTCCCGGGAGGGCGGGGCAGTTCCTCGGCGTGGGCGTCGCGCTCGTGTTCCGGTTCCTCCCCCTGCTGAAGCGGGACTTGCTGACCGCGCGTGAAGCGATCCGCGCGCGCGGCGGCGACGCGCTCCCGGTTCGGGACCGGATCCGGCTCGTCGCCGTCGCCGGGATCAACCGGGCGTTCGGCCGGGCGGACCGGCTCGGGACCGCGCTGAACGCGCGCTGTTTCGCGTGGAACCCGACCCTCCCGCGGCTGGCGCTCGGGCGAACGGACGCGGTCGCGCTGGGGGTCGGGGTCGGCCTGTTCGCGGCCGCCCTCGTGGCCGTTCCCTGACCGGCCCAGAGACGCTCTTCCCCTCAGCGAGAATATCCCGAACGTTCATTATGATTCTGGGAGATGACGGACGTGTCACATGAAATTCGACCGATCGGAGACGCTCGACCGACTCGAATCAGTCGTCGCGGACGGCGACCCCGTGATCGGCGCCGGCGCGGGGACGGGGCTCTCGGCGAAATTCGCCGAGCGGGGCGGCGTCGACCTGCTCATCATCTACAACTCCGGACGCTACCGGATGAACGGGCGGGGGTCGCTGGCCGGGCTGCTCCCGTACGGCGACGCCAACGAGATCGTCGTCGAAATGGGTCACGAGGTGATCCCGGTCGTGGAGGACACGCCGGTGCTCGCGGGAGTCAACGGGACCGATCCGTTCCGTGAGATGAGCGTGTTCATCGAAGAGCTCAAGCGGCAGGGGTTCTCGGGCGTCCAGAACTTCCCGACCGTGGGCCTCATCGACGAAGACAGCGACTTCCGACGGAATCTGGAAGAGACCGGGATGGGGTACGACCGGGAGGTCGAGATGATCCGCGAGGCCAGCGAGCGCGGGATGCTAACGTGCCCGTACGTCTTCACCGAGGAGCAGGCCCGCGAGATGGTACGCGCCGGTGCGGACGTCGTCGTCTCGCACATGGGGCTGACCACCTCCGGCGACATCGGCGCCGAGACGGCGCTGGACCTGGAGACGGCCGCCGAGCGCGTCCAGGCCCACTGCGACGCCGCCAAATCGGTCGACGAGGACGTGATGGTTATCTGTCACGGCGGACCGATCGCCTGGCCCGACGACGCCCGGTACGTGCTCGAACACACCGACGACGTCGTCGGCTTCTTCGGCGCCTCCAGCATCGAGCGGCTCCCCACCGAGGAGGCGATAGAGGAGCAGGCCCGCGAGTTCAAGGAGATCGATCCGCGATGAGCGTCGTCATCGTCGGCACCCTCGACACCAAAGGCGAGGAGATCGGGTTCGCCCGAGACGTCCTCCGCGCCCAGGGCGTCGACGTCCACGTGGTCGACGTCGGCGTACTGGGTGAGCCTGAGTTCGAGCCGGACACGGGGGCCGACGCGGTCGCCGCGGCCGCCGACGCCTCTCTCAACGATCTCCGCGAGGCGGCCGACCGCGGCGAGGCCATCGACGCGATGGGCGAGGGCGCGGCCGCCGTGGTCTCGCGTATGCACGAGGCCGGCGAACTCGACGGCGTGTTGGGGCTCGGCGGGTCCGGAAACACCTCGGTCGCGACGGCGGCGATGCGCGCGCTCCCGGTCGGGGTTCCGAAGCTGATGGTCTCGACGATGGCCTCCGGCGACACCGAGCCCTACGTCGGCGCCACGGACATCGCGATGCTGTACTCCGTCGCCGACGTCGAGGGGCTCAATCAGCTCTCCCGACGGGTCATCGCCAACGCGGCGCTCGCGATGGTCGGGATGGTCGCGAACGACCCCGACGTCGAGGTCGAGGAGCGCCCAACGATCGGGATCACGATGTTCGGCGTGACCACCCCGTGCGTCCAGACCGCCCGCGAGCACCTCGAAGAGTGGGACTACGAGACGATCGTCTTCCACGCGACCGGGACGGGCGGTCGCGCCATGGAGAACCTCGTGGCGGAGGGCGTCATCGACGGCGTGCTCGACGTTACCACGACGGAGTGGGCCGACGAACTCGTCGGGGGCGTGCTCTCGGCCGGGCCGGACCGCCTCGACGCGGCCGGGGAGGCGGGGATCCCGCAGGTCGTCTCGACCGGCGCGCTCGATATGGTGAACTTCGGTCCGCGCGACTCCGTTCCCGAGCGGTTCGAAGGGCGTCAGTTCCACGTTCACAACCCGCAGGTGACGCTGATGCGAACGACCCCCGAGGAGTGCGCCGAGCTCGGCGAGATCATCGCCGAGAAGCTGAACGCCGCGACCGGCCCGACCGCGCTCGCGCTTCCACTCGACGGCGTCTCGATGCTCGACGTGGCCGGCGAGGCGTTCCACGACCCCGAGACGGACGCGGCGCTGTTCGACGCGCTCCGGCGCGGCGTCGACGACGACGTCGAGGTGATCGAGGTGGACGCCGACGTCAACGACGACGCGTTCGCCCGGGCCGTCGCCGAAAAGCTCGACGAGTACATGCGAGAGGCCGGAGTGGCGCCGGAGTGACGGGGCTGGACAGGGGGGACGGACAGGGAGATCGTGCCGTCCCGCGAGCCGATCGAACCGGGAGACGCGCTCCGCGTTGTGGCAAGTTTTAACCGGGCCGTATCCGCCTGATCGATCATGACTCCGCTGCAGGCGGCCACCCGGGAGACGTTCTGGACGATCGGTCCGGTGGGGAAGGCCGCGTTCTACTGGCTCGCCGCGGTCGCGATCCTCGTGTTCTGCTACGGCGTGTACGCCCGGTTCGCCGCGTACGCCCGCGGGAGCGCGGACCCCCGCGACCGGCTGTCGGACCTCCCGTCGCGGACCGTTGAGGCGACGCGGACCGTGCTCTCGAACGAGAACCAGTTCGACGGGGACGCGTACACCGGCGTGATGCACACGTTCGTGCTGTGGGGCTTCCTCACCCTGCTCGTCGCGACGACGATCCTCGGGTTCGACATCGACGTCTACCGCCCGATCGCGGGCGAGTCGTTCTGGGTGGGCGACTTCTACCTGGCCTACCAGTTCGTCGTCGACGCGTTCGGCCTGCTGTTCGTCGTCGGCGTCGGCATGGCCATGGCCCGCCGCTACCGCGAGCGCGACGGGCGGCTCTGGGGGAAACACACCTCGCTGGAGGACGACGCCTTCGTCTGGACCCTCTTCCTGCTCGGCGTCGGCGGCTTCGTCGTGCAGGCGCTCGGCATCGTCGGCCAGCCGGCGCGCGCCGACGAGACGGTGAGCTTCGTCGGGATGGCGATGGCCGCGGGGTTCCGGTGGGCCGGGCTGACGCCCGGCGGCGCCGAGTCGATCTACGCCGTTGTCTGGTGGAGCCACTCGCTGCTCGCGTTCGCGTTCATCGCGTGGATCCCGTACGCGAAGCCGTTCCACATGATCTCCTCGTTCGCGAACGTCGTCGCCCGCGACGAGAAGGCCGGCGCCCGGCTGCCGAACGTCCCGGCCGACCTCGACCACACGAACGCCGAGTCCATCGAGGACTTCACCTGGAAGGAGCTGATGGACGGCGACGCCTGCACGAAGTGCGGGCGGTGTACCGACGCCTGTCCGGCCGACACGGTCGGTCGAAACCTCGACCCGCGGGACGTCATCCTCGATTTAAAAGCGTACCGCGAGTCCGTCACCGACGACCCGGTGGCGGGAGCGGGCGGTAGCGGCGCGGTGGCGACCGATGGTGGCCGCGCAGCCGACGACGCGGCCACCGATGGCGGCGTCGCGAGCGCAGACGGCGGCACCGTCCCAATCGTCGCCGACGAGGGCGGCGTCATCGCCAGCGAGTCGATGGAGTCCTGTATGTCCTGTATGGCCTGTATGGACGCCTGCCCGGTCGACATCGAGCACCTCACCTCGTTCACGAAGCTGAACCGCCAGCTCGTCGACGAGGGCGCGGTCGACTCGAACCTCCAGGACGTGTTCCAGGACGTGATGCAGAAGGGGAACACCTTCGGCGAGTCGCAGTCGGCCCGCGGCGACTGGACCGACGAACTGGACGACGCCGTCGAGGTCCCGGACGCCCGCGAGACGGAGGTGGAGTACCTCTGGTACGTCGGCGACTACCCGAGTTTCGACGATCGCAATAAAAAGGTCGCCCGCGCGCTCGCCCGCCTCTTCGACGAGGCCGACGTGTCGTTCGGCATCCTCTTCGACGACGAGAAGACGGACGGCAACGACATCCGCCGGATCGGCGAGGAGTTCCTCTACCTCGAACTGGCGGGCCACCACGTCGAGACGTTCGCGGACTGCGAGTTCGACTCGATCGTCTGTACCGACCCGCACTCGTACAACACCATCAAAAACGAGTACCCCGAGGTCGACTTCGCGGAGTTCGCGGACGACCCGATGATGCCGTTCGACCGCGAGGAGCCGTGGAACGCCGACGGCGAGGTCGACGTGCGCCACTGGACGCAGGTGGTCGAGGAGTTAGTCGACGAGGGGCGACTCGGCCTGTCGGGCGGCGAGCTCGACTACACCGTCACCTACCACGACCCCTGTCACCTCGGCCGGTACAACGACGAGTACGAGGCGCCCCGCGAGCTGATCCGGGCGACCGGCGCCGACCTCTACGAGATGCCGCGCTCGCACGACGATTCCTTCTGCTGCGGCGGCGGCGGAGGCGGGCTCTGGACCGAACACGAGGAGGACGTGAAGCCGAGCGAGGAGCGGCTCCGCGAGGCGGTCGAGGACACCGACGCTGGCGGCGACGTCGAGAAGTTCGTCGTCGCCTGCCCGATGTGCACGACGATGTTCGAGGACGGCCGCAAGACGGGCGACTTCGAGGACGACGTGGAGATCGTCGACGTCGCGGAGCTGCTGATCGAGGCGGTGGAGGCTGGATCGAATTAAAAGCGAAATCTGTCAGGCGCCGCGCCCCGCGTCCCGCGGCCCCGATCGCGGCCGGGGCTCGACCGCGTCGTCGACCCGCCGCAACAGCGCACGCCCCGGCGCCCGGTCGCGAACGGGCGCGTCGCCGAGGTAGTCGATCAGCGCGTCGCGGAGGAGCTCGGCGCCCTCGGCGTCGAGCGCGCGGTCCCGTTCGATGCGCCGGATCGGTCGGCACTGCGCGGGGGCGTCGTCGCCGGCGTCCACCGCGGCCGCGCCCGCGTCGAGCAGGGCGGCGTGCGCGACCCACGCCTCCTCGCGGGAGAGCGAGAGCCGGATCCGGTTCCCGTTCGTCGGAGGGGTCATCGTCCCGGTCTTCGCACGGAGGGTCTTAAAAATACGCCCGAGTAGCGGGTCCGGACTTCGACGAGGGCGGGGCGTTCTACGCCGGCGCAGGCGGACCGCCGCCGATGAGAACTATATAGAGTATATATCGCACCCGAGTGGTACGTCCCGAGGTGTACTCCTCATAGCATACTATTTAACTCAAAAACGTCCACGGACAGGTGATGGCATCAAGCCACGACGCGGAGACTGAGGGGATCACGCGGCGGAAATCGCTTGCGGCGCTCGCCGGTGTCGGGGCCCTCGGTCTCGCCGGCTGTACGCAGAGCTCCGGAGACGGTTCCGACGGCGGAGACGACGGCCTCTCGGGCTCGATCAACATCGCCGGCTCCTCGACCGTCTTCCCGCTGATGAGCGCGATCGCGGAGGACTTCGCCGCGGACCACGACCAGCTCTCGATCGACATCAGCTCGACGGGTTCGGGCGGCGGGTTCTCGAACTACTTCTGCGTCGGCGACACCGACTTCAACAACGCGAGCCGAGAGATCCAGCCCGCAGAGGAGGAGCTCTGCGAGGAGAATGGCGTCGAGTACATCGAGCTCATCGCGGCGACGGACGCGCTCACGGTCGTCGTCAACCCCGAGGCCGATTGGATCGACTCGCTCACCATCGAGGAGTTGGCGACGATCTGGGAGGAGGACGCCGTCGAGACCTGGGACGAGGTCCGCGACGAGTTCCCGAACGAGGAGATCGAGCGGTTCGGCGCCGCCGACACCTCCGGGACGTACGACTACTTCATCGAGGCCATCTTAGAGGACCGCGGCCACACCAGCGACTACCAGGCGACCGAGCAGGACAACTCGATCGCGCAGGGGGTCTCGGGCAGCGAGTACGCGATCGGCTACTTCGGCTTCGCGTACTACTTCCAGAACCCCGACCAGCTCAAGGCGCTCGGGATCGACGACGGCGACGGTCCGGTCGAGCCCAGCCTCGAGACGGCGTCCAGCGGCGAGTACACTCCCCTCTCCCGGCCGCTGTTCACCTACCCGTCGATCGAGTCGCTCGGGAAGGAGCACGTCGCCGAGTTCGCCCGGTACTTCGTCGAGCAGACGACGAACGAGGACCTCGTCGCCGGCGACGTCGGGTACGTGCCCGCGACCGAGGAGACCCAGGAGGAGCAGATGGAGCTCCTCGAAGACGCCATCGAGCGGGCGCAGGAGTAACGTCCGCGATGAACCGGTGTATTGATTTACGACAGCGTTCGATACCCGACCGGTTGTGACAGATAGTACCGAGAGCCCCGATCTCCAGCGGCGGAGCGGGCTCAGACGACTGAAGGAGGGAACCTACGGCGGGCTCTTCGCCGCGTGCGCGGCGATCACCCTGCTCACGACGGTGGCGATCTTCGTGACGCTGCTGTCGGACGCGGTGGTGTTCTTCCAAGAGATCCCGATAACCGAGTTCCTGACCGGCACCAACTGGAGCCCGAACCCGGCCGGCGGCGGGCAGTCGTTCGGCATTATCCCCCTGCTGATCGGGACGCTCGTCGTGACGATCACGGCGGCGTTCATCGCGCTCCCCGTGGGGACGCTGACGGCGATCTACCTCAGCGAGTACGCGACGCCGAACGCGCGGTCGATACTGAAGCCGCTCTTGGAGATCCTCGCCGGTATTCCGACGGTCGTGTACGGCTACTTCGCGCTGGTGTACGTCACGCCGGCGCTGAAGGCGACGCTGTTCCCGGAGATGAGCACCTTCAACGCGCTCTCGGCGTCGATCATGGTCGGTATCATGACGATCCCGATGGTGTCGTCCATCTCCGAGGACGCGATGAGCGCGGTCCCGGACGACCTCCGGCAGGCCGGCTACGGGCTCGGGGCGACGAAGTTCGAGGTGTCGACCGGGATCGTGGTCCCGGCCTCCATCTCGGGGATCGCCTCTTCGTACATCCTCGCGGTGTCTCGCGCCATCGGCGAGACGATGATCGTCGTCGTCGCGATGGGCGCGCAGGCGCGGATGCCGACGGTCAGAGAGGCCGCCTTCGGGATCCCGATCGTCAACCCCGCCGACGTCCTCTTGGACTCCGGGATGACGATCACCGTCGCCATGGTGCAGATCGCCGGCGGGGACCTCACGGGCGGGTCGATCCCGTACGACTCGATGTTCGCGCTCGGACTCACGCTGTTCGTGGTGACGCTCGTCATGAACGTGATCAGTGATATTATCGCACAGCGGTACCGGGAGGAGTACTGATGGCGACGGACACCGAAAACGCGAACGTTGGCGGGTTCGGCGAGGTGAGCCGGGTCCGCGGAGCCGTCTTCGAGTACCTCTCGCTGGGTGCGAGCGTGGTCGGCCTCGTCGCGCTCGGCGTGCTGCTCGTCTACGTCACGATCGACGCCTTCGACCTGGCGAGCGCCAGTCCGGAGTGGCTGCTGACGTACTTCGTCACCCTCGTCGTTCCCTTCCTCGCGTTCTGCCTGTACAGCGTGAGCGACCCGGCGGTGACCCGGCGGTCCCTCGTCGCACTCGGCGGAGGGCTCGTCGCCGTCGCGTCAATTTTCACCGCGATCGAGGCGTTTGTCGCGTCGATCCCGCGGCTTACCTGGCAGCTCGCGTACCTCTTCGTCGTCGCCATGCCGGTCGCGGCGTACCTCGCGTACGTCGGCAGCCGCGGCCGGGTCGGCGCCGTCGGCTTCGGGCTGGTGGGCCGGCTCGTCGGCGGGATCGCGATCGGCCTCGCCGTGGGGACGCTGTTCTTAGTGTTCGACCCGCTGGTGTGGTTCCTCGCGTACACGCTCGGGGTGTTCCCGGCCGCGGCGCTGTACGCGTACGGCCGCTGGCGGCCGGCGCCGCGGGCGGCGACCGCCGCGATCCCCGTCGGCGTCGTCGGTCTGGTCGTCGCCGTGGTCCTCCGCGGCGTTGTCACCACGTACCCCTCCGACCTCATCATCTACCTCTGGACGCTCGCGGTCCCGATCGCGGTCGCCGGGGGAATCGTCGTCGCCGGCCGGGGGAGCCGGACCACTGCGGTCGCCGCCGGCGGCGTCCCGCTCGCCGTCGCGACCGCGGGCGGCTTCCTCGCCGGGAGCGTCGGGATCCCCGGACCCACCGCGCTGATCGTGCTCGTCGTGACGGGCGTGCCGACCCTCGTCTACGTCCACCGCGCGATCGACGTCGGCGAGGGACTCGTCGGGCTGGCGCTGCCGGTCCTCCTCGTCGGTGGCGCGCTCGTCGGCGCGTTCCTCGTCGAGGCGTTCGGCTTCCCGGCGCCGAACCCGTGGCTCGACGCCGGGTTCGTCACCGAGGCGCCGTCGCGGACCGCGGCCGAAGCCGGGCTGTATCCGGCGATCGTCGGCTCGGTGATCATCATCGCGCTGGTCGCGGTGCTGTCGTTCGTGCTCGGCGTGGGGACCTCCGTCTTCTTAGAGGAGTACACGGCGGGGAGCGGCCTCGTCGGGTCGCTGACGCGGCTGCTTCAGGTGAACATCGCGAACCTCGCCGCCATCCCGTCGGTCGTGTACGGGCTGCTCGGACTGGGGCTGTTCGCGAACCTGCTCGGGTTCGGGCTCGGGACCGCGTTGACGGCCTCGCTGACACTGTCGCTCCTGATATTGCCGATCACGATCATCTCGGCGCAGGAGGCGATCCGGTCGGTCCCGGACGACCTGCGCCAGGGGTCGGACGCGATGGGCGCGACGCGCTGGCAGACGACGAAGAACGTCGTCCTCCCGGAGGCGTTACCCGGGATTCTGACCGGGACGATCCTCGCGCTCGGTCGGGCGATCGGCGAGACCGCGCCGCTCATTATGATCGGGGCGGCGACGACGGTGTTCAGCGCGCCGGACAGCCTCTTCAGTCGGCTGAGTGCGATGCCGATGCAGATCTACGCGTGGGCGAACTTCCCGCAGGCGGAGTTCCGGTACGGCGTCGTCGCGGCCGGCGTTATCACGCTGCTGATCATCCTCATCGGCATGAACGGAACGGCGATACTGCTGCGGAACCGCGCGGAACGGGGGAACTAACATGAGTAACACCGAAACAGAAGCGAGCGACTCGCTCATCACGACGGACGTAGAGACCGGATCGAACGGCCGAACGGCGGAGACCGGGGGGACCGCAGTCGCCGCGCGCGACCTGGACGTCTTCTACGGCGACGAACAGGCGATCGACGACGTGTCGATCGAGATCCCCGAGAAGCGGGTGACCGCGCTGATCGGCCCCTCGGGCTGCGGCAAGTCGACGTTCCTCCGGTGTATCAACCGGATGAACGACATGATCGAGGTCTGCCGGGTCGAGGGCGACGTGGAGTTCGGCGGGAAGAACGTGTACGACGACGACGTCGACCCGGTCGCCTTACGCCGGAAGATCGGGATGGTGTTCCAGAAGCCGAACCCGTTCCCGAAGTCCATCCGCGACAACGTCGCGTACGGCCTCAAGATCCAGGGGTTCGACGGCGACGTCGACGAGCGCGTCGAGGAGTCGCTGAAGGCCGCCGCGCTGTGGGACGAGGTGAACGACCAGCTCGATTCGTCGGGGCTCGACCTCTCCGGCGGACAACAACAGCGGCTCTGTATCGCCCGCGCCATCGCGCCTGACCCGGAAGTGGTCCTGATGGACGAGCCGACCTCGGCGCTCGACCCCGTGGCGGCCTCGAAGATCGAGGACCTCATCGACGACCTCGCGGAGGAGTACACCGTCATCATCGTCACGCACAACATGCAGCAGGCGGCGCGCATCTCCGACCGGACCGCCGTCTTCCTCACGGGCGGGCGGCTCGTCGAGTACGACGACACCACCAAGATCTTCGAGGACCCCGAGGAACAGCGCGTCGAGGACTACATCACGGGGAAGTTCGGGTAGATGCCCCGCGAGAACTACCAGGAGCGGCTCGAGCAGCTCCGGAGCGACGTGGTCGCGATGGGCGACCTGGTCCTCGACCGGTACGAGACCGCCCTCCGCGCGGCCGAGACGGGCGACGACGACCTCGCCGCCGAGGTGATCGACGGCGACCACGAGATCAACGCCCGGTACCTCGAACTGGAGGAGGAGTGCACGGAGCTGCTCGCACTCCAGCAGCCCGTGGCCGGGGACCTCCGGCTGGTGACGGCGTCGTTCAAGATCATCACCGATCTCGAACGCGTCGGCGACCTGGCGACGAACATCGCCGAGTACGGCGGCGACGACGGCGGGATCCACCCGGCCGTCGACTTCCGTGAGCTCGGCGACGCGGCCGGCGAGATGGTCGCGGACGCGGTCGCGGCCTACGAGGCGTCCGACGCCGAGGCCTGTCGGGAGATCGACGCCCGGGACGACGACCTCGACGAGCGCTGCCGCCGGGCCAGCGAGGCGGTCGTGCGGAGCCTGCTCGAGGCCGACCGCGCCCGCACCGAGGCGGACGGGACCGAGGAGCCGGACCCGGACCGACTCGCGGACACGCTCGACGAGATATCCCACGCCCTGCTGGCGATCCGCGACCTCGAACGCGTCGGGGACCACGGGGTCAACATCGCCGCCCGGACGCTGTACATGATCGAGAGCGACGACGAGCTGATCTATTGAACGACATCGTCGTCGAGGCGATCGCGGGGGTCGGCCTCGACGTGAACGGACGAGAGCCGGGACACGTCTCCGAGGAGGCGCTCGCCGCCTCGGACTTCGTCGCCACGATGGGCTGTGCGACGCTGGAGCTGGACGGGGTCGACACCGACGACTGGCACCTCGACGACCCGGGCGAACGCCCGATCGAGGAGGTCCGCGCGATCCGCGACGAGGTCGAGCGCCGCGTGGTCGCCGTCTTCGACGAGCGGTTCGGCGAGGACGGCGGCGAGCGGTACGCGACCGGTCGCTTCTGGAAGGCCTCGCCGATCGAAAAATCGCCGGTCGCCGGTCTGACTCCGGCGATCCGACCGAGCCTCGAGACGGCTCGCGCGTCCGGGGACGCTACGCGTCCGTGATGCTTATCTGTCGGTTGAGGTGGGAGTCGACGTAGTCGCCGTCGTACTCCCAGTTCGTGGACGGGCCCCTGCCGCCGCCGGCGGGATTGAAGGCGCGACTGACGGCCCGCAGTCGGATCCGGTAGGCGCCCTGCTGGTAGCCGGCGGGCACCTCGAACACGACGGTCTGTTTGCGGCTCCGATCGCCGACCGACTGGTGCCAGTACGAGTACCGGTTTGACGGACCGCCGCTCGACGACGGCTAAGTCACCGGCGGATTCCGGCCGCAGCCGTGCGCCGACGCTCGAACGCTCCGGAAGTGTTCGCCCCACGCTCTGAAGGACACGCGGATACCGATGTCTTCCCCGGCCGGTCGCTCGATCCGCGGACACGACTCGGTGATGTCGTTGTCCCACTCCTCGGGCCGTTCCGACATCGGTCCCCAAGCGAGGTCGGTGAGCTCGAGGTCCGGCGCCCGGTTGTCGACCGTGATCGTCGAGGCGGGCGAAGTCGACAGAGGTTCCATGTCCGAGTCGGCGAGCTGGAGCCGCACCTCGTAGGTTCCGTTCCGGTAGCCGCGGGTGTTCCAGTTCAGCACCCAGAACGGGAACAACAGCGGGTTGTCGTTGAGCGTCTCGCCGTAGCACGACTCCAGATACGGCACATCGAGGATCGGGTACCAGCCGTCGGTCCCGGTCGGCTGCACGTGAACCGGGTCGCGGCCGATCGCCGGCACGTGCCACTCGTGGCCGGTGAACGGTCGCTCGGAGCCCCCCTCGTAGGAGTACAGCACCCGGTAGTAGGCCGCCTCCTCGAAGCGGTGACAGCCGTGTAGCTGTAGCGTTCCGGCGAACGGGGCGGTGCCGTCGGGCCGGCCGGTGGACGAGCCGGGCGGTTTCGGGCGGTTGATCCGCCGGGCGTAGCCGGTGGCGTCGTCGTAGATCGGGCTCCGGGTCGGCATCAGACCGATGGACTCGATGGACGGCGTCTCGCACTCGACGTTCTCGGGCGTGAGCCCGTCGCAGGTCGGGATCGAGTTCGCGTTGTCGTCGGCGACGAGGTCGACGTCCAGGGAGCCGCCCTCGTCCCAGCGGACGTCGAAGTACCCCTCCGAGTAGATCGTCTCCGGCGTCCCGTCGCCGTCGACGTCCTGCGTGACGCGGAAGGTGATGTCGGGCACGTCGACGATGGTCCGCCACTCCGGCACGGACACGTCCCGACACCGGAGGAATGGACCGGCAAGCCGGTCGGGGTCGATCGCGGCGAGGATCTCGGAATCGACAGGGATCTCGTCCCCGAGCAGTTCGACTCGTTCGTCGGGATCCGGGCGGGCGAACCCCTTCGGCAGCGGCGGCTCGGGGGGGTCGGGAAACGCCGGCCGATCGAGTAGCGCCGCGGTCTCGGGCTCGAGATCGCCGAACGCACCGCGCTCGGAGCCCGCGCCGAGCCGCAGCGCGATGTCCTCGCCGACGAGCTCGGCCGTGCGCTCGAACGCGCCCGGATCGAACAGCCGCCCGGGCCGGGGGGACGGGTCGGGTCGCGGCCGCGGGGACGGATCGGGTCGCGGTCGGGGCTCCGGCGGGATCACCGGGTCCGGGAACACCTCGGGCCGTTCGAGCACGTCCCGGAGCCGGGGACGGGCTATCTCGGGGAGACAGACGCGTTCGCGGCGGAAGCTGAGGACGCGGTCGATGTCCCAGCGCGGGACGTGGACGCAGAACTCCCCGCACTCGTTGGTCGTCGTCGTCGCGACCGTCTCCCGCGTGCAGTCGAACGGGAAGAACCAGCCGTAGCCGAGGTCCGACGGGAAATAAGAGAGGAACGAGCAGTCGGTGTCCTCGACGTGGACGGTCGCGTTCGGGACGGGATGGTACTCGTCGGTTTCCGCATCGTAGGTGACGACGCGTCCGCAGACCCGCCGGAAGCCCAGCAGGTCGGGATCGATCGCGAACTCCAGGTGGTCGCGAACGTCGAGGGCCGTCGATCCCTCCAGATCCAGCGGCACGTCGTCGGACAGCGTTCGGATGTGGTGCAGTTGTCGATCGGTCACTCGCCAGTCGTCCGGCGTGACGGCGTTGGGCTGTTTCACCGCGACGCGGTCGTCGGCGTCCGGACTGACTGTCGCTTTGATGTCGCGAGCGAGGATGTCGTCGAACATCGCGACGTCCCGAAGGTCTTCCTCCGTGGCCGCCTCCAGGTCGTCGAGCGTCTCGTAGCCGGCGACGCGGAGCGCCTTCGCTCGCTTGGGGCCGATACCAGGGATCTTCTCCAGTTCGGGTGGGTCGTTTGTGGACATTACGGACACCCTTGGTCCTGTATCCGACAGGACGATAAGTAAATATATTTTAATGACATATATTTTTAACCCAAAATGAGACATACAACATACCGAGCGTTCGAAATTGAGACCGTCGCGACGCCGACGGCCGGCGGACGCGTGCCCCGAGGTCGACGAACGCTTACTCCGGTTCGGCCCGAATCCGCACTTCGATGCCGTCGCCGTCGATAACCGCGATCCCGCCCTCCCGCTCCTCGACGGCGAACTCGACGGCGCCGTCGGACGCGACCGCGTCGAGTCGGGTCCGCACCGCGTCGAGCGCGGCGTCGTCCGGCACGACTACCTCGAACCACGCGAGCCCGCGCCCGGACGCCGGCCTCGTCCGGCCCCGCCACGTGTTCGCGCCGAGGTGGTGGTGGTAGCCGCCGGCGGCGACGAACCGGACGTCGGGTCCGGTCATGCCGACCTCGAAGCCGAGCCCGTCGACGTACACCGCCTCGAACGCCGACAGCGACGTGACCTCGAGGTGGACGTGGCCGACGTCGGTGCCGGGCGGGACGCGGTCGACGGACGAGTCCGACGCCTCCCCCGACTCCCCGCCCGCCGCCGCGGCGACCTCCTCGACGTCGAGCGGCTCGGTCGCCATCCGGACCGTGTCGTCGTCGGCGAGCGGCCACTCCTCGCGGGAGCGGTCGCGGTAGATCTCCACGCCGTTCCCCTCCGGGTCGTCGAGGTAGAGCGCCTCGCTGACGAGGTGGTCGGAGGCGCCGTCGAGCCGCCAGCGGTCGCGCACCCGGCCCAGCGCCTCGCCGAGCGCGGCTCGGGAGGGGACCCGGAACGCCGTGTGAAAGAGTCCGGCGTCGGTGGGGCCGCGCTCGGGGGCGTCCGGGTCGCGTCGCAGGACGAGCAGCTCCTCGTCGCCGACACCGAGGACGGCCTCGTCGCCGTCGCGGTCGAGGACCGCGAGGCCGACGACGTCGCGGTAGAAGGCGGTCGTCTCGCCGAGGTCGGCGACGCGGAGCGCGGCGCGGCCGATCCGCGTCCCGGCCGGGAGGCGGTCGGCGTGAGGATCACCGGTCATACCTCTACTGAGGGGCGCCGCGCGTTCAACGCGTCGGTCGCGGAAGCCGGGGTCCGGGGATCCGCCCGCGATCGGGTCGGCGAATCCCACCCGATCGTCCGTTAGAGTCAAGCGGTGGGGCGACGCAGTACCCGACATGAGCGTCGAACAGGAGGAGCGGGCCATCCGGTGTCTGGTCGCGAAGGTCGGGCTCGACGGCCACGATCGGGGCGCACACGTGATCGCGCGGGCGTTCCGCGACGCCGGCTTCGAGGTCGTCTACTCCGGGCTCCACCGCGCGCCCGAGGACATCGTGCAGGCGGCGGTCCAAGAGGACGTCGACGTGCTCGGGATCTCGATCCTCTCGGGCGCGCACAACACCCTCGTGCCGAAGGTGATAGAGGGGTTAAAAGAGTACGACGCCTTCGAGGACACCCTCATCCTAGTCGGCGGGATCATCCCCGACGACGACGAGGACGAGCTCAAGGAGCTCGGCGTCGCCGAGGTGTTCGGGCCGGGCACGCCGATGGAGGAGACGATCGAGTTCATCCGGAACAACGTGCCGGAGCGAGCGTAGATGGACGGGCCGCAACGCGACGGGTCGGCGGCGGGAGCCCCGGAGCTGGACGACCGCGACGCCGAGCTCGTCGAGGAGCTGCTCGCCGGGAGCCACCGGGCGCTCGCCCGCGTCATCACCCGGATCGAGGACCGCGCCGCTGGCCACCGGGCGATCGTCTCCGCGCTCCACGAGCACACCGGCGGCGCGGACGTGATCGGGATCACGGGCTCGCCCGGCGCCGGGAAGTCGACGCTCGTCGACAAGCTGGCGGCCGCCTACCGCGAGCGCGGCGACACCGTCGGCGTCGTCGCGGTCGACCCCTCCTCGCCGTACACCGGCGGCGCCGTGCTCGGGGACCGGATCCGGATGGGATCGAACGTCGGCGACATGGACGTCTTCTTCCGGTCGATGAGCGCGCGCGGCCAGCTCGGCGGGCTCTCGATGGCGACCGCGGACGCCGTGAAGGCGCTCGACGCCTTCGGGAAGGACGTCGTCGTCATCGAGACGGTCGGCGCCGGCCAGAACGAGGTCGACGTGGTGCGGACCGCCGACACGGTCGCGGTACTCGTCCAGCCCGGCTCCGGCGACGACGTGCAGACGCTGAAGGCCGGCATCTTAGAGATCGGCGACGTGTTCGTCGTCAACAAGGCCGACATGGACGGCGCGGAGCGCACCCTCGCCGAGCTAGAGGAGATGGTCCACCGGCGCGAGGGACCGACGAAGGGGCTGGAGACGGGCCATCACGGGTTCGACGCGCCGGAGCACCCGGACGACCCGGATCGCTTCGACGACTCGGGCGACTCCGAGGGCGACGGCGACTCGGACGCCGACGAGTGGACCCCCGAGGTGCTCCGGACGGTCGCGAACACGGGCGAGGGCGTCGACGAGCTGATCGCGGCGTTCGACGCCCACGCCGCGCACCTCCGGGAGTCGGGCGAGATCGAGGCGACGAAGCGCCGGCGCTACGCCGAGGAGATCCGGACGCTCGTGCGCTCGGACGTCGGCGCGCTGGCGGCCGACGAGATCGAACGGCGCGGCGGGGTCGACCGGCTCGCCGAGGCGGTCCGCCGGCGCGAGACCGACCCGTACAGCGTCGCCGCCGAGGTCGTCGCCCCCATCGTCGACTGCGTGGAGACGGACCGGGAGTGACCGACCGAGCGGTGACGGCCGGGCAGCAACGGGCGGGCGGCGACGGACGGCGGCGCGACCGCCCGGTCGGGCCACGAGGTATAAGTCGCCAGCGGACCAACAGGTTTCCATGAAGCTCAGGAACCTCGCCGGGACCGCCCTCCTCGGCGTCGGCGCGCTCGCCGCCCTCAACACCGGGCTCCGGTACGAGGGAGAGCTAGAGGCCCCGCTCGACGGCGACGACGGCGTCTTCCGCTGGCGCGGGATGGACGTGGCGTTCACCGAGGCGGGAGACCCGGACGACCCGGACCTCGCGCTGCTCCACGGGATCAACGCCGCCGGCTCCTCCGGCGAGTGGCGCGCGGTGTTCGACGACCTGGCGGCCGACTACCACGTGATCGCGCCGGACTTCCCGGGGTACGGCCGCTCCGACCGGCCGCCGCTGCGGTACTCCGCCGCGCTGTACGAGGACTTCGTCCGGGACTTCCTCGCCGACCTCCACGAGCCGGCCGTCGTCGCCTCGTCGCTGTCGGCCGCGTACGCCGCCTCGGCGGCGACCGGGGAGGGCTCGGGGGACGACGGCGTCGGCCTGCGCGGCTTCGTCGGCGTCTGTCCGACGAGCACCGCGGGGCCGAGCCCGCCGAAGTCGTGGCTCCGCGAGCTGCTCCGGTCCCCGCTGGTCGGGGACGCGCTGTTCAACGTCATCGCGTCGAAGCCGTCGATCCGGTACTTCAACGCCGACCACGGCTACGACGATCCGACGAACCCGAGCGAGGAGTGGACCGACTACGAGTGGCGGACGACCCACGTCGAGAACGCCCGGTTCGCGCCGGCCTCCTTCGTCTCCGGCTACCTCAACAGCGACCTCGACCTGGCGGCCGCGCTCGCCGACCTCGACGTGCCGCCGACGATCGTCTGGGGGCGCGAGGCCGAGGTGAGCCCCCTCGCGGACGGCCGCGACCTCGCCGACGAGTCCGGCGCACGGCTCGTCGTCTTCGACCGCGCGCGGCTGCTCCCGCACGTCGAACACCCGGACCGGTTCGTCGAGACCGTCCGAGAGAGCCTCGTCGCGGGCGCGACCGCCTGAGACGAGGCTCTCGCGCACCGGACGCCGGGACCGCCCTCGCGTCGAATCGGTCGGGATCCCAGTATCAGACCTGAGCATCGGGGAGGAATCGGTTTAGGCGGGGGTCGCCGACGCGGAGATATGACCGACCCATCCCTTCGAGTGCTCTGCGTCGACGACGAGCCGGGGCTCGCCGCGCTCGTCGCGGCGTACCTCGAACGCGACGACGGGATCGACTGCGAGGCCGTCGCCGAGACGGACCCCGAGACCGCGTTGGACCGCATCGAACGCGAGGCGTTCGACTGCGTCGTGAGCGACTACGACATGCCCGGTCGCACCGGGGTCGAGCTCCTCTCGGCCGCGCGGGAGACCGAGCCCGACCTCCCCTTCCTCCTCTTTTCCGCGACCGATCCGAACGCCATCGCGGCCGAGATGGTCCGCGCCGGCGTCAGCGACTACGTCAACAAGCGCGGGGGCGCCGACGGGTACACCGCGCTCCTGCGTCGGGTCGAGCACGCCGTCGACGGCGAGGGCGGAAGTTTCGGGACGGGCCAAGTGCAGGCCGGAACCGACGGCGTCGATCCCGCGACCGACGTTGCGCTCGACGGGGTCTGTACGGTCGCCCCCGACGGCACCTTCGAGTTCGTCGGCGAGGAGTACGGGGAGCTGTACGGCTACGACCCGGACGAGCTCGTCGGCGAGCCCTGGCAGCGCCTCCACCCGGACGCGGAGGTCGAACACATCCGGAGCCACGTCATCCCCGCGGTGATGGAGGGCGAGCGGTGGACGGGGACGAGCGAGGGGCTCCGCGCCGACGGGACGACGTTCGCGGAGTCGAAACTGGTGAGCACCACCGCGGACGACCGGCTCGTCATCGCGGTGTCGCCGTTCGACGAGGTCGCCGGCGGAACCCCCGCGAGCGACTGACGACCGCGCCTCACGCGTCCCGTCGCACGTACAGCGTCTTCTCGCAGGCCGCGTGGACGGTCCCCGCCTCGTCGACGAGCGAGACGAGGTACCGCCGATCGGTCGACTCGCCGGGACCGAGCGCGTCGCGGATCGCGTCGGTCTCCGCGGGCGGCAGCTCGAACTCGGCGTACAACGTGTCGCGCCCGGGCTCGATGAACTCGAGCGCGGCCGACTTGTCCCAGACGGTGAAGCCGTCGCCGAGGACCCGCCGGAGCATCGTCATGTACACCGGGTCGATCGCGGCGTAGAGGCTCCCGCCGAAGATCGTGCCGACCGCGTTGCGGGTGCGCCAGGTGAACGTCACCCTGATCCGCACGAACCGCCAGTCGGCGCCGATGTGGTCGACGCGGGCGCCGGTCCCGCGATAGGAGGGCAGGAGGTTGAAGCCGTGGCGCCACAGCCGGGTCCGGAGGCTCTCCGCCGGCGGGTCTTCGCGGAGGGGGCGGGGATCGGGGTCGCGGTCGACGCCGGTCGGCGAGTCGGTCACGACTCGGAGGCACCGCGCCGACGACAAACCCGTGTCGGAACCGGCGACAACGCGCCCGGGGTTGTCGACATCGACGTCGGACGTTTATTTAAACCGACCGCGGTGGTGCGCACCTGCGAGCGCCCACCGGGCGCGAGCAGCCTGCGCGAGGGAGTCGGTCGTCCGGAGCAGCGCGGAGGACGACCGACGAGGCTGGGGAGGTATGAGGTGCGGTCCCGCGAGCAACGCGAGCGGGAGCACGGAAGTCGCAGCCCGCGCAGCGAACGCAGTGAGCGAGCAGGAACGTCTTCCGGCGGTGGCTGTCCGGGGCGGGACTCGAAGGGGCAGTCGCGAGGACTGCGCAGGCGACGCAAGCACTGGAGGGAGCGAGCGGCGCGAGCGACCGAAGCGCGCAGCGAGCGTGCGCAGTCCTCGCGACTGGGGCTTCGGAGGCGTTCGCCGTCGATCCAGTATCACTCATTTATAAGCAAGCGACTGGGGCTTCGGAGGCGTTCGCCGTCGATCCAGTATCACTCATTTATAAGTAAGCGACTGGGGCTTCTGAAGCGCTTCCGTCGGTCTCGCTTCCATCCGATCCCGCCCCCGCTCTCACGTAGGCGGCCCGAAACGGGTATCAGCGCGCGTCCGCAACCCGACACCGATGGAGTGCGACAAGTGCGGGGCCGACGCCGTCCACCACGCCGCCTACTCCGGGGCGCATCTCTGCGGCCACCACCTCCGCCGGTCGGTCGAGAAGCGCGTGAAGCGCCGGATCCGCGAGGACTCCCTCCTCGATCCGGAGGCGACGCCCGAGGATCCCGACCGCTGGGTGATCGGCCTCTCGGGCGGGAAGGACAGCGTCGCGCTGACCCGGATCTTAGACGACGTGTTCGGCGAGGACCCCCGCGTCGAGATGCTCGCCTTGACGATCCACGAGGGGATCGAGGGGTACCGCGACGAGAGCATCGACGCCACGATCGAGCTGGCCGAGGAGCTCTCGCTGCGCCACGAGGTCGTCTCCTACGAGGAGGAGTTCGACGTGCGGATGGACGACGTCGTCGAGGACGACCCCGAGAACATGGCCGCCTGCGCGTACTGCGGCGTGTTCCGCCGCGACCTGCTCGAGGAGTACGCCGCCGAGTTCGACGCCGACAAGCTGCTCACCGGCCACAACCTCGACGACGAGGCCCAGACGGCGATGATGAACTTCCTCGAGGGCGACGTCCGCCAGGTGGCGAAGCATTTCGACGCCTCGCTCGGTCCCTTCGACGAGCGCGAGGAGACCGACGCGTTCGTCCCGCGCGCCAAGCCCCTCCGCGACGTGCCCGAGAAGGAGATCGCCCTCTACTGTCACGTCCGCGACCTCCCGACACATATGGCCGAGTGTCCCCACTCCTCGGAGGCGTACCGCGGCGAGATCCAGTCGACGATCCACGAGCTAGAGGAGAACCACCCCGGCGCCCGCCACTCGATCATGGCCGGCTACGAGGAGCTCTCCGCGCTCGCCGCCGAGGCGTACCGCGAGGGGGGCGACGCCGCCGACGACTCGCCCGACCTCGGCGAGTGCGAGCGCTGCGGCTCGAAGACGAGCTGCGACGTCTGCCGGAAGTGCCGGCTGCTCGACTCGATCGAGGCGGCCTGATCAGGCCGAAGAGGTGCGCTCCCGCTCCGGATCGACCCGGCCGAGCAGGTCGAGCTGGTGGGTGAGGTAGACGAGCTCGCCGGCGGCGACCTGTCGCCGCCGGCTATCGAGCCAGTCGTCGAGCGCCGCGGTCGAGTCGACGTCCGAGTTCTCCGGATTTCCACCGTCGTCCTCCGAATTCATCCCGCCGTCCCCCGGCGACTCCCCGACGCTCCCGTCGATCACCTCGCCGACCGCCGCCTCCACGGTACCGAGGATGTGCCGGAGGAAGAACGCCTCGTCGTCGGGATAGCGGGAGTCGGGAGCGGACCGCCGGTCCCTCCCCTCGACCGGCCGGACCACCCAGTCCGAGCCGGCGACGCCGAGGAGCGACGCCCCCTCGACCTCGCGGAGCCGCTCGACGGCGTCGCCGCCGGCGCGGCTGCTCCCCCCGGGCTTGGCGTCCATGTGCGCGTGGTAGCGGCGCTCGATCGCCCGGTCGGCCGGGTGCGACGGGCGGAAGCGCGTCCCGCCGTCGAACGTGATCGGGAAGTAGTACGTCCCGCCGGGCGCGAGCGCGTCGAGGAGGCTCCCGAGCCCGTCGAGGTCGAGCACGTCGAGCAGCGCCATCCCGATCAGGGCGTCCCACTCGCTCGCGCGCTCCGCCGCGTACGCGACCGCGTCGGCGGCGACCGGCTCGACCCGAACCGTGCGCGCGTCGGTCTCGACGACGAGCGCGTCGCCGTCGGCGCTCCCGTCAGCGTCGGAGACGACGACCGACTCCTCGCGGTCGGCCGCCCACTCTCGCAGAAACGGCTCGAGCCCGGCGAGCGTCCCGGCGTCGCGGTCGACGGCGACGTACCGCGTCTCGCCCGGCGGAAGCACGTCCCAGTCGATCAACCGGGCGATCATCGTCCCGATCCCGGCCCCGACCTCGAGGACGCGGAGCGGTTCCTCGCTCGCCGCGGCGCCGTCGGCGAGTCGCTCGCGGAAGATCCCGAGGAGCCGCCGGTCGAGCGCCCGGTCGTCGACGGCCCGCTTCGCCCGGAGGTAGCGCCGGAAAGCGAGGGTATCGTCGGCGAGAGCGTCGTCGCCGAGGGCGCCGTCGCCGGGAGCACCGTCGCCATCGACCCGGGACCGGTCCCCGTCCCCCATCACGTCGCCACCTCCGGCTCGACCGCGTCGGACGCGCCCGCCACGTCGGCGAGAAGCCGGCGGACGCGGGCCGTGGATTCGTCCCAGCTCGGGTGGCGCTCGTACCGTCGTCTGGCGGCGCGACCCATCTCGGCGAGCCGGTCGGGATCGGCCGCGAACCCCTCGAGCGCGCGGGCGACGGCGTCGGGGTCGTCCGGGTCGACGAGGACGCCCGTCTCGCCGTCCGCGACCGTCTCCGCCGCGCCGCCAGCCCGGGAGGCGACGGCCGGCAGGCCGAAGCTCATCCCCTCCAAGTAGACGATTCCGAACCCCTCATACCGCGAGGGGACCGCGAGGACGTGGCTCTCGCGGAGCGTGTCGCCCAGGTCGGCGTCCGACAGCCGACCGGCGAAGCGCACGCGGTCGCCGAGCCCCCGCTCTCGGACCAGTCGCCGAACATCCGCGACGTGGCCCTCGTCGACCGCTCGGCCGACCACGGTGAGCTCGACGGCGGCCTCGGCGCGGGCCACCCCCTCGACGAGCGTGTCCAGCCCCTTCCGCGGGGCGATGTTCCCGACGAACGCGACCCGGAGGGGGCGCTCGTCCGCCCGTTCCCCGATTGCGGCGTCGTCGATGGCAGGGTCGAACCGGTCGCCGGCGGGCGGGGCGACGACGGTGGCGTCGGGGTCGACGCCGAGGGCGGTGACGGCGTCGCGGGTCGCCGCGCTGTTGCAGACGACGCCGTCGACGGTGGCGAGGTACCGGCGCTCGACGGCGCGGTACAGCGGCGAGAGGCGGCGCGGCTCGCTCGCGCGCAGGTGGTGGACGACGCTCACGATCGGGTACGGCAGGTCGCGGTTGGCGAGGACCAGCGAGGGGTGCGCGAGCTCGTCTTGGAGCATCACGTCGACGTCGACGCGGAGGCGGTCCCTGATGGTCGGGCTGGCGTTGTCGAGGAGCCCGTGCGGGTACGCCCGCCACGGGAGCTCGACGACCTCGACGCTGTCGCCGGCCCGACGGAGCCCCTCGACGAGCTTCCGGTCGTAGCGGAACCCCCCCGACCGCTCGTCGAGGCTCCCGTACAGCGCGAGGCCGACCCTCATACCGGCGCGTCGTACGTCGCGGCGGCCGCGTCGTCCTCCCAGACCGTCACGGCCAGCTCGGTCACGGTGTCGTCGGTCACCGCGTCGGTCACGCGCTCGAAGACCACCCGGGCGAAGCGCTCGACGCTCGGGTTGCGCCCCTCGAACTCGGGGAGGTCGTTGAGCAGCTCGTCGCGGTAGCGGTCGGCGAGGTCGGCGAGCGCCCCCTCGGCGTCGTCGATGTCGACGAGGTAGTCGTACTGGTTCAGCTCCGGGCCGCGGAAGGTCAGCTCCACCTCGAAGTGGTGGGAGTGCGGCACGCCCTCCGGCCCGGGGTCGGGGACCGTGAGGTAGTGCTGGGCCACGAAGTCCGTCAGCACCGTCGTCGCGTACATGTAACCGATCCACGGGCGCGACCCACCTAAATCCGGAGGGCGGCGGAAGGGCGCTCGGCACGCCGAGGTTTTATAAGTAGAGGCGAGCGGAGGCGACGACCGTTTATAAATATCCGAGCGCGCGCAGCCGGTCCCGGTCCGTCTCGCCCTCGCCGCCGTGGACCCGCGACACGGGTAGCGGTTCGGGGGGTTCGAGCGTCGGGTCGCGCGTCCCGCGGTCGACGCCCGTCGCCTCCGCCCACGGGACCGCGAGCAGCGCGGGAACGGGCGTGTGCATCGGGTGCCCGTACAGCCCCCACTCGCCGAAGCAGTTGCCGTGGTCGGCCGTGATCGCGACCCGGCCGTCGACGTTGTCGACGAGCGTCGCGACCTCGCCGAGGACGTGCCGGAGGTTCGCCTCGTAGGCGTCCCAGACGCGCTCGGCCGAGACCTCGCCGCGCCGGAGCATGACCCACGGGTTCCCCTCGTTGCTGTGGCTCCCGGTCCGGGCCAGCCCGTCGTCGCCGTCGAGGGGGTCCGGGACGAACGGGTGGTGCGGCTGCATGTAGTGGACGACGAGCCGGTCGGGGTCGCGCTCGCGGGCGAGGGCCACGGCCCGGTCGGTGACCGCCGCCGCCGGCACGGTGCCGGTGTCGTCGTCCCACGCGTACTTCCACACCTCGTCGAGCGCGGCGAACGCGTCGGCGTCGAGGTAGCGGTCGGTCCACGTGTTGCCCGTGACCATCGCCGTCCGCGCCGTCTCCGGGCGATCCCCGAAAGTGTTCTCCAGCCACTCCGAGGACGAGCTGCCGACCGACCGGACCGTCTCGACCTCGCCGAGGAAGCCGAAGTCGGGCGCGACCGAGCGGAACAGGTCGGCCCGACAGGCGTCGAGGACGACGAGCACGTCCCACTCGCGGTCGAAGGCGTTCGTCCCGTAGTCGAGCCGCCGGCCGACCGCCTGCAGCCCGCGCAGGTAGGCGGTCCCGAGGCGGCTCATGCCCGGCTCTCTCACGACCGTGCGTTGGCGCGAGGCGACAAAACCGCTCCGGCGGGAGAGAACGCGAACCCCTCGACGGCCACCGCCGGGACACCTATACGTCTCGCCCCCACGGTACGACCGTGAACTGTCTGTTCGTCGGGGCGGGGTCGATCGCGCCGGAGTACGCCGCCGGGCTGTCCGGGAGTTCGCTGTCGCTCGCCGGCGTCGTCGACCTCGACGAGGAGCGCGCCGCGTCGCTCGCCGCGGACCACAGCTGCCCGTCGTTCACCGACCTGGAGACGGCGCTGGAGCGCGTCGACGCGCCGCTCGTCGTGAACCTGACGAGCCACGCCGCCCACGCGCCGGTGACACGGACCGCGCTCGAGGCCGACCGCCACGTCTACTCGCAGAAGCCGCTCGCGCTCGACGCCGCCGAGGCCGGAGACCTCGTCGCGCTCGCCCGCGACCGCGGCCTCGCGCTCGGCTGTGCGCCCGGGACGCCGCGGGCGCCCTCCCAGCGCCGCGCGGGCCGGCTCCTCGCCGACGGCCGGCTCGGCCCGGTGGGGCTGGGGTACGCGCACGCCCACGTCGGCCGCGTGACCGACTGGCACGACCGCCCGGACTCGTTCCTCGAGATCGGCCCGCTGTACGACGGGGCGGTGTACCCGCTCGCGCTGCTGGTGTCGTGGTTCGGGCCCGTCGACCGCGTCCGGGTCGCCGACGCCCTCGACGTTTGGCCCGAGCGGGAGGAGCGCCGGCCGTCGACGCCGAGCCACGTCGAGGCGACGCTGGCGTTCGCGGCGGGCCCGACCGTCAGGCTGACCGCCAGCTTCTACGCGCCCCACCGGAGCCGGGAGTTCTACGGACTGGAGCTCCACGGCGACGACGGCTCGCTGTACCTGAAGGGGACCGGCGCGATGGACGACGACCGCGACGCCGTCCGGTTCGGGCGCGTCGGCCGGGAGTACGTGAGCGCGCCCCCGGCCTCGCCCGAGGGCCCCTACGAGTACGTCGACGCGGTCGAGCGCCTCGCCGCGTCGGTCGAGGCGGGCTCGCCGTCCCGGGCCGGCGGCCGGCGAGGCGCCCACGTCGTCGCCGTCTGCAACGCGATCGAGGCGGCCGCCGAGGGGGGCGGCCCCGTCGCCGTCGACGACCACGGAGCGACCGCCGACCCGCCGGCGGCGCCGGTCGTCAGGCCGGAGGCGACCACACCCGACGGATCGGGCGCCGCCGCGATCCGCCTCCCCGCGGTCGGCTTCGGCTGCTCGCGCTACCGCGACGGGGAGTACGTCGAGCGCGCCGACTCGATCGCGACCGCGCTCGACGCCGGCTACCGCCTCCTCGACTCCGCCGAGCTGTACGGCAACGAGCACCGGATCGGGGAGCTGCTCGCCGCGCCGGGCGCGCCGGACCGCGAGCGCGTGTTCCTCCTCGGGAAGGCGTGGCGCACCAACCACCGCCGCGAGAACCTGCTCGCCGCCTGCGCGGGCAGCCGCGAGGAGCTGGGGATCGACGCGTTCGACTGCTACGCGCTCCACTGGCCCTCGGCGCTCGAACACCGCGGGGAGCTGACCCGGCTCGCCGAGAAGCCGGTCGAGCGGCAGGAGGCGCTCACCTTCCCCGAGGGCGCGGACGGCGAGCCCGCGACCGCCGACGTGTCGCTCGCGACGGCGTGGGAGAACCTGGAGGCGGTCCACGACAGGGGGTGGGCCCGGACGCTCGGGATCTGTAACGTCTCGCGGGCGCAACTGGAGGCGGTGCTGGAGGCTGGCGAGGTCGACCCGGCCCTGGTGCAGGTGGAGCGACACCCGTACCACCCCCGGAACGGGCTCGTCGAGTTCTGTCACGAGCGCGGGATCCGAGTCGTCGCGCACTCGCCGCTGTCGGCGCCCGGGCTCCTCGACGAGCCCGTCCTCGGCGAGATCGCCGCCGACCGCGGGCTCTCGCCGGCCGAGGTCGTCGTCGCGTGGAACGCCTCCCGGGGGGTCGTCCCCATCCCGTCCAGCACGAGCGAGCCGCACGTCGTCGCGAACCTGGCCGCCGGGAGCGTGCGACTGACCGCCGACGAGATCGCCCGGATCGACGCCCTGCGCGACCCCGACTTCGAGCGGTAAGGCGACCTAACCGGACCCTAACTGACCCGACCCCGCCGGTTCGGGCGGTATTCCTATGTGACAGAAGTCCGTGTGTGTGATATGGCAACGACCGAATCACAGGGGTCCGCGATAGACATCGGCTCGCTGAACGGCCTCCACTGGGTAGGCATCGTCGCCGCGTTGATCACCGCCGCCGTCCACCTCCGTCTCGGCCTCGGCGGACTCCCGTTGCCGCTGCGGGTCAGCTTCCTCCTCGCCGGACTCGGCTTCCTCGGCGCGGTCGCGCTCGTGTTGCTCGACTACCGTCGGCGCACGGTGTACGCCGTCGGGATCCCCTTCACGCTCGTCCAAATCGTCCTGTGGTACGTCCTCAACTTCGCGGGAGGCGGGAAGTCGTTCCCGGCCGACGTCGGGACGCTCGGCGCCGTCGACAAAGTCGCGCAGGTCGTGCTGATAGCCGTCTTGGTCGCCCTGTTGCGCCGATAGCCGTGCCGGTCCGGAAGCGCCGACCGCGACGCGATCACCGGGGCGCAGTCATCGACGTGACTGCCGACATCGCGGTCGCCGGGGCGGCCGCCGGCACCGCAGTCATCAAGACGACCGCCGAGGCCGCGGTCACCGAAGCGCCCGTAAACGCGGCCGTTCGAGGCGTAAACGCGGCCAGCGGGGACGTAAACGCCGCCGGGCCGAACGCGGCGGCGGGTGAGGCGTAGATGGCCGAGACCCGCCGGCGGCGCTCCGTCCGCGTCGGGGTCGGTCTCGGGCTCCCGCTCCTCGCCGCGATCGCGCTCGCCGCCCTCCTGTCGCGGCTGTTTCCGGCGGACGTGACGGGCCGGTGGGGGGTCTCGCCCGCCGTCGTCGCCGGCGTCTGCTGGGCCGGACAGCTCTGGTACGTCGGCTACGGGCTCGATCCTAAGGGGCTGACCGACGGGTTCTGGCGGCGGCTGTTCGGGCTCGCGAACGCGGTCACGCTCGTACGTGGGGCGCTGTACGCGGTCGTCGCCGGGTTCGTCGTCGTGCCCCCGGAGACACCGCTCGCGTGGGTGCCCGCGCTGTGTTACGGGACGGGCGTCGCCCTCGACAACCTCGACGGGACCGTCGCCAGGACTGTCGGCCGGGAGACGGAGGTCGGCCGGCGGCTCGACATGGCGTTCGACACGTTCGGGTTCGTCGCCGCGCCGCTGGTGGCGGTGCTGTGGGGGCTGCTCCCGGTCTGGTACCTCTCGATCTCCGCCGCGCGGTACGTCTTCCGCGGGGCCGTGTGGCTGCGGCGCGCCCGCGGGCTCCCCGTCGGCGACCTCCCCGACAGCGACCTCGGGAAGTACCTCGCGGGCGTGCAGATGGGCTTCGTGACGGTCGCGCTCGTCCCGCCCGCGCCGACGGAGCTCGTGTGGACTATCGCGCCCGTCGTCCTCGCGCCGTCGCTGGCGGTGTTTACGCGGGACTACCTCGCCGTCAGCGGACGGCTCCCGGGTCACCGCTGACCGGTCAGACGTCACCGGCCCGCCGTCACGAGTACTCCAAAATGACTTGCACCGCCTCGTCGGATCCCGAATCGAGCAGCTCGTACGCCTCCGGCGCGCGCTCGAACGGGATCCGGTGGGTGATCAGCTCGTCGGCGGGGATCCCGTCGAGCCGGTCGAGCGCCGCGTCCATGCGCCGATCGCGGTCCCAGCGCCCGCGGAGCTCCGGGCTGATCGTCGACACCTGACTGGAGACGATGTCGATGCGGTCGCGGTGGAACCGCCCGCCGAGGTCGATCGGCGCGCGCTTGGTCCCGTACCACGAGCCGACGACGATCCGCGCGTCGTAGCCGACGGCCCCGATCGCGTCGTCGAGCGCGCTCGGCTGGCCGGACAGCTCGATCGCGAGGTCGGCGCCGTCGGCGGGGAGGGTCGCGTCTGCGAGGCCCGAACCGGCGGAGTCGGCGGAGTCGGCGGCGCCGACTTCGGCCGGCGTCGTCGTCCGGTCGGCGCCGAGCGCAGCGGCGAGGTCCCGACGGCGTTCGATCGGGTCGACGACGACCAGCGACTCCAGCGGGAAATCGGCCAGCAGGCGAGTGACGCAGAGCCCGATCACCCCGGCGCCGAACACCACGACCCGCTCTCCGAGCCGCGGCGCGGCGTCGAGGACGACGTTCGTCGCGGTCTCGACCGAGGGGAGCAGCGACCCGGCGGCCGGGGTCGTCCCCGGCGGGAGCGCGACCACCGAGTCGGGCGTCGCACGGAAGCTCGTCTGGTGGGGGACGAACGAGAACACCGACCGGCCGACCCAGTCCGGGTCGACGTCGGCGCCGGCCGCGCGGACGACGCCGCTCGCGGCGTAGCCGTACCGGAGGGGGTACGAGAGGTCGCCGTCGAGCGCGTCCAGCGCCTCGTCGGCCGGGAGGTCGTCCGGGGTCTGATCGCGGTACACGAGCAGCTCCGTCCCGGCGCTTATCGCCGAGGCGCGGGTGTCGACGAGCAGCTCGTCGGCGTCGGGCTCGCCGACGGTCGCCGCTCGGACCTCGACGGTCTCGGGGCCCGTGAAGTAGAGCGCGGCGTCGGTCATCGCGCGTCGCGTCCGGCTCGGCCGCGGGCGACGACCGCGCGGCGCCGCGGACCTCGGATCGGCTGGTGGCGTGACACGTACCGTCCCACGGACCCTGCGATGTTAAGTCCTCGCGCGGTCGGGCGAAGCGACGTCGGGTCGGCAGAAAAAACGGAACCGAACGGCCGCGTCGGCTTCGAGCTCGTCTTAGCGGATGACGTCGAGGCCGTTGTTCTTCTCGACGGGCTCGGTGCCGCCGTCAGACTCCCAGGCGCCCTGATCGGCGCCGCCGGAGGCCGTCGCGCCGGCGGTGCCGTTCGTCTCGGCGGCGCGCGAGCGGGAGTCGCCGAGGTCGTCGGCGTCGACCGCGGCGCGGGACTTGTCGGCCTGCTTCTGCGTCGAGGGGCCGAGCACCTGCGCGCTCTGGACGCCCGTCATGATCGCCATGACGCGGACCTTCCCCTTGTACTCGTCCTGGATGCGGGCGCCCCAGATGACGTTGGCGCTCGCCTCCAGCCGCTCGGTGATGTTGTTCGCGATCCCCTCGGCCTCCTTCAGCGTGAGGTCCGGACCGCCCGTGATGTGGACGAGCCCGCCGGAGGCCCCGCGGTAGTCGACGTCCAGGAGCGGGTGGTTCATCGCGTCGTTGACCACCTCTTGGGTCTTGTTCTTGTCCTGGGTCTCGCCGACGAGCATGACGGCCACGCCGCCCTGGTTCATGATGGTGGACATGTCGGCGTAGTCCAGGTTGATGAGGCTCGGCTGGGTGATCGTCTCGGAGATCCCCTTCACCGTCTCCGCGATGATCTGGTCCATCACGGAGAACGCCTTCCCGATCGGCAGGTTCGGCACGTAGTCGAGCAGCCGGTTGTTGTCGAGGACGATGATCGAGTCGGCCTCGTTGCGGAGGGTCTCCAGGCCCTCCTCGGCCTTCACGGTGCGGGCGCGCTCGACGTTGAACGGCGTCGAGACCATCCCGACGACGATGGCGCCCTGCTCCTTGGCAATCTTCGAGACGACCGGCGCCGCGCCGGTCCCGGTGCCGCCGCCCATCCCGGCGGTGACGAAGACGAGGTCGGCGTCGCCGAGCACCTCCTTGATCGTGCCCTGGGCCATCTCGGTGGCGCGCTCGCCCATCTTGGGGTCGCCGCCGGCGCCGAGCCCCTGCGTGAGCGACTTGCCCACGAGGATCTTGGTGTCGGCTTCGACCATCTTGAGGTGCTGTTTGTCCGTGTTGATCGCGACGGTGTCGGCGCCGTCGACGCCGATGTTGTACAGCCGGTTGATCGTGTTGTTCCCGGCGCCGCCGGCGCCGACGATGACGATTCGGGGGTCCCCGAACTCGTCGTCGTCCATGTCGACGGAGTCCATGTCGCGCTTCTCCGCTTCCGCGTTGTCGAGGGCGTCCTGAACGAGATCTTGCATCAGTTTACACCTTCGCCCAGTTGCGGTTGCGGCCGCGCTCGTCGCGCTCGCCGTCCTGTTCGTTCAACATGTCGCGGACGGCCGACCGGATCGCCTCGCTCCGGTTCGGGAACTCGCCCGTCTCGACCATCTGTTCGACCTCGTCTATCTGCTGTTTCGGGATTCGTAGTGTCACACGCTCCATTGGTATTCCCCCGGTAAGACGGCGAACACGCGACGCGTGTGTCTTACAGCGACGGGTCGCCCGTCGGCGGGGTCATCCCCGCCGCGGACGGCCGCTGTAAGACGACCGTCTTACGCAATTCAAATCACCGAGGCTATCATTATAAAACTACCGGCGGTTGTAAGACAACCACCGAACCGGGCGAATACTCCGTCCAGAACGCCGCTATCTATTGTTAACGATCGTTTAGCACGTCCGCAGCCGGAGTTCGGCGGCCGCAGCCGGGGCAGAACGCCCAGTCGGTCCGCAGCTCGTCGCCGCACTCGCAGAACGCCCTGTGGGACTGCTTTTCTCCGCAATTCGGGCAGTAAACGTGGTCAGCGGGGACGTTTTCTCCGCATCCTCCGCAGACGTTTTCGCCCTTAGTGACGTTCGGCGGCGTCTTACGCGCCTCCGTCTCGGCGTCCGTCGTCGTCTCACGTGTCACACGCGCGTCGTCGGCGTCGGCGTCAGGAGCGTCGAGAGAGACGTTCACGTTGATCTCGGCCGGGTTTCCGCGCGCATACGCCGCGTCGGACGGCCCCGACCGTCCGCCGAGGCGATCGTCTAACGCGGCGTCGAGCCGGTCGGCGATGAGGTCGTCGACGCGGTCGGCCAGCGCGGCGTCGACCGTCTCGGCGGCGGCCGAGTCCGCGTCGGCGGCGGCGGCCGACTCGGCCTCCGCGTCGTCGAGGTAGGTCCGGAGCGCCTCCCGCATCACCTCGCTCTTGGAGGCGTCACACGCTTCCAGCCGCTCGACGAGATCGTCGTCGGCCCGGAAGGTGATCTTGCTCATACGGACGCCATATCGGCCGCACTACAAGTATCTTCCCCACGATATCGGACGATAGCGGCACGACGTTTCAGCCCTCGGAAACGTGTGCGCCGAGCCGCCGCCCTCGGCGAATATCATGCGACATGGTCACACATGTGTCTGACGCAGATTTATACGGCCCGCGTGGGCATACGTGTGTATATGAGTAACCGCGTCGAGGACCTCGAACGACAGGTCGCGGAGCTGCAGGCGGCGGTCAACGGGCTCACGGAGGAGCTGGTCGAAATGAAGGAACGCGTCCGACAGGTCGAGGACGCCCAGGAGGTGTCCGTACGGGCGGACGCCGCGGGCGAGGAGGCGCGGGACACCGCCGAGCCGGACGAGGAGCCGGCCGTGGCGACCGAGTCGGCCGGCGGGGAGACGCGGACTCACTCCGACGACCACGTCGAGGTCGTCGAGCGGACGGGCGACGGGAACGCGGGCGCCGACGACGGGAGCGCCGAGACCGAGGGCGACGACATGGTCGTCCCCGAGCAGGAGGCGACGACGCCGGACGCCGAGGCCGGCGAGTCGGAGGCAGAGAGCGACGACGAGGAGTCGGACAGCGACATCATCGTCGCGTAATCCGCCTCCACATCCCCGCGTCACATGCATATCACTGAAGTCGTTTTGGACGGGTTCAAGAGCTTCGGACGAACGACGAGGATCCCCTTTTACGACGACTTCACGGTCGTCACGGGGCCGAACGGCTCCGGGAAGTCGAACATCATCGACGGGGTCCTCTTCGCGCTCGGCCTGGCGCGCACCCGCGGGATCAGGGCGAAGAAGCTCACCGACCTGATCTACAACCCCGGCCACGACGGCGGGGAGGGCTCCGGCGGTCCGAACGAGGCCTCGGTGACGGTCGTCCTCTCGAACGAGGACGGCACCCTCGACCGGTCGCAGGTCGTCTCCGCGGCGGGCACGGAGAACGTCGGCGACGTCTCCGAGATCACGATCAAGCGCCGCGTGAAGGAGACCGAGGACAACTACTACTCCTACTACTACCTCAACGGGCGCTCGGTGAACCTCTCGGACGTGCAGGACCTGCTCGCGGCCGCCGGCGTGACGCCGGAGGGGTACAACGTCGTGATGCAGGGCGACGTCACCGAGATCATCAACATGACCCCCTACCAGCGGCGGGGGATCATCGACGAGATCGCGGGCGTCGCCGAGTTCGACGAGAAGAAGGAGGCCGCCTTCGAGGAGCTGGACACGGTCGAAGACCGGATCGGCGAGGCGGACCTCCGGATCGGCGAGAAGCAGGACCGGCTCGACCAGCTGGCAGACGAGCGCGAGACCGCGCTCCAGTATCAGGAGTACCGCGACGAACTCGAGGAGTACCGCGGCTTCCTCAAGGCCTCCGAGCTGGAGGAGAAGCGCGAGGCGCTCGCCGGCGTCGAGGGCGACATCGACGACGCGGAGGCCGAGCTGGAGGAGCTCCGCGAGGAGCTCGACGCAAGACAGGGGAAGCTCACCCGCTTAGAGGAGGACCTGGCCGACCTCAACCACGAGATCGAGACGAAAGGCGAGGACGAGCAGATTCAGATCCGATCGGAGATCGAGGAGGTGAAAGGCGAGATCTCGCGGCTGGAGGACAAGATCGAGGCGGCCGAGGAGCGCGCCGCGGAGGCGGAGACGGAGCGGCGCGACGCGTTCGTCCAGATCGACCGGAAGGAGGAGACGATCGAGGAGCTCGACGAGGAGATCCGCGAGGCGAAAGTCGAGAAGGCCTCCGTCAAGTCCGAGATCGCGACGAAGCGGTCCGAGCTGGCGGACGTCGAGGCCGAGATCGAGGGCGCCGACACCGAGTTCGACGAGCTGAAAGACGAGCTCGCCGAGAAGAAGGAGGCGATCGAGTCGCTGCGCAAGGAGAAGAACGAGAAGCAGCGCGAGAAGGACCGCCTGCTCGACGAGGCGCGCCGGCGCTCGAACGCCGTGAGCGAGGCGCGGACCGAGCTGGAGGAGGCCCGCGAGTCGCTGCCGGAGCACAAGGCGCGGATCTCCGAGCTCCGCAGCGAACTCGACAAGGCCGAGAAGAACGAAGAGAAGATCGAGGACGTCGTCGCGGACCTCTTCTCGGAGAAGGCCGAGCGGAGCGAGGAGCTCGAGGCGGTCGAGGAGGAGCTCCGCGAGAGGCAGAACGAGTACGCGAAGCTGGAGGCCGCCGCCGACCAGCGCGGCGACACCTCGTGGCCGCGGGCGGTGACCGAGGTGAAGAACGGCGGCATCGACGGCGTCCACGGCGCCGTCGGCGAGCTCGGCTCGGTCGCGGCCGAGTACGCGGAGGCGTGCGAGACGGCCGCCGGCGGCCGGCTCGCGAACGTCGTCGTCGACGACGACGGCGTCGGTTCGACGTGTATCGACTACCTGAAGCGGCGGAACGCGGGCCGGGCGACGTTCCTCCCCATCACGGAGATGGACGACCGAAGCCTCCCGCGGAAGCCCTCGCTGCCCGGCGTCGTCGACTTCGCGCGCAACCTCGTCGACTACGACGCCGAGTACGCCTCGGTGTTCTCGTACGTGCTCGGCTCGACGCTCGTCGTCGAGGACATGGACACCGCCCGCGAGCTGATGGGCGATTACCGGATGGTCACCCTCGACGGCGACCTCGTCGAGAAGTCCGGCGCGATGACGGGCGGGTCCGGCGGCGGATCGCGGTACGCGTTCACCAAGTCCGGCGGCGGGAAGCTGGAGCGGCTCGCGACCGAGATCTCGGAGCTGGAGGACGAGCGGCAGTCGCTGGAGTCGGAGGTCGACGAGCTGGAGGCGGACATCGACGACGCGCGCGACCGCAAGGCCGACGCCGCGGAGCGCGTCCGGTCGCTGGAGGCCGACGTCGAGCGCGCCGAGGAGGACCTCGCGGACGCCGAGGACCGGATCGACGAGTTAGAGACCGAGCTCGAGGAGCTGGAGGCGGAACGCGAGTCGGTCGACGAGGAGATGAGCGAGCTGGACGCGGAGCTCGACGATCTCGATGCGGAGATCGCGGAGCTGGAGGGCGAGATCGAGGAGATCGAGGCGGAG
The DNA here is from genome assembly GCF_059752395.1 of Halorubrum sp. B53. Classification (NCBI taxonomy): domain Archaea; kingdom Methanobacteriati; phylum Methanobacteriota; class Halobacteria; order Halobacteriales; family Haloferacaceae; genus Halorubrum; species Halorubrum sp. B53. The sequence goes on along the minus strand of NZ_MWTH01000012.1, from coordinate 465,277 downwards.
CTCGCCGACTCGAAGATCCCGGAGCTCTCCGAGCGCGCCGACGAGATCCGCGGCGAGATATCGGACTTAGAGGACCGGATGGACTCGCTCGACGGGCGGCAGAGCGAGCTGGAGCTGGAGAAGGGGTACGCCGAGGACGCGGTCGACGACCTCCACGACACCGTTGAGACGGCGCAGAACCGGAAGGCGGAGGCCGAGGAGGCGGTCGCCGAGCACGAGGCCGCGATCGAGGAGAAGGAGGCCGAGCTCGAGGAGAAGAAGGCGGCGATCGCCGACTTAGAGGAGGAGCTCACGGAGCTGAAGGCCGACCGCGAGGACCTCCGAGAGGAGATCAAGGCGGCGACCCGCGAACGCGACGAGCAGCGCTCGCTCGTCGCCGAGGCCGAGTCCGACCTGGAGGACCTGACGGACCGCCGCGACCGGCTGGAGTGGGAAATCGACGAGCTGGAGTCGCAGGTGGGCGAGTACGACGCCGAGGAGATCCCGGACCTCGACGAGGTCGAGTCCCGGATCGAGGAGCTGGAGGCCGAGATGGAGGCGTTAGAGCCAGTCAACATGCTCGCGATCGACGAGTACGACGAGGTGCAGGAGGCGCTCGACCAGCTCCAAGAGCGCCGGGACGTACTCGTCGAGGAGCGGGACGCGATCGAGGAGCGCATCGAGGGGTACGAGGCGGCGAAGAAGGAGACGTTCATGGCGACGTTCGAGTCGATCAACAACCACTTCGAGGACATCTTCGCGCGCCTCTCGGCCGGCAGCGGCGAGCTCCTCTTGGAGAACCCGGAGGACCCCTTCGAGGAGGGGCTGACGATGAAGGCGCAGCCCGCGGACAAGCCGGTCCAGCGGCTCGAGGCGATGAGCGGCGGCGAGAAGTCGCTGACCGCTCTCTCCTTCATCTTCGCTATCCAGCGGCACAACCCCGCGCCGTTCTACGCGCTCGACGAGATCGACGCGTTCCTCGACGCGGTCAACGCCGAGCGCGTCGGCGAGATGATCGAGGAGCTGGCCGCGGACGCGCAGTTCGTGGTGGTCGGCCACCGCTCCGCGCTGCTGGAGCGCTCCGACCGCGCCATCGGCGTCACGATGCAGGGCGACAACCTCTCGGCGGTCACCGGGATGCAGTTCGGCGACGAGGGTGGCGACGGCGACGGAGAGGTGAGCGCGGATGACTGAGCCGCCGGAGTCGGTGGGCGCGCACGGGAGCGGACCGGGCGACGAGTCGGCGGCCGCGGGCGACGCCGACGGCGTCCCGAGCCTCGACCTGACGAGCGAGCGCGACGGGGGACCGTCGGGGGAGCCGGAGGCGGAGGCCCCGGGCGACGTCGACGGCGCCGGGGGAGACGGGGCCGAGGAGGACGGCGAGGTCGAGCCCGTCGAGCTCCTCGTCCAGCTCGCCGAGGAGGGCGAGATCGAGCCGTGGGACATCGACATCGTGCAGGTGACGGACGCCTTCTTGGAGCGGCTCGACGAGACGGACCTCCGGACGACTGGGCGGGCGCTGTTCTACGCCAGCGTCCTGTTGCGGATGAAAAGCGACGGGATGTTGGCCGACGACGACGACGACGAGGAGCCCGAGCCGGAGCCGTGGGAGGTCGCGATGGAGGGCGGCGCGCCGGACCCCGCCGACGGCGACTTCGACCCGGTCGACGAGCTGGAGGCGGAGATGGACCGGCGGCTCGACCGGAAGAGCACCCGGGGCTCGCCGGAGACGCTCGACGAGCTGGTCCGCGAGCTCCGGGAGGCCGAGCGCGGCTCGTGGTGGAAAGAGTCCCGCGAGTACGACACCTCGGAGTCGCCGCACGGGTACGACCGCGGCACGCAGACGCTCGACTACCACACCGGCGACGAGTTCCGGCGGGACGGCGAGCCGACCGCCGGCGAGGCGACCGACCGCACCCACGACGAGGACATCGAGGAGGTGATAGTGGAGATCGACAACGCCCTCCGAACCCACTTCGACCGCGGGCGCACGGAGGTGCTGTTCGCGGAGATCGAGACCGCGGGCGGGCGCCCGTTCATGACGTACCTCGCGCTGCTGTTCATGGCCCACCGCGGCTCGGTGCGCCTCCAGCAGGACGACCTGTTCGGCGATCTGTGGGTGAAAGACCCCACGGCGATGACCGGAGAATCGGAAGCGATAGCGGATTAGTACGTTTTCGAGAGCGTAGCCGGTTCCAGCGCCCTCCGATCGCTTATAAACAAACGGCTGCGAATCGGCGGTGAATACCGTCAAAGCCTCGGGCGATCATTTATACGAAACTGAAGCGGTGGCGCGTGCCTCCGAGCGGTCGCCCTCGGCGACCGCGAGGAGCGCGCGCGAGGGACGCGGCGAACGCGAGCGGCGAAGCCGCGAGCCGTGAGCCGCGAGGCTGGGGAGGCGTGAGGTGCGGTCGCTGTGCGGTTGGGTGGGACTCAAAGGGGCAGTCGCGAGGACGAAGCACGGCGACGCAAGCAGCGTGGCGCTACGCGCCACGGGCAGCCGGCGGCGGAGCCGCCGGCGACACCGCAAGGAGCGAGTGGAACGAGCGACTGAGGAGCGCAGCGAGCCGCGCGAGTCGTCGCGACTGGGGCTTTGGAGGAGTTCACCGCAGAGTTGTCGATCACGTACCGCCGAGCGGCTGGGGCTTTGGCGGTGTTCTCCGTCGATCCGGAGTTAGCGATTTATAAGTAATCGCCCAGCAGCGGCTCGACGCGCTCTTGGGTCTCCTCGGGGATCGCGTCGGTCGGCGTGTTGACGGTACCTTCGAGCGAGGTGTGCGCCTCGCACTCCAGGTCGTCGGGGAGCGTCCGGACCGCCTCCTCGACCGCGGCCTTGATCGCTTCTTGGTTCTTTTCGGCGTTCTCTAACACCTCCTCGAGCGTCACCTCGCTGTCCTCCTTCCAGACGTCGTAGTCGGTGACGCCGGCGATCGTCGCGTACGCGATCTCGGCCTCGCGGGCCAGCTTCGCCTCCGGGATCGCGGTCATGCCGACCAGGTCCCAGCCTTGGCTCTTATAAAACTCCGACTCCGCGCGCGTCGAGTACTGCGGGCCCTCGATGCAGACGTAGGCGCCGCCTTTGACGACCTTCGTGTCAGGGGACGTGGAAGCCTCCGCGGCCTCTGTCAGGTGGTCGACCAGCTCCGGACTGTACGGGTCCGCGAACGGCTGGTGGACGACGACGCCGTCGCCGAAAAAGGAGAGGTCGCGGCGCTTGGTCCGGTCGTAGATCTGGTCGGGGACGACGAGCGTGCCGGGCTCTAACTCCTCTTTTAAACTTCCCACCGCGTTCGACGCGAAGATGTGTGTGACGCCCGCCTTTTTCAAGGCGTACATGTTGGCGCGGTACGGGAGGTCGGTGGGCGAGACGCCGTGCTCTGATCCGTGCCGCGGGAGGAAGGCGACCTCTTTGCCCGTGTCGGCGAACTCGCCGATCGTGATCGCGTCGCTCGGCTCGCCGTAGGGGGTGTCGTACTCCACCTCGCGCACGTCGTTCAGGGGCAGCGCCTCGTAGATGCCGCTGCCGCCGATGAAGCCGATGGTGCTCATACCCGGAGTGCGTCCGCCCGCTACTTATACGGACTGAAGCGGGACTACAGCAGCCACCGCACCGCCGCCAGCGCGAGCGCGCTCACGACGAGCAGATGGACGAGGACGGCGCCGACGGCGGCGCCGCCGACCTCGCGCATCTCGCGGAACCGGATCGAGAACCCGAGGCCGACGAACGCCAGCGTGAACAGCGCGTCCGACACGCGCCCGATCGACTCCAGCGCGGCCGGCGAGAGCAGCCCGCTGTTCGCGACCGCGGCGACAGCGAGGAAGCCGAGCAGAAACTTCGGGAACTCCGCCCACAGCCGGCGCACGCCCGGCTCGGTCGCCGACCGCGCGGTGTACGCCAGCGAGTAGACGATGGCGACGCCGCCCAGCAGGGAGTTGCGCGCGAGCTTCGTCACGGTCGCCCACTGGCCCGCCTCCGGCGAGTGGGCGAACCCCGCGGCGGCGACGGGTCCGGTCGAGAACATGCTCACGCCGGCCCAGACGCCGAACTGGCGGCCGGTGAGCCCGAGCCACTCCCCGGCGATCGGGAACGCGACGAGCGTGACGGCGTCGAACAAGAGGACGGTCGCCGCCGCGAACGTGATCGCGGCGCCGCGGGCGTCGAGCACGCGCCCGATCGCGACGACGGCGGAGACGCCGCAGATGCTCGCGCCGGCGGCCAGCAGCGAGGGCGTCGTCCCGTCTAACCGAAAGAGCACGCGCGCGATCAGTTCGGCGAGCAGCAGCCCGCCGCCGACCGCGACGACGACCAGCCCGAGGACAGTGGGCCCCGCGGCGATGAACTCCTCGACGACGACCGCGGCGCCGAGCAGGACGATCCCGGTCTCCAAGAAGAGCTTGTCGACGCCGACCCCCGGTTTCGCGGCGTCGGGCGTGCCGACCGCGTTGCCGACGAGCGCGCCGAGCCCGACCGCGACGACGAGCGGCTGGAGTCCGTCCACCGCGCCGGCGACGAGGTGCGAGAGGAGCGCCCCGGCGGCCAGCAGCGCGAGGCCGGGGAGGTACGGGCTGGCGGCGTCGACGACGCGCATCAGAGGACGCCCGCGGCCTGTCCCGCGGCGTGAGCGGCGACGATCCCCAGCCCGAGCGCGAGCGCCTGCCAGCCGCGGTCGAGCGCGGTCCACCGGTCGACGAGCGGCGATCCGGTGCCGCGGTCGGCGTCCGTCTCGGCCGTCGTCTCGTCGGCGCCCGTCTCGGCCATCGTCCCGTCGGCGTCGTCGGCGTCCGTCGCTTCGCGGCCGGCGTCCGGTGCCATACCCGCGGGTCGGCGCGCTCGGTACTTATAAGGACGCACTCCGGCGACCCGCGGGGGCCTCGTCCGCGCGACCGAAAGAGGCAGGTTCCGGGCGGTCGTCTGTCGGACACCCGGATGCCGACCACACAGATCAAAGACCCCGTCCACGGCTACGTGGAGCTGCCGGACGCGCTCGTCGACGGCGTCGTCGACACCCGGCCGTTCCAGCGGCTGCGGTACGTCCGCCAGCTCTCGGCGACGCACCTCGTCTACCCCGGGGCGAACCACACGCGGTTCGAGCACTCGCTCGGCGTCTACCACCTCGGCCGGACCGTGTTCGAGAATCTCCGTCGGCAGTCGTACTTCGCGCAGGGCGCGACGACCGACGAGCTGGAGGAGATCCAGCGCACGCTGGAGTGCGCCTGCCTGCTCCACGACGTCGGCCATCCGCCCTTCTCGCACCTCTCGGAGGGGTTCCTCGACGAGGGAGTCTTACGGGAGCGGGTCGTCGACACCGGGCTGGTCGACGCCTTCGACCGAGCGGGCGTCGGCGGGGCGCCGCTCCGGTCGGCGAGCCCGCACGAGCTGCTCGGCTGCGTCCTCATCGTCGAGGAGTACGGCGACGCGCTGCGCTCGTTCGACGTGGACCCCTTCGAGGTGTGCGCGTACGTCCTCGGCTACAGCCTCGCGTACGAGCGCGGCGACCCCTGGCAGTGCGGCGTCGGCGCGCAGCTGCTCCACTCGCCCATCGACGTCGACCGGCTCGACTACATCACCCGCGACAACCAGATGACCGGCGCGGGCGTGTTGAGCTTCGACGTCGACCGCATGGTCGACGCCTACACGGCCCACCCCGAGGCGGGGCTCGCGCTCACCGAGAAGGCGCTCTCGACCATCGGCAACTACCTCGAGGGCCGGATCGCGCTGTACATGTGGGTGACTCAGCACCACAAGGCGGTCTACGCCAACCGACTCCTCCAGGAGCTGCTCGGCGAGTACGAGGCCGTGACCGGCGAGAGCCCGGTGACCGTCGACGGCGTCCTCTCGCGGGAGCTGGACGACAACGCCGTGCTCGAACGGCTCCGAGTCGCCGCCCGCGAGCACCCCGACTCGACGCTTGCGTCGATGTACGACCGGTTCCGCGGGCGGCGTTTCCCGGCCACCTGCTGGAAACACCGGATCGCGCTCGCCGACCGGATCGGCGGCGACCTCGTCGGTGCGGAGGGCGGCGACGGCGACGAGGAGGGCCGCGACGACCGCGGCCTCGACCTCGACGACTTCACGGCGTGGCTCACCGAGGGCGACGAGCGGCTGGAGCGGCTGCTCGCCGACGCGCTCGGCGTGCCGGTCCACGAAGTGTGGATCGACCGCTCGTACGTGCCGGCCTACGACCCCGACGAGCTGGAGGACATCCCGATCGCGTACGGCGGGACGACCCGGTCGGTCGGAGACTGGGGGCTGTACGGCGACCGCGCGTTCGACGTGCCGATCCCCTTCGTCTTCGTCCCCGATGGGACGAAGCGGCGGGCGATCCGCGTGCTCCGGACGGCGTTCGAGCGGGAGGTCGTCGAGGAGACGCGGGCGTGATCCGGCACGGACGCTCGACCGACTCTCCGGTATTTAAACAGACGCGCGAAACGGCGAAAACGAGCGTCGCGGTCTACGCGGAAAGGAGCCGGCGAGCGGCGAAGGGCCGAACGGTGTCAGCGAAGGGCCGAACGGTGTCGGTCGGGAGGCGACCGTTATCGGTCAGGGGACGACCGCTATCGACCGGGGGCATTCCCCGCGGCGTCGCCGGCGGCCTTACCCGCGCCCTCGGCCGCGTCACTGCCGCCGGGCGTCATGCCGCTGATCGTCTCGCCGATTCCGCCGGCCGCGTCGCCGGCGGTGGAGCCGACCTCGGCGAGGATCTCCTGGACGAACGCGGGGGCCTGCGCGGCGACGTCGGCCGGCGGGCCGGCCTGCAAGGCCACCTGCGCCGCGTCGGTTGCGAGCGTTGCCGTCGTGATCGGGTCTGTTTCGAACATCGCGACTCGACGTAGTGGGTGAGTAAACAAAAGGGAGGAAGGCCCTGCAGCCGATTTTGGCGGGATTTCCGCCGATTTAAGCCGGTCGAATCCGGCTCAATTCGGATAGCGGCGCCGCGCCCCGGTATCAGACGGAGATCCGGTCGGTTCCGCGCGGCGCGCGCTGCACCCGGCTCAGTCGTCGGCCTCGGCGGGGACGCGGTCGTCGGCGGCCTCGGCAGCGTCGGCGGCCTCGGCAGCGTCGTCGCCCTCCGCGGTCGGACTCGCCGCCGCGTCGTCGCCGCGCGGGAAGTTCTCGATCGTCGCCTCGCGGAACGCCGCCTCGTCGAACTCGTGGTCGGCGTCGAAGAAGTCGAGGACGGTCCGCACGTCGGTCATCGCGTTCTTCAGCGCGGTCGAGGCGCCCGGCGAGGGCGTGATGTTGAACAGGACGCCGTCGCCCGTGATCTTCGCCTCGCCCATGTCGAGCTCCCTGTTCTTCGTGTCGACGATCTGGGGGCGCACGCCGCCGTACCCCTTCGCGCGCTCGATGTCGTCGACGTCGACGCTCGGCACGACCTTCTGGACGTCCGGCAGGAACGCGCGCTTGCCGACCTCGGGGATGTCGTACACGAGGTTGCGCACGACGTAGGGGAAGAGGACGCGGTCCGAGAGGATGTTGACGTAGCTCAGGATCGACGCGGGCGAGAAGCCGAACACGTCGGCGAAGTCGCTCACGGTGGAGAGCTCGCCGCGTTCGAGCGCGGGGACGAGCTTCGCCGTGGGGCCGAACCGGGTGACGCCGTCGTCGTGGACGTCGGCGTCGCCGTGGACCGCCGCGAACGGGAGCTTCTTCATCTGCAGCGTGTACACCTTCCCGTTCAGCAGGTCGTCGGCGAGGAAGAAGCTCCCCGCGACCGGCAGCAGCGACATGTCCTCGCCGTACCCCATTTCCTTGGCGAACTGGAGGCTGTGGGAGCCGGCGGCGACGACGACCGCGTCGGCCGCGAAGTCGCCGTCGTCGGTCTCGACGGTGAAGCCGTCACGCCCCTCGTCGACGTTCTCGACCGCGGTGCCGAGGTGGACGGCGACGCCGTCCTCGGCGCGGGCGTCCTCCACGAACGACTCCGCGACCGCGCCGTAGTCGACGACGTAGCCGTCCGGCGTCTGGAGCGCCTTGAGCGCGGTGTCGGGGTCGCGCCCCTCGACGACCTTCGGCTCCAGCTCCGCGATCTCCTCGCGGCCGATCTCGCGGAGCTTCGGGAAGAGGTCGCCGAACCCGTTCTCGTGGTAGCGCTCCTCCAGCTTGGCGACCTCCGCCTCGCCGACGCCGAGGACCATCTTGCTCCGCTTGCTGTGCATCTCGCGGTCGGGGTCGGTCCCCTCGAGGTACCCCGCGAGCAGCTCGGCGCCCTCCTTGACCTCCTCGGCCTTCTCTAAGGTGTAGTTCGTCTCGATATCGCCGAAGTGGAGGGTCTGAGAGTTGTTCGTGCGATCGGAGTTGACCGCCGCGATCTCCCGCTCCTTCTCGATCAGCGTGACGTCGTCGACGTCGGTGAACTTCGCGACCGCGTATAAAAGCGACGCCCCGCTGATACCCCCGCCGACGATGACCAGATCAGTGTGTTCGGACATGCGTGATGAACGCTCTCACTCCCCGAAACGAATTCACCCGTTAACGGTCTTGCTATCTCGATCGGCTAATCGGCCGACAGCGGGGCTACAGTCGTCGTTTTGATGGTTCGACGAACGTCGATTTTTTCCGTCGGTCGAGGGGGAGGGGATCGCCGCCGCTGAACTAGTCCTGCGCGGTCGGTCCGGCCGGCGGTTCCGACGCGGGGGCGGGCGGCTCGTGGGTCCCGAACTCGGGGTGGGTCTCCTCCATCCAGACGTACACGACCGCGCCGGACAGGAACATCAGGACGGCGGTCAGATAGAACGCCGCCTCGGCGCCGGCGAACTCCATCGAGAGCCCGATCAGGACCGCGCCGACGGCGTAACCCGAGTCGCGCCACATCCGGTAGACCCCCATCCCGGCCGACCGCCAGGTCGGGTGGGCCGCGTCGCTCGGGACGGTCATCAGGTTCGGATACAGCAGCGCCATGCCCAGCCCGGAGACGGCGGCCAGAGCGGCCCACGGGAGGAACCCCTCGACGAGGACCATCCCGAGCACGCCCGCGCCGGCGAGGAACATCCCGGCGATCACCGGCGGCCGGCGACCGATCCGATCCGCGAGGCCGCCGGTGCCGATCTGCAGGAAGTACATCGCGCTGTGGACGCCGACGACGGCCCCGACGGCCGCGATATCGAGCCCCTGATTCAGCAGGTACAGCGGGACGGCGATCCAGAACAGCGTGTCGACGAAGTTCTCGATGTGACCCGCTTGCGCCGCCGCGAACAGCGTCCGATCACCGTAGGTCGCCCGCTTTACCACCTCCTTGAACGGGAGGTTCGCGTCGCGATCGTCGTCGTCGCCCTCGGCCTCCGCGTACTGGACGGTCTCCTTGATCAGGAAGACCGAGATGAGGAACGCCAGCGCCACGACGACCGCGAGGAAGTAGAACGGCTCCGGTCGGAGGCTCCACCGGCTGGCGATGACGCCCGTGACCCAGGCACCGACGGCCACGCCGGTGTAGCCGAACGACTCGTCGATGCCGACCGCGAGGCCGCGCTGGTCGGGGCTCGCGAGGTCGATCTTCGCGTTGATCGCCATGCTCCACGTCAGCGCTTGGTTGACGCCCAGCAGGACGTTCCCGACGGTGATCCAGCCCCAGCTCGGGGCGAAGATGAGGATGACCGGCAGGGGGAGCGCCGTGACCCACCCGGCGACGAGCACCGGTTTGCGGCCGTACTCCTCGCCCCACTTCCCGGCGTAGAGGTTGAGGATCGACTTCACGATCCCGAAGGAGACGACGAACGAGCCGATCACGAGGAACGACTCGACGCCGAGGACGTCCTCTCCCAGCGCGGGGACGACGGTGCGCTCGGACCCGATGGTCAGGCCGGTGGCGAACACCAGCAGGACGTGGAGCGAAAACTGGCCGAGGTGTTCGCGGATTCCCTGTTTGATATTAGTTGCCGTGCTCATGGATCACTCGGCCGCGCAGTTGTTCGGCCCCAGCTCCAGTTCGGCCAGTTCGTCCGCCGGAACCGACTCCTGTCCCACGTTCGTGCGCTTGACCCGCTCGAAGTTCGGCGGGTGGTCCGGGATGTCCGACGCGAGCTCCGCGACGAACGCCTCGCGGTCGCGACCGAGGTCCGCGTTCCGCGCTTTGACTTCCGCGAGCGTCGCGGTCACCGGCGGCTCCGGCGAGCCGGGGTCGTGCGCCGGGAGCACGACCGCGTCGTCCGGCCGGTCCAGCAGCCGCCGGAGGCTCTCGTACAGCGTCGCGGCGTTCCCCTCGACGTCGGAGTCCTCGATGCCGGCCTCGACGCCGAGCTCGACGCGGCCGACGCTGTCGTGGAACAGGGTGTCGCCCGTGAGCAGCGCCGCGCCGCCGACGTCGAACGAGACGCTTCCCTCGCTGTGTCCGGGCGTGTGAATGACCTCGACGGCGAGCCCGCCGACGGCCACGACCTCGCCGTCCTCGATCGGCGTCGCGTCGAGCGCGAGCGCGTCCTTCGGGTGGAGGTAGTAGGGGACGGCATGGCGGTCGGCGAGCGCCGCGGCGCCCGAGACGTGGTCGGCGTGGGCGTGCGTGTCGAAGACGCCGACGAGCTCCGCGTCGTACTCGTCGAGGACCGCGTCGTACTCGTCGAGGTAGTGCGACGGGTCGAAGACGGCGGCCTCGCCGTCCGAGACGAGGACGTGCGAGAGACAGCCCTTTCCCGGGCGCGCGATCTGAACGAGCGTCCCGTCGAGGTCGACCGGCACCTCGGCGTGTCGGTGGACGCGGCTCCACCCGCTCATCCCGTCGGCGAGCGTCACCGCGTCGTAGCCCAGCTCGCGGAGGACGTCCGTCGCGGTCTGCGAGACGACGCCCTCGGCGCAGACGGTGACGATCCGCGACTCACGGGGGAGCGCGGAGAGCGCCGGCTTGGCGCGGTCGGGGTCGCCGGTCAGCTCGTCGTACACGTCGACGTTGACGCTGCCCGGGACGTGCCACTCCTCGAACTCCGGTTCGTGGCGGATGTCGAGGACGAGCGGGCCCTCCTCGTCGTTTCGCAGCTGTTCACCGAGCGCGTCCGGCGATAGCTCCTGCATCGTACTCAAGGATAGCGCGGACGGGGGCATACGGTCACTGCCGGACATGACCGGCACTATTAATCCGGGTCGGGCCCAAATCCGCTCGATGAGTCTGTACGAGGCCTCCGTTCGGGTCAAACACGAGTGTCCGTACCGGGAGATATCGGAGCGGCATCCGGATCTCACGATACGCGAGTGGCCGCTGAGCGACTGCCAAGTGCTCGAGATCACGACGGAGACGACCCCGACGAACGCGCTGCTCGACGACATCGACCGGCTCGGGACCGTCCTCCACGAGTCCGAGGACGACGACGGGTACCACGTCGTCACGCAGTCCTGTCTCTGTTCGCTCGAGGAGTCCGTCATCGACCGTTTCGAGGCGCACAACTGCCTGTATCAGTCGCCGACGATCTACCGGCAGGGCTGGGAGCACTACACGGTGGTCGCGTTCGACGACGCGGACATCAAGGAGCTGCTCGACGACCTGCGGGCCGACAGGGAGATCGAACTGCTCTCGAAGACCTCGATCTCGGAACAGCAGATCCCGCACAGCATGCTGGCGCCGGCCAATCAGCTGTTCGAGGACATCACCGACCGGCAGCTGGCGGCGCTCCAGTTGGCGCTGGAGCGCGGCTACTACACCCAGCCGCGGAAGACCTCGCTGCGGGAGCTCGCCGACCAGACGGCCGTCGCTCGCTCGACGTACGAGGAACACCTCCGGAAGGCGGAGAACAAGCTGCTCACGAGCGCGGGACAGTACCTGCGACTGGTCACCGCGACGTCGACGGGCGACCCGCTGGAGGTCGAGGAGACCCGTCGGGCCGCGCCGTGAGCGACGTCGAGAGCTTCGTCCGGTTCTGCGACAGCGAGTTCGGGGCCGCCGTCATGGACCGCGAGGCGGCGTACGTGCGCCGGCACGTCGCCGCGGGCGACCGAGCGCTGGACGTCGGATGCGGCATCGGGTCGCTCGAGGAGCGCGCCCCCGATCGCGAGCTGATCGGACTCGACCGGTCGGCGGCGATGATCCGGACGGCGCGGGACCGGGCCGACGCGCCGTTCGTCCTCGGTGACGCGACCGCGCTGCCGGTCGCGACCGGGTCGGTCGACGCCGTCGTCTTCGTCTCGACGCTCGAGTTCCTCCCCGACGCCGAGGCGGCGCTGAGCGAGGCGATCCGGGTCCTCGCGTCGGACGGGACCCTCGTCGCGCTCGTGTTGAACACGCGGTCCGAGTACGTCCGGTCGAACCTACAGCGAGAGGGCTCGTACTTCCAGCGGATGGTCCACCGCGACTCGGCGGCTCTGACGGAGACGGTACTGGAACGCGTCGACGGCGAGCGAGAGTACTTCCTGGGGGTCTCCGGCGAGGAGGTCTTCGAGAGCGGCGACCCGGAGACAGCGGCGATCGCGGCGGTCGTCGGCGAGCCGACCGACTGACCGCAACACCCTTTCGTCGGTTCCGCGAACGCCGGTACATGACCGACCCGTCCGACTCGGACGCGTCCCCGCTCTTCGAGGCGAAGGCGTTCGACGAGCCGTCCGTCTTCGCGCCGGAGTCGCTCATGGAGAACGCCCGACGACAGAAGGACCTCCCGGAACGCCCGGTCCCGGAGGTCTGCGTTCTCGATCCGGACGGAGACGTCGTCCGCCAGTTGGCGGCCACGGGCGCGGCGCGGGAGGACGAGACGTGGCCGGGGTACCACACCGACCTCTACCGGTTCGAACGCGGCGGCGAGGAGTTCGGAATCGTGGGGCGCGCCGTCGGAGCGTCGTTCGCCGTCCTCGTCGCGGAGCAGCTGTTCGCCGCCGGCTGCGAGCTCCTCGTGAGCGTCACCTCCTCGGGGCGGATCGTCCCGAGAGACGACCCGCCCTACTTCGTGCTCATCGAGCGCGCGCTCCGGGACGAGGGGACGAGCCACCACTACCGGTCGTCGGGTCGGTACGCGCGCCTCGATCCCGACCTCCGGGACTCGGTCGAGCGGGCGTGCGAATCGGTGTCGCGGCCGGTGTACGCGGGCGCGACGTGGACGACGGACGCCCCCTTCCGGGAGACGGAGACCGCGATCGAACGCGCCCGGTCCGAGGGGGTCCTCGCGGTGGAGATGGAGGCGGCGGCGCTGTACGCGTTCGCGGACGCCCGGGACCGGCCGGTCGTCTGCTTCGCGCACGTGACCAACCAGCTGGGCCAGAGCGAGGAGGAGTTCGAGAAAGGGGAGGCGGACGGCAGCCGAGACGCCCTAGAGGTGATCGACGCGGCCGCGGCCGCCTGGCGCGCGTCGGACTGAGCGCCCTCGGAGCCGACCGGGGCGCTCACGCCCCGTCGCGAGCGGCCCGGTACCGGTCGCGGAGCCGAGCGAACAGCGCGCGACCCGTCTGGGTCCGGAGTCGGGGTTCGGTCGTCGCGAAGAACTCGTCGAGGTCGTCGTACTCGCGGAAGGCGTCCGGGTCGCCGGCGGCGGGGTCGTACCGGGCGTCGCGCTCGTAGATCACCGCCTGCAGGCAGACGTCGAGGAGGTCGCACTCCTTGACGAGCACGGCCTCCGGCGAGTCGCGGGCCTCGTACGCCTCCCACGCGTCGCGGACGCGGTCGGGGAGCGGCCCGGCGAGGTCGGCCATCGCTTCGCGTTCGGCAGTCTCCTTCGCGTCTGGATCGACCGGATCCGCGGTCGAATCGGCGCGGGTCGCGACGTCGCCGGTCTCCGCCTCGGCGACGTCGTGGACCACGGCGAGCCGGAGCGCGCGGTCGAGGTCGACGTCGGGCAGGTCCGTCCGGAACCGGTCGCCGAGCGTCAAGACGAGGTACGCGACCCCCCACGCGTGCGCGGCCACCGACTCGGGGGCGTCGACGCCGCGGAGCTGCCAGCCCGTGCGCCGCTCGTCTTTGAGGGCGTAGGCGTCGAGGAGGGCGTCGATCGCGGGGTCGGGGTCAGCGTCCGATTCCGGGTCGTCTCCGGCCATCGCGAGCGGTCACTCGGCGAGCGTCCAGGCGTCGTCGCCGGCGCGGTCGGCCACGCCGCGGCGGACCATCTCGTCGAGCACCTCGTCGAGGCGGCCGGGCTGGGCGACCTCCATCTCGATGCGGCCGATGCTGTGGTACTCGTCGAGGTAGTGGCGGACGGCCTCCCGGTCGAAGGCGTCCTGGTCGGCGCGCTCCATCGCGCCCTCGGTGAGGTCGATCATGTCCTCGAGGAAGTTCCACGGGTAGACGACCCACGTCCACTGTTCGAGCCGCTCGCCGACGAAGTCCGGCTGGAACTCGGAGGTGCCGAGCAGCTGGAGCGTCGCGGTGCGGATCTCGGCGGCGTCGCGGTCGTCGACGTACTCCTCGGCGCGGCGGATCGAGCCGCCGGTGTCCGCGATGTCGTCGATGATCAGGACGTTCTTCCCCTCGACGCTGCCCTCCGGCATCGGGTAGCGGATCTGGGGCTCGTCGGTCTTCTCCGCCGCGCCGACGTAGTGCTCCATCTTGAGGCTCGTCAGGTCGTTGAGCCCGAGGAAGTCGCAGACGCATCGGCCCGCGAACCAGCCGCCGCGGGCCAGCGCGACGACCATGTCCGGCTCGAAGTCCGCGCGCTTCACTTCGTTCGAGACGTTGCGGCAGAGCCCGTAGATGTACTCCCAGTTGGTGAGGGTGCAGTCGAAGTCGTCCGGGAGGTCGCTCATACGGCCGTTCCTCCCACCCGCGCGCTCATAAGGGTTTAGCAACGCCGCCGGGGGGAGATCGGCCGCGGCGAACACTGCGACATAGCTCAACACGAACACCCGCGGTGGCGCGTGCCTCCGAGCGCCCGCAGGGCGCGAGGAGCACGCGCGAGGGAGTCGGCGGTCCGGAGCAACGCGGAGGACCGCCGACAGGGCGAGAGCGAAGCTCTCGCTTGCAACCGGCGCTACGCGCCGGTGACGAGGCTGGGGAGGCGTGAGGTGCGGGGCGGTTGCGGGCGGGTGGGACTCAAAGGGGCAGCCGCGAGGATGGCGCAGACGACGCAAGCACCGCAACGAGAGAGCGCCAGCGACCAAGTGAGGAGCGCAGCGAGTGTGCGCCATCCTCGCGGCTGGGGCTTTGACGGTGTTCACCGTCGATCCGCTGTCGGGGACGTATCGCCGAGTACCGTGAAAGCGAACATCCAGATCCACGCCGACTCGACTGTAATACACCACGTATCGGTCCCGACACGATTTAGGTGGCCCGCCCGCAACGAGTCGGTAATGAGCACTCAGGCCGCGACGGAGGAACGCACGGTCGTGATCGGGCTGGAGGTCCACGTCCAGCTCGAGACCGACACGAAGATCTTCTGCGGCTGTTCGACGGAGCCCACCGAGGAGGACGAGGAGCCGAACACGCGCACGTGTCCCACCTGCCTCGGGCTGCCGGGCGCGCTGCCGGTCCTCAACGAGGCCGCCGTCGAGGCCGCCGTGAAGGTGGGGAAGGCGATCGACGCCGACATCCCCGAGACGACGACGTTCCACCGGAAGAACTACTACTACCCCGACCTGCCGAAGAACTTCCAGCTCACCCAGTACGACGCCCCGATCTGTCAGTCCGGGGAGCTGGAAGTCCGCGTCGACAGCGAGCCGCGGACCATCGGGATCACCCGCGCGCACCTCGAGGAGGACCCCGGGAGCCTCCAGCACGCCGGCGGCTCCATCGAGTCGGCGACGCATACGCTCGTGAACTACAACCGCGCCGGAACGCCACTGATGGAGATCGTCACCGAGCCGGACTTCCGGTCGCCGGCGGAGACGCGCGCCTTCCTCGCGAAGTTAGAGGAGGTCCTCGAGTACCTCGGCGTCTTCGACCCGACCCGCGACGGGAGCCTGCGCGTCGACGCCAACGTCTCGCTCGTCCCGGAGGGCCAGGTCGCCGACGACGGGGCGATCACCGACGACGCCCTCGCGGAGGTGAACCGCGCGGAGGTGAAGAACATCTCCAGCCACAAGGGCGCCGAGCAGGCGCTGGCGTACGAGGTCACCAGACAGGAGAACGTGCTCCGGCGCGGCCGCGAGATCGAGCAGGAGACGCGTCACTGGGACGAGGCGCGCGGCGTCACCGTCTCGATGCGCTCGAAGGAGGCCGAGAAGGACTACCGCTACTTCCGGGAGGCCGACCTCCCCGCGCTGGAGGTGTCGGACTGGAAAGAGCAGATTCCGATCCCGGAGCTGCCGGACGCCCGGCGGGAGCGCTTCCGCGAGGAGTACGGGCTCGACCGCGAGTCGGCCTCGAAGCTCACCTCGACGAAGGCGGTCGCGGACTTCTTCGAGGACGTCGCCGAGTCGTTCGACCCCGACCTCGCCGCGACGTGGGTCGCCGACAACCTGCTCGGCGAGCTCAACTATCGGGAGATGCAGATCACGGACGTCGAGGACCGGCTCGACGAGTTCACGCGCCTGATCGAGCTCGTCGCCGACGGGGAGCTCACCGTGAAGAACGCCGAGGAGGTCGTCCTCCGCGAGATGCTCGACGCGGGCGAGGACCCCGAGACGGTCATCGACCGCGAGGGGCTCGGCGTGGCCGACTCCGGCGAGGTCGAGACCGCCGTCGAGGCCGCCATCGACGACAACCCCGACGCGGTCGCCGACTACCACGACGGCGACGAGGGCGCGATCAACTTCCTCGTCGGGCAGGTGATGCAGGAGACGGGCGGCAGCGCCGACCCCGGCCAGGTGAACGGGCTGCTCCGCGAACGGCTGGACGGGTAGGTCCCCGATGAACGTCACCGTCGAGGTCGTCGGCGAGGGAGCCGCCGAGTACGACCTCGCCGACGACGCGACATACGCCGACCTCATCCGCGAAGCGGGGTACCACCCGCAGGAGGCGTCCGTCCTCGTCGACGGCTCGCCGGTTCCCGGCGACCGCGTCGTCGACGCCGACGAGGTCCGACTGCTCCGACTTATAAAGGGCGGAGCGACGGACGGCGGCGCGACGGACGACGGCGCGACGGATTGCGACGCGTGAGCCCACCGACGGAGCCGCCCGACGATATCGCGATAGCGCCCGCCGGGCCCGACGACCGGCTCGACGCCCTCCGCGTGCTCGACGCCGCCATGCTGGAGACGGACCCCGGGGTCGTCGACGCCGCGATCGACGCCGGCGACGCGCTGGTCGCCCGATTTAAAAGAACGGACGCGGTCGTCGGCGCGCTGGTCGCGACGCGCCCCGAGCCGGACCGGCTCCACGTCGACGCCGTGGCCGTCCGGCGGGCCCGTCGCGGGCGCCGCATCGGCTCCGCGCTGGTCGCCGCGGCGGTGCGGCGCGCGGAGCGCGACCCCGCGCTCGCGGTCGTCACCGCGGCGTTCGACGCCGACCTGCGGGCGTTCTACGCGGACCTCGGATTCGCGGTCCGACCGGCCGGACGCCCGAGCGAGCGAGGAGTCGCCGACGCGACCGGCGCCGACGACGAGGACCGCCTGTGGGGCCGCGTGGTGGTGGACCGCTCGTCGCCGTGAACCGGACGTACGCGGCGCGTCCGACTCGCGGCTGACTGAGCTTTTTCCGTGTGGTACGTGTACACATATCTCCCCTCATGATGCCCTCTGCATCCGGCTCGCTCGACTCCGGTGGTATCGACGTCGAGACGGTGGACTCGATCGACGGACCGCGGCTTCAGTCGGGCGCGTCCGTGAGCGTCCGCTCGGAGAGCGACCGTCCCCCGAGCTATCACCGTCGCGTCCGCGTCGCCGCGCTCACGGCCAAGGTGGAGGAACTGGAGGCGGAGGTGGACGCGCTCGAACGGGCCGTCGAGTCGGAGGAGCGACGGCGGCAGCAGGTGATCGACAGCTACGAGGCGATCGTCGCGGCCCGATCGGAGGCCGACCGCGCGCCCAGCGCGGAGACCGACCGCGCGCCCAGCGCGGAGGCCGCCACGGCCGCTGAGACCGCCGCGTCCGCCGAGACCGCGGGGTGGCGGCCGTTGGACGCGGTCGCCTCCGGTCTCGAACGGGTGGCGGCGTGGCTGCGGCGCTCGAACGAGTGACGGTTCTCGCACCGTTCACCGGCGAGCCTCGCATCCGATGTCCATTTCCGGGTCGGTCCCGTCGTTCCGGGTATGAACGCCGATTCGTCCGCGATTTCGAACGACAGTAGGCCGCGAGCCGCGGGGAGAGACAGATGAGCGGAAAAGACGAGTACTACAACCGGTCGAAACAGCAGGGGTACCGGAGCCGGGCCTCCTACAAGCTGAAACAGCTCGACGAGGACGCGGACCTGTTCGAGCGCGGCGACACCGTCGTCGACCTCGGCGCCGCCCCGGGCGGGTGGCTGCAGGTCGCCGCCGAGGAGGTGGGCGAGTCGGGCACCGTCGTCGGCGTCGACCTCCAGCGCATTAACGACCTCGAGGAGCACGACGTCGAGACGATCCGCGGCGACATGACCGAGGAGCGCACCCGCCACTACCTGCGCGAGGCGGTCGGCGAGCGCGGCGCCGACGTGGTGCTCTCCGACATGGCGCCGAACATGACCGGCGAGTACTCCCTCGACCACGCCCGGTCGATCCACCTCGCGCGGCAGGCGTTCGACGTGGCCGAGGAGCTGCTCGCGCCCGGCGGCGACTTCGTCGTGAAGGCCTTCCAGGGCGAGGACCTCGACGCCTTCCGCGAGGACGTCCGCGCGGAGTTCGAGTACCTCCGGACCGTCTCGCCGCCCGCCTCCCGAGACTCCTCCTCAGAGGTGTACCTCGTCGCGAAGGGGCTGAACACGGCTCCCGTCGCGGCGGGCGACCGACTGGAGGTGACCGTCGAGGAGCTCGGCGACGAGGGCGACGGGATCGCCTACGTCGAGGGGTACTCCCTCTTCGTCCCGGACGCCGCGGTCGGCGAGACGCTGACGGTCGAAGTCGAGGACGCGAAGCCGCGGTTCGGCTTCGCCGAGCGCGTCGGTGGCGGCGAGGAGTAGCCGGTCGCTCCCTCCCCGGCCGTCGCGCCCGTTATCAGCTCCGAGAAACCGGATCGATCCGTTATATACTCCGGTCCGAAACCGGCGACAGATGAGTCGAAACGGACACGGCGGCGGACCGGACGGAGGCGGGGCGTCCCGAGAGGGCGGCGAGCGTTCGAACGGCGCGACCCGGAGCGGTACGGCCGAGAACGGGACCGCGACGAACGCGACCCGGAGCGGCGGCGACCGGAGCGACGCGGGAGACGGGGAGGTCCCGACCGAGGCGTTCCGCGAGGTCGCGGCGCGGCTCGCCGACGGCGACCTCGGCGCGCGGTTCCCGGAGCCCGACGGGGACGGGAAGGAGACCGAGGCGGCCGCGCTCGCGAGCGACCTCAACGCCTTCGTCGCCGACGTCGCCGACACCCTCTCGGCGGCCGACGGGTTCGGCGACGAGGTCGCGGGGGCGTCCGAGCACGTCCGGTCGAACGTGGCGCGGGCGAAGGAACACAGCGAGGACGTGTACGCCGCGGTCGACGACATCGAGGCGGCCGCGACGACGCAGCGCGACGACATCGCGGAGGCGACGCGGGAGCTCCAGAGCGTCTCCGCGGCGACCGAGGAGGTCGCCGCCTCCGCCGAGGAGGTCGCGACCACGGCGGCGAGCGTCGCCGAGCGCGCCGACGAGGGGAACGACGCGGCCACGGCCGCGATCGACGAGCTCCGGGTCGTCGACGAGCGCACCGAGACCGCCCGCGAGCGCGTCGAGTCGTTAGAGAGCGAGGTCGCCGCGATCGAGGACGTCACCGACCTCATCCGCGACATCGCCGACGAGACGAACATCCTCGCGCTGAACGCCTCGATCGAGGCCGCGCGGGCCGGCGAGGCCGGCGCCGGCTTCGAGGTCGTCGCCGAGGAGGTGAAGTCGCTCGCGGAGGAGGCGCAGGAGGCGACCGCCGAGATCGAGTCGTCGATCGACGCCGTGCGCGGGGAGACGGACGCGACCGTCGCGGAGATCGCCGACATGCGCGAGCGCGTCGGCGAGGGGATCGACACGGCCGAGACCGCGCTGGAGGCGTTCGCCGACCTCGCCGAAGACGTCGAGGAGACGACGAGCGGGGTTGAGGAGATCAGCGAGGCGACCGACGACCAAGCGGCCTCGATCGAGGAGGCCGTCGACATGGTGGAGTCGGTGGGCGCGCTGGCCGACGACACGGCCGCCGACGCCGCCGACGTGACGACGATCGCCCACACGCAGAAGACCTCGCTGACCGAGGTGGCCGCGGGCGCGTCGACGCTCTCGGACCGGACGGGCGCGCTCGACGAGGAGCTGGGGGCGTACGCGCTCGACGGGGCCGCCGCGGACGACGACGCGACCGTCGTCGAGTTCTGGCACGCCCTCGGCGGCCGGAAGGCGCGCCTGCTCGACGAGTTCGTCGCCGAGTTCGAGGCGGCGACCGAGGGGATCGAGATCCGGCCGTCCTCGAAGGGGAGTTACCGCGGCGTGTTCGACGCGACGCTGGCGGCCGCCGAGCGCGGCGAGCCGCCGACGATCGCGCACCTCTACGAGATCGGCACGAAGCGCGCGCTCGACAGCGGCGCGTTCGCGCCGGTCGAGGGGCTGCTAGAGGAGGTCGACGGGCGCCGGTTTGGCGGCGTCGACGCCCTCGACGAGGCCACCGCCCTCGATCCGGACGACCTCCTCGATCCGGTCGCGAACTACTACCGGACGGACGGGGCGCTCCACTCGCTCCCGTTCAACGCCTCGACGCCGGTGCTGTACTACGACCGGGCGGCCTTCGAGCGCGCCGGGCTGAACCCGGACGACCCGCCGACGACGTTCGCCGAGGTGCGCCACTGCGCCGAGCGGCTGGTCGAACGCGGCGGGGTCGAGACCGGCATCACGTTCGCGAACTACTCGTGGTTCGTCGAACAGTGGTTCGCCGAGGCGGGACAACCCCTCGTCGACGCCGAGAACGGCCGGGCAGGGACCCCGACCGAGGCCTACTTCGACGCCGAGGCGGGCGAACGGGTGTACGAGTGGATCGCCGAGATGGCGGCCGACGGGCTGTACCACGACCCCGGAATCGAGGCGCGCGGGCAGGCCAGAGAGGCGTTCCACGCGGGCCGCGCCGGCATGCTGATCGGGTCGACCTCGGCGATGGTCGGCGTCCACGAAGGGGCGTCGTTCCCCGTCGGGACGGGGTACTTCCCGGTGGCCGACGAGCGCCACGGCGTCGTCGTGGGCGGCGGGTCGCTGTGGATCGCCGACGGCGCGCCGACGGACGCGCAGCGCGCGGCCGCCGCGTTCCTCGGGTGGCTCGCGGCCCCCGAGCGGCAGGCGCGCTGGCACCGCGAGACGGGCTACTTCCCGGTCCACGAGGGGGCGGTCGACCGGCTCTCCCGAGAGGGCTGGTTCGACGAGAACCCCGGCTACCGGACGGCGATGGACCAGCTGGCGGACGCCGAGGACCGCGTCGCCACGACGGGGGCCCGGATGGGACCGTTCGACACGGTCCGGACGCTCGTCGCCGAGGCGTCGGTCGAGGCGCGCGAGCACGGGGTGAGCGAGGCGCTCGACAGGCTCACCGAGAGCGCGGAGTTACAGCTCCGGTCGTACGCGGAGTCGAAAGACGACGCAGGCGGCCGCTAACGGCGGGTCCACTCGCGGAGCGTGAACCCCTCGTACTCGGTCTCGTCGGCCACGCGCCACTCCGACTCGTTCCACGCCGGGAACCGGGTGTCGCCGTCGTAGGCGCCGTCGACGTGGCTGAGGACCATCCGGTCGACGCGCGGCTGGAACAGCTCGTAGATCGTGCCGCCGCCGAGGACGTAGACGGCGCCGTCCGAGGGGGCGTCGTCGGGGAGAGCGTCGACCGGTCCCGTTCCGGCGGGCGACGTCTCGCCGGCGACGCCGTCGACCGCGCCGGCGTCGGGTCGATCGCCGACGAGCTCGCGCGCGAGTTCGATCGCCGCGTCGACGCCGTCGGCGACGACTGCGGTCGGCTCGGCCACCGCGTCGACGCTGCGGCTCACGACGATCTGCCGGCGGCCGGGGAGGTTCCCCCGCATGGACTCGAACGTCCGGCGACCGAGGACGACGGGCGAGCCCGCGACGCGTGCGCGGTACTGGCGGACGTCTTCGGGGAGGTCCGGCCACGGCACGCCGCCGTCGTTCCCGATCACCCGGTTCTCCGCGAGCGCGGCGACGCTGACGAGTTGCACGGGATCAGTAGGGCCGGCGGCCGTAAAAAGCGGTCGGCGGTGGATGGGTGGAGACCGCGGCCGACGAGGGCGGGGCGAGACCGCGGCCGACAGGTGAGCCCCGGCTACTCAGCGAGTCCGAGCAGGTCGAACGGGTAGCCGTTGTCGTTGTCGTCGGCCTGCTCGTAGACGACGCGGGCGGCCGCGACGTCCTGAATCGCGAGCCCGGTGGAGTCGAAGACGGTGACGCCGGTGACGCCCTCCGCGCCCGTGCCGGGGGCGTTGCCGCCGGCGTCGACGTCGGCCCGGCCCGGGCGGGTGCCGACGACGATCTCGCCGATCTCGCCGTAGATGTCCTCGTCGGTGAGCGTCCCCGCCGCGTAGGGGACGTTGATCTCGCCGGAGTGGGTGCACTGCTCGTGGTCGTCGATGACGACGGTCGCGTCCAGCAGGAGGTCGTCCGTCAGCTCGTGTTTGCCCTCGGCGTCGGCGCCCATCGCGTTGACGTGGGTGTGTTCGCCGACGTCGTCGGGACCGACGACGGGGTCCTCGACGGGCGTCACCGTCGAGAGCACGTCGCAGTGGCCCGCCTCGCTGATCGAACCCGCCCGGACGTCGAACCGGTCGTCGAAGGCGTCGATGAAGTCCGCGACGCGCTCCTCGTCGAGGTCGCTGATCACGACCTCCTCGATGTCGCGGACCGCGGCGATCGCCTCCAGCTGGGTGTACGACTGGACGCCGGCGCCGACGATCCCGAGCGAGGTCGCGTCGGGGACCGCGAGGTGGTCGGTGGCGACCGCGGCGGCCGCGCCCGTGCGCTTCATCGTGAGCGTCGTGCCGTCAAGGACCGCCAGCGGGAACGCGGTCTCCGGGTCGGAGTAGATCATCGTCCCCATCACGGTCGGGAGGTCGTGGTCGGCGGGGTTGTCGGTGTGGACGTTGACCCACTTGATCCCGGCGGCGTCCCACCCGGTCTCCTCGGCGGTGTCCTCGGTCCGGACGTCGAGGTAGGCCGGCATCGACCGGAAGTCGCCGTTGTACTCCGGGAGGTCGATGTACGACTTCGCCGGCATCTTCGCGTTCCCGCGCTCGTAGGCCGTGAACGCGCCGCGCACCGCGTCGATGACGCGGTCCATGCGGGCGTTCTCGTCGACGTCGTCGGCGTTCAAAAGCAGCGTCTGCATGCCGCGAGTTTTGCCGGTGGGGTACTTGAACCCTACTGGATCGACGGCGGGGACGGGGGAGACCGCGGAGTCGAAGACGCGGGTGCCGGCGATCTCGTTTATAAATACGTGAGCGGCGGCGCCGGTTGGTTATAAGCAAGCGGCGATGCGGTGGCGCGCCTCCGAGCGGTCGCCGCCGGCGACCGCGAGGAGCCCGCGAGGGAGTCAGCCGTCCGGAGCGAAGCGGAGGACGGCTGACGAGGCTGGGGAGGCGTGAGGTGTGGTTGCTGGGCGGTCGGGGTGGGACTCAAAGGGGCAGCCGCGAGGCGGGCGCAGGCGACGGAAGCACTGGAGGGAGCGAACGGAGTGAGCGACTGAAGCGCGCAGCGAGCGTGCGCCCGCCTCGCGGCTGGGGCTTTGGAGGTGTCCGCCGTCGGTCCGCGGTCAACCATTTATAACCGAGTGGCTGGGGCTTTGGAGGTGTCCGCCGTCGATCCAGCAACACCGAGATGTATGTAAACGGCCAGGGCTTTGCAGGCGTCAGTCGCCAGACCGAGATCGACCATTTATAAGCGACCGACCGAAGCGCCCAGCTCTGGAGACGCTGAAACATCGTATAGTCGGGAACACACGTATACTCGGGAACACGATTATACCGGCTCACGACGCATATCGACCCATGAGTCTCTCGCTCGACGCCGACCAGCTCGACCGGTACTCCAGGCACGTGATCATGGACGAGGTCGGCCCGGAGGGGCAGAAGCGCCTCCTCGACGGCCGCGCCCTCGTGGTCGGGGCGGGCGGGCTCGGCGCCCCGGTCATCCAGTACCTCGCGGCCGCGGGGGTCGGGACGCTCGGGATCGTCGACGACGACGTCGTCGAGCGCTCGAACCTCCAGCGGCAGGTGATCCACGGCGACACCGACGTTGGCGAGCCGAAGGTCGAGTCCGCGGCGCGGTACGTCGACCGGCTCAATCCCGACATCGACGTGGAGGCCCACGAGACCCGGCTCGACGAGGGGAACGTCCGCGACCTGCTGGCCGGGTACGACGTGGTCGTCGACTGCGCGGACAACTTCCGGACGCGGTACGTCGTCAACGACGCGGCCCGGATCGAGGGCCTCCCGGTCGTCCACGGCGCGATTTACAAGTTCGAGGGGCAGGCGACGACGCTCGTCCCGGACGGCCCCTGTTACCGATGTCTGTTCCCGGAGGCGCCCGAGCCCGGGACGGTGCCCGACTGCGCGGCGACGGGCGTGCTCGGCGTGCTTCCCGGCACAGTGGGCTGTATCCAAGCCACCGAGGCGATCAAGCTCCTGCTCGACGCCGGGGAGACGCTGGACGGCCGGCTCCTGTTTTACGACGCGATGGACCTGACGTTCGAGACGGTCCCCTACCGCCGGAATCCGGACTGCCCGGTGTGCGGCGACGACGGCATCGAGACGATCGACGGGATCGACTACTCTGGCGGCTGTCGGGTGAACGCGGACTAGCGGCTCTTCCGCCTCGGTCCGGCCGGAACCGGTTCCATGCGGTCGACTCGGTCGACGTCACCGACTCGACCGAGGCGAGCGATCTGACCGAGGCGAGCGACCCGACTGACCTGACCGCCGCTCACAGCGAGCGCTCGGTCATCGACGAGCCGTCCCCGGCGCCCGGGCCGTCGGTCGCGAATCCCGACCGGACGCACCACCGACAGTAGCGGAAGTCGGGACGGTTTTCGGCCCCGCAGTGCCGGCAGACGACGGTCTCGCCGTCGACGTCGAGCGGGGGCGGGTCGCCGTCCGGGTCGGTCCCGGTCGCCGTCGAGTCCGCGTCGGCGGCCACGGCGAACTCGGGCCCGGCGGTCGAGACGGCCTCGGAGTCGCCCCCCGAGGCGGACTCGGTCTCCGAGGGCGACGAGTCGCCGGCGGACCCGAGGATCTCGGGCGGGCCCCAGTCCCGCTTCGCGAGGAGCCACGCGAGCGCGAGGTTGGCCGCGAGCACCCCGACGAACACGGCGGCGACCGGAAGGAGGTCACCTCCCGTCATGTGTGGGGTGTTAGCAGGCGAGGAATATATGACCAGCGGTGATCGAGGGCGGGATCGGCTCGATGCCCCAGCGGTCGGCCTCGGTTCGGCGGCGGTCGGCCACAGTTCCCCCGCACTCTTAGGGCGGCCCGTCGAACGGGGGGACGTATGAAGGAGATCGTCCACACCGACGCGGCGCCCGAGGCGGTCGGGGCGTACAGCCAGGCGACGACGAACGGCGAGCTCGTGTTCACGGCCGGGCAGATCCCGCTGACGCCTGACGGCGAACTCCTCGACGACGCGCCGGTCGCCGAGCAGACGGAGCGCGCGCTCGACAACCTCGTCGCCGTGCTCGACGAGGCGGGCGCGACGCCGACCGACGTGCTGAAGACGACCGTCTTCCTCGCCGACATCGACGACTTCGACGAGATGAACGAGGCGTACGCCGGGTACTTCGACGAGTCGCCGCCGGCGCGGTCGGCGGTCCAAGCGGGCGCGCTCCCGAAGGGCGTCGGCGTCGAGATCGAGGCGGTCGCCGTCGTCGAGTAGATGGGCGCCGAGCGCGACGAGACCGGGAGCGGAGCGGACGCGGCGGAGCCTCCCGCGCGGCCGACGAAACGCGCCAGGGCGAAGTCGGCGGCGCTGTGGGGGCTCGTCGGCGGGTTCGCCTTCCTCGTGGTCGCGCAGGGGTTCCTGCTCGTCGCGGGCGGCCTCCCGGTCGGATACGGCGGGCTGATCGGGCTCGCCGCGGCGATCGCCGTCGCGTCCGCCGGAATCGCCTACGCGGCCGAACACCGACTGCGGGCGAAGCGCGTGAAAAGAAGGACTTAACAGTCCCAGCGGATTATCTCGGAGCGAGCCAGGATGGCCGAGTGGTAAGGCGCACGCCTGGAAAGCGTGTTCCCTTCCGGGATCGGGGGTTCAAATCCCTCTCCTGGCGTTCTTTGTCGACGCCGACCACGAGCGAGGAGCGGAGCGACGAGCGAGTCCGGCGTCGACGAACCCGGACGAAGGGATTTGAATCAGGGAGTGAAGCGAGCGGGGCGAGCGGAACGACTGGGGCTCAAATCCCTCTCCTGGCGTTCTTTGTCGACGAATTCACCGCTGTTAGCCGCGGTGCCGTCTGCTTCCCGACCGTTGTCTGACTGTCTCACACACTGACACAAGACTCATGTGTATGGGTGGTGTTGACACGGGTGACGATGCCAGACACGAAATCAGGTCGCGAGCGGAAAGGAAAGAACAAGCGCCGGCAGCTGGAGAGCCGTCTCAACCGACGCGAGCTCGACGCCCCCGACGAACCACCGGAACCGTCCCTCGACGAGATCGACTCGGAATATCTCGACGAAGACGAGCTCGATCGGTGAGCGCTCGCGACCGAACGCCGTCTCCGTTTTTCCGTCGGTAACCCCGCCCGAGAGCTGTTCGTCCGTCCATCGTGCGCCGAGAACGACTGATCACCGGGAGCGACGCTTCGTCCGTCACCGATCCCTCACATCCGCACCGTGGCGGGCACTGACATATATAAACGAGGCAGTACGGACGTCCGAACCCTCTCGGAGAGCCATGCTAACTATCCCCACAAACAGACGGTGAGCGTTCCGGAGTCGTGCGGTTTTCTCGGATCGGTAGCCGTCGGCCGCGGTGGCGCTCGATCGCTCCTCAACGATGGGTTTATATAGAATCACAATCAATCAAACGCTGTATGAGCCAGCGAATGCAGCAGGGGCAGCCGATGATCATCATGGGCGATGACGCCCAGCGCGTCAAGGACAAAGATGCGCAGGAGTACAACATCTCCGCGGCGCGCGGCGTCGCCGAGTCCGTACGGTCGACACTCGGGCCGAAAGGGATGGACAAGATGCTCGTCGACTCGATGGGCGACGTCACCATCACGAACGACGGCGTCACCATCCTGCAGACGATGGACATCGACAACCCGACCGCCGAGATGATCGTCGAGGTCGCCGAGACCCAAGAGGACGAGGCCGGCGACGGCACGACGAGCGCGGTCGCGATCGCGGGCGAGCTCCTCAAGAACGCCGAGGACCTCCTCGAACAGGACATCCACCCGACAGCGGTGATCAAGGGCTTCAACCTCGCGAGCGAGTACGCCCGCGAGC
>NZ_MWTH01000012.1:261592-437887 GCF_059752395.1 Halorubrum sp. B53 | reverse complement strand
GACGACGGCTCCCACGTCGTCGACCTCGCGAACCTCAACATCGAGACCCGCACCGGCCGCGCGGCCGGCGAGTCCGAGCTCCTCTCGGGCGCGGTGATCGACAAGGACCCCGTCCACGACGACATGCCGACCGACTTCGAGTCGGCCGACGTCCTCCTCCTCAACGACCCGATCGAGGTCGAGGAGGCCGACGTCGACACCTCCGTCAACGTCGACTCGCCCGACCAGCTCCAGAAGTTCCTCGACCAGGAGGAGAAGCAGCTCCGCGACAAGGTCGACACGATCGTCGAGAGCGGGGCCGACGTCGTCTTCTGTCAGAAGGGGATCGACGACCTCGCCCAGCACTACCTCGCGAAGGAGGGCGTTCTCGCGGTCCGCCGGACGAAGAAGTCCGACCTGAGCTTCCTCAAGAACGTGCTCGGCGCGCCGATCGTCACCGACCTCGACTCGCTCACCGCCGACGACCTCGCGGTCGGCTCGGTCGAGCGCGACGAGGAGGAGGGGCTGTTCTACGTCGAGGGCGAGGACGCCCACGGCGTCACCCTCCTGCTGTACGGCACGACCGACCACGTCGTCGACGAGCTCGAGCGCGGCATCGAAGACGCGATCGACGTCGTCGCGACGACCGTCTCCGACGGGCGCACGCTCCCCGGCGGCGGCGCCATCGAGGTCGAGCTCGCCCGCCGGCTCCGCGACTACGCCGACTCCGTCTCCGGCCGCGAGCAGCTCGCCGTCGAGGCGTTCGCCGACTCGCTGGAGCTCATCCCCCGCGTGCTCGCCGAGAACGCCGGGCTCGACGCGATCGACCTGCTCGTCGACCTGCGCGCGGCCCACGAGGCCGGCGACGCGCACGCCGGGCTGAACGTCTTCTCCGGCGAGGTCGTAGACACGGCCGAAGCCGGCGTCGTGGAGACGGCCCAGGCGAAGGAGCAGGCCATCTCCTCGGCCGCCGAGGCCGCGAACCTCGTGCTGAAAATCGACGACATCATCTCCGCGGGCGACCTGTCGACCGGCGGCGACGACGACGAGGGCGGCGCCCCGGCCGGCGGCATGGGCGGCATGGGCGGTATGGGCGGTGCGATGTGAGCTTCGAGTAGGAAACTCATAGCCCCCTGACGCGTTCCGTTTCGACCGCGCACCGCTCCTCGACCACGCACCTCGCGTTCCCCCGGTTCCGTTTTTTGGCATCCGATCCGGAGAGCCGCGGCGCTGTCGGAGCGTGACTGAGGATCGCTGCGGGTACGTCGGCCTCGCCGCTACCCGGCTGATAAACGAGAGAATCCGAGCGGGACCGCGGTCGGCTTACTTGCCCTGGCGGTCGTTGCCGGTGACGCTCGGGCGGGTCTTCTCCGTGCCCTTGCCGCGCGTGCGCTGACCGCGGCCCTTCGTGCCGGCGGAGGTGAGCCCGCGGAAGGCGCGCCCGCGGTGGTCGTCAGAGGTGATCCAGCCGAGGTCGTCGTCGTTCTCGATCGCGGGGTGGGCGGGGTCCACGAGGATCACTTCGTGCCACTTCTGCGAGCCGTCCTCACCGACCCAGTAGGAGTTGAGCACGCGGAGGTTGCGGTACTTCCGCGAGGCGCGCTCCTCGGCGATGCGCTGGATCGACTTGCGGCGCGAGAGCCGGTTGACGCCCTGCCGCTTCGAGCGGCGGCCGGCCTTGTGGCGCTGCTTGCGCGAGCCGCCCTTCCGGACGCTCACGCGGGCGACGATGACGCCCTGCTTGGCCTTGTAGCCGAGTTCGCGGGCCTTGTCGAGGCGGGTGGGGCGCTCGATGCGCTCGATGGCGCCCTCGTCGCGCCACTCCTGTTTGCGCTGCCACTGCAGCTCCGCCAGTTTCCCCTCCTTGGGGGACCGCCATGCCTCCTTGATGTGCGAGTAGAAGCTTCGTGCCATATTGTTGTCCGCGGACGGTTGCGATTCAGCCGCGAGGCGGCCACATGTCGTCTCGTCCCGGGGGGCGTCGACGGCGTTGACGAGCTCCGCTCGTCAGCCCACCAGACGCAGTCTGATGACGTCAACGGATCCCCGGCGGCGAGTGCCCGCTGTGTCCGCAGCAGCGAGTTGTCCGTACTTCCCGCGGTTCGCCCTTAACCGCTTCGCTACGGCGTTCGCGTGGGGAGCGGTGGCACACAGAGACGGCGAGGACGCGTCGTCGATACCGGTCGCGCCGACGCGGCGCGGCCGACATCGCGTCCCTGTGCGCCCGGCTTACTCCTCCCTGTGCGTCCGGCTCACCCACCCGCCGCGTTTTTACCAGCGTCGAGCCCTATGACCGAACGGGCGCGGTCGGACACGTCACCGCCTCGGGTAGGGGGTCGTGTCCGGCCGCGCCGCATTTCCCCCGGACCGACGCTCCGCGCCGTCGGGGCGTCAACCGCGCCGCGATCCGACCCCAGAGGCACACGCCGCACGCCGGCGGTCCGCGATGCGGTCGGTCGACGGCGACGACGACGGACTTGTCAGCCGGCGATGACGACGAACCGATCAGCCGGCGACGACCTCGTCGCGTGAGATATTCTCGAGAGACTCTCCGAATAAGAACGCTCTTATCGGTCCGAGGTCGACGGAGCGGTATGCCCAAGATAAGCGTCGAGATCCCGGGCGAACTGCTCGACGACCTCGACGAGCACGTCGGCGACGACGGGAAGTTCGTGAATCGCAGCGACGCCGTCCGCGCGTCGATCCGCAAGACGCTCGACCTCCTCGACGAGATCGACGCGCGTCACGACCGACTCGACCCCGACCGCGACGAGGCGGAGCGCGAGGCGAGCGATGAGTAGCCGGACGCGGACCGCGGGGACCGACGGCCCCTTCGCGGTCGACCCCTTCGACCGCGGCGCGGTGGCGGCGGTCGGGCTGATCACCCTGTTCGTCGTCGCGCTCGCGACCGCGCAGCTCACCGCCGCGAAGGTGATCGCCCTGCCGCTGCCGGTCGCGCTCCCCGTGGTCGGTCCCGAGATCACCCTGCCGGGCGCCGCGCTCGCGTACGCCCTGACGTTCCTCGCGTCCGACTGCTACGCCGAGCTGTACGGCCGCCGCGCGACGCAGGTGGTCGTCAACGTCGCGTTCCTCGCGAACTTCCTCGTGCTCGCCCTCGTCTGGTCGACGCTCGCCGCCCCGGGCGTGAACCCCGAGGTCTCGGCCGCGTTCGAGACCGCGCTCGCCCCGGCGACGGGGGTCGTCGCCGGCAGCCTGCTCGCGTACGTCGTGAGCCAGAACTGGGACGTGTTCGTCTTCCACGCAATCCGCGACCGCACCGGGCCCGGCATGCTGTGGCTGCGCAACATCGCCTCGACCGCGACGAGTCAGCTGCTCGACACCGCGATCTTCGTCGGCGTCGCCTTCTACGCCGCCCCGGTCCTGCTCGGCACCGGCGAGCCGTTCGAGCCGTCGCTCCTCCTCGCGCTCGGGCTCGGCCAGTACCTCCTCAAGCTCGCGATCGCCGTCCTCGACACGCCGATCGTCTACCTCGTCGTCGGCGCCGTCCGGGAGTAGCGCCGCGTCCGGTCGCGGTCGACGGCCCACACTAGTTGCGACGGATCAGCAGACCGCCAGCGCTCGCGGGGGCGACGCGGGCAGGTCCGCGGGCACGCGCTCGAAGGAGTCACCCGCGTCACCCGTCCGGTAGAGCCCGCGGTCGGACGCCGCCCAGAGCTCTCCCGCCTGATCGCCGCTCGCGAGAACGGCCCGGTACGTCCCCTCACCCGTCGGCATCCCCCGGTCGACGAGCCGGTCGAACCCCGCTCCGTGCCGATAGCGGTAGAGGTACGCCTCGCCGTGGCGGTGGGCCGCGTTCGCCCCGGCGGCCGCGCTGACGAGCGCCGTCCCCGGGTCTCCGGGATCGACCGTGAGCCCCCAGAGGTACCCGTGGTCGAGTCCCGCGTCGACGATCCGCCACGACGCGCCGCGGTCGTCGCTCACGGCGAACCCGTCGTTCGACGTCGCGTAGACGCGGTCGGGCGCGTCCGGGTGCGTCGCGACCGCGTGGTTGTCCCGTCGGGAGCCCTCCGGGCGGTCGATCCACGTCGCGCCGCCGTCGGGCGTGACGACGAGCGCGCCGGCCTCGATGGCGACGAACCACCGTTCCGGGTCCACCGGGCACGGCTCGATCCACCGGACGTGGTGAGTGTCGGGGCGGGGCGGGAACGACCACGACTCCGCCGAGGGGACGTCGACCAGTCCCTCGACGCGCTCGAAGGTCGCGCCGCCGTCGAGCGAGCGGTACGCCTGCGAGGGCTCCGTCCCGACCCAGACGACCGAGGGGTCGTGCGGGCTCGTCGCGACCGCGGTGACCGCGTCGGGACCCGACCCGCCCGGGCCGAGGGTCTCGCGCGCGACGCGCTCGAAGGTCTCACCGCCGTCGAGCGAACGGAACAGCCCCGCGTCGAAGGTGCCTGCGAGGACGCGGGCGCCGGCTTCGGAGCCCGCGGCGGCGGCACTCGCGGCGGCGCCATCCGCGTCGCCCTCCGTCCCGGCGGTGACCGAGAGGCACTCGACCGAGCGGTCCGCGAGCCGGACGGCGACGTCGCCCGACTCGGGGTCGACGAGCCGGAGCCCGTCGTCGTAGGCCGCGTGGAGGCGTGCGCACATGGCGGAGAGTTCGCCGCGTCGCGACAAAAGCCTTCGACGGGCGCAAGAGACTTACCCGCCGCCACCGTGGGAACGGTAAGCATGGATCTCCGCGTGCAGGGTGACGTTCCCCCCGACCCGTTTCTCGGCGCCGCCGACCTCTTCGAGACCGAGTGCTCGCTCGCTGACCCGGTCCATGTGAGGGTCCGCGACGACCCCGACGAGCGGACGTGGGCCGGCCACTACGACGGCTACCACGTGCTCAACGTCTCGAAGCGCGCCGCCACCAGCGCGATGGCGCGCGAGCTGGCCGTCCACGAGCTCTCGCACATGGCCCGGTACGAGGAGGGTCACGCCTCCCACGTCCAATCCACCGAGGAGGCGCTGTACCTCGGGCTCTCCGGCGAGACGGTGGAGCGCCGCAAGCTCGCGCACTGCTACCAGATCGCGAATCACATGAAGGACATCTACGCCGACGACATCACGCTCTCCGTCGCGCCCGCGGACAAACTCCTCGGCTTCTTAGAGTCCACGCTCGCGACCGCGGTCGCCGACCGGCCGGACGTCTCGCGGGACGGGTCCCCGCCCGTGACGGCCGGCGCCGACCCGGAGATCACGGCCGTCAACGCCGCGTTCGCGCTCGCTCTCGTCGAACGCCACGACATCGCCGGCCCGGACCACCGGATCTACGACCTCGCGCGCGCCGCCGGCAGCGACACCGACGCGGTCGACGTGAACGCATTTAAAAAGCGCTTCCTGGCGCTCGGCCCCGACCCCTCCGAGAGCGACTACCGGAAGGCGCTCGTCGGCGCCGCGCGGGCGTACGCGGTGTGAGAGAGAACGGTGAGAGGGAGCGGCCCTTGGCAAAATTCGGTTACCGAGCGGATGAGTGCGGCGGCTATTTATAAATAAACGGTGCGGTGGCGCGCGCCTGCGAGGCCGCATCGCGGCCGAGCAGCGCGCGCGAGGGACGCCGCGAGCGATGTGGGCGACCGCAGGGAGCCCCAAGCGAGCGGCGAGGCTGGGGAGGCGTGAGGCACGGCTGCTGTGCGGGGCGGGACTCAAAGGGGCAGCCGTGAGCGGGACGCAGGCGTTCACGAGAGCTTTGCTCTCGTGAGCCAATCAGAACGCTTTGCGTTCTGATGACGACGTAAGGACCGCAAGGAGGGAGCGATAGCGACCGACTGAGGAGCGTGGTTCGAGACGCCTTCGGCGTCTCGTCATCACGAAAGGCGCAGAGCGCCTTTCGAACGACAGCGAGCGTGCGTCCCGCTCACGGCTGGGGCTTTGCAGGTGTTCACCGAAGACAAGTCGTCAGTAGATTGTGACCGATCAAAAACGGTCGGACCCAGCTGAGAATTATTTATAAACTATTTATACCGCGTCGTCGGCCGCCGTCTCGGCCTCCCCGGCCCCGCCGTCCTCGCTCCCCTCGCCGTCGACGTCGAGCACCGTCACGCGCGCCGACATGATCCGCGTGTTATCGACGCGCTCGATGCGGATCCGGACCCCGTCGAACTCGATCTCCTCACCCTCCTCGACGAGCCGGCCGGCGCGGTTGAAGACGAAGCCGGCGAGCGTCTCGAACTCCTCGCCCTCGGGGAGGTCGATGCCGAGGATCTCGTTGACCTCGTCGATGTTCACCTCGCCCTGGACGACGGCGACGTTCTCCTCTAAGAACTCGACGGGCGCCTCCTCGTCGCCCTCCAAGATCTCGCCGACGATCTCCTCGACCATGTCCTCCAAGGTGATGATCCCCTCGGTGGTCCCGAACTCGTCGATGACGGTGACCATCTGGAGGCGGTTCTCCTGCATCTCCGCGAGCAGCTCGTCGGCGTTCTTCGACTCGGGGACGTGCAGCGTCGGCTTGACGACCCGCGCCAGCGAGGGCTCGCCCTCGGAGTAGCGCAGCTCGCGGACCAGGTCCCGCACGGTCACCACGCCGATGATGTTGTCGAGGTTCCCCTCGTAGACGGGGACGCGCTCGTGGTCGGCCTGGATGCACGTCTCGATCGCCTCCTCGACCGACGACTCCTTCGCGACCGCGGTGACGTCGAGACGGGGCGTCATCACCTCCTTGGCGATGGTGTTGTTGAACCGGAAGATGCGGTCGAGCATCTCGCGCTCCTCCTCCTCGATGACGCCCTCGCGCTCGCCCGTCTCGATGATGTCCTGGATCTCGTCGCGGGTGACGTACGTCGACTCGATCGCCGCCGACCCGCCGATGATGCTGTTGACGCCCTTCACGATGTAGTCGAACAGGACCACGAGCGGGTACAGCGCGTACTCCGACGCCTTCAGCGGGCGCGCGATCTTGAGCGCCCACGACTCGGTGTTCTCGACGGCGTAGGACTTGGGCGCGCTCTCGCCGAAGATCAGCACCAGCGTCGTGATCCCGAACGTCGTCGCCAGGACCGACTCGCCCCGCGAGAGGAAGAAGCCGAACAGCGCGGTCGCGATGGAGGTCATCGCGACGTTGACGATGTTGTTGCCGACGAGGATCGTCACCAGCAGCCGGTGCGGGTTCTCCTTCATGTCCTGGATCGTCTTCGCGCCCGTGACGCCCTCGTCGACGAGGCTGTCGACGCGGTGCTGCGGGAGCGAGAACATCGCGATCTCAGAGGAGGAGAAGAACGCGGACAGACCGACCAGCACCACGATCGCGAGGATGCCGAGGACGATCACCGTGTTGTCCCCCGGCGTCGGCAGTTGTAGCAGATCGGCCGTCAGCGTGCTCGACGACAAGCCCATGTTCATTCGTCTTCCGTCGGCGGATGGTTAAAGGATTACCTTCGGCGGCCCGTGTCAGCCGCCGATCGTCGGGCCGACGGCGGGATCGGGGGAATGCACGGAGCGTGCCGGGGCCGACACGATTACACGTCCCGCGGCCGAATCGACGCCCATGACGGACCCACAGATCACCCTGTACAGACTGCAGGCGTGCCCGTTCTGCGAGCGCGTCGTCCGGACCCTGAACCGGTTCGGGCTGGAGTACGAGTCCCGGTACGTCGAGCCGATGCACTCGGAGCGGAACGTCGTGAAACGCGTCTCCGGCGCCCGGAGCGTCCCGGCGATCGTCGACCGCGAGACCGGCGTGACGATGTCCGAGAGCGCGAACATCGTGGAGTACCTCGAAGGGACGTACGGGGACGCGGCGACCGACGGGGGCCGCGCAGCCGACGACGCGGCGACCGACGGGGGCCGCGCAGCCGACGACGCGGCGACCGATGGGGGCCGCGCAGCCGACGACGCGGCGACCGACGGGGGCCGCGCGGCCGACGAGGGAGGTGCCTAAGATGCCGGACTTCGACGTCGTCTCCCTGCCCGAGACGGACCACGTCGCCGAGGGCGACATCGCCCCCGACTTCACCCGCCCCCTCGTGAACGAGGAGTACTGGGAGGACACCGCGCTCGACGACGCCGTCGACGGGCCGACGCTCCTCCTCTTCCACCCGATGGACGGCGCCTTCCAGGCGACCTACCTCTACAACACGATCGACGACCACGGCTGGGCCGACGACCTCGACGTCCTCGGCCTCTCCATCTCGTCGCCGTACGCCCACAAGCGCCTGCTGGCCGAGCGCGGCGAGGGCGTTCGCATCTTCTCGGACCCCGGCGCGGGCGTGATCGAGGAGTACGGCGTCGCTCACGACATCGACGGCATGACCGGGATCACGGAGTCGCGCCCGGCCGTGTTCCTCCTCGACGGCGACCGCACCGTCGAGTACGCGTGGGTCGCGAGCGAGCACCCCGAGTTCCCCGACGCCGAAGAGATCGGCGACGCGATCGGCCGGCTCGTCGACTGAGATCGCCGTCCACGGGAAACGTCGACCCCGCCTTGCTCGCGTGCGACGGCGGCGTCCACACACGTCATGCTTTTTTAAACCGGGGCCGAACGAACGCCCGTGACGGACGACACCGACGATCGGGAGCCTCGCCCCGGATCCGAGCCGGAGCCCAGCCGCGACGCCGCGAGCCGCCGAGACGACGTCCGGCGCGCGGCCGCGGCGGTCGCCGACGGCGAGCTCGTCGTCTACCCGACTGAGACGGTGTACGGGCTCGGCGGGGACGCGCTCGACCCCGACGCCGTCGAGCGCGTGTTCGCCCTGAAGGGCCGCGACCGGTCGAACCCGCTCTCGCTGGGCGTCGCGAGCGTCGACGACGCGCTCCGCTACGCGCGCCCCACGGAGTTCGCGGTCGCGTTCGCCCGCGCGTTCCTCCCCGGCCCCGTGACCGTCGTCGTCGAGCGCGGCGACGCGGTCCCGAACGCGCTCACCGCCGGCAGCGACCGCGTCGGGCTCCGGGTCCCCGACCAACCGGTCGCCAGGGCGCTCCTCCGCGAGACCGGTCCCCTCACCGCGACGAGCGCGAACGTCTCCGGGACCGGCAGCGTCACCGACCTCGACGACCTCGACGACCGGATCCGCGAGGGCGTCGGCGCGGTGATCGACGACGGGGAGGCGCCCGGCACGGAGAGCACCGTCGTCGACCCGGAAGCGGGGACGATCCACCGCCGCGGCGCGATGGCCGGCGCTATCGAGGCGTGGCTGGCGGACCCGCCGGTGTAGGGCGAGGCGTGGCGTAGAACAGCGGGCGGCCTCAGACCGACAGCGGACCCTTCTCGCTCAGCACCTCGATCTCCTCGGCGTCGACCGCGTCCACGTCGAGCCAGTGGGGGACGTACTCGCGTTTGTCGTACGCCTCGCGCTCGTCCTCGCTACCGACGGTACACCAGAGCTGGGGCTCGTCCGGGCCGTGCCAGCCGCCCTGCACGTTGATGCCGAAACAGACCAGCTCCTCGCCGTCGTACTCGATCACCGCGTCCCGCCGGATGTCGGGGTCGCCGCGAATGATGAGGTGTTGCATACCCCGTCGTTCGGGGGTTCCGTGCTTAATCGCTTCGATACGGCGGATCGACCGACGGGGACGCTGGGGCGGCGGGCGCGGCGGCGCGTCGCCTCAGGCTGAGTAGTAGTACTCGCCCTCGCGCTTCTGCTTGCTGTCGAGCTGCGAGTCCGGCTTGTTGATCCGGGGGCGCCCCGTGCGCTCGTCGCGGCGGAAGGTGATGTCGAGGTCGGAGAGGAACTCGTTCATCCCGTCGCGCATGTCCTGCGGCGGCGCGGCGTGCCCGCGCTCGGCCGGCTCGCCGTCGAACACCATCAGGCGGTCGGCCAGCAGGTCGATCATGTAGATGTCGTGGTCGATCACCATGACGGTCGCGTCGTGGTTCTCGGCGTACCGGCGGATCGCCGTCGTCGCCCGGACCCGCTGCTCGACGTCGAGGTGCGCGGAGGGCTCGTCGAGCAGGAACAGGTCGGCGTCCTCGGAGAGGCACGCCGCGATCGCGACGCGCTGGCGCTCTCCGCCGGAGAGGTCCGTGAGGTTCTGCTCCATGATCCGGTCGAGCTGGAGCGGCTGGGCGATCTCCGTGTTCCAGTAGGAGCTGCCGAACTCGTCGGTGATAGAGGAGAGGAACGCGTCGACGCGCATCGGCTGGTCGATCTCGACGTACTGCGGCTTGTACGCGATGTCGAGCGCGAAGTCGAGCGACCCCTTGTCGGGCTCCAGCGAGCCCGCGAACAGCTTCGCGAGCGTCGACTTCCCGATCCCGTTCGGGCCGACGACGCCGAGCACCTCGGAGTGGTTGATCTCGCCGCCCTCGACGTGGAGCTCGAACTCGCCATCGCCGTACGACTTCGAGAGGTCGGGGTACTCGACCAGCGTCTCACTGCGCGAGGCGACGCGGGGGGCGTGCTCCTCGAAGGTAATCGCGGAGGGCCGGATCCGCATGTTCTCGTTGTCGAGGTACCCCTTCAGGTACTCGTTGATCCCGTTGCGAACCGACTTGGGGTCGGTGATGACCCCGTACGCGCCCGG
The DNA here is from genome assembly GCF_059752395.1 of Halorubrum sp. B53. NCBI lineage: Archaea > Methanobacteriati > Methanobacteriota > Halobacteria > Halobacteriales > Haloferacaceae > Halorubrum > Halorubrum sp. B53. Next base: position 427,441 of record NZ_MWTH01000012.1, on the reverse strand, counting down.
CTCCCCGTACGCGACGTGGAGGGTGTCGGCGAGGAGGTCAAGGATGGCGAGGTCGTGCTCGACGACGAGCATCGAGCGCTCGGTGTCGTCGTCGTCGGCCAGCTCGCGGATGAGCCGGGCGACGATCATCCGCTGGCCGATATCGAGGTACGGCGTGATCTCGTCGAGGAAGTAGAAGTCGGCGTCGCGGGCCAGACACGCCGCGATGGCGACGCGCTGGAGCTCGCCGCCGGAGATGGAGTCGATGTCTTGGTCCATCACCGGGGCGATGTTGAGCCGCTCGATCAGCTCGTCGAGCGCGCCGCGCTCGTCGGTGCGCTCCAACAGCTCGCGGGTGTTGCCGTCGAACTGCTTGGGGATCTGGTCGACGTACTGCGGCTTGCGCGCCACGCTCACGTCGCCCTCTTTCAGCGACTTCAGGTAGTTCTGGAGCCCCGTGCCGCGGAAGCGGTCGAGCACCCGGTCCCAGTCGGCCTCGCCCTCGTGGTCGCCGAGGTTCGGGACCATCTCGCCGGCGAGGCCGTGGACCGCCGTCGACTTCCCGATCCCGTTGGGACCGAGGATGCCGGTGACGTTGCCCGGCTCCGGGGTCGGGAGCCCGTACAGCGAGAAGGCGTTCTCGCCGTAGCGGTGGACCGGCTCCTCCTCGAGCTCCGAGGGGAGATTGATGATCTCGATCGCGTCGAACGGGCACTTCTCGACGCAGATACCGCAGGTCTCGCCCAGACAGATCTCCTCGGAGATGTGGATCTGGTCCGGGTCGCCCTCGACCGCGTCCTCGCCGCGCTCGGTGATGCACTCCTTGCCCGTCCGGTTCGGCGGGCAGTAGTTCGCGCACTCGTAGTTACACCGGTCGGGCTGGCATCGATCGAGGTCGACCACGGCGATGCTGTCGTCCGCCATCTTACGCCACCAGCTGCACGCCGGACGTGGCCAGCACGGTGTAGCTGATGAACCACAGCGTGAACGTCAGGAACGCCACGTAGAGGTTGTCTTTGACGCCGAAGTCGCCGATTCCGATGACCTTGTACAGCGGGTACTGGGCGAGCACGAACGCGCCGAGGACCAGCACGACCGTGGTGCTCTGGGCGGCAGCCACGGTCGTCCCCACGTACGCGGCCGAGACGACGCCGGCGGCGATCCCCGCCAGACAGCAGATCGTCGTGACGACCACGCCGCGCGCGTGGCCGGATATGCCCGAGTCGTCGCTCATACCAACGGATCCGCGAGCGCCCGTGAAAAGCCGTTCGTTCCGCCCGCCGAGCGCGATCGAGTCGAGGGGTCGGCTCGAACCGAGACGGAAGCCGACTGGACGGGCGCCGACGGAGAGCGCGCGCGAGCCACATCGCTGACTGACTGGTCAGTCGATCCGGGGCATTCCGGATTATGTTGCTGGTTGTCAACGAATTAACCGGCAATATAAGCCGTCTTTTGCGACAAAATCGCCGAATCGGGGGCGTGGGCCATCAACATTTATGACGATGTGCGGTTTCGAATCGTAACGATGGAAGGAACCCAAACGGAGGGGCTCGACGACCTCCCACCGAGCGCCAAACTCGTCTTCAAGGTGCTCGAGTACAACGGCCCGCTGACACAGAAAGGCATCGTCGAGGAGTCGATGCTGTCTGCACGGACCGTTCGGTACGCCCTCGAGCGACTCGAGGGGATCGGGGTCGTCGACGAGGACGTCTACTTCGCGGACGCGAGACAGAACCTCTACAAGCTCACCGAGCCCGCACAGGAGTTCACCGGCGAGGAGAGCGACGCCTCCTGTACCGCCGACTGAGCCCGCACCCACCGGTCCGCACTCGACCGACTCGCCGATATCCCGGTCGTTCGCGCCGCCGAGCGATGCGTCGGTCTCCGGGTCATTCTGACCGCTCTATCCTCGCTCGACCCGCTCTATCCTCGCTCGACCCGCTCCGTCCTTATCCGAGCCACGCCGCTCTGTTCCTCACTCCGGCCGATCCGTCGACGCCTCGCCGGCTCCCCGCACCGCCTCGGCGATCGTGAGCGCGACGGCGACCAACAGCGCGAACGTCGCGGCCAAGACGAACGCCAGGAACAGGTACCAGACGTCCGGGCCGAACAGCGGGTACTCCCGGGTGTCGATCACGGGACCGAGCAGTTCCAGCATCCGGACGAGGTACAACAGGAGCGCGAGACCCGCGCCCGCGACGAGACCGATCCGGACGTTCCGGTAGAACGCCAGCGACTCGAGGAGGACGAGCATCGGGGGCTTGGTCGAACTGTCGTCGGTCACGGGGGCACGTAGCCGCCCGGCGCGCAAAGAGCCTCCGGAACGGCGCGGCGCCCGATCGCCGCCGCCGGAACATCACGATCGAAAATAGACGTTTCAGGGGCCTAACTACGTCAATAACAGAGATAAAGTGAGAGGGGAGAAAAGCGGGGGCATGGCGAAAGTCGTCCTGTCGTCGTTCGCGATGATCGACCCGGAGACGTACCGCGAGGTCCTCGACGAGCGCGTCGACGAGCCCGTCGAGATCGAGGTCGCCGACCTGGGGTCGGCCGAGCGGGTGACCGAGGCGGCCGCAGGCGCCGACGCGGTCGTCACAGACATCAACACGCCCGTCACCGCCGAGGCGCTCGCGGCGCTCGATCTGCGGGTGGTCGTCAGGTCGGCGGTCGGCGTCGACAACATCGACGTCGGCGCCGCGGCCGACGAGGGCGTCACCGTCACTCGCGTCCCCGACTACTGCACCGACGAGGTGGCGACCCACTCCGTCTCGCTGCTGTTCGCCTGCCTGCGGTCGCTGAAGGCGTACGACGACGACGTCGCCGCCGGCAGCTGGAACTGGGAGGCCGGGCGGCCGATCCGCCGCGTGAGCGCGTCGACGATCGGGCTGCTCTCGTTCGGCCCGATCGCGCAGCGCGCCGCCGAGCAGCTCTCCGGCTTCGACGCGGAGCTGATCGCCCACGACCCGTTCGTCGACGCCGAGGAGATGGCGGAGTACGGCGTCGAGAAGGTCGAGTTCGAGGCGCTGTTCGATCGGGCCGACCACGTCGGCGTCTACGCGCCCCTGACCGACGCGACGCGCGAGATGGTCGACGCCGACGCGCTCGCGCGGCTCAGCGAGAACTCGGTCCTCGTCAACGTGAGTCGGGGGCCCGTCGTCGACGGCGACGCCCTGCTCGACGCGCTGGAATCCGGGGCGATCAAGGGCGCGGGCCTCGACGTGCTCGCCGCGGAGCCGCCGCAGGACGACCCGCTCGTCGGCCGCGACGACACGGTCGTCACGCCCCACGCGGCGTGGTACAGCGAGGAGGCCAGAGACGACCTGAACCGGAGCGGCGCGGCCGACGTCGCCGCCGTCCTCAACGGCGAGACCCCGGACGGGCGGGTCGACCCGGACGCCGACTGGTTGTAACGGCCGAGGAAAGCGACGAGACGGTTTATAAGCGATCGAGCGCGTCGAAGTCGTCGGAGTCGTTGGAGTCATCAGAGTCGTCGGAGTCGTCATCGGTCTCCGCTCCGCCGCCATCGAGCGTTCCGCCGTCGTCCGCCTTCGCCGCCTCGAACTCGCCCGCTTCCAGCCCCGCCGCCAGCCCGGGGCCGAGGTCGTACGTGTCCCGGACCGTCTGCGCGAGCACGCCGTCGCGGTCGAAGACGACGTAGACGGCGACGAACTTGTGGGCGGCGGGCCGCAGCACGAACACCTCCCGCGGGTCGTCGTCCTCGCGGGACTCGTTGACGCGTGCGATGAGGGGCTCGACCGGGAGCCGTCCCGCCCGGAGGTCAGCGAAGGCGTCGCCGCCGGGCGCGTCGGCGAACAGGTACAGCGCCCCGTTCGGGTCGCCGTCGTTCGACCGGGTCGTGATCGAGCCGACGGCCTCGCCCGCGGCGCGAATCTGCTCCCACGTCTCGACCGCCGCCTCGAACATCCCCTCGACGCCGTCGGCGAACCGGAACCGGCTCTCGCGGATGACCTCGACCTCGTCGAACCGCGCCGAGCCGTCCGTCCACGCCAGTGTCGCGTCGACGACGTAGCCGGGCTCCAGCGACGCCACGCGCTCGGCGAGCTCGTCCTCGTACCCCTCAGCGGTCGCGTAGAGGGGGTCGAACTGCTCCTCGGCGTCGGGCGCCGTCGGGTCGACCGGTCCCTCCGGGAGCTCGACGAGGACGAACTCCTCCGAGGCGTCGGCGGTGTCGGTATCGAGATCAGCGACATCGGCGTCGGGGTCGTCTTCGATGTCCGGGCGCGGCCGCCGGTCGTGCACGCGGAACCGGCCGCTCGTCGTCGGGTCCATACGCGGGGATCGGTCGGCGGGCGGATAAGCGGGTCGGACCGGGTCACGAGCGCGCCGGTGCCCGCGCCGACCCCACCCTCGTCGATCTCGCGTCAATCCAGTCCTCGCCGGCCTCGCGTCAACCCCGTCCTCGTCGGTCTCGTGCCGACCCCGACGCGGTGGCGGATCCGTGTCGTTATGGGGCGGGCGGCCCAACGGAACGGTAAATGGGGATCCTCGAGGACAAGTCGAACGCCCGCCTGTTCTACAAGTACCTCTCGAAGGTGTACGACCAGGTCAACCGGTTCAACTGGAACGAAGAGATGCGCGCGGAGGCGCTCTCCTGGCTGGAGTTCGGCGATGACCCGAAGGTGCTCGACGTGGGGTGCGGGACCGGGTTCGGCACCGAGGGGCTGCTCGAACACGCCGACGACGTCCACGGGCTCGACCAGAGCGTCCACCAGATGGAGAAGGCGTTCGAGAAGTTCGGCAAACACGACCGGGTGAACTTCTACCGCGGCGACGCGGAGCGGCTCCCCTTCCGCGACGACACGTTCGACGTCGTCTGGTCGTCGGGCTCGATCGAGTACTGGCCGAACCCCGTCGAGGGGCTCCGGGAGCTGCGCCGCGTCGCGAAGCCGGGCGGACAGGTGCTCGTCGTCGGTCCCGACTACCCGCACAACCGCGTCCTCCAGCGGGTCGCCGACGCGATCATGCTCTTCTACGACGAGGAGGAGGCCGACCGCATGTTCGAGGCGGCGGGCTACGACGCGTTCGAACACCACATCCAGCGGGCGACCCCGCGGAGCCCGCGAGCGATCACGACGGTGGCGCAGGTCCCCGAGGAGTAGCGCGCGGAGCGGGAGACGCCAGCGCTCTTCTACCCCGGCTCGACGACCGTCTCCAGCGTCGCGACCGGCCGCCCGTCGACCGAGATCTCGACGGCGACCGTGCGGCCCGGCTCGAGGACCGGATCGTTCGTCCCGGCGACTCGGAACGACGCCGACCCGCCGACCCGCCAGTCCCCGTCGCTAGCGGCGTTGAACGCGCCGGTCGGCCCCGGCCGGAACCCCGCCGCAGAGAAGAACGGCACCGGCGGTTGGCGGGCGAGCGGCTCGCCGTCGACGGTGACGCGCACGTCCAGTTCGCTCGCGTCGAGGGCGTCGCCGCCGCGGTGCGTGACGGTGACCCGATCGTCGGTCGCCGACAGCGACAGCGACGCCGTCGGGGCGGGCTGGACAGGCTCGGCGGGGGAGCCGAGGGCGACGGTGACGACGCCGCCCGCGAGGACGACGGTGATCGCGAGCAGGAGAACGCCGGCGACCGGGGCGATCGCACGGTCGGAGCGGCGGGCGGCGCTCGGGGCGTCGCGAAGCGACGAGAGACGTGGGAGCGGCGGTGAGCGGTCGAGCGGCACGGGGCGGCTGGCCGCGGTATCGGATAAAAACGTCGGGGAGATCGAGCGAGTCGGCTCCGAACGGCGCTACTCGTCGTCGACGAGCCGCGGCGTCGGGATCGGCCGGAGGCCGTCGACGACGACGACGCGCGGCTCGTCGACGACGGTGATGCGGTACGACTCCGCGGGCGAGAGCGTGCGGACGACGCCGTCGTCGTTCGTGTTCCCGATCGCCCTGCTGTCGCCGCCGCCGACGCTCTTCGTGACGGTGACGTCGGGGGCCGGCTCGCCCGTCTCCTCGTCGAGGACGGTCACGGTCACCGGCCCGCCGACGTAGCTCCGCTCGACGGTGACGTTGAACCCGTCGCCGGTCGCGGCGACGCGTTCGGTATCGGGGAAGTCGTCGAGGTCGATCCGCTGGTGTTCGACGAACACCCGCTCCGTCCCGCCGCTGACGAAGGTGCGGAGGAGGCCGTATTCGTGCGGGATGGTGATCCGCTGGACCGCGCCGGCCCCGAACGCGTCGGGCTGCCGGAGCGCCGCCGTTTCGGGGTACGACTCGGTCGTCACCTCGATCGCCCGGTCGTTGCTGATCGGGCCGCCGCCGCGGTCCCAGCGGTCGTACCGGAACGTCTCGCGGACGTACTCGCCGTCGACGATCGCCGCCAGCGTGACCGAGCTCGCGGTCGACTCGACGTGAATCTCCGTGGCCGAGCGCTCGCCGCGGGCGGTCGAGAGCGCGAGGTCGCGGACGGGGCCCTCGTACACTTGGAGCGCGACCTGGAGCTCGTCGAGCCGGGTCGGCGAGCTGAAGCCGTCGGTCTCCTCGGAGAGCGCGTCGATCTCTTCGAGCCGGTGGTCGTACTCCCGGGCGGTGGCGGAGATGCGGACGAGCTCGTTGAGGAGCTCTCGGTCGGAGAGGTTGCCTGACGCGTGCGCGCTGAACACGTCCGACTGACGGCTGCTGAGGCTCACCTCGTCGCGCTCGACCTGACTGAGCGCCGCGAGGATCAGGCGCTGTCGCTCCGTGTTCGTCTCGGCGTTCTCGATCCGGTCGACGACCGCCGCGGTCTCCGCGGCGGCGTCGGCGTCGTCGACCGAGAAGGAGAGCGCCGGGCCGAGGTTCGCGCCGCGGAGGGCGCTGCTGACCCGCGGATCGGCGTCGGCCGGTGCGGAGAGCGTCCGGAAGGTGAGGTTCGCTCGGTCGATCTGCGACGGGCCGGTCTGCGGCCGGGACGGAGCGATCGGGTCGGCCGAACCGACCGCGACCGGGTCGACCACGACCGGATCGGCGGAGTCGACCGCGACCGGTCCGGAAGCCTGGACGACCGCCGGAGACTCGGATCCGGCGGCGGGGGATATCGCCCCCGCGACCGGAACGACGAGCAGGAGGACCGCGACGACGACCGGGAGGGCTCTCATCACGTATGGGTTCTCTTCCCGATATAAAAAATCCACCTCAACGGACGCGCGGCACGGAGCGACGAGGCGTCGGTGGCCGCCGGGGACGGCGAAACCGGCTATGGAAAGCGTTTTGCCCGGTCCACGAGAGAACCGATGTGCATGCGGAACCCCCCGTCTCGCGTCCTCCTCGTCTCGCTGTTCGCTCTCCTCCTCGTCGGCGGCGGCGTGACGCCCGTCGCAGGAGCCGCGGTGACGACGCCGCCGGCGCCCGCGTCAGACGCCGCGCTTTCACACGGACAGCCGACGGACGCGCCGCTCGCGGTGACGCCTCCCGAACCGACCGCGACCCCCGTCGGACAGATCGACTCCGATTTCGACCCGAACACGGCGACGCGGATCCGGATCGAACCGACGCCGGACCGCGACGCGCGGTGGGAGGTGTCCGTCAGGTACGCCCTCGCCGACGAGACGGAGGTCGGCGCCTTCGAGACCGCCGGCGAGCGGTTCCTCAACGGCGAGGTCGGCCCCGATCCGGCGCTGTTCGAGGGGTTCGCGCGGGAGGCCAGTCGGAACGTGGACCGGACGATGCGGATCCGGGACGTCGACCGCGAGGTGATCGTCCACGAAGACCCGTCAGAGTTCGACATCGCGGAGGACGAGACCGCCGCCGTGGGCGAGCTCCGACTGACGTTCGTCTGGACGGAGTTCCTCGGGACCGACGGCGAGAACCTCGTGTTGGGCGACGCGCTGACCACGCCGGAGGGGACGTGGCTCCGGTCGCTCGGCGAGGGACAGACGCTGGAGGTGGCGACGCCGGAGGGATACACCGTCACCGGGACGCCCGGGGCCACCGTCCCGCTCCGCGATAACGCCGTGATCGTCGAGGGGCCGCGGACGTTCGGCGAGGACGAGCAGGTCGCCGTCGTGTACGCGCCGACCGGTGCGGTGGGTCCCCCGTGGGAGATGCTCACCGCCGCGATCGTCGTCGCAGCGCTACTCATCGCTGGGAGCATCGTCGGCTATCGACGGAGGGGCGGTGACACCGGCGGCGCGGCGGGAGCGAACGGCGCGAACGGCGCGACGAGCACGGACGGCGACACACAGGGGACGGACGCCGGCGCCGACGCGGCGCCGGGCGCGGCCGCGACCGCCGGCTCCGGCCCTGACGGAGGGAGCGACGCGGACGGGGAGACGGAGCCCGCGGACGACCCCTCGCTGCTCTCGGACGAGGAGCGCGTCGAGCGGCTCCTGGCGGAGAACGGCGGGCGGATGCGGCAGGCCGACATCGTCACGGAGACCGGCTGGTCCGACGCGAAGGTCTCGCAGCTCCTGTCGGCGATGGCCGACGAGGGGCGCGTCGAGAAGCTCCGCCTGGGTCGGGAGAATCTGATCTCGCTTCCCGACGGGAACGACGATGACGGGAGAAACGGCGACAGGGGCGGCGGCACCGACGACACGGGCGGCAGCACCGGCGATACGGGCGGCAGCGATGCAGACGACGGCGGCCGCATCGGCCGCAGCGACCGGTAGCGAGGCCGTCGTCCGGACACCGATATCGGCCCCGACCGACGCCAACTCTTCGCGGCGGGTGAGGCGTTCCGAAAACCCTTACAGGGCGAACGACCGAGTATCGATCATGAAAGTTCTGGTGACCGTTAAGGAGGTCGCGGAGGCGGACGACGACTTCGCGATCGAGGGGACCGACATCGCGGCGTCGGACCTCGAGTACGACCTCAACGAGTGGGACGACTACGCGGTCGAGGCCGCGGTCCAGCTGGCGGAGGCCGGGATCGCCGACGAGGTCGTCACCGTCACGATCGGCCCGGAGCGCGCCGAGGAGACGATCCGGATGGCGCTCGCGAAGGGCGCCGACCGCGCGGTCCGCGTCTGGGACGACGCCTTCGAGGAGGGGTTCGCCGACGTGGCCGCGAAGGTCTCGACCCTCGAGGCCGTCGTCGAGGCCGAGGATCCCGACCTCGTGCTCGGCGGCGTGCAGGCCGCCGACACCGGGTTCGGCGCGACCGGCGTCGCGCTCGCGGAGCGGATCGGCTTCGAACACGCCGCGGTCGTCAACGACCTCGACGTCGACGCGGACGCGGGCGTCGCCCACGTCCACCGCGAGCTTGAGGGCGGCGTCGAGGAGCTGACCGACGTCGACCTCCCCGCGGTGTTGACCGTTCAGACCGGGCTCAACGAGCCGCGCTACGCGAGCCTGCGCGGCATCCGACAGGCCCAGCGCAAGGAGATCGACGCGAAGGACCTCGGCGATCTGGGGCTGACCGCCGAGGACGTGGAGAGCGCGCTCGCGATCACCTCGATGTACGAGCCCGAGAGCGAGTCGGACGCCGAGATCATCGAGGGCGACGCCGGCGAGGCCGCGGGACGCCTCGCTGAGGTCCTCCGCGATAAGGGGGTGAGCGCGTGATGGCGGACGTGCTCGTCGTCGCCGAACACCGCCGCGGGGAGCTCCGCGACGTCTCCTACGAGGCGATCACGGCAGGCCGCGAACTCGCCGACGCGCGCGGCGGAGAGCTCCACGTCGCCGTCATCGCCGGCGACGTCGACGCCTTCGCCGAGGACCTGAACCGCGAGGGCGTGGACGCGATCCACACCGTTGGGAACGGCGAGGAGTTCGACCACAACGTCTACCAGGCGGCGATCGCGGCGCTGCTCGACCGGACGGACGCCGCCACGGTCGTGGCGCCGAACTCGGTCAACGGCCTCGACTACGCTCCCGCGGTGGCCGAGGACCGCGGCCTGCCGCTGGTGACCGACGCGACCGGGTTCGAGTACGACGACGGCCTCACCGTCGTCCGCGAGATGTACGGCTCGAAGGTGGAGACGACCGTCGACGTCGACGGCGACCGCCACGTCCTCACGGTCCGCGGCGGCGAGTGGGCGCCCGCCGAGGGCGTCGGCGACGCGACGGTCGAGTCGGTCGAGGTCGACCTGCCCGAGTCCGGCGCGCGCGTCACCGGCTTCGAGGAGGTCGGCGGCGGCGACGTCGACATCGCCGACGCCGACGTGCTCGTCTCGGTCGGCCGCGGCATCGAGGAGGAGGAGAATCTAGAGCTCGTCGAGGGGCTCGCCGACGCGCTCGGCGCGACGCTCTCCGCCTCCCGGCCGATCGTCGACAACGGCTGGCTCCCGAAGAACCGGCAGGTCGGGCAGTCGGGCAAAGTCGTCACGCCGGACGTGTACATCGCGGTCGGCATCTCCGGCGCGGTCCAGCACGTCGCCGGCATGAAAGGGTCGGACACGATCGTCGCGATCAACACCGACCCGAACGCGCCCATCTTCGACATCGCCGACTACGGCATCGTCGGCGACCTGTTCGAGGTCGTCCCCGAGCTCACCGACGAGTTCGCGTAGGCGGCGTCGGCTCTCGGTCCGGCAGCACCCTTCCGGTCCGGCAGCAACCGCCTGATCCGGCAGCAACGTTCTTTTAATTCGGCGGAGTATCGGCCGGTCAGACGGCGCCCGCCGTCGACGCACGATGATCCCGATCCGCGCCACCGTCCCGACCACCGAGGAAGCGAGAGCGCTGCTCACCGGGATCCGGCGGACGGTCGACGTCGACGCCGAGGCGATCGCCGCGGAGCTGGCCGACGACGAGCCGGATCCCGCGCTGCTCGATCTCGTTTCGACCCCGTTCGCGTCCGTCGCCGACGTCGACGAGCGACTGGCGCGGACCGAGTCGTACCTCCGCGAGCGCGGCGACCGGCGCGCGGTGTTCCTCACGGTGTACAGCCGGATGACGGCGACCGTTCGGGACGCGATCGACGACGGCGCGTTCATCGATTCCGAGTGGGCCGCGTCGTACCTCGTCGCCTTCGCGGAGCGCTACCGCCGGGCGCTGGTCGCGTTCGAGCGCCGGGCGTTCGAGTCGCTGCCGCGCCCGTGGGTGATCGCCTTCGCCGCCGCGGCGCGGGGCGAGACGCTCGTCGCGCAGGACGCCCTGCTGGGCATCAACGCGCACATCACCTACGACCTCACCTACACCCTCGGCGACGTGGGTATCGACCCCGACCGCGACGCCAAGCGCGCCGACCACGACCGGATAAACGCGGTCCTCGCCCGGCTCGTCCAGACCGCGCAGGACGCGCTCGTCGAGGCGTACGCCGCGATCGGGATCGCGGGGATCGACCGGCTGCTCGATCCCCTCGACGACCGCCTGGCCCTGCTCGGACTGAAGGGGGTCCGGGAGTTCGCCTGGCGGAACGCCGTGTTGCGCGCCGACCTGCCGGCGTGGATCGGCGAGCGCTACGTCGACTGGCGGACAGAGACCGTCGCGACGGGCGCCGCGGCGGTCGTGCTCGCGCCCGAGGCCGACATCGACGTCGACGCTGACGTCGACGCCGAGCGCGACGCGACCGCTCGCCTACGGGAGGCGGAGGCCGACGCCGACGCGGCGGGAGCGTTCCGCGAGACGATCCGGCGACGGATGTAGGCCGCGTGGGGGAAGAGATCGGCCCGAGCGCGGTCCGTTCTCGGTTCGTTTATCACCCCGCCGGCCCTCCGATCCGGCATGAGCGAGGCCGACGAGCAGACGGCTGCGACCGCGACCGGCCGGGAGATCTGGATCGAGAAGTACCGGCCGCAGTCGCTCGACGACATCCACGGGCAGGAGGAGATCGTCGAGCGGCTCCAGAGCTACATCGAGCAGGACGACATCCCGCACCTTCTTTTCAGTGGTCCTGCCGGCGTAGGAAAGACCACCGCGGCAACCGCCATCGCCCGCCAGGTGTACGGTGAGGACAACTGGCGCGGCAACTTCCTCGAGCTTAACGCCTCCGACCAGCGCGGCATCGACGTGGTGCGCGACCGGATCAAGGGGTTCGCGCGCTCCTCGTTCGGCGGCGACTTCCGGATCGTGTTCCTTGACGAGGCCGACTCACTCACGGATGACGCCCAGTCAGCACTACGCCGGACGATGGAGCAGTTCTCCGACAACACGCGGTTCATCCTCTCGTGTAACTACTCGTCGAAGATCATCGACCCGATCCAGTCGCGCTGCGCCGTCTTCCGCTTCTCGCCGCTCTCGGACGCGGCCGTCGCCGCGCAGACCCGCGAGATCGCCGCGGCGGAGGGGATCGAGGTGACCGACGCGGGCGTCGACGCGCTCGTGTACGCGGCCGACGGCGACATGCGCCGCGCGATCAACTCGCTGCAGGCGGCGGCGACGACCGGCGACGTCGTCGACGAGGAGGCGGTGTACGCGATCACGGCCACCGCGCGGCCCGAGGAGATCGAGTCGATGGTGACGAACGCGCTGGAGGGGGACTTCTCGCGGGCGCGGGCGACCCTCGACACCCTCCTCACGGAGACCGGGATGGCCGGCGGCGACGTGATCGACCAGCTCCACCGCTCCGTCTGGGAGTTCGACCTGAGCGAGCGCGAGGCGGTCGCGCTGATGGAGCGGATCGGCGAGGCCGACTACCGCATCGCCGAGGGCGCCAACGAGCAGGTCCAGCTGGAGTCGCTGCTCGCGTCGCTCTCGTTAGAGGAATAGGTCGGTTCTGTCGGAGTCGTCGTTTCGATTACGGCGTGTGATCTCGGTTATTTATAAGCGATTGGCGCTAGCAGTGGCGGACGAACCGCCTCCGAGACCTCAACCGCTCAGTTATACGTGAGCGATACTGGATCGACGGTGACCACCTCTAAAGCCCCAGTCACGAGGACGGCGCACGCTCGCTGTGCGCTTCGGTCGCTCACTTCGTTCGCTCCCTGCAGTGCGTGCGTCGCCTCCGCCGTCCTCGTGACTGCCCCTTTGAGTCCCACCCGACCGCAGCCTCACGCCTCCCCAGCCTCGCGGCTCCCTACGGTCGCCGCGTCCCTCGCGCGGCGCTCCTCGTGGCCTGTCGGCCACTCGGAGGCGCGCGCCACCGCAGCCGCCTTCAGTTATAAATCGACATCGCCGTCCCGGGGCGCTCTTTTTAAACCGAGCGCGCACTGACGAAGGGTACAGAATGCTCGTCGTCGTCTCCGACACCCACTCGCACGAGGAGTCGAAGCTGCAGGGGCGCACCGCGGCGGCGGTACGCGAGGCCGACCTCGTCGTCCACGTCGGCGACTTCTACCGCGAGCCGGTGCTCGACGCCTTCGAGTCAGCGGCCCGGAGCCTCCGCGGCGTGTACGGGAACAACGACGACGCCGCGATCCGCGACCGGCTCCCCGAGGTCCGCACGGTCGAGTACGCGGGCGTCCGGTTCGCGGTCACCCACCGCCACCGCAGCGGGGACACGGGGCTGGTCATGCTCGGACGCGGGCGCGACGCGGACGCCGTGGTCTGCGGCCACAGCCACCGGCCGCGGTTCGACGACTCGGGCGGCCTCCCCATCTTGAATCCCGGGAGCCACGCGCAGCCGCGGGGGAATCGCCCGGCCCACGCCGAGCTGGAACCGGCCGCCGAAGGGAGTGGCGCAGAGCACGACCCGGACGCGGCGACCGCGCTCGACGGGCGACTCGTCACGCCCGAGGGCGAGGTCTTCGAGACGTTCCGGATCGAGCCGTGAGAAAACGCCGCCCGCGGGGGGAGAGCGGGCGGGACGCGACGCCCCGCGGGCCGACCCGCGTCGGCGATCCGGGACGTCCGGTGGAGGGGGCAGGGGGGAGTGGAAGCGGTCGTCGACGCACCGGATCCGACCGACGCGGGCGATCGCGGGGGGAGAGGGCCGAAGCGGGGGGTCGCGTCTCCACGTTACGGCGGTGACATCTTATACCTAGCTTAGGGACAAAAACGCGTTTTAGTCACCGCCGAGCCCCGGCGACGGACGCGGCTGCCGAAACGCATAACACCGTTCCGACGGATTCGACTGTATGCTCTCGGTAGAACCGATGTTCGTCATTATTCTCGTCGCCCTGCTCGGGCTCTTCTTCTTCGGGTTTCTGCTCGTCCGGCGCACCCTGACCGGGCTCCGCGAGGGGTACGAGGACGGCCAGCGGTAATGGTCGTCGCTACCGTCCTCACCCTCGGCGTCGCCGGCGCGGCGAGCCTCTTCATGGCGTGGTCGATCGGCGCCGGTTCGTCGGGATCGACTCCGTTCGCACCGGCGGTCGGGGCGAACGCGATCTCCGTGATGCGAGCCGGGCTGATCGTCGGCGTCCTCGGGCTGCTCGGCGCGGTGTTACAGGGCGCGAACGTGACCGAGGCGGTCGGCACCGAGCTGATCGGCGGCGTCACGCTCACCGCCGGCGCGGCCATTATCGCGCTGGTCACCGCCGCCGGGCTGGTCGCGCTCGGCGTGTTCGCTGGGTATCCGATCGCGACCGCATTCACCGTGACGGGCGCGGTCGTCGGCGTCGGCCTCGCGATGGGCGGGGACCCCGCGTGGCCGAAGTACAGGGAGATACTCACGCTGTGGGTGCTCACCCCGTTCGTCGGCGGCGGGATCGCCTACGCCGTCGCGCGGTCGCTGACCGGAGAGCTGTTCCCCGAGCGGGGGCTCACCGCGGCGCTCGCGGGGATCGTCGGCGCGCTCGTCGCGAACGTCGGGTTCGCGCTCCTCGGCCCGCCGGGCGAGCAGGCGTCGCTCTCGCAGGCGCTCGGCCCCGTGCTCGGGGTCGGGTCGATCGGCACGCCGATCGTCACGGCCGCGGTGGCGGCCGGCGTCGCCGCAGCGGTGTACCTCGACCTCGGCCGCGACCGCGCGGGCGCCCAGCGGCGATTCCTGTTGGCGATGGGAGGGCTCGTCGCGTTCTCCGCCGGCGGGTCGCAGGTCGGACTGGCGATCGGACCGCTCGTCCCCCTGTTCGTCGGCGAGGCGGGCATCCCGCTGTGGGCGCTGCTCGTCGGCGGCGGCGTCGGCCTGCTGGCCGGCTCCTGGACCGGCGCGCCGCGGATGATCAAGGCGATCTCGCAGGACTACGCCTCGATGGGGCCGCGGCGGTCGATCTCGGCGCTCATCCCCTCGTTCGCGATCGCGCAGACCGCGGTCGCGTTCGGGATCCCCGTCTCGTTCAACGAGATCATCGTCTCCGCGATCGTCGGCGCCGGCTACGCCGCCGGCGACGCGGGCGTGAGCCGGGCGAAGATGGGGTACACGGTGCTTGCGTGGATCGGCTCGCTCGTTGGGGCGCTCGCGCTCGGCTACGGGATCTACTCGGCAGTGCAGTTCGCCTTATAAGAGAACGCGCTCGTCCGCTACGCGTCCGGGTACGTCGGCGCCCGGGCGGACCGCGCGCTCCCGTCCGCGGACGGGAACGGGAGATCGGAACGGGTCGCCGCGACCTCGTCGCCGTCGACGCGGACGGTGACCGCGTCGAGGTCGGCGTCGTACCGGACCAGCGCCAGCGCAATCGGGTCGCCCGAGGCGGGACCGACCGCGGCGCGGGTCACCTCGCCGACCGCCTCGTCGCCGGCGAAGACGGCCGCGCCGGGCGTCGGCAGGACCGCGTCGTACCCCTCGGGATCGGCGTCGCCGTCGATCTCGGCGGTCGCGTCGGCGAGCCCGTCGAGCGCGAGGCCGACGAGTCGCCGGCTCGGACGACCCTGGTTCTCGACGCGAGAGACGACCTCCTGGCCGACGTAACACCCCTTCTCGAAGTCTAAGGCGTTGCGGAGCCCGAAGACGTTCGGCACGGTTCCCTCCAGCTCGTACTCGAAGAGCGGCGTGCCGGCCTCAGCGGAGAGCGCGTCCCACGTCCGGTAGCCGAACGGGGCCGCGTTGAGCCCGCGGTTGATCAGCGTGTCGAACACCTCCTCGGCGTGCTCGGCCGCGCAGACGACCTCGTACCCCTCCTCGCCGAGGGGGGCGTCGGTCGCGATCACGGTGACGCCGGCGTCGACCATCGAGCCGCGGACGAACGAGAGGGGCTTCTCGGGAGCGCCCGGGCCGCCGAGCACCGAGGCGATCTTCTCGGTCGATTTGGGGCCGTGGACGCCGAACACGCCGAACTCGTCGGAGGCGTCCTTGACCGTCACGTCCTGGATGAACACCTTCTCCGACCAGTCCTCGGCGACGGCCTCGGCGCGCTCGGGCGGGAGGAACACGAGCAGTCGCTCGTCGGCGTTGTACACGTACATGTCCGTCTCGATGCCGCCCTGCGGGTCGAGCAGGAGCGCGTACACCCCCTGCCCGTCCTCGGCCGGGACGCGATTGGAGACGGCGTTGTCGACGAACTCGACGCGGTCGTCGCCGGTGATCGCGAGCACGCCGTACCCCATCTCGATCGCGCCGACGACGTTGCGGACCGCCTTGCCGACGCGCTCTGGCTTCCCGTAGTGGTCGACCACCCGACGGCCGCCGCGGTCGCGGTACGTCGCGCCGTGGGCGCCGTGGGTGCCGGAGACGAGAGTCATACCCCAACGAAGCCGGGGAGCGGCAAAAGGTCGCTGGCTCGTAGTCGGTCGCGGGCGCGTCGATCGCGACGCGACCGCGGCGGCGCGAAGGCGGACGGACTACAGCCCGAGCCGGTCGCGGATGGTGTCGACGAGTCCGCCGTGGCGCTCCTCGCCCGGCGCGTCGGGGTCGGGGATCACGCGGTCGTGCGCGTAGACGCGAACGTGCTCCTCGCTCTCGACGGTGATGAGCGAGTCCTCCTTCAGCGCCGAGAGCGCTTCCTCGACGGCGTCGATGTCGGCGTCGACAGCCGCGCGGAGCTCCAACACCGTCATCCCCTCGTCGCCGCGGTCGACGAGCGCGTCCAACAGCGCGACCTCGACGTCGGGCCGGTCGCGGTATTCCGGCTTTGCGGCCATGGCCGTCAGTTGGACAGGACGGGGTTTACCTTTACCGGCGAGGGGTCACCGGACCAGTCGAGAACAGGAGCCGCAGAGGTTCTCCTCTTTCACGTCGACCTCGCGGACGGTGGGGGAGAAGGACATGACGCACTTGCTGTTGTCGCAGTGTTCCAGCCCGAGCGTGTGACCGATCTCGTGGACCACTTCCTTGCGGACCCGGTCGGAGAACACGTCGACCGCGGGCTTCGTGGACACGCCGCCGTCGGAGGAGGTGCGGAGCCGATGCGTCGAGATCACGGAGCCGTTGCCGTTGAGGTACGCTAGTCCGAACACGTAGTTCCGGCGGCGGTAGTACAGGTCACGCGGGGTGATGCCGATGTTCTTCTCGCCGCCGCCGACGCGGCTGACGGTCTCGATCAGGTCCTCGGCGCGGTACTGGTCGCGACCCTCGTCGTAGGCGGTCTCGGGGATCGGCTGATCGTCGTGGACCGTGACGTCACAGTCGTACACCGATCGGAGCGCGCCGGAGGCCTCCCGTTTCACGCGGGGGGTGACCTCCCCGACGGGAACGATGTCCACGAGCATGGAACCGCTTTTGACCGCCGCAATCATAAAGCCCGCGCCGTGGTCTCACCGCCCCGTCGGGCGCTCGTCGAGGAGCTCGCCCGCCACGATCGGCTGCTCGAGGTCGGCGTCGGCGATCGCCCCGGCGTCGCGCGATCGCTCGCCGAGCGCGGCCGCGACGTCGTCGCGGTCGACGTCGCCGTCGGCGAGCGCACGCTGGCGGCCGCTCGCGAGACCGAAGGACCGACCATCACGGGATCGCTCCGCGCCGTCGAGGCCGACGTGTTGGATCTGGCGGGCGGGGAGAGCGGCTCCGGACCGGGCGGAATAGCGGGCGAGTTCGACGCGGTGTACGCCTGTAACCTCCCGGCTGAGCTCCAGCGTCCGACGGTCGCGCTCGCCGAGCGGTTGGACGCCGCATGCCTGTTTACCACGCTCGGCTTCGAAGAACCGACGATCCCGGTTCGGCGCCGGTCCCTCCCGGAGACGACCGTGTACGTCGCCCGGGACGGCACCGCGGGAAGCGACTCCCCCGGTGCCGCCGGCAGGCGCTGAGGACCTTCCGGCCGAATCGGCCGCGAACCCGAACGTTCTTTCCCTCACCTGCCGGCGTACGGGTATGCAGGTCGACGCAGTCGTTCTCGACATCGACGGCGTCCTCGTCGACGTGGGCGACTCGTATCGACGGGCGATAATCGAGTCCGTCGACAGGGTGTGCGGCAAGACGATCGACCGCGACACGGTGCAGGCGTTCAAAGACGCCGGCGGGTTCAACAACGACTGGGAGCTGACGGACGCGGCCGCGCTGTACGTGCTGGCCCGCCGCGAGGGGCTCGGGATGGACCCCGACGCCTTCACCGACCGAGTCGCCGAGGCCGGCGGCGGGCTCTCGGCGGCGAAGGCGGTCGTCGGCGACCTCCCGCGGGTCGCGCAGGCGCGGGTCCGCGACCAGTGGGACACCGAGCGCCTCCGCGAGACGTTCCAGGCCCTGTACCTCGGTGAGGAGCTGTACCGCGAACTGGAGGGCGGAGAGCCGCCGCTGTCGGCGCCGGGGTACATCCACGACGAGCCGACGCTCGTCGAGCCGGAGACGATCGCCGACCTGACCGAGCGGTTCGACGTTGGCGTGCTGACGGGGCGTCCCGCGGCCGAGGCGGAGATCGCCTTGGAGCGCGTCGGCCTCGACGTCCCCGAGGACCGCCGATTCACGATGGACGACTGGGAGGAGGGGAAGCCGCACCCGCGGGCGCTCGTCGAGCTCGCGGAGCGGTTCGACGCCGAGCGCGTCGCCTTCGCCGGCGACACCCTCGACGACGTCCGGACCGCGCGCAACGCCGACGACGAGGACGCGAGCCGGGTCTACTACGGGGTCGGCGTGTTGACGGGTGGACTCACCGGCGAGGAGGGACGCCGGAAGTACGCCGAGAACGGGGCCGACGCCGTCGTCGACGACGTGAACGAGCTGGTCGGGCTGCTGGAGTAGAGCTCTCGGGTATGCGTGGCTCGCGGAAAATGATCGGCGTGAGAGAATGGGCCTTGCCGGATTTGAACCGGCGATCACTCCGTTATGAGCGGAGGGCTTTGAGCCAGACTAAGCTAAAGGCCCGCGTCGATCCGTGTTATACGAGGGGTACTCTTTAGATTACCGCATTATCCCGATTGGAGACGACTGAGGACAGTATCGATCCGGTACTCTTCGTGCCAATTGATATTCGTTCGATTGTTGTTCGCGGCGGGTTCGTATCGGATCGTGGTCGCCGCCGCTCCGGCGTCTTCGATGGGGACGAGGTACACGTCCTCTGTTCGGACGTTGAGGACGGCGAAGTAATCGATTTTTCCGTCGTAGCCCGCCCGTTCGTAGCCTTCGCTTTTCGTCCGAACGCTTCGAGTCCGGAACTCCACCGCGCCGTCGTTTTTGCCGTCGTACGCCGTCTTGACCTGTAACCGATAGAATTCACCGTCGATTCTGGCGACGAGGTCTTATGGATCGTTGTCGTACGCCGGTGTGAGCACGGAGACGTCGCGAGCGAGCAACTCCGCCGTGACGATCGCTTCCGTGGCCTGTCCGCGCTTCTGTGGTTCTCCGAGACTGTCGTACTGCTCAAAGCGCGACATACGACCGTCTGAGTCGTTATCGTATAAAGACAGATCCGCGAGGGAAACCGGGAGAAAGGGACGCCGAAGCCAGGACTCGAACCTGGGACCGCCTCGTGACTGTGACGTTCGGGGGAGTTCCGCCGAGCGTCGTAACAGCGAGGCGCTCTACCAACTGAGCTACTTCGGCTCATCTTCGGATACTCGCGTTCTTTTGATATGGCTTTCGTTTCCGCCCGACTCGGGGGAGACGAGTTGGCACGGCGTCGGCGACGCGGTCGCCGTCGCCGTCGCGGACCGCCCCGCCGCCCCCGCGACCGACACGTTTTCGGCCGGACCGCGAGAGGGACGAGTATGAGCGATCCCGAGTCGGACGGTGCCGAGTCCGACGAACTCGAAGCTGTCCTCGCGCGCGTCCGCGACCGGGCCGTTCCGGAGCCCGAGGAGCGCGAGCGCCTGCGGGCGGTCGCCGGCGAACTCGCGGAGCGGGCCCGCGAGGCGATCGCCGACCTCCCCGTCGACGCCGACGTGGTGCAGGTGGGGTCGACGGCGCGCGGGACGTGGGTCTCGGGCGATCGCGACATCGACCTGTTCGTCCGGTTCGACGCCGACCTCGACCGCGCCCAGCTGGAGGAGTACGGGCTCGCGGTCGGCCACGCCGTCCTCCCCGACGGCCACGAGGAGTACGCCGAGCACCCGTACGTGAAGGGGACCTACGAGGGGTTCGACGTCGACCTCGTCCCCTGTCACGACGTGGAGACGGCGGCGGAGCTCGTCTCCGCTGTCGACCGAACACCGTTCCACGACGCGTACCTCTCCGCGCGGCTCGACAAGGAGCTCGCCGCTGACGTGGTTCTCGCGAAGGCATTTTTAAAAGGGATCGGCGCCTATGGGAGCGACCTCCGCACGGAGGGGTTCTCCGGCTACCTGACGGAGCTGCTCGTGTTGGAGCTCGGCGGGTTCGTCCCGCTCGTCGAGTCCGCCCGGAGCTGGCATCCGCCGGTGGAGTTCGACCCGGAGGGCCACGCCGAGGCGACGTTCGACGACCCCCTCGTCGTCGTCGACCCCACGGACCCGACTCGGAACGTCGCGGCGGTCCTCTCGGCCGCGAACGCCGCGCGGTTCCAGCACTACGCCCGCGAGCTGCTCGCGGCGCCACGCGAGGCGCTGTTCGAGCCGGACGACCCGGAGCCGCTCGACGCCGCGGGCGTTCGGGACCACCTCGACCGGCGGGAGACGACGCCCGTCGCCGTCGTCTTCGACGCTCCCGACATAGTGGACGACCAGCTGTGGCCCCAGCTCCGGCGCTCGCTCGACGGGATCGTCCGCGGGCTGAACGCGCACGGGTTCGACGTGTTGCGCTCGCAGGCGATGGTCGGCGACGATCGAGCCGAAGAGGAGTCGGGCGGGGGCGTCCGCGCCGCGCTGTACGCTGAACTGGAGGTCGCGGAGCGGCCGGCGGTCCAGCGTCACGAGGGGCCGCCGGTCGCAGTACGGAAACACGCCGCGAGCTTCTACGAGTCGTACGCCGACGACGTCGACCCGGAGACGTACGGCCCGTTCATCGACGGGAACCGGTACGTCGTCGAGCGGGAGCGGGAGTTCACGACGGTGCGGGCGTACCTCGAGAGCGAGGCCGCGGGCGACGTGGCGCTGGGCGCGCAGGTGGAGCGGGCGTTCGCGGAGCGCGACGTGTTGGTCGGCGACGCCGTCGCGACGCTGGCGCCGACGTTCGGAACGACGCTCCGCGAGTTCTACGAGCCGCACCCGTGAGCGCCTCTCGAGGCGGACGGCGTCCCGGACCGCGACCTCACCCCGAGACGCGGTCCGAGATCAGGTACACGAGGGCGACGATCGCGACCAGCACCGCCCCGATAGCGGACATGAAGGCGGCGACGCGCGGGAAGACGAGCCAGAAGGCGACGTAAAACGAGAAGCCGAACGCGAGGAGTCCGACGATCACGACGCCGCGAGTCGGGTTCTGGACGGCGGCGACGAACACGCGCTGCGGGAGCGAGAGGTCCTCGAACGACGGCGCATCGTCGCCGAACGCTCCGCCGGCATCACCCGAGGGCGCGGCCTCCGCGTCGGAGTCGACGGGACCCGGACCGCCCGCTGCGCGCTCGGCGTCGGCGCCCCCGTCCACCCGGCTCTCGGCGTCGTCAGTCACGCGAGACGGTACGTCCCGGAGGCGCCTGTACCTGTCGCTCCCGGGCGTCGCGTCCGGAGGACGGCCGGGTCGCGCGCTCACGCGAGCGCGGCGACGAGCGCCGACCCGGTGAGGAACGCCGCCAGCGCGGCGAGCAGGTTCGCGGCGGCGAACCCGACGGCGACGTCGCCCTCCCCGGCGGCCGCGGTCGACACCGTCTCGACGGCGAACGAGGAGAACGTGGTGAACGCGCCGCAGAATCCCACCGCGAGGAGCGCGGTCGCCACGGCCCCGACCGGCGCGGCGAGAACGGCGCCGAGCGCGAGGCTCCCGAGCGCGTTGACGACGACGACCGATCGTCGTCCCTCGATCCGAAGGGCGACGACGTGTCTGGCGGTCGCGCCGAGCGACCCGCCGACCCCGACGAGAGCGGCCGCGAGGAGCGGGTCGGTCACGACCGTCCCCCGATCAGGAGTCCGCCGAGCGCGGCCGCGAACCCGAGCGTGTAGCTCGCGGCGACGTACGCGGCGCCGAGCGGTCCGCCAAGCGCGACGGCGTCGCCGACGAACGTGCTGTAAGTGGTGAACGACGAGAGCACCCCGGTGCCGACGAACAGTTGTGTCCGGGTCGTCGTCGCGCGGGAGACCAGCAGTCCGAGCGCGAACGAGCCGACAACGTTGACGACGAGCGTGCCGGCGCCGGTGGATACACCGACGGCGACATCGACCCCGTGTCTGGCGACGGCGCCGAGGAAGCCGCCGGCGGCGACGAAGAGGAGACCGAGCGGCGTCCGTTCCATGCGAACGCGTCGGCAGGGGTCACCTTGGGCCTTCGGACTCGGCCGCGGCCACGTCGCTCGCACGAGGGCTCGCGCCGCCGTGCGGCGTCCGCCGCTCGCGGACCCGGACGGTGTGGGCCGTCTCGGTCGCGTCGTCGACGACGAGCGCCTCGCCGGTCCCGGTCGGGAGCCGCGAGGCGAGGTCGCCGGCGAGGTACGTCGCGTCCGCCTCCGCGAGCCGCGCGACGTCGCGCTCGGCGGTGAGCCGGTGACAGACCAGCAGGTCGGACTGCGAGACGGCGACGCTCGGCAGGGCGCCGGGGCGCTGCGTCGCGCAGACGAGTGAGACGCCCGGCGCGCGACCGCGTGTCAGGAGAGTCCTGAGCGCGGGGTCGGCGATGCCGTCGAAGAAGGCGTGCGCCTCGTCGACGAGCAGCCACGGGAGCCGGCCGAGGTCGCCGTCGATACGGGCGTCGTAGAGCCCGCGGGCGACCGCCCTGACGACGGCGGCCGCGGCGGCCTCCGGGACGCCGGCGAGGTCGAGCACCGTCGGCGAGCCGTCGGCGGCGAGCGACGAGACCGGCGGCGCGTCGGCGTCGAACACGCCCCAAGACGCCGCGAGCCGGAGGTGGTTCGCGGCGGCGCGGCGTGCAGTGTCGGGCGCGTCGGCCTCGACGACGCGGTCGCGCAGGTCGGCAACCGAGGCCGCCTCCGCGCCCTCCGCCGCGTCCGCGACGGCGCGCCACACCACCCCGCCCGGACCGCTCGTCGGGTCGAGCCCGAGCAGGTCCGGCCACGCGGACGCCGGGATCGCGTCCGGGCGGATCGCCGGCTCGACCGCGCGGCCGCCCGCGGCGCGGAGCCCGTCGAAGACACCCATCGGATCGACGATGACCGGCGAGACGCCCGGCGCGTCCGCGAGCCCCTCGGCGAGGACGCCGAGCGTGTACGACTTCCCGGTGCCGCGCTTGCCGAAGACGACGCCGGCGTGCGGTCGGTCCGCGTCGACGCCGACGGCGGCCCCGGCGCTACCGTCGCGAGCGAGAAAGGAGCCGAGGCGGACCGTCGGGAGCGGGGTTCCGGTCGCGCGACGCTCGTCCTCCTCGCGTCCGAGCACGTGCATGCCCGGCGGTGGTCGCGGCATCGCTCAAAAGGGTCGGGGAGGCGGGACGGACGGAGCCGCCGGCCCCACACTTCCGCGTCCGACGGTTTATGAGTGATGCCGCGGCCAGCGGGCCGTATGTCCGATTCGAAACGCGACGGACGCACCGCGAACCGCCGATCGTTCCGCACGGACAGGCGCGCCATCGAGGGGCTGCCGGTCAGGCTGGTGATCGCCCTCGTCGTCGGCGTCGCCAGCCTCAGCGTGATGATGGGGATGATCGGGGACATCGAGGGGCTCGCCGCGACAGAGGTCGACGCCCAGCCGCAGCCGGAGGTGACGACGCCGGGCGAGCAGTCCATCGACGTCGCCGTCCTCGACCCAGACGGGTCGCGGGTCGCCGACGCCACGGTGATCGTCCGCAGCGGGTCGGCGCAGATCGACGGGGTCACGACGGCGGAGACGAACGAGGAGGGCGTCGCGACCGTGGACGTCGCGCCCGAGTTGGGACCGAACCAGCCGGACGGGACGCTCACGGTCGAGGTCAAGCCGCCCGCCGAGGGCGACTACGTCGACGAGCGGGAGAACACGGCGGTGCTCGTCGTCGAGGAGTGAGGCGGGCTCGGCGGAGGAGTGAGGCGGGCGCGGCGGGTCGGTCGCCGCGGGGGTGGCCGCTCGCTCAGAGCCGGTCGTCCCAGTCGATCCACTCCTGCTCCCAGCCGGCTCGCGCGAAGTGGCCCTGCTCCGCCCGTTCGGCGTCCTCGCGGCGCGTGCGGTTCCGCTCCACGCCGCGCTGCTCCCCGTCGACGAGCATCGGCCGGAGCCGGGCCGGGCCGGCGGTCTCGACGGTGCGGAACCCCGCCGGCGCGTCGTCGTCCGGCTCCGCCGTTCCGTCGGGCGCCGGCTCGACGGCTGCCACGGTCTGGACCGCGTTGCCGCGCGGGTAGACGAGCCGTCCCCCGTCGGCGAGCTGCTCCCTGAGCGCGCGCGGCGGTTCGAGGACGGCCGCTTCGAGGAGGATCCGGTCGTAGGGCGCGTACTCCGGCAGCCCGTTGGCGCCGTCGCGACGGTCCACGAGGACGGCGTCGTAGCCCGCCGCGGAGAGGTTCGAGCGGGCGAGCGAGACCGCCTCCCGGTCGATGTCGATCGCGTGGACGTGTCTCGCACCGGCGATCTCGGCGAGCATCGCCACCGAGTAGCCGACGCCGGCGCCGACCACGAGGACGTCATCGCCCTCGTCGGCGTCCAGCGCGGTGATCAGCCGGACCGCCGTCGCCGGGGCGAGGACCCGCGTGCCGGCCTCGTCGCTCGCGGAGTTCGCGTACGGCGAGTCGTCCACGAACGTCTCGCGCGGGACCCGCTGGAGGGCGGTCAGCACGGCGGCGCCGAGCGGCTCGCCGAGCTCGTGTTCGAGCCCCTCGATCATGTCGGCCCGCAGCGACGCCTCGTCCATGGTCGGGCTCGGTGCTCGGTCGCCTAAAACCGCTCGTTCGCCGCGGCCTCGAGAGCGCGCTCGGCGCGGCCGCCGGCCGTCACTGCATCGGCACGAAGCGGACGCCCCCGTGGCCCTCGCGGTCGACGCCGTCCTCGCGGACCGTCAGGCGCACGAGCCGCTGGCCGCCGCGATCGAGGATCCCTCCGCCGCCGACCGGCGCGACGACGCGGCCGCCGGTCCGGACCTGGTCGACGATCGGATCCGGGACCTCACCGGTCGGCGCGCACGTCAGGGACGCCGCGTCGAACGGCGCCTCGTCGCGGAACACCTCGCGGCCGTCGCCGGCTCTGACTGTCACGTCGTACCCGAGCCGGCCGAGCCGCTCGCGGGCCTCCGCGGCGAGTTCGGGGACGTACTCGGCGCTGTACACGTTGCCCGGCCCGACGACCTCGGCGAGGACGGCGGCGTGGTAGCCGCAGCCCGTGCCGACTTCGAGGACGCGGTCGCCGCGGTCCAGATCGAGGAGGTCCGTCATCACCGCGACCATGTGCGGCGCGCTGATCGTCTGGTCGTGGCCGATCGGAAGCGGTCGGTCGGCGTAGGCGCGCGATCGGTCACCCCCGGGGACGAACTCGTGCCGCGGGACGGCCTCGATCGCCGACAGCGTACGCTCGCTCGCGTCGAGCCGCTCTCGGAGCCCATTCACGAGCTCGCGGCGGGCGGCGGCGAGGTCCGGACCGTCCCCGCGGTTCGGATCGGTCTCGCGTCCCGGATCGTCGTCGGACTCCGGTCCGTTCGCGTCCACCATGCGGGCCACTAGCACGACGAAGGTGGAGAAACTATCGGCGCCTCAGCTCACGTCGATGCTGTGACCGCCGCCACCCCCCGACCGCTTCGGCAGCGTGACGGTGAGGACCCCGTTTTCGTACGAGGCGGTCGCGCCGTCGGCCTCGACGGGCTCGGCGAGCGGGATCCGACGCGAGACGGACCGAGATCGGCGCTCGCGACGGTGATACCGGACGTCAGAATCGGTCGCCTCGCCCTCCTCGCCCGCGACCTCGACGTCGCGCTCCTCCTCGCGGGTCGCCGCGATCGACAGCGACTCCTCGCGCAGTTCGACGTCGATGTCGTCGTCTTCGAAGCCCGGGAGGTCGGCGAGGACCGTGATCGACTCGTCGTCCTCGATCACGTCGACGGCGACGTCGCGCGCGCCGGGGAGTTCGGGACCGCCGGGCGTGTCGAGCGTGCCGCCGAGCTCCTCGAACTCCCGGCCCATCCGTTCGAGCAGTTCCTCAATCTCGCCGAAGGGATCGCGTCGCGTCATACAGGTCAGGATTCGTGGCGGAGCGACTTGAACGTACGGCCGGGAACGGACAGTCAATCAACGGACGGACGAGAGCGAGTTCCGAGCGGCCGGCGCCGGGACCTAGAGGAACGGGCGCCAGTAGTACGGGCTCACGAACCCCTCGATGAACGCGGCGACGGCGATCAACACCCCGACGCCGACCAGCACCCAGAACGCGTCCTCCAGCGCGTCGGCGAACTCCGCGCGGGAGCGCCGCCCGCGGAGCGTTCGCCACGAGACGATCCCGAGGTGGACCCCAAGCGCGCCGGAGACGAACAGCGCCGGGATCTCGAGGACGCCGTGGGGGACGACGAACGCCGCGAGCGCGACAAGATTCTCCTCTAACGCGGCCGTGGCGCCGAGCGCGAGGCCGTTGAACGCGATCGACGACAACGCCGGGACCACGAGCGCGACGCCCGCGAGCGAGGTCGCGATCGCGACCGACCAGTTGTTGCCGAAGAAGTTGAGGGCGGCGACGGGCGGGAGGTGGCCGACGAGCCGCGACTCGATCGACGTCGTGATCGCGCCGACGAACGGGTCGACGGCGAGCCAGCCGAGCGCGCCGAACCCGACCCCGACGAGGACGACGACCGCGTGCAGTCCCGGCGTCCGGCGCACGAACGCGGTCAGCTCGCGCCAGCCGCGGCGGACGCCCCCGGAGAGCTGCGCGCGGAGGGTCGCCTCGGGCGGATCGAGCGGATCGACGGCGCCCCGGTGGTCGCCGTAGAGGACGGTCTTCAGCAGGTCGAGGGCAGGCGCGGCGGCGACCGCGCTGACGAGCGCGACGACGGCCCCGCCGCCGAGGAACGCCAGCGCCGAGGCGGCCGACGAGATCCCGACGAGGACCCCGACGGCGACGACCAGGTACGCGGCGGCGTCGGCCGGGTTCGACCGGACGAAGCCCCCGGCGCCCTCCACGGCGCCGACCGCGCCCGCGTCGTCGACGACGACGGCGGCCGGGGCGAACGCGAAGACGATCCGAACGAGCAGGAGGGCGACGAGCCCGACGAGCAGAACGACCAGCGCGGCCGCGGCGCCGAGGAACGGATTGACGACGAACGCGGCGCCGATCGCGAGCCCCCCGAGAAGGAGGACGCCGAGCCAGCAGCAGAGCTCGGTGACGTAGAGTCCGAGGAACGTGAGCCAGCGGTCCCGGACGCCCGCGATGCCCGCGGTGAGCCCGCGGTCGCTCCGGAGCCGGGCGACGACAGCGGACATTTGGCCGGCCGAGACCGCGGCGTAGGTCAGGACCGCGATCGCCACCGTCGCGATGGTTCCGGCCGCGAGGAGCGCGACCGCGGTCGGCGACACGAGCGGTTCGAGCGCGGGCGCGAGCGACTCGCTCCACGCCTGCAGCGCCTCGGGGTCCTGCGTGTCGGGCGGGGTCAGGTCAAGCCCCGCGAGCGCCTCGCGGGCGGTCGCGAGTCGACCGGTGAGTTCGAAGTGGAGGTAGACGCCGGCGAGCGCGGTGAACAGCCCGATCCGAGCGATGACGGGGACCGCCGTTCCGAGGAGGTAGAACGGGATCAGGTCAGCGGGGCGCCGCCGGAGGGTGGAGACCGCGGCGGTGACGGCGGATGACAGATCCATGCGAAGCGGTTCGGCCGTCCGACACTTAACGAGTCCGCGTGTCGCCGGACGGTCCACCGCCGAATCGGTTGGCGCGTCCGCAGTCAGTCCGTCGCCGGCTCCTCTGTCTCGTCGACGTCCGGATCGTCGAGCCCGGTGCCGCGCTCCGCCATCAGCGCCGCGGCCCGATCGGCCCAGCCGGAGTACCGGAACCCGGCGGCGACCACGAGCGCCATCCAGACGTACGCAAGCGAGACGCCGACGTACGCGCCCGTCGGCCCGAATCCGGCCGTCCGGCCGAGCAGCCACGAGGCGCCGAGGAACAGCCCGAACATCCCCGACACCCGCGCGACGAACGGGATCCGGGTCTCGCTCGCGCCCTGTAGCGCCCCGGAGAGCGCGGAGAAGCAGGCGAGCGCGGCGCCGGCGACCCCGTAGACGCGGGCGAAGTCGACCGCGTACCGGACCGTCGGCGCGTCGTCGGTGAACAGCGGGACGAGCCGCGGCGCGACGACGACGAGCCCGACGCCGATCGACCCGACCGTGAGCACGCCGAGCCCGGCGACCGCCCACCCGTCGAACCGCGCACCGTCCGGGTCGCCGGCGCCGAGCGCCTGGCCGACGAGCACTGAGGCCGCCACGTTGTACCCGCGCGAGAGCGGTCCGGTCACCTGCTGGTACACTCGCCGCCCGATCTGGAAGCCGGCGTTGACCGCCTCGCCGAAGCCCAAGAGGAGGGCGTTGAACGGGAACTCGGCGAGCTCCGAGCCGAACCCCTCGGCCACGCGCGGCGCGCTCACCCGGAGGAGCTGGCCGGCGATGGCGGGGTCCCGGGGGCGCGCGAAGCTCGCTTCGGTCCGCGGTCCCCAGATCGCGAGACAGAGGAGCCCGGCGGTGAGCGCGTTCGCGGTCGCCGTCGCCAGCCCGACGCCGAGCACCTCCAGCCGGGGGAACCCGAACAGCCCCAGCCCGAGCACGACGGAGCCGGCGATGTTGACCGAGTTGGCGGCGACGTTGACGTACATCGGCGTGCGGGTGTCCCCCGTCCCCTGCAGCGCGCGGGCGGCGACGAGCGCGACGTGGCGCGCGGGGGCGGTCGCGAACACGACCGCGAGGTACGTCGATCCGAGGGCGACGACCTCCGGCGCGGTCCCCTCGCCGACCAGTCGGCCGAACACGTCGATCGCGAGCTCGCCGAAGCGGAGACCGACGAGCACGAACGGGACTCCCGCGAGCGCGCCGATCAGGATCGCCTGCGTCACCGCCTCGTCGCGGTTCCCCGTCGCGTCCGCCCCGGTGTCCTGCGAGGAGAGCGCGATGGCGCCGCCGCCGAGCCCGAGCCCGACCCGGAGCGGGAACCGGGCGTAGAGGTCGGCGAGGCCGATGGCGACGACCGCGGCCGGCGAGAACAGCGCGGTGACGAGCACGTCGGTCGTCCGCATCGCGGTGCGGAACGTCTGCTCGGCCATGACGGGCCACGCCAGCGCGAACACGCGCCGCCAGACGTTTCGCAGCCGCGGGACGTCCATGTAAGACGTAGAACGATCGGATCCGTTTTTAAGTATCGGAGGCGGTCGGTGCCGCCGAGGGCGACGAGAGCGGCGGCTCCCCGCTCCCGGTCCCCGTCCGAAGCTTCAAGCGTGCGAACGACCCACACGACCTATGGACGTCTTCGTGTACGGGATCCTGACCGAGCCCGAGCGGGTCGCCGAAGTGCTTGACTCGTTCGTCTTCGTCGGCCCGGCGACTCTGACCGGTCTCCGCCTCGTCGAGGGGCGGTATCCGACGCTCGCGCCGGGCGGACAGACGGCCGGTCGGCTCCTCCGGACCGACGAGGTGGCCGCGCTCGACGAGTACGAGGGCGTCGAGGACGGGCTGTACCTCCGGGAGAACGTTCCCCTCGACGCCCCCGAGGGGCACCCGGATCGGGCCGCCGTCTACGTCGGGGACCCCGACCGCCTCGACGCCGACGCGACGTGGCCGGACGACTCCGCGAACCGCGACCGGGGGTTCGCCGAGGGGGTCGAGGCGTACCTCGAGCGGGCCGACGTCCGGGTGCGGCTGACCCCCGAAAACACCGTCTGACGGAGGAATGACGGCGCCGCAGTCGTGCGGTTTCACTTTCACTCCGCTAGCCCCACCTTTTTGTATTCACCCCGTATAATCACACTTGCACGTCACACGCGTGCATTCCCCCCTTCACAGACGGCGAGCCGGTGGCTCGCCCGTCAGATTCCCCCTCGTCACGGAGCGTGCGGTCCGTCGTCCCGCAGGGACGCCGCGCGGGATGAACCGACACGCCGCGCGAGATGACCCGACACGCCGCGCGAGACGACCCGGCAGGCCGTGCCGGACGATCCGGACCGGAACCGATTAGCGGCCAGCCCGGCGACGGAGACGCATGCTAACCCTCTCCGACGTCCACGAGGCGCGCGAGCGCGTCGACGGCGTGGCCCGTCACACGCCCTTGGAACGGTCGCGGACCTTCTCCGAGATGAGCGGCGCGGACGTCCGGCTCAAGCTGGAGAACTTCCAGCGCACCGGCGCGTTCAAGATCCGCGGCGCGATGAACCGGATCGCGACCCTCTCCGAGGCCGAGCGCGAGGCGGGCGTCGTCACCGCGAGCGCGGGGAACCACGCGCAGGGGGTCGCCCTCGCGGCCCAGCGCGCCGGCGTCGACGCCACCGTCGTGATGCCGAAGTTCGCGCCCGTCTCGAAGGTGAAGGCGACGCGCGGGTACGGCGCCAGCGTCCGGCTGGAGGGCGTCGACTACAACGAGGCGCAGGCGTACGCCCACGAGCTGGAGCGCGATGAGGGTCGGACCTACGTCCACGCGTTCAACGACCCGGTCGTGATGGCCGGACAGGGGACGCTCGGCTTAGAGATCGTCGACGACTGTCCGGAACTCGACACGGTCGTCGTCCCGATCGGCGGTGGGGGCCTCATCTCGGGCGTCGCCGTGGCGATCAAAGAGCAGCTCTCCGACGTGCGGGTCGTCGGCGTGCAGGCCGAGGGCGCGGCCTCGGCGGCCAAATCCCTAGAAGCCGGCGAGGTCCGAGAAATCGACAACGTCGACACGATCGCCGACGGGATCGCCACGCGGTCGGTCGGCGAGGAGACCCTCGAGGTCATGGCGGAGTACGTCGACGAGGTCGTCACCGTCGACGACCGCGAGATCGCTCTCGCGCTCACGCTCCTCTTAGAACGCTCGAAGACGCTCGTGGAGGGCGCCGGCGCGGTCGCGCTCGCGGCCGTCCTCTCGGAGGCGTTCGAGTACGACGACGGCGAAACGGTCGTCGCCGCGCTCTGCGGCGGCAACATCGACCTCAATCGGCTCGGCACCGTGATCCGGCGCGGGCTGGTCCAGATGGGCCGGTACCTCAAGATCACGGTCGACCTGAAGGACCGCCCGGGCGAACTGGAGCGCGTCTCCAGCATCGTCGCCCGCACCGGCGCGAACGTGTACGCGGTCCACCACGACCGCACCTCGCGGGACGTCGCCGTCAACGCCGCCGAGCTCGAACTCGAATTAGAGACCGACGACGCCGAGCACGCCGCCGACATCGTCGACGCGCTCGAGGCCGACGGGTACGAGGTCGAAATTCTGTCGTGAAGCGGGCAGCGACTATTTATAAATAGAACCGCGGTGGCGTCGCCGGCGCTACGCGCCGGCTGCTAGCGAGAGCTTCGCTCTCGCCCTGCGTGCCTGCGAGGCCGCCCTGCGGCCGAGCCGCGAGGAACCTTCGGTCCCTCTGGAAGCCGGCGCGAAGCGCCGGCGACAGCACCGCGCGAGGGAGTCAGTCGACCGGAGCGTAGCGGAGGCCGACTGACGAGGCTGGGGAGCGTGAGGTGGCGGTGCTGTGCGGGGCGGGACTCAAAGGGGCAGCCGGGAGGGCGCCGGAGGCGACGTAAGCAGCGTGGCGCGTAGCGCCACGGGCAGCCGGCGGCGGAGCCGCCAGCGACACCGCAGGGAGCGAACGGAGTGAGCGACTGAGGAGCGAAGCGAGCGTCCGGCGCCCTCCCGGCTGGGGCTTTGGCGGTGTTCGCCCCGGCAGCAGCCACGTATCGCCGAGCGGCTGGGGTTTGGGAGGCGTTCACCGTCGATATACTGTCAGCTATTTATAAGCGAACGGCCGAGGCTTTGGCGCCGTTCACCGCCGGTGCGACAGCAGTTTCATGACGAGTTCGCGGAGCCGTTCGTTTGTGCCGGGGCCGAAGCGCTTCCACTCACACTCGCCGACCCGCCGAGGAGGGACCGGTTCGAATCACCGCGCAGCGTCGTGACCGTCTCGCCGTCCTGTTTCACGATCAGGGTCCACGGATCCTCGCCCGCGGGAATCCGCATCGTTCCGTTGTAGCGGACGACGCCCGAACACGACCGCGACGCGGTCCCCGCCTCCTCGATCGGAACGTCGAGGACGTAGGCGGACTCGTTCAGGCGTTCGAACGTCGGGCCGCCGACCGCGTGCGAGGAACTCGGCAGAGAGACGTTTCGAGCGTACGTTATCTCCGTGTTCCCGGGCCCGGCGGCCACCGATGTGGAGCTGTTGGCCGCGAACTCCTCGGGACAGCGGACCTCCTCGGTATCGAAGTGGAGCAGCGCCGGTGGATCGCTCGCTCCGCCGAGGAGGCCGCCGGGCCCTCCCGACACGGGGCCGGCGAGGGCGACGGCGCTACCGGTCACGAACAACGCGAGCGCAGCGGCGACGACGGCAAGACCACGTCTGTTCATCTCGTTTCGAACAATGGAGGAACCGCGGATAGTACCACGTATAACGCAAAGAAGGGTTTGAGTCACCGATCGCCTCACGGGTGCGAACGGGGGGCGTCGGAGCGGTGACCCGGACGCACCCGAAACGACGAACCGCCGCTCAGTCGTCCGCGGCCGCGGCGTCGACCTCGGCCTCGTACAGCTCGCCGGCGCGCTCGCGCTCGGAGAGGTACTCGTCGGCGTCGAGCGCCGCCTTCACGCCCATCCCGCTGGCCGTGGCCGCCTGCTGGTAGTGGAAGTCCACCACGTCGCCGGCGCCGAACAGCCCCGCGACGCCGGTGCGCGTCTGCCCGCCGCCGCGGCCGCCCTCGGTGATCAGGTAGCCGTCGTCGTCGGTCTCGATCCCCGTCCCCTCCAGGAAGTCGGTGTTCGGGGTGTGGCCGATGGCGAAGAAGACGGCGCCCACGTCGAAGTCGTACTCGTCGACCTCGTCGGCGGTCGCCGGGTCGTCGAGCTTCTCCTTGGGGTGGCCGTCAGGGTGCTCGACGAGCGTCACGCGGTCGATCCCGTCCTCGGGGGTGCCGTGGATCTCGGTGAGCTCGGTGTTGAGGAGGAGCTCGATCTCCCCGTCGTCGACCTTGTCCATCGTGCGGTCGATCCAGACGTCCTCCGCGCGGAACTCCTCGCGCCGGTGAGCGATGTACACCGTGTCCGCGAACTTCGTCAGGAAGTTCGCCTCCTCCATGGCCGCGTCGCCGCCGCCGACGACGAGCATGTCCTCGCCGCGGAAGAACGCGCCGTCGCAGGTCGCGCACGTCGAGAGCCCGTACCCCATCAGCTCGTCCTCGCCGGGGACGCCGAGCGTCCGGGCGCTCGCGCCGGAGGCGGCGATCACGGCGTCGGCGGTGTAGACGTCGCCGTTCGTGAGCTCGACGCGGAAGTGGCCCGCGGGCTCCTTCGAGACGTCGGCGATGATCCCGTTGCGGGTCTCGGCGCCGAACTTCTCCGCCTGCGCTTTCATGTCGTTGATCAGCTCCGGCCCGGAGATCCCCTCGGGGAAGCCGGGGTAGTTCTCCACGTCGGTGGTGAGCGTGAGCTGGCCGCCCGGCTCGTCGCCCTCGATGAGGAGGGGGTCGTTGTTCGACCGCGCGGCGTAGATCGCGGCGGAGAGCCCCGCGATGCCGGTGCCGGCGATGATCAGTCGACGGTGATCGACAATATCGTCATTCATGCAATACTGTTCGCCGTCGGGAGGTATGTAGGTTGCGCCATCGGGCGCGGCGAGCGGTCAACTCCTCGGTCCGCCGTGAAACGGGCCTTCCGCCGGCCGCTTAGTCGTTCGGAAACTCCGGCAGCGAGCCGGCCGGCTGAGTCGGCGCGTCGTCGAGCGCCTCGAAGAAGCGCCCGGAGACGAACGTCTCGACGACTTCCGGCAGCGACTCCGACTCCGAGACCTCCTCTAAGATGCCGAGGGGGACCTGCGCGCCGGCCATCGTGGCGTGTCCGCCGGCGGAGCCGACCGGATCGAGCGCGTCCCGGAGCAGCTCGCCCACGTCGAGGTCGGCGCCGCGCGACCGCGCGGAGGCGTATATCACCCCGTCCATGTAGCCGTAGACGAAGGTGACGGTGACCCCGTCGAGGTCGAGGAGCCGCTCGGCCGCCTGCGCGAGGGTGTCGCGGTCGCTGATCTCGCCGACGCAGGAGGCGACCGTGGACCCCCTGACCTCCCGGCCCTCGATGGCGTTCGCGAGCACCCGGAGCGTCTCCTGGCTCACGCTCGGGCTCTCGACGCGTTCGAGCGTCGACTCGTCGGCGAACGGCGACAGCGACGCCGCTGCCTCGAAATCGGGGATCGACGTCGACCGGGTGAAGTCCTTCGTGTCGATCCGGATCCCGTACAGCAGCGCCGTGGCGAGCTCCCGCCCCGGCTCGACGCCGAACCGCGAGAGGTACTCCTCGATGAGCGTGCTCGTCGCGCCGGCGTCAGGCCGGATGTCGACGAACTCCCCGGCGACCGGGCCGCGGGGCGGGTGGTGGTCGACGACGATATCGACGGGGTGCTCCTCGGGGAGGCTGTCGTTGATCCCCGCCCGCGAGTGATCGACGAGGGCGATCCCGTCGTAGTCGTCGAGGTCGATCTCCCCGAACGTCGACAGCGAGAGGTCGAGCAGGTTCACCAGCGCGCGGTTCTCCTGGTGGGCGATCTCGCCGCCGTAACAGGGGTCGGCCGGGACGCCGACGACATCGGCGACCCGCGCCAGTCCGATCGCGCTCGCGATGGCGTCCGGGTCGGGGTTGTCGTGGGCGACGACGAGGAGGGGACCGGAGAGCTCGCGGAGCGTCGCGAGCAGGCGGACCGGCAGCTCGTCGCCGTCGGCGCCGGTCGCCTCGCTGACGCGCGCGACCAGCGCCTCGACCGGGTCGACGACGCGGTCGGCGACCGCCTCCAGCGCCGACTGCTGGTCCGCGGTCGGGTTCGCCCCGACGTGGGCGACGATCATCGCGTCCGGGTAGCGGCCCCGGGCGGCCTCCGCGGCGGCGACGTTGCGCGCGGGGTCGTCGCTCGCGACCAGTACGACCGCGGCGCGGTCGGGGTACGAAGACGGGTCTGTCGGGTCGGCCTCGACGGTGGCGACGTTGCGGTCGCGGAGCGTCGACGCCCACCCGGTGTCGTCGGTGATCGCGACGAGCTCGCCGCGCTCCTCGCGGGTGCGCTCGACGAGCGTGTTCCCGACCGCGCTACAGCCGAGCAGCAGACGCCGGGCCATACCGGTGCGAGGGGATCGGAGAGGAAAACGCTGCCGTCATTCGTCCGCGGCGTCCGCCCGGGCGGCGTCGCCCGGGTCGCCGCCCTCGTCGTCTCCGTGTTCGCCGTCTCCGCGCTCCGCGTCGCCGCCCTCGCGGAGGGCACCGTTCACCGCGGCGGCGACGTCGACCGCGGCGCGGTTCTCCGCCACGTCGTGGACGCGCACGAGGTCCGCACCCCGGTCGGCGGCGAGCGCGGTCGCGGCGACGGTGGCGTGTTCCCGGTCGTCCGGATCGCGGTCGACCGCCCCGAACATCGACTTGTGCGAGTGGCCGATGAGCACGGGGCAGTCGAGCGCGGCGAACTCCCCGACGCGGTCGAGCAGCTCGAACGCCTCGGCCGCCGACTTCCCGAACCCGAGCCCGGGGTCGACGATCACCCTGTCGCGGTCGATCCCAGCCGTGTCGGCGAGCGCCAGCCGCTCGCGGAGCGACGCGATCACGTCGCTCACGGCGTCGTCGTACTCGGGGTCGTTCGTCGGGTCGACCGGCGCGTCGAGGCTGTGCATCACGACGACCGGGCAGTCCGCATCGGCGACGACCTCGCGCATCGCGGGGTCCTCCAGCCCGGTCACGTCGTTGATGACGTCGGCGCCCGCCTCCAGCGCGGCCTCGGCGACCGGCGCCTTCCGCGTGTCGACCGAGACCAGCACGTCGCCGTCGGCGACCGCCGGTACCGACTGCGCCGCCTCGATCGTCGGGACGACGCGGTCGATCTCCTCGTCGACGGGGACCGGATCCGCGCCCGGGCGGGTGGACTCGCCGCCGACGTCGACGACGTCGACCCCGGCCTCGACCATGCGCTCGACGCCCGCGACCGCGTCCGCCAGCGCCTCGTGGCGCCCGCCGTCGTGGAAGGAGTCGGGCGTGACGTTGAGCACACCCATCACGGCGGTGCCGTCGGTCCAGGGGTAGTCGGGGGCGGTCGCGTCGGCGTTGGTATTCGACTCCCTTTCGTCGAGTCCGAGCCGGTCGGCGATATCGTCTGCGACGCCCGCGAACCCCCCGCTCTCACGGTCGCGCAGGCGGTCGAGTAGTACGCGATACTCCGCGACCGTCGCGCCGAGCGTGATCGGCACGTGCTCGCCGCCGGGGACCCGTCCCTCGCCCGCCCCGAGCCCCCCGATCGCGGCGTCGCCGCCGACCGCCCGGATCGCCGCCGCGAGGCGCTCGGCGCGGTCGCCGCGCAGCCGGAGCGTGAGGACGCGGTGGTCGATCCCCTCGGCGCGGGCCGCGGCCGCCTCGGGCGGGACGCCGGCCGCGTCGAGCGCGCGGACGGCGGCGCTTCGGTCGGCCCCGTCGCGTCCGCCCGCCCCGCCGCGCCGACCCGCCCCGTCGACCGACCGCGGCGTCACGGTCCGGAGCCGGGCCGCGCGCGCCTCGGCGACCGCGAACAGCGAGCCGACGAGCAGCACGCAGTCGCCCGGGTCGGCGCGGCCGACCGCCGCGTCGAGGGCGGCGGCCACGTCGTCGCCGACGGTCACCTCGCCGACACCGGCCGTCCGGAGTGCAGCCGCGAGCACCTCCGGATCCTCCGCGCGGTCGAGCGCCGGACGGCAGGTGACCGCGGAGGCCGCGTCGGGGAGCGCGCTCGCGGCGCCCGCGTGGTCCTTGTCGTGCATCGCCGCGTACACGAGGTGGAGGTCGTCGTAGTCGTACTCGGCGAGCGTCCCCGCGAGCGTCCGGCAGGCGGCCGGGTTGTGCGCGCCGTCGAGCACCGTGAGCGGGGCCGTGTCGACCACCTCGAACCGGCCGGGCCACGTCGCCCGCGCGAGCCCGGCGCGGACCGCGGCCTCCGGGAGGGGGTCGTCCCCCCCGCTTTCCTCCCCCTCGGCCACCACCGCCGCGGTCCGCCGAGCCAGCGCGACGGCGACGCCCGCGTTCGTCGCCTGGTGGTCGCCGACGACCGGGATCCGGTAGGTTCCCGCCGACTCGCCCGCGAGCGTCACCTCGGCGTCGGTCGGGCTCACGCGCCCGTCGTAGGCGACGGAGAGGACCGGGGGAGAACCGGCGTCGCCGGTGGTGGCGTCGCCGGCGACGCGGGGCGAATCCGCCCCCGCCACCGTCGCGACCGGCGCGCCGGCCTCGCCGGCGACCTCGCGGACGACGTCGAGCGCCTCGCCCTCGCAGGCCGTCACGAGGGGCGCGCCCGGCTCGGCGATCCGGGCCTTGGTGCGGGCGATCTCGGCTATCGTGTCGCCGAGGACGGCGGTGTGTTCGAGCGAGACGTTCGTCACGGCGGTCGCGACTGGGTCGACCGCGCTGGTCGCGTCGTACTCGCCGCCGAGGCCGACCTCCAGCACCGCGACGTCGACGTCGCGGCGCGCGAAGTCGCGGACCGCCATCGCCGTGACGACCTCGAAGAAGGTGAGGGGCTCGCCGGCGGCCGCGCGCTCGACGAGCCACGGCTTCGCCTCCGCGACGAAGGCGGCGATCGCGTCCTCGGTCATCGGCAGCCCGTCGACGCGGGCCCGCTCGGCGAGCGCGGAGAGGTGCGGCGAGGTGTAGAGGCCGACCGAGAGCCCGGCCTCGCGCAGGATCGACTCCGTCATGCGCGCCGTGCTCCCCTTCCCGTTCGAGCCGGCCACCTGCACGAACGGCACGTCGTCCTCGGGGTTACCGAGCCGGTCGAGCAGCGCGGCGACGCGCTTGGTCCCCGGCTTGACCGAGAAGCGGCGGAGGTCGAAGAGGAACGCCGCCGCCTCGTGGTAGTCCATGTCCGTGGGTCGGCGCCGCGTCGCTTAGGAGTAACGGACCGGTGCGGACCGGGTCGGTCTCCCGGCCGCGAAGAGCAACCCTTAGGCGCGCGGCACCCCGACTCTGTCCTATGAACGAGACAGCGGCCGCGTCGGCGTCCGCGGTCGACGCGGCGGCGGTCGACGGCGCCGCCGACCCGGTGATCGCCGGCGAGGGCGTCCGGCGGACGTACGGCGACGTCGTCGCGCTCGACGGGGTCGACCTCCGCGTCGAGGCCGGCGAGGTGTTCGGGCTCATCGGTCCCAACGGCGCCGGGAAGACCACGCTCGTCCGCGCGCTGACGGGGACGACAGACGCCGAGGGCGACGTCAGCGTGTTCGGCGTCCCGCCCCGCGAGGTCGACCCGCAGCGGGTCGGGCTGCTCCCGCAGTCGTTCGACCCGCCGGAACGACTCACCGCGAGCGAGCTGGTCGA
The DNA here is from genome assembly GCF_059752395.1 of Halorubrum sp. B53. Lineage (NCBI taxonomy): Archaea > Methanobacteriati > Methanobacteriota > Halobacteria > Halobacteriales > Haloferacaceae > Halorubrum > Halorubrum sp. B53. The sequence continues at coordinate 388,988 of NZ_MWTH01000012.1, read as the reverse complement.
ATACTACGGCGGCCTCTACGACGACGCCCGCGACGTCGAGTCGGTCCTCCGGGACGTTGGGATGGCCGACGACGCGGACGCGTGGTACGAGACGCTCTCGGGCGGGCAACAGCGCCGGACGTGCGTCGCGACCGCCATCGTCAACGACCCCGACCTCCTCTTCCTCGACGAGCCGACCACGGGGATCGACCCGGCCGGCCGGCGGTCGATCCACCGCCTGATCGAGCGGCTCGCCGACGGCGGCACGACCGTCTTCCTCACGAGCCACGCGATGGACGAGGTCGAGCGGCTCGCCGACCGCGTCGCGCTCCTCCGGGACGGCGCGGTCGTCGCCGTCGGCCCGCCCGGCGAGCTGATCGCGGAACACGGCGGGGCACCCCGGCTGGACGTGACCCTCGACGACGCCGCGAGCGACGCGGCGGTCGGCGGCGTCGAGGCGGGGCTCGCTGGCGACGCCGCCGTCGAGTCGACCCGCGACGGGCTGCGGATCCGCGGCGTTCGACCCGAAGCGATCGGCGACGCGGTCGACGCCCTCGACGCGGCCGGGGTCGCCTTCGAGTCGCTCGCGTGGACCGAGCCCTCGCTGGAGGACGTCTACCTGCGGCTCACCGGCGAAGAGTACTCGCCCCGCGCCGGCGGCCCGCCGAACGAGGTCCGCGAGTCGGCGGCGGCGGACGGGGGCGACCGATGACGCGCGTCGGCCGGATCGGCACCGAGGCGACCGCGGCGGCGCGGTCGTTCCTCCGCCGGCGGACGGCGGTGTTCTTCACGTTCTTCTTCCCCGTGATCCTCGTGGTGATCTTCGGCGCCTTAGTCCGCACGCAGCCCACCGGCGGGGGGCTGTTCGCGGAGCCCGCCGGCTACTACATCCCCGGCTACCTCGCGGTCGTCGTGCTCTTCACGCCCCTCTCGCGGGTCGGCTCCGAGATCGCCCGCCACCGCGACGGCGGCCGGTTCGAGAAGCTGGCGACGACGCCGCTCTCGCGGGCGGAGTGGCTCCTCGCGCACACCCTCGTCAACGTCGCGATCATCGGCGCGGCGAGCCTCCTGATCTTCGGACTCGTCCTCGCGGTGACCGACGCCGAGCCGGTCGTTTCGCCCGCGCTCGCCGTCCTCCCCGTCTTCGTCGCCGTCGGCGTCGCGCTGTTCTGCGGGGTCGGGGCGGTGCTGGGCGCGCTCACGGACTCGCAGGACGGCGTGATCGCCGCGAGCAACACGGTCGCGCTCCCCCTCCTCTTCCTCTCCGAGACGTTCGTCTCGCCAGACCTGTTGCCGGCGTGGTTCCGCCCGGCCGTCGCCGCCTCACCGCTGACGTACTTCGCGCGCGGGACGCGGGCGATCGTCCACGAGCCCGGCGCGTGGGTCGGCGACCTGGCCGTCCTCTCGGTCCTCGCCGTCGCGTTCCTCGCGGTCGGCGCGTACGCGGTCCCGCGGACGGACTGAGGCCGGAGAGGGGCGCCGGTCGAGGCGAGGGGGTACCGGCCGGGAGGGTCGGCGTCGCCGAAGCCGGTCATTTATATCGTCCGGCACCGTCTCGGTGAGACGAGAGAGGGCCAGTGTTGACCGTTCAATTCACCTGTTCGGACTGCGCGCAGACCATCGAGGTCAACGAGGAGATGCGGGAGACGATCCTCGCGGCGGGCTGTCCGGTCTGTACGACCGACGCCGACGAGGACGACTTCTCGGACGGCGCAGGGGACGAGTAGCGCACCGGAGGCCGTCGCCCCGCGGCCGGTTCCGGAGTCGGTCCCGTATTTTCAGCACGAGCCGCTGAACCACTGTTTTCCGGGCGAGACGCTACGCGGTTCGAGCGTATTTCGCGGGCACGAACGCGGGGACCCGCTCGTCCGCGGACGGCTCACTCGTCGTCGCGTTCGATGATAATGGTCCGCCCGGTGAGTCGGTCGGGGACGAACCGGTAGAGGTCGATGTCGAGGTCGGACTTCCCGTCGGCCCAGATCTCGAAGAGGGGACGGCGGGTCTCCCCGTACTGCGCGATCGTCTCGGGCGTGAGCTCGTCGAGGTCGACGCGGCGGAGCGTCCCGACGCCGACGACGCTGCCGTACTCGTCGCCGTCCTCTTCGTACACCACGATCCGCGCCTGCGGGTCCGAGGCGAGGAACTCGCGCTTCTCGCTGTCGGGCGTCGACACCAACCGGAGGAAGGCGTCGCGCGACTCCTCGTCGAAGCCGTAGGAGACGGGGATCGCGTACGGGGTCTCGTCGCGTGCGAGCGAGAGCACGCCGGTCTCGTGGCGCGAGAGGAACGCGTCGACCTCCGCGTCGGTCATCTCGACCTCGCTGTTCGTCGCCATACCCAGGGAGTTGGCGTACGCCGGGATAAAGGACACGAGACGGATCGGTCGCTCGGGGGGCCGCGGGAGCGATCGACGACGGGGATCCCTACGCGGTCTGCGGGTCGGCGATGTCGCTCTCGGAGACGGGCTCCCCGCAGACGACGCAGCCGACGTCGAGCAGCGTCGCCCGCATGGCGTCGTCCACCTCGATCGACCGACGGCACTTCGGGCAGACGAACGTGTGGGTCCCAGGACTCGTCATGGCCTCAGGTACGACACAAACACTCATGAAGGATGGTTCGGATTCTTGAAGTTTTAAAATCCGGTCAACGGGAGCGCCGGGCCGCCCCCGCTCAGTCGAGCAGCGTCGAGAGCAGCTTCCGCTGTGCGGCCGCGATGTGCTCGCTGAACGTCGAGCGGTCGATGCCGAGCGACGCGGCGACCTCGCCGGCGTTGGCCCCCTTCGGGTGATCGAAGTAGCCGGCGTCGTAGGCGGCCGCGAGCACCTCCCGCTGGCGCTCGGTGAGGTCGCTCCGGTCGACGGTGACCAGGTCCGACTCCTCCGGCGTCGACGACGACTGCAGGAGCCGCAGCACCTCCATCCCCGGAGAGCACTCTCGGAACGCGTCGAGCACCGACCGGAGCGTCGGGAGGTCGGTCGCGTGGAAGGTGAGGAGGAGGCGTCCGTCGCGGATGGTCGTCTCCGACACCGGGAGCCCGTAGCGGTCGAGCACCGCGAACGGCGAGTCCTCCTCGCAGTCGGTCTCGAACCGGTAGGCCGCCTTGGCGCCGTAGTCGAAGACGACGTCGACACCCTCGGGGACGGACAGGTCGGCGTCGGCGATGAACTCGAAGACGACCGTGCCCGCGCTCTCGTCCGGCGAGCTTCGCGCGACGCTGTAGATCGGCGTCGACCCCTCGGCGACTCCCTCGAACGGCGACGGCGCCCCCGCCGGGAGCGAGACCTCCGCCCTGATGCCGGATCCCATCTGATCCGTTCGTGGCCGTCCCCGGGCAAAACGTTGACGCCGTGGGCCCGTCGGGAGTCCCGGCCGCCGGCCTCGGAGCCCGCGGCGCACCGGCGGGCGTCCCGCCGCGTGGTGCGGGAAGAGATTACGCTTCGTGTAATGTGAGGCCACGCGTCGTGTAATGAGAGCCCACGCCGCGTGCGGTAAGCATTCACGTCTCGTGTGGCAAGATATTGCGGCACGTGTGGTAAGAGATAGCGACGCATGAGGGCCCGAGACCGGCGAATCCGGCACCCCTTATAAAACACCCCTCATATGCAGGGGCGATGTTGGGGTGACTGGAGCCGGTACCTACATCCATGAAGCGACAGGCCTCGTACGCGACCGGACCGACGACGGCGACCGAGGGAGACGAGACGCTCGACGCGACCTTCGACGTCCTCTCTGACTCCGACTGCCGGGCGATCCTCGGCGCCGCCGACACGCCGATGACGACGAGAGAGCTGGCCGACGCGTGCGACATCGCGCTGTCGACGGCCTACCGGAAAGTCGAGCGCCTGAGCGAGACGCCGCTTCTGGTCGAGGGCGTCCGCTTCGATCCCGAGGGAGACCACGCCGCGGAGTACAGCCGCGGCGCCACCGACGCGGCGATCGAGCTCGGCGACGACGGCGTCACGCTGACGGTCGAGGACGCGGCGGTCGACTCGCTCACTCCGGCCGCAGAAACGACCGGAATCTCGGCCGACTAACCGGACGAACGGTTTTTCCCTCGTGATAATCGGGCGATCAGCCTTATATACCGGCTGGCGAACCCGTTCCGTATGCGCGACGGACCGGACCCTGAAACCCTCTTGGACCTGGCTCAGGACAAGGTCGTGGTCCTCGACGAGGACGGGGTCTACCGTCACCTGAACGCGGCCACGGCCGACGTCATCGGGTTCGACCCGGACGAACTCGTCGGAAGGAACGCGTTCGATCTCGTCCACCCCGACGACGAGGAACGGCTCCGAGAGGCGTTCGCCGCGATCGTCGCCGGCGGGACAGCGCCCGACGAGCCGCTCGAATACCGCTACGGCACCGCCGACGGCGGGTGGACGTGGCTCCGAACGCGAGTTCACGCGCCCGCCTCGACGGGGGTCGACGGCTACGTGTTGACCTCCCGCGACGTGACCGACGAGGTGGAGTCGCGGCGGCGGCTGGAGACGATCGCCTCGGTGTCGCCGGACGTGTTCTGGATGTTCTCCGCGGACTGGTCGGAGCTGCTGTTCGTCAACGACGCCGTCGAGCGGGTGTTCGGCGTCTCCGAGGAGTACCTGGAACGGAACCCGGAGAGCTTCCTCGACGCGGTCCACCCCGACGACCGGCCGTACGTCGAGCGGGCGATGGAGCGGCTCTCCGCCGGCGAGTCGACGGTGATCGACTACCGGCTCGGAACGGAAGACGGGGCCACTCGGTGGGTTCGGGTCCCCGGCGACCCGGTCGTGGAGGGCGGCGAGGTGGTCGCAGTCACCGGGTTCGCTCGGGACGTCACCGACGAGTACCGCCGGGAGCGGCAGCTCGCCGTGATGGACAACCTGCTCCGGCACACGATCCGCAACGACATGAACATCGTCGACGGGACCGCGGAGCGGATCGCCGACCGCGCGGTCGCCGCCGAAGCGTTCGACCCGGAGGCGTGGGAGATCGACGGGGCGGAGGCAGCGCTCGACGGTCCGGCCGAGCTGGCGGAGCTCGGCGCGGAGCTCGCGGAGGACGCCGAGACGATCCGGCGGGTCGCCTCCGATCTGTTGACGAGCGCCGAGAAGCAGCGGGAGGTCATCGACCTGCTGCGCCAGCGCGGCTCGCCGCAGTCGGTGGAGGTCGCGCCCGTCGTCGAGGAGGCGCTCGACATGGTCGTCGACGACTGCGACGGCCGCGGGGAGATCGACATCAGCTACCGCGGACCGGCCGACGACGGATCCGCCGCCGACCCGACCGCCGACGAAGCGCCCGGCGACGATCCGACCGACGACGAGTGGCGAGACGACAAATCGGGAGACGACGAATCGCGCGACGACGGCAACCCCACAGCGAGCGTCTCCGTCTCGTACCCGCGGAACGTGGAGGCGTTCACGCATCCGGAGCTGGACTACGCGATCGCCGAGCTCGTCGAGAACGCCATCGAGCACGCGGAGTCGACGCCGCGCGTCCGGGTCGACGCGACCGAGACCGACGGAACCGTCGAGATCTCGATCCGCGACAACTGCCCGCCCATCCCGGCGGAGGAGCGGTACGTCATCACCGACCGGTGGGAAATGGACGACCTGCGCCACACGGGGGGAATGGGTCTGTGGCTCGTGTACTGGGTCGCGAACCGGTCGGGCGGCAACCTCTCCTTCGACACCCATCCGAACGGGAACGTCGTCACGCTCAGCGTCCCGACCGCCAGCCGGGAGGCGGCCGAGGGTCTCTCGGCGCCGCCGGCCCGACCGCGAACGGCGGTGGGACGCGCGAACGGCGGGATCGACGCGGGTGAACGTGGCGGAGCGGACCCGGAAGTGGGGGCCGGGACGGAGACGGACTGATAAGGGAGAGACGGACTGATAAGGGGGAGACGGAGGGCGCGGATCTGTCGATCCGAGCGGTCGCGAGCCGGCGAGAGGAGATCCACCGATCGAACCGGCCGACTCCCGACCGATCGTTCGTTATTGACTCGGCTACCGAAAACGCTCCCACGGATCTTAAGCCACCGGTTTACGTAGGACAATAGTGATGGGTACGCTCAACGAGCTGTTCGACCCGGATCGGGTCGCCGTCGTCGGTGCGACCGCCCGCGAGGGAGCCGTCGGTCGCGCCGTCACGTCGAATCTGCTCGACGACTTCGACGGCGACACCGTTCCCGTCAACCCGAACTACGACGAGGTGCTCGGGACGCCCTGCGTCGACGAGGTGGCCGACGCCGACGCGGACGTGGCCGTCGTCGTCGTGCCGCCCTCGATCGTGCTTGACGCGATCGAGGCGTGCGGCGAGGCGGGCGTCCGGAACGTCGTCGTGATCACCGCCGGGTTCGGCGAGACGGGAGAGGACGGGGCGGCGAGGGAGCGGCGCCTCGCGGAGATAGCCGACGAGTACGACCTCAACCTCGTCGGCCCCAACAGCCTGGGGATCATGTCGACTCCCTCGGGCATGAACGCGACGTTCGGACCGGAGAACGCCCTTCCCGGCGGGCTCTCCTTTATGAGCCAGTCGGGCGCGTTCGTCACCGCGGTCCTCGACTGGGCCAACGACAACGGGATCGGCTTCAAGGACGTCGTCTCGCTCGGGAACAAGGCCGTCCTCGACGAGACCGACTTCGTCGACCACTGGGGATCGGACGAGGAGACCGACGTGATCATCGGCTACCTCGAGGGGATCGAGGACGGCCGCGAGTTCATCGAGGCGGCCCGCGAGACGACGCAGGACACCCCGATCGTCGCCGTGAAGTCGGGGCGAACGAGCGCCGGCGCGCAGGCCGCCTCCTCGCACACCGGCACCCTCGCCGGCTCCGATAAGGCGTACGAGGCCGGCCTCGACCAGGCGGGGGTCATCCGCGCGGAGTCGGTCGACGAGCTGTTCGACTCGGCCGGCATCCTCGGGAGCCAGCCGCTCCCCGACACCGACAGCGTCGCCATCGTCACCAACGCCGGTGGCCCCGGCGTGATGGCGACCGACGCCGTCGGCGACGCCGACCTCGACATGGCGTCGTTCACCGGCGAGACGACCGACGCCCTCGCCGAGTCGATGCCCGGCGAGGCGAACATCCACAACCCCGTCGACGTGATCGGCGACGCCGACGTGGAGCGCTTCCGCGAGGCCTTGGAGATCACCGTCGCCGACGACAACGTCGGGGCCGCCCTCGTGCTGGCCGCGCCGACGGCGACGATCGACTTCGCGGACCTCGCGGACGCCATCGAGGCGGTCAGCGAGGAGATGGACGCGCCCGTCGCCGCCTGCCTGATGGGCGGCGACCGGACGCGCGAGCCGAAACAGCAGCTGCAGGCGCGGGGGATCCCCTGCTACTTCGACCCCGCCCGCGGGATCGAGAGCCTCGCGACGCTCGCGCGGTACCGCGACATCAAGGAGCGCGAGTACGCGGCGCCGATGTCGTTCGACGTCGACCGCGAGCGCGCCGCGGAGATCCTCGGGACGGTGCGCGACCGCGACGACAACCGCCTCGGCGTCGAGGCGATGGAGCTGCTCGACGCGTACGGGATTCCCACGCCCGCCGGCGAGATCGTCGACTCGCCCGAGCGCGCCGCCGAGGTCGCGGCCGGGATCGACGGCGACGTCGTGATGAAGATCGTCTCGCCGGACATCCTGCACAAGTCCGACATCGGCGGCGTCGCCGTCGGCGTCGAGGACGCCGAGGTGGCGGACACCTACGAGGACCTGATCACCCGCGCGCGCAACTACCAGCCGGACGCGACCCTGCTCGGCGTGCAGGTGCAGGAGATGGTCGACCTCGACGACGGGGTCGAGACGATCGTCGGCATGAACCGCGACCCGCAGTTCGGCCCGCTGCTGATGTTCGGGCTCGGCGGCATCTTCGTGGAGGTGATGGAGGACACCACCTTCCGCGTCGCGCCCGTCTCGGAGCCGGAGGCCCGCGAGATGACCGAGGAGATCCAGTCGGCGCCGCTGCTGCGGGGCGCCCGCGGCCGCGACCCGGTCGACGTCGACGCCGTCGTCGAGACGATCGGTCGGCTCTCCCAGCTGGTCACCGACTTCCCGGCCATCTTGGAGCTCGACATCAACCCGCTCGTCGCACTGCCCGACGCCGACGGCGGCACGAACGCCGCCGCCGTCGACGTGAGACTCACCGTTGACCCGGAGGAACTCGACTCATGACAGACACCACCACGACACTCGTCACCGCGACCGGAGAAGGCGCCGGAAAGACAGCGATAACCGTCGCGCTCGCGCGGCTCGCCGCCGACCGCGACCGCAGCGTCGGCTACATGAAGCCGAAGGGGACCCGGCTGCAGTCGAACGTCGGCAAGACGCTCGACCAGGACCCCATGCTCGCCCGCGACGTGCTCGGCCTCGACTCCGAGATGCACCAGATGGAGCCCGTCGTCTACTCGCCGACGTTCGTCGAGGGCGCGATCCGCGGCACCGAGGACCCCGACGCCCTCAGCGACCGGATCCGCGAGGAGTACGAGGAGCTCGCGGCCGACCGTGACCACATGTTCGTCGAGGGCGCCACCAGCTGGACCACCGGCGGCGTCGTCGACCTGACTGACGTCGACATCGCGGAGCTGCTCGACGCGCGAGTGGTGCTCGTCGCGGGGTACGGCTCGCCGAACGACCTCGACGACGTGCTCGCGGCCGCCGACGCCTTCGGCGACCGGCTCGCCGGCGTCGTCTTCAACAAGGTCTCCGACGACGCGTTCGACTCGCTGGACCAGGACGGGATCCCGTTCCTCGAGTCGCGGGGAATCACCGTCTTCGGCGCGATCCCCCACGAGAAGGAGCTCGCCGGCGTCACCGTCGGCGAACTCGCCGACGAGCTCGGCGCCGAGCTGCTCACCGACGCGCCGACCGACGGCTTCGTCGAGCGCTTCCTCGTCGGCGCGATGGGCGGCGACGAGGCGCTGCGGTACTTCCGGCGCGCCCGCGACGCCGCCGTCATCACCGGCGGCGACCGGGCCGACGTCCAGACCGCGGCGCTCGAGGCCTCGGGCGTCGCGTGTCTCGTCCTGACCGGCGGCCACCGCCCCTCCGGCGCGGTGCTCGGGAAGGCGGCCGACGCGGGCAAGCCCGTGCTCGCGGTGAACACCGACACCGTCACCGCGATCGACCGCGCCGAGGGGATCGTCCGCAGCGGGCGGACCCGGGACGCGCGCACGGTCGACCGGATGGCGGAGCTGCTCAACGCGAACGTCGACATCGGCGCGCTGGTCTAGGCGGGGGTCCCGGTGTCGGTCGCGGCGACGACGCTCCCGACCCGCCTCGTCACCCCCGCTCCGTCCCCCGCCGCGGGCGAACGTCTGACATACTGTTTTCAGGGAGGACGACGTAGGCCGCGTATGACCAGTCTCTCGGAGGCGTACGGCGGACGGGGGCGCTCCGAGGTCGACCCGCGTCGGCTGTACCTCGGCGTGGGCTCGTTCGTCGCCGGAACCCTCCTGCTCGTCGTCGGGCTCCTCGTCGCCGCGGAGGTCACTCTCCCGAGCGGCTACAGCTCCGGCGAAGCGCGGCGGCTCGGCGGCGTGCTCGGCGGCGTGGGCGTCCCGTTGGTGTTACTCGGCGTGATGACCGTGCTCCCCGCGGACCGCAACACGCGCGTCGCGGCCGTCGTCGGGGCGAGCGTGATGTGCCTCGGCGTCGCGCTGTTCGCGTACGCCTACCCATACCACTGGGTCAGCGGGCCGCGGCCGGAGCTGACCGACCTCACGCTGCCGACCGCGGGGCTGTACTTCGTCGGCGCCGCGACGACGCTGTGGAGCGTGTTCATCGGCGTCGCCAACTTCAAGACGCGAAACGACCCCGGCGGCACCGTCACGATGGAGGTGACCCACAAGGGCGAGACGAAGATCATCGAGGTCGGCCGCGACCAAGTCGAGGGGATGGGCGGCGTCGGCCTCCTCGGCGGCACGCCCGACGGAGACGTCGAGACGCAGACGAACCGACCGGACCGCGACGATCGGACCGCCGCGCCGACCGGGAGCGGCCGCTCCGCCGGCAACGGGTCGACACCCGGGAACGGATCGCCGGCTGGCTCGGGAACGGGGACCGGCGCGGGGCCGACGACCGGATCGGGGACCGGCGTCGGCACGGGCTCGTCCGCGAACGTCTCGGGCGACCGCGGCGGCCGGAGCGCGCGAGGGAGCGGTGCCGCCGGCGTGAGCGACGGCGGCGAGGCCGGGACCGATATCCGTTCGCCCATCAACGACGCGGGAAAAGCGGCCGGACCGTCCGGACCCGCGGGGACGGGATCGGAGGGGCAGGCCGGCGGCGAGGGCCCCGACATCTCGCCCGGCGTCGACGCCGCCGCCCGCGACGGCCCCGGCGACACCTACTGCGGGAACTGCGCCCACTTCGACTACGTCCGGACCGATCAGGGAATGCAGCCGTACTGCGGCCACTACGACGAGCTGATGGACGACATGGACGCCTGCGAGGAGTGGACGCCGCGGTAGCGCCCCGGACGCCTTTTAAATATCGCCGCGCCGACTAGCCGCTCTTCCGCTCGCCGACGCCGGCCGTCGATGGGAGCTGCGACTCGGCGACGGCGAACGCGAGCGTGCTCAACACGGCGGTGAGCGTCCCGGCCGCGAGCGCCATCGCGAGGTCGGAGAGCCCGAGCGACGTGACGCCCTGCGCCTCGGGCAGGAAGAAGCCGGAGACGGCGTACAGCACGACCGCGATGGAGAGCACGTAGAAGGGGGCGTTGAGGTACCGCCACCGGAACCGCCCGCCGAGGTACTCGTCGGTGATCTGCCCGAGGCTGGAGGTGACGCCGGCGACCGCGAGCCACTGGACGAAGCCGTGGACGAACGCGGCGAGGGTCACGCCGGCCGTGATCGACCCGCCGCGGACCGCGGTGACGGCCTCGATCGTCTCCATTCCCTGGACGCCGCCGACCACGATCAGCGCGAGCGCGACGACGTAGGTAACGAGGGTCACCCGCCCCGTGTAGAGGACGTTCCGCACCGTCGAGGCCGCCCCGTCGACGGTCTCCTCCAGTCCGAGCCCGCGGAACAGCGAGTAGAGGCCGACGATGCCGGAGAGGATCCCGAGGACGGCCGCGCCGGCGACGTCGAAGAGGTTCGCGACGACGACCAGCGGGTAGATGAGGAGGAGGACGCCGAGCGGCACCAGGATCGTCCCGCGGGTCTCGGGGTCCGCGAGCACCTGCTTGATCGTGTAGTAGAGCGATTCGAGGTCCTGCGCCTGTCGGACGACGACGCGACGCATCCCGTCGATCGGCATCCGCGAGCGGATCACCGGGAGGACGGACTCGTCTTGCGCGCCGTCGGTGATCACGACCGCGGAGACCTCCTCGCCGGTCGACAGCTCGGCGAGGACGCGGTCGACCTCCTTGCCGACCGCGCGGTTCGCCTTCACGTCGGAGCCGTCGACGCCGGTGACGGCGGCGACCTCGACCGCCTCGCCGCCGGCCGCCAGCTCGTCGTGGACGTTCACTCCCTGGAAGAGGACGTTCACGTCCGAGTCCTCCGGGTCGGCCGTCGCGAGCGCGACGGCGGCCTCGGTGACGTCGTCGGCGCCGATCACCGGGGTGGGGATCCCCGTCTTCCGGCCGAGGTCGTCGTCGAGGTCGACACAGAGGACCAACAGCATTACGCGACGCTAGGCGAGGGGCCGTCATATGTTTTCGGCTCGGGGCGGCAGCTCGCGGGGCGCGGGGCCCGTGCACCGCTGGTGCGCCCGGGCGCGTCCCCTCAGTCGCCGTCCGACGCCGGCTCGTGTTCGATCCCGTTCATCATCTGGCGGACGTTCTCGCCGTCGCTGAAGGTGGTCGGGTACGCCGCGAGCGGGAGGACGAAGTCGTCGCCGGCCGCGACCGGCTCGCCGATGTGGAGCTCCAGTTCCGTGCTCGCGCCCGTGCCCTCGATCTCGGCGTCGGCCGTGTACACGACGACATCGGCCTCGGCGTCGAGGACCGTCGTCGAGTACTCCGAGCCGCGTTCCAGATCGCCGACGTTCTCGTAGCGGCTCAGGATGATCTCGGCGCGCTCGCGGGTCCCCATCTCGGCGATCGGATTGAGCGCCCGTCCGAGGACCTGTATCTGCGGCGTCGTCACCGCGGCAAAGACGGCGGCCTGGTAGCGCTGGCCGAACAGCTCGACCGCCTTGTCGTACTCCGCGACGGTGTTCGTCACGCGGACCTCGCGCGTCTGGCCGGCGACCTCGACCTCTCGGGCGAGCGTCTCGTCGGTCACCTCGTTGAGCTCGTAGCCGCTCTCCGAGAGCGTCGCGTCGGCGACCGTCGCGGTCCCGGCGGCGAACTCCGCGGGCTCGTCGCCGCTGACCACGTCGTACGCGGTGCAGCCGGCGAGGCCGGCGAGCGCGACCGCGCCGCCGGCGGCGAGGGCGCGACGGCGAGTGAACGACTCCGCGTCGGCTGACTCGGCTCTCTCGTCTGCGGTCGGCTCTCTGGTCATACCCGTCCTCGCGCGGGCGGCGGTACATACTTTGTGTTCGTTTCGGGGAGCGGAAACGACGGGGGCGGCCCCGCGGAACGCCACTGTGAGAACACCATCGTGAGAACACCACCGTGAGAACGCCTCTCGCGGGAGCGCATGGTTCGGACGCTTTTTCAGGCCGCGGCCGGTATGGACGGGTAGATGATCTCCAAGGGCTGCGAACAGTGCGCCAAAGGCGGCAAGATGGTGCTGTTCGTCTACGGCTACTGCGACCAACGGGACTGCTTCTACTGCCCCCTCGGAGAGAACCGGAAGAACGTCACCGACGTGTACGCCAACGAGCGGAAGGTCGAGTCCGACGAGGACGTGATCGCGGAGGCCAAGCGCATGAGCGCGCTCGGCACCTCGATCACCGGCGGCGAACCGCAGGAGGCGATGGCGAAGACGACGCGCTACCTCGAGCTGCTGAAAGACGAGTTCGGCGAGGACCACCACACCCACCTGTACACGGGTATCACCGGCGGCCGCGAGAACATGCGCCGCCTCTCGGAGGCGGGGCTCGACGAGATCCGCTTCCACCCGCCGCTGGAGCTGTGGGGCGACATGCACGGGACCGAGTGGGAGGAGATCCTCCACATCGCCCGCGAGGAGGGGCTCACGCCGGCCTTCGAGATCCCAGGCATCCGCGCGGAGCCGGAGTTCCTCGACTTTTTGGACGAGGGCGCCGCGGAGTTCTGTAACATTAACGAGTTCGAGATGTCCGACGGCAACTACCGCCGGATGCAGGAGGAGGGGTTCGAACTCCAGGAGGGGCACATGTCCGCCGTCGAGGGGTCGAAAGACGACGCCATCGTCTCCGAGATGGCGAGCCACGAGAAGGTGTACTTCTGTACGTCCGTCTTCAAGGACGCCGCCCAACACCGGAACCGGCTCAAGCGGATGGCGGAGAACATCCGGCGCGAGTTCGACGAGGTGACCGACGACGGCACCCTCGTCTACGGGAAGGCGTTCGCCGACCCCGACCGCTTCGAGGCGCTCGGCGTCCCCGAGCAGTTCTACACCGTCAAGTCGGACCACGTCGAGGTCGCGTGGTGGCTCCTCGAGGAGATGGTCGAGGACGGCGACCTCGACCGCGGCGAGATCGTCGAGCAGTACCCGACCGCCGACGGCACCGTCGTCGAGCGGACGCCCGTGGCCTGAGTCGGGCCGTTCTCGTCGGTGTTGCGTCGACACAGGGCGATTCACGGCTGTCGTGTGTCGGGTTCACGTACCACACTTATGAGGGAGCGGCTCGTACCGCCCGCACATGGCCTCCGAAGAACCCGTATTCGCCGACGTGAGCATCGGACAGACCGTCTACGACGAGGACGGGGACCAGCTCGGGACGGTTCGCGGAGTCGACGACGACGGCTTCTACGTCTCGTCGCCGTCCGGGTCGGAGCCGCTGACGCTCACCGACGCCCGCGACGTGTTCGGCACCGCCTACGTGATGTGGCGCTGCTGGGAGTGCGGCGAGATGGGCGAGATCGGCAAGCAGCTCCCCGAAAACTGCCCGAACTGCGACGCGCCGCGCGAGGAGCTGTACTACTGGGCGGAGGACTGACCGGGAACATCGAAGGGGGGAGCGAGCGGCTCAGAGAGGCGGTGCGGGATTTATGCCGGGGGGTGAGCCGTTAGCGGGTGGTGTTTATAAGCTGTCGACAACTCTGCGGTGAGCACTGCCAAAAGCCCCAGCCGCTCGCTTATAATAGCTGACTACAGATCGGTGGGGACCACCTCCAAAGCCCCAGCCTCGCGGTTCGCGCTCTCCGAGCGCTCACCGCGTCCCTCGCGCGGCGCTCCTCGCGGCCGCCGAGGGCGGCCGCTCGGAGGCGCGCGCCACCGCCTCCTTATTTATAAGCGATCGTCGCCGTCGCGCTCGTCTTTCTGCCTCGGTTCGTCCTCCACCTTCTCGCGGAGTCGTTCGACCTCCGCCTCCAGCTCCGCGATGCGGTCGGCGTCAGCCTCCTCGCCGTCCGAGCGCAGTTTGAGGAACAGCACCGCTCCAGCGATGACGACGAGGGGAACGCCGAAGAGGAGGACGGCGATTAGCATGATGATCACGAGCTCTGGGCCGGCGGGGACGCCGCCGAACGCGGGGACCGTTGGAACCATGCGCCACCCACTCGGCGCCGCGACTAAAGCGCTCGGGCGGGGTCGTTCCGCGGTGTTTGCCGTCTCACCCGGCGTCGACGAAGTCGCCGAGGTTCGCTTGGAGCCCGGCGGCCATCGTCGATTTTCTGCGGAGGCGACCGAGCGAGACCGGGAGGTGCTCGGCGACGCCGCGGACAGCCTCGCCGAACGTTTCGGCGGTGCCGCGCTCCCCCTCGAAGGCGTTTCGGACGGCCTCGCGCACCTGCCAGACGCCGACGGGACCCCAGTAGTCGTCGGAGACGTGGCGCAAGACGAGCGCCTTCGCCTGTCGCCCGCGATCGTCGAGGTGTTCGAGGACGCCCAGCCGGGCCGCGTAGTAGGCGCCGGCGGTCTCCTCGACGTAGCCGGTCCGCCCCTCGCGGCCCTCGCTGGCGGCCGAGAGGGAGACGCCCGCCTCGGGGTCCGGGTTCCAGATGGAGCCGGGCGACTTCATCTCGACGAGCTCGTACTCCCACCGCCCCGGCACCAGAACGACCCAGAAGGCGTTGCCGAGGTACTCGTTCCGGTGGACCTCGACCCGGTCGACCGTCGGACTGTCGCGGATCGACCCGCGGAGGAACTGGCCGACCGTGTCGTCGACCGCCGTGATCGACCAGCGCGTCGGGACGAGTCGCCGGTTCTCGCCGCGGCCGAGCGCGCCCGCCGAGAGGATCGTGTTGATCTCGTACACGTCGAAGCCGCGGCGGTAGAGGTACGTCATCGCCCCCTCCGCGCGCCAGTCGTCGTCTTCGAGGGTCTTCTGTACGGGTCGCGGGACGTGCGGGTTCTCCCCGAGTTCGGCCGTGCGGGCGGCCGCGCGCGGTCCGGTCGGCGTCTTGATGTCCTGCGTCCCGACGTCGAAGTCGAGGTCCGGCCGCCCGTCGAGCCCGATCTCGACGTCGACCGGGCGGTCGGCGATCGCGACCTCGCGCTGGACGCCGAGCCAGCCGTCCCACGCGTCGTGGACGCTCGCGGCGGGACCGCTGCTGCCCCCGATCGACTTCACCCCGCCGGTCGCGCCGGCGTCCCTCACGTCGACTCCCTGCGCCGAGTTGAGCAGACTCGTCCGGCGGTCGAACACGTCCGCGATGGAAACGCCCTCGTCGTACCACGCCGCGGAGGTCTCGAACGCGTCCGCCCGCTCCTCGCGGCCGACCGGCGAGAGCAGCCCGGTCGAGACGTTCGGGTAGTCCGAGCGACCGACGAAGATGGAGGGAGAGACGCTACCGACCACGGCGTCGTCGGAGACGTGCTCCTCGAAGCGCCGCTCGAAGGAGTCGAGGTGGTCGAGGATACCGTAGTCCTTCTCGGCGGCGAGGCGCCGCCGCTCGGCGCGCTCGTTCGCCTCGAACTCGATGAACTCGTCGAGCCGCATTCGACCGAACGTTGACGGCGCGGCGGCTTGAACGTTGCTGGCGAGCGAGCGGATTAAAAAGAGTCCGGAGCGGAGAGAACGGCCGAGTCGGCGGCGCCTAGCTGTGGATCCCCATCGCTTCGATCTGCTCTTGGTACCGGTTGCGGATGGTGACCTCGGTGACCTGCGCGACGTCGGCGACCTCGCGCTGGGTCTTCTTCTCGTTACAGAGCAGGGAGGCCGCGTAGATCGCTGCGGCCGCGTACCCGGTCGGGGACTTCCCGGAGAGGAGCCCCTGCTCGGCGGTCGTCTCGATTATCTCGTTGGCCTTCGACTGGACCTCCTCGCTCAGATCGAGCTCGGAGGAGAAGCGGGGGACGTACTTCTTCGGGTCGACCGGACGCATCTCTAAGCCGAGCTCCTGCGAGATGTAGCGGTACGTCCGGCCGATCTCCTTGCGGTCGACCCGGGAGACGTCGGAGATCTCCTCGAGCGACCGGGGGATCCCCTCCTTGCGACAGGCGGCGTAGAGCGCGGCGGTGGAGACGCCCTCGATCGAGCGGCCGCGGATGAGGTCCTCGTTCAAGGCCCGTCGGTAGATGACCGAGGCGACCTCCCGGACGGAGCGCGGCACCCCGAGCGCGCTCGCCATGCGGTCGATCTCCGAGAGCGCGAACTGGAGGTTGCGCTCGCCCGCGTCCTTCGTCCGAATCCGCTCCTGCCACTTCCGCAGCCGGTGCATCTGTGACCGCTTCTTCGAGGAGATAGAGCGGCCGTACGCGTCTTTGTCCTTCCAGTCGATCGTCGTCGTCAGCCCCTTGTCGTGCATCGTCTTCGTCGTCGGGGCGCCGACGCGCGACTTCTCCTGGCGCTCCGAGTGGTTGAACGCGCGCCACTCCGGGCCGGGATCGATCTGCTCCTCCTCGATGATCATCCCCGTCTCCTCGTGTATCAGTTCCCCGTCGGCCGTCCTCGTGAGCTCCTCCGGATCGAAGTCTTCGGGGTCCAACTCGTCCGCGTCGACCCCCTCGGCGTCGGTTTCGGTCTCGTCGGCGTCCTCGTCCCGCACACGCTGCCGGTCGTGATCCCGTTGCCGGGTTGGCCGTGTCATCGCATTTATATACTATCCAAATGGTTTAACTTAAAAGTTCGTGAGTATGCGGGTTTGTGGCACGGAGTCGACGACCTCCGTTCCGAGGTCGGAGAGACGCGATGACGGCCCGGACGGACAGCCCTTTGTCCCGCGAGCGCGGAGCCCGACCGAATGCCGACGATCGACTGTGATCCGGCGACCGCGCAGGCCCGTCTCGAGGACGCCGGCGTTCGGATCGAGCCGGGGAACACCGCCCACGAGCGGTGGCGCGCCGAGCGGGAGGGGGCCGTCGCCGTCGCGTACGACGACAAGATCGTGGTACAGGGGAGCGACCCGACGCGGCTGACGAACGTCATCCGCGATGGGGGCGGCCGCGCGCACGTCTACTTCGACGGCGCGTCCCGCGGGAACCCCGGCCCGGGCGCGGTCGGCTGGTGTCTCGTCACGTCCGACGGCGTCGTCGCCGAGGGCGGCGAGCGGATCGGGCGGGTCACCAACAACCAGGCCGAGTACGCCGCGCTGATCCGGGCGCTCGAAGCCGCCGATGAGTACGGCTTCGACGAGATCGACGTCCGCGGTGACTCCGAGCTGATCGTCAAGCAGGTACGCGGGGAGTGGGACGCCAACGACCCCGAGCTGCGAGAGAAGCGGGTCCGCGCCCGGGAGCTGTTGGAGCGGTTCGACCGCTGGTCGATCGGCCACGTTCCGCGAGAAATAAACGCGCGCGCCGACGATCTGGCGAACGAGGCACTCGATGACGCGAACTAACGACGAACCCCCGGAGTGGGCGAAGGAACGGGCGCGGGAGATGATGGCCGCCGAAACGGCCGAGGGCGACGCCGCGGCCGACGATGCCGGGGGCGACGAGACGGGTGACGGCGACGGCGCCGAGAGCGGCGACGACGACGACCGCGTCCCGGACGTGCCCGTCGACGTCGTCGACGAGGCGGAGCGGCTCACGCGGCTCGCCCGGCGGACCGAGGACGACGCGGCCGCCGCGTTCTACCGCGAGCGACGCGACGAGCTCGTCTCGGGCCACGACTACGTCCCGCGGCTCCGCGAGGACGACGACACCCTCGTCTTGTATCCCGACGAGTGGATGGCCGACGGAACGGTCCAGCTCGACCGGATCGAGACCACCGACCGGGCCGTCGAGGTGTCGCTGTCGGGGCCGGGCGACGCCGACCGGTATGACGAGATCGCCGCCTACAACGAGGCGGTCGCCGACGCGGTCGCCGAGCGCCACGACGCGGTCCACGCCGACACCGCCCGCAGCTTCGCGGCGTTCATGAGCAACCACTACGTCCGCGCGGTCGACGACGCGACCCTCGAAGTGCGCGAGGAGTTCCGCGAGGAGTACCTGCCGCGCAACGGCTGGCCGACCGACGAGCAGCTCGCCGTCGTCGAGGAGTCGCTGACGGTGATCGAGTCGGTCGCCGCCGACGTCGACGGACCGGAACAGTCGTAGTCGACGGACCCGAGCCGTCGTAGTCGACGGAGCGGCGGCTCAGCGGGTCGAAGTGCGCGGTTTTCACCGCGCGTGTGTGCCAAAAATCGCGTCGGTTTCGCGTCGATGCGTCCCGCGGTGTCCTCGGAAGTTACTCGTCGAGGAGCGCCCGGATCTCGTCGGCGCGCGCCTCGTCGGTGACGAACCGGTCGAGGACCCACTCCAGCTGGCCGAGGACCGCGTCGTGCCCGGCCTCGGTCAGCTCGTACTGGTTCGTCCGCTTGTCGAGCTCGCTCTTCTCGACTAACCCGTCCGCGACCAGGTCGTCGAGGTTCGGGTAGAGCCGGCCGTGGTTGACCTCGGAGCCGTAGTACGATTCGAGCTCGCGCTTGACAGCGAGCCCGTACATGGGTTCCTCCGAGAGGATTGTGAGGATGTTCTGTTGGAACGCCGTCAGTTCCGCCGCCGACCGCGGTGCCTCCGCATCAGTGACTGTTTGTGCCTCTGACATAGATATCTGAAGGGTAGCCGAACTTATAACCTTTCTCAAGGTTCATCAGTATTTAAATATCAAACTCTCCCGGAACCCCCGAGCAGTTGCCGATATCGGAGACTACGGCGACGAGACCGGAGATTCGGGCAAAGGGCCGTATTCGACTGATTACCGATTGAGACGGCAAATACGTGACGATTCGTCGGAAATGCGGTGGTTTTCGAACAGGATGTGACACCCGGTCAACCGGTTGATCTCGCCGAAAGCGGTCGACAACGTGGGGGAGACGCTCGGCGCGCCGCCGCTTCGTCGGCGCCGAGAACCCGAAAGGACTTTGCTACCCATGGACCGAATGTCGGTCACATGGTCAACCTCTGGGAGGAGCTCGAAACGGGGCCGGACGCGCCCGACGAGATCTACGCGGTCGTTGAGTGCCTCAAGGGCGAGCGGAACAAGTACGAGTACGACAAGGACATTCCCGGCGTCGTCCTCGACCGCGTGCTCCACTCGAACGTCCACTACCCGTACGACTACGGATTCATCCCGCAGTCGTACTACGACGACGGCGATCCGTTCGACGTGATGGTGCTCGTCGAGGACCAGACGTTCCCCGGCTGCGTCGTCGAGGCCCGCCCCGTCGCGCTCATGAAGATGGACGACGACGGCGAGCAGGACGACAAGGTGATCGCGGTGCCTACCGAGGACCCCCGCTTCGACCACATCGAGGACCTCGAGGACATCCCCCAGCAGATCCGCGACGAGATAGACGAGTTCTTCTCGACCTACAAGAACCTCGAGCCCGGCAAGGAGGTCGAGACCCTCGGGTGGGAGGACAAGGCGACCGCCAAAGAGGCGATCGAACACGCGCAGGACCTGTATGCGGACGAGTTCGGCGAATAACTCCGAGACATACCCGTCGGCGGACGGGATGCGTTATGCCCATGGGTAATTTTTAGTCGGGTCGTCGCCTACGCGTATACAGAGCCATGAGCGCGAGCACCCCCTCCGTCGGCATCGACCACCCGACGGTCGTCCCCGCCAACTTCGACCGCGACGCCGAACCGGACGACGCTACCGACCGCGACGCCGGACGAGGTGACACTCCCGACGGCAACGAGGGCCAATCGGACGCGTAGTCGGTCGAGCGTGACAAGCGGAGTGTAACAGGCGGAATGTAACAGGCGGAATGTAACAGGCGGAATGTAACAGGCGGAGCGTAGCGGCCGCCGAATCAGGCGTTCTCGAGGACTGCGGACAGTTTCCGAGCCTCGGCCACGAGCGACTCGAACCGGTCGTCGACCCACTCGACCACCGTCGAGTCGGTGGACTCCAGCACGCACCGGGGGTTGTTCCGCCGGTCGTACGCCGTCACGCAGGCGACGTCGTCGCGCCTGAACAGCCCGTACTCGACGGGGTCGGGCGAGACGTACACCGTCGCGTCGTCGTCGTCGAGCGCGCGGTCGGTCGCCGGACCGAAATCGGAGATCGACGCCTCGACCACGTCGCGGTCGATGACGAGTTCGACCTCCGCGCCGGCGTCGAGCGCGGCCGCGGCCGCGCGGTTGAACTGCTGGATGACGATCGGCGAGACCGCGCGGATCTCGGTGCCACAGCCCTCTCGGAGGAGCTCGGTGATCCGGTCGACCGCGGCGAGCGGATTCTGGTCGCTTGCGACGGTCAACTTGCCGGCGTCGACCGCCTCCGCGGGGAACCCGGCGTCCACGCGCTCGAGGTCGGCGGCGAACCCCCCGTACCGGTCGGCCAGTTCCACCTCGTCGAGCAGGGCCTCGTACGCGTCGTGAACGCGTTCCCCCGTCGGCGTCACGTGGTAGGCCGCGTCGCGCTTGACGACCCAGTCGCGCTCGCGGAACCCCCCGAGGATCCGCTGGACCGTCGTCCGGGTCGCGTCGACCGCGTCCGTCAGGTCCGCCGGACGGCGCGGCTCTTGCCGGAGCGCCCGGAGGACCGCGACCCGGACCGGCGATCCGGCGAGGTACTGTGCGCCGTCGTGCCCGTCGTCGGACGTCATCGTTCGACCGTCAAGTAGGGGTACTGCACGCTTAATCGTACCGCGTCACGGTCGGTGCTGGAAGGAGACGACGGTGCCGATGGTGTCCTCGCCGTCGATCGTCTCCGTGCTCACGGTGACGCCGACGACGGCGTCCGCGCCGAGCGCCTCCTCGATCACCGCGCGGAGCGCGTCGGGATCGGCCCCCTCCTGGAGGACCGGAACGCGCACCTGCTGCCGGTTGACCGCGACGTCGCCGAGGTCGTAGTCGGTGTGCTCGAACGCGTCCCGTATCGTGGCGGGGATGTCGGTCATGGAATCAACTCAGTCGCGGGAGGTGAAAAAACGGCGGGGCAGACGAGGCGGTCGAGACGACCGGGGCGATCGCGGCGCGTCGCCGGCGGTCAGGCGTACGCGTCGTACTCCGTCCCGAACAGCGCGAAGTACGCGACGCCGACGAGCCCGATCGCGCTCGCGAGCCCGAACGCGACGACGGGGTCCCCCGCGACGGAGACGTCGGTCCCCGGCACGGAGAACCCGCCGTAGATCAGTCCGCCGAGCGCCGCGCTCGGGATGACGACCGCGTTGCGGAGGAGGTAGTACGACCCGGAGACGCGGCCGCCCGTGTCGCGCTCGGCGGGCCCGACGATCAGCGCCTTGTGCGCCGGGAGCCCGGCGAACCGCAGCCCCGAGAACGCGAACAGGACGACGACGAGCGGCGCGGTCAGCGGCGTATCGGCCGGGACGTTGATGAGCAGCACGGGGAAGACGGCGTACACGAGGAAGCCGAGCGCGACGACCGGCTTGAGCCCCACTCGCTCGGCGGCCCGCGCCGCGGGCGGCATGGAGACGAGCGCGACCAGCATCTCGATCGCCAGCAGCACGCCGAAGAAGGCCGCCGGCGACAGCGACAGGGGGCCGACGTCGAGGCCGACCTCGAGGAACTGCGTGATCACGATGACGAAGAAGACGTACACCATCCCGTTCGCGAACCGCACGAGGGTGTCGCCGACGAGCAGCGGGCGGAGCTCCGGCGGGAGGCTGCGGAGGTCCTCGATCACCTCGCTCACTCCCGCGAACTCCTTGCCGAGCGTGTCCGCCTCGGCGTCGTAGAGGACGTGTTGGAGCGCGGTGGCGACGACGCCGAACAGGAGCGCCACCGCGAGCACGTACTGGAAGCTCACTGTGAAGTCGGCCGCGTACTGGATGATCCCCGCCGCGATCAGCGGGCCGATCAGGAACGCGGTCCGGCGGAACACCTCCGTGCTGGCGAACCCGCGCGCCAGCCGCTCCGGCGGGACCGACTGCTTGACGATCGCGAACGTCGCGCCGAGGCCGAACGACTTCCACGCCTGCGCTAAGAAGAGCCCGACGAAGATCCAGATCCACGGCTCCAACGCGACGCCGCCGACCGTCACGGTCCCAAAGGTCGGCGCGACGAGCCACACGCCGAACCCCAAACTCGAGAGGAGCCCGAACAGCGTGAGCGCGATCCGCGACCCGATCCGGTCCGAGAGCCGCCCGCCCGGGTACGGGTACACCGCGCCGATGACGTTGCCGACGCTCCCGAACAGCCCGATGACGAACGCGCTCGCCCCCAGCGCCGACATGTACTCCGGAACGTACCGGTTCGTCATCTGGAACCCGAGGCTGAACGCGAACATGGCGAGCGACAGCACGAGCACGTCCCGCCGCAGCGAGAAGAACTGGCGGAACGGGTCCAGGATGTCGACGTCCTCCGACTCGCCCATATCCGTACGTCCGACGAAATCCCCTTCAACGCACCGGTGCGTACGGGTTAATAGGCGATTTATCCGTCCGCGGTGAGCTATTAATTCTCAGTTTCAAATGTTCAAATATCCGTAACTAGTTGCCGCAGAACAACGTGTGATTTAATTACACGCGATATTTGATGTAATATGCACGAAAGTGTTGCAGACTACGTGGCAGAGCACCCGAAGATGGCCGGCGTCCTGTTCACCGCGCTCCTCCTGCTGACGCAGGCGGCGCCGGCGTCGGCAGGCGTACTCTCGTCGACCGCCGGGCCGTAATCAGTCGAATTCATCGCTCCAGACGAGTCCCGTTTCGGTGAAGACCGGTACTACCTCAAGGTCGAGGAAATTCTTTAGCTGGGATTCGGTGACATCGCACAGATCGATGTCACCCGGAACGTAATGGTTGGATGAAACCGATGCAATAGTCGGCATCGTCAGCGTTCCTGAGCCGTAGGGGCCGTTCGGATACGCCTTGACCGAGAGGTCCCACGGCGGACCCTCGTGACGTACCTCGATCACCGCAGCCGCCCCGCTCTGGCTCTGACAGATCGTCGCCCCGCCGTCGCCGACGACGATGTACTGGTGCCCGGTGATCAGTTCACGCTTCGCGACGTTTAGCGCGGTGCGGAGATTGAAGCCGCCGTTCATCAGCCGCGCGATGATCCGACCGAGCTGGGTCGCCGGCGAATTCGCCACGTCGGAGAGGGTGACGATGCCGCCGCGGGAGCCGCGGTGGACCAGCGCCTCGCCCTGCCGGTACGACTGGCAGGCGTTGAGCAGGAAAGCGCTGATTCCGACGTCGAGCTCCTCGTCGGTCAGGTCGAGGTAGTCGTCGGTACACTGCATCCCCCGCTCGTCGACGTGGCCGACGTAGTGGAGGAAGTCGACGTCGGACTCGAGGACGTCGCGCATCTCCGCGCGGGTGAGGTCGTGGCGCACCTCGATGTCGAACTGGACCATGTCGCGGAGGCCGTACAGGTCCGCCACCTCGCCCTCCTCGCGCATCTGCTCGTCGTTGCAGACGACGAGCACGGAGATCCGCGACTGCTCGACCTGACCGGCCTCCAGCCGGCGGTAGTACGCGTCGAGCGTGGCCTTGTTCGCGTCGAGCGGGACGCCCTCGCCCACCCACGCGTGCTCGACGGTGTCGACCGATTCCGGCTGCACGAAGTCGGCGTCCGCGGGGACCGCGCTGCGGTCGGTCGAGGCGTCGGCGCCGCGGGAGACGCCGGCGTCCCGAACGGACTCGGTCCCGGCGCCGCCGCGAACGAACTCGTCGGGACCGAGCGGCGCCGAGCGGGGAGCCGAGTCGGCGCCCGGCGTGCGGAAGAGACCGACTCCGCCGCCCTCATCCGCGGTCACCGGGGTGACCGTCTCGGGAGACCGGACGACCGACAGCTCCCCGGCGACGAACGGGAGCATCTCGACGTTGCCGGGGTCGGGTCGCACGTCGGTCGTCAGCGTCCACTGCGGGAGTTCGGGCTCGACGCGGTCGAAGGGCACGTCGAGGTACTCGCCGAGGCGCTCCGCGAGCGGCAGGTCGTACAGGCGGCCCCAGTCGAGGTCGATATCGGTCGTCTCGCGCTCGTGGAGGTCGACCGGGTAGAACCCCTCGGTGCGGGCGAGGCAGTCGAAGTGGAACGACTGCCGGAGGACCTCGGCGGTCCGGCGCTCGAAGTCGGGCTCCAGCGGGTACGTCCAGCCGTCGCCCTCGATCCGGGGGGCGTCCCCGGGCACGACCTCGGCCGCGAAGTAGTACGCCAGCGAGACGACCGGGTAGAGGTGCTCGTACGTCGGCGGCACGACGATGCGGACGCCGGAGTCGGGCGACTCGATC
The DNA here is from genome assembly GCF_059752395.1 of Halorubrum sp. B53. Lineage (NCBI taxonomy): Archaea > Methanobacteriati > Methanobacteriota > Halobacteria > Halobacteriales > Haloferacaceae > Halorubrum > Halorubrum sp. B53. The sequence goes on along the minus strand of NZ_MWTH01000012.1, from coordinate 364,417 downwards.
CGGTCCGGCACGCGGAGCTCGTCGCCCGGCTCGATCAGCGGCGGGTGTCCCCGGAGGGTGGGGAACGACCGCTCGGGGCTCGTCGTCTGGAGCGCGGAGCCGAGCAGCGACACCGCCTCCATCAGCGACTCGGGGTCGGTGGGCGTCTCGATCGTCCCGGCGGGCAACTGGTGGAGCGACCGGAACCCGAGCGCGATTTCGGCGGGCGCGTCGAGGTCGATCCGGGTGGTCCGGTCCGTCGTCGACACCGAGAACCCGGAGTCGAACGCGAGGTACAGCTTGGTCGGCGCGGGGTCGATACCGACGTGGTACGTCCCGTCGGGCATCTCGTAGGAGTCCCCGCGGGTGAGGAGGGTCCCGTCGCCGGCGCGCGTCTCGACGATGGTGACTCGGGGGATCTCGACCGACGCGGTCTCGATGGTGACACTCGTGTCGACGGGGAAGTAGTGGGCGCCGTCGGGACTCGCGACCGGCTCGACGGCACGGTCGGTGTACACCTCGAACTGGGTGTTCTCGATGTGGTCCGTGACCGTGAGGCCGGCGTCGTCCGACAGCGGGTCGATGTCGATGCTCATGTGTGTGGGACCGCACCCGACCGCCGGCCGGGATGCCGGATCGCCGGGGTCGGGTCCGGCGCGACGGAGCGCGTGCCGGTCCCGAGCGCTCGGCGAACGCGGCGTTCGGTACCGGTTTGTCGACCGAGACGGCGATAAAGCTTGTGTCGGGTGATCGCCGCGGACCGAACGGATAAAGGGCCGGCCGGCCCACGTTCGCGTAATGATCACCCTTGGAACGGCCCGCGCCCCGCCGGGCGAGACGGACACGGGCCGTCTCGAAGTGGGCGAGACGCGGGACGGGAGCCCCGTTCGGCTGCCGGTCGCCGTCATCAACGGCGCGACCGACGGGCAGACGCTGTACGTGCAGGCGGTCAGCGACGGGGACGAGCTCAACGGACTGGGGGTCGTCAACCGCGTCGTCCCGCGGATCGACCCGACGGAGCTGTCCGGCGCGGTCCTGGTCGTCGGCATCGTCAATTACTTCGGATTCCAAGTCGCGGAACACCGGAACCCGATCGACGACCGGAAGATGAACCGGGGGTACCCCGGCGACGAGGACGGGACGACCAGCGAGCGGATCGCCCACGCGACATTCCAGGCGGCGAAGCGCGCGGACCTCATCCTCGACCTCCACCAGGGGTCGACCAGCCGCATGATAAACGAGACGCGGGTGCGGTGCGGGGTCCGCCACCACCTCCACGGCGACTGCCTGGAGCTCGCGAAGGTGTTCGGCTGCGGGCACGTCCTCGACATCAAGGGCCCGGACGGCCAGCTCGCCCGGGCCGGACCGGAGCACGGGATCCCGACCATCGACCCGGAGCTCGGGGGCGCCGTCGGCTGGGACGAGGAGTCGATCCGGTACGGCGTCGACGGCGTGTTCAACGTGCTCCGCCACTACGGCTTCCTCGACGGCGACGTCGACCTCGAACGGCAGGTTCGCGCGCGCGGATTCGACCAGTACGGGTCGCCTGCGGGCGGGCTCGTCCGGTTCGAGCGCGACCTCGGCGAGCGCGTCTCGGCCGGTGACCTCCTCTTCGAAGTGACCGACATCTTCGGCGAGCTGAAGGGGCGCGTGACCGCCGACGCCGACGGCGTCTTCTGGCGCACCCGGCGGCTCCCGCAGGTCGCCGCCGGCGAGTACGTCTGCTCGGTCGGCACCAACGTCGACCGCTACTGATGCCGGCCGACGCCGCCCCCGGCCGACTCGCCTGCTCCGAGTGCGGTCGGACCGTCGCCGACCGGTGGCGCTGCGAGTGCGGCGCCCCCCTGAACTTCGCCGACCCGCCGATCCCGGATCACCCGGCCCCGGACGCCGCGGCGGGCGAGTCCCTCGACACCGGCGACGGACTCTGGGCGTTCGCGGCGTTCCTCGCCGTCGGCGACGACCCCGCCGACCGGGTGACGCTCGGCGAGGGGATGACCCCGCTCGTCGACGCCGACGGCTGGGACGCCGAGTTCAAGCTGGAGTACGTCTTCCCCACCGGCTCGTTTAAAGACCGGGGCGCGACGACGACGCTCACGCGCGCCCAGGAGCTCGGCGTCGACCGCGTCGTCGAGGACTCATCCGGCAACGCCGGCGCGGCGATCGCGACGTACGCGGCCCGGGCCGGGATCGACGCCGCGGTGTACGTCCCGGCCGACGTCAAGGAGTCGAAGCTCCGCGCGATCCGCCGCGCCGGGGCCGAACCGGTCCGGATCGAGGGGAGCCGGAGCGACGTGACCGACGCCTGCGTGGCCGCGCTCGACGGGGACGACGAGGGAGGAGCGGCCGATGGGACCGCCGCCGCGTGGTACGCCAGCCACGCCTGGAACCCGGCGTTCTTCGAGGGCACCGCCACGGTCACGTACGAGATCGCCCGCCAGCGCGGCTGGGAGGCCCCGGACGCGGTCGTCATCCCCCTCGGCCACGGGACCCTCTTCCTCGGCGCGTACCGGGGGTTCCGACGGCTCGAACGCGCCGGCTGGATCGACGCGGTCCCGCGGCTGTTCGGCGCGCAGGCGGCCGGCGTCGCCCCGATCGTCCGGGAGCTCCACGGGCCGGACGCGGCCGACCCCGACGGGCGCGTCAACGCGGCCGCCGACGGGATCCAGATCGCGGAGCCGGTTCGCCGGGCGGAGATCCTCGACGCTATCGCCGAGACCGACGGCGACGCGCTCGCGGTGACGGAGGCGGCGGCGGAGCGCGAGCTCGACCGGCTCCACCGGGCGGGCTTTTACACCGAGCCGACCTGCGCCGTCGCGCCGGCCGCGCTCCGGACGCTCCGCGAGCGCGGGGCGCTCGCGCCCGACGACGACGTCGTCGTCCCCCTGACCGGGAGCGGGCTGAAGGGGTGACGAGGGGGCGCGTCGTCGTCGTCGCCGTCGCGGCCCGGTACCGCCGCGGCGCGCGTCGCCCGCCGCACCGCCACGCCTTTTCAGTCGCGTCCCGTGGTACCGCGCATGGAGGTCCTCGTCTACGGCGCCGGCGCGCTCGGCAGCCTGATCGGCGGGCTGTTGTCCCGAGTTCACGACGTCACCCTCGTGGGGCGAGACCCGCACATGCGGCGGATCCGCGAGGACGGGCTCCGGATCGACGGGGAAATCGACGCGCGCGTTCACCCGCGAGCGCTCACGGACGGGACGCACCGCGCCGCCGACCTCGCCGTGGTCACGACGAAGGCCTACGACACGGACGCGGCGGCGCGGGCGCTCGCGACGGGCGAGTACGACGCGGTCTGCTCGCTCCAGAACGGGCTCACCGAGGAGCGGCTCGTCGCCGCGCTCGACCCGACGGTACTCGCGGGCACCGCGAGCTACGGCGCTCTCCTCGCCGAACCGGGCCGGGTGACGTGTACCGGGGTCGGCGAGGTCGTCGTCGGCTCGCTCGCCGGCGGCCCGGATCCCCTCGCCGAGCGCGTGGGCGCCGCGTTCGACGAGGCCGGGATCGAGACGACGGTCGCCGCCGACATGCCCCGGCGCCGGTACGAGAAGCTCGCGGTCAACGCGGGGATCAACGGCCCGTCGGCGCTCGCCCGCCTCTCGAACGGCGCGACGCTCGACGGGCCGGGCGGCGAGGTGGCGCGCGAGGCGGCCCGGGAGGTGGCTCGCGTCGCGCGCGCCGACGGCGTCGATCTCGGCGACGACGAGGCGGTCGCGGCTGTCGAGCGCGTCGCCGCCGACACAGCCGACAACCGCTCGTCGATGCACGAGGACGTCGCCGCCGGGCGGCGGACCGAGGTCGACGCGATCTACGGCGCCGTCGCCGACCGCGCCGACCGCTTCGGGGCCGCGGCGCCGACGTGTCGGACGATCGCGTCGCTGATCCGGGCGTGGGAAGTCGGAGAAGGGGTCCGCGGACCCGCGTGACCGCGGCCGGCCGGAGGGCGGGACGGCCGCCGCCGGTCGTCGAGCGACTACCGAATCAGCACCACTCTTCGAGGACGGTCGCGTCGGTCTCGTCGACCGAGACCCACGCGTTCTCCCGCGAGACGTCCGCGATCACCAGCTCCGGTCGCGACGCCGACGAGTCGATCGACGCCATCACGTCCGGGGAGTCGTCGGCGTCGAGCGTCGGATCCGTGGGCAGCGCCGTCCGACGGTGATCGGGGTCCGGGTCGTCCCAAGGAGTGGAACTCCGTGACATGATTGTGAATTGTTCACAGTAGGTATAAGGGTTCCGGACCGGAGCCGTCCGCCGTCGGTGGATCCCCGCATCGAGCAACGGAATCAACGGTTGAACCGGTCTTACGCCGTCGATCGGACGGGTATCAGCTGCGTTGCGCGTCGATCCGACGGACGGGTTGAATCGGTGTCGTGTGCGTCCCGCCTCGGAGGGTCGAACCCCGCCGGCGAGCGCCGAGCTTCCCCCGCGCCGTCGCCGACCACCTTCGCAGTATACAAGAGGTGCCACGCTGAAAGACGGTGCATGAACGTATCAGACGCCATGACGCCGCGGTCGGATCTCGTCGTCGTCGAGATCCCGGGGAGCCGGAACGACGTGCTGGAGTACATCCAAGAGTACGGTTTCTCCTCGGTCCCCGTCGTGAAGGACGTCGACGGCGACGAGGTGTACCGCGGGCTCGTCAGCCGGGACGACCTCATCGAGCAGCCGGACGAAGACCAGCTCGCGCTGCTGATGCGGGAGGTCCCGACGGTCGGCGCTGACGACGACATCGTCGGCGCCGCGGCCACGATGGTCGCCGAGAGCTCCCGCCGGCTCCCGGTCGTCGACGGCGATCGGATCGTCGGTATCCTCACGGTCACCGACGTGGTGCGGGCGATCGCCCGCGGCAAGATCGACGGTGACACCGAGGTCGGCGGGCTCGCGACCACGGCGGTCAACGCGACCCACACCGAGACCCCGCTGCCGGTCGCCGAGCGGGAGATCGGGCTCGCGAACGTCCCCTACGCGGTCGTACTGGACGACGACGCCGCGATCGCGGGCATGCTCACCGAGGTCGACATCCTCGAAGTCGCCCGCGTCGTCGAGGGCGAGGCGAGCACGGGCGACTCCATCGCCGAGCAGGACTCCGAGTGGTCGTGGGAGGGCATCAAGGCGACCGGCGCGCGCTACCTCCCGACCCGCAACGTGGAGCTCCCGGCCGGGGCGACCCGCCACTTCATGACCGCGGACCTGATCACGGTCAGCCCCACCCGGACGGCGAAGGAGGTCGCCCAGGAGCTCATCAGCAACGACATCGAGCAGGTCCCCCTGGTCAACGGCACCGACCTCGACGGCATCGTGCGCGACGTGGACCTGCTGGAGGGCCTGTAAATGGCCGCGGGCGACCTCGTCGAGCTGGCGAAGCGGCGCGGCTTCTTCTTCGGCTCGAACGGCGCGTACGGGGGGACGGCCGGCTTCTACACGTTCGGTCCGCAGGGCGCGGCGCTGAAGCGGAACTTAGAGGACGCGTGGCGCGACCGGTTCACCATCCGCGAGGGGAACCGCGAGATCGAGGCGCCGACGGTGATGCCCGAGCCCGTCTTCGAGGCCTCAGGTCACCTGGAGGGGTTCGACGACATGCTCGTCGAGTGCGGCGAGTGCGGCGAGTCCCACCGCGCCGACCACCTCGTCGAGGCGGTCACCGACATCGAGGACGCCGAGGCGCTCCCCGGCGACGAGGTCGAGGCCCTCATCGCTGACAACGACATCGCCTGCCCCTCCTGCGGCACCCCGCTCGCGGGCGAGCCGGTCGAGGACTTCAACCTCATGTTCGCGACCGACATCGGGCCGGGCGACGGCCAGCCCGGCTACCTCCGGCCGGAGACGGCTCAGGGGATCTTCGTCGAGTTCCCGCGGCTCAAGGAGTACGCCCGCGGGAACCTCCCGTTCGGGATCACCCAGATCGGGCCCGCCTACCGCAACGAGATCTCGCCGCGCGGCGGGCTCCTCCGGCTGCGCGAGTTCACGCAGGCCGAGCTGGAGCAGTTCATCGACCCGGAGGAGGACGAACCACCGCTGGACCGCGTCCGCGACGTCGACGTGCGGCTGTACCCGGCGACCGAACAGGAGGCCGAGGACGGCGAGTACGTCGAGACGACGGTCGGCGAGGCGGTCGACGAGGGCGTCATCGGCTCCCCGTGGGTCGGCTACTACCTCGGCGTCGCCAAGGAGTGGTACGAGCGCGTCGGCGTCGACACCGACCGGTTCCGGTTCCGCCAGCACCTCGCGGGCGAGCGCGCCCACTACGCGGCCGACTGCTGGGACGCGGAGAGCGAGGTCGACGGCGACTGGATCGAGATCGCCGGGTTCTCCTACCGCTCCGACTACGACCTCTCGAAGCACGGCGAGTACGGCGACGACTCGTTCACCGTGTTCAAGCGCTACGACGAGCCGAAGACGGTCGAGCGCGCGACGGTCGACCCCGACATGTCGGTCCTCGGCCCCGAGTTCGGCGGCGACGCCGGCGCGGTCGCCGACGCGCTTGAGACGCTCGCCGAGCGCGACCCCGACGCCTTCGACGGCGAGACGGTCTCGGTCGACGTGAACGGGGACACGCGTGAGGTCGACGTCGACGTCGCGAACTTCGCGGTCGAGGAGACCACCGAGAGCGGCGAGCACATCACGCCGCACGTCGTCGAGCCCTCCTTCGGCGTGGGCCGCACCGTCCAGACGCTCCTCGCGCACTCGTACCGCGAGGACGAGGTCGACGACGAGGCCCGGACGTACCTCTCCTTAGAGCCCGAGATCGCGCCGCAGGACGCCGCGGTGTTCCCGCTGGTGACCAACGACGACCGGCTCGTGGAACTCGCGGACCGGGTCGCCGCCGACCTGCGCGCGGCCGGCCTCGCGGTGGCGTACGACGACTCCGGCTCGATCGGGCGGCGCTACCGCCGGCAGGACGAGGTCGGCACGCCGTTCTGCGTCACGGTCGACCGCGACGGGATCGAGGGTGACGGCCCCGACACCGTCACCGTCCGCGAGCGCGACTCGGCGGCGCAGGTCCGGGTCCCCGCCGACGAGTTGGCCGGCGAGCTGGCCGCGCTCCGCGCGGGCGAGTCGTTCGACGCGCTGCTGGACCGGTACGAGACGGTCGAGACCGACGTCGAGACCAGCTGAACCCGTGCCCCTTCCGGCGGCGGAGTGGCGGGCCGAGGTGGAGTTCGAGCGGCGGCTGGTCCACTCCGGGGGGACCCTCTACCCGGTGCCGTACCTGCTCGGCTGGTTCACGTGGACGGAGACGCGCTACTTCCTCGTGGCCGCGCTCGCCGTCGTCCTCGCGTTGGAGTTCCTCCGGCTCGTGATCGGCCTCAACCACTGGCTCTACCGGAAGCTCACCCGAGAGTACGAGACCGACGCGCTCGCCGGCTACGCGCTGTACCAAGTGAGCATGACCGGCGCGGTCCTCCTCTTGGAGCCGACGCTCGCGATCCCCGCGATGTGGATGCTCTCCGTGGGCGACCCCGTCAGCGGCGCGCTCGGGGACAACGACGCCACGGAACCGAAGCGGCCCGCCGCGTGGGTCGCGATGTTCCTCGTCTGCTTCGGACTCGCCGTCCCCTTCACCATCCCGACGTTCGGCCCCGACGTGGGCGTCGTCGTCGCGATGGCGGGCGCCGCCCCCGCCGCCGTCGCCGACGGGCTCCCGCCGATGATCCGCGGCGTCGCCGTCGACGACAACCTCACTATCCCGCCCGCCGCCGCCGGCGGGATGCTCCTCGCGCTCGCGGTGTTGGGATAGGTCGTGGGGCGGGTAGCCGCTCGATAACGAGCGAAGGGCGCGGTGGTTATTTATAAATCAACAGTTGTGGTGGCGCGCGCCTCCGAGCGCTCGCTTATAAGCGAGCGCGAGGAGCGCCGCGCGAGGGAGTCGGTCGCCCGGAGCAACGTGGAGGGCGACCGACGAGGTTGGGGAGGCGTGAGGTGCGGTGCTGTGCGGTCAGGGTGGGACTCAAAGGGGCAGCCGTGAGGCGGGCGCAGGCGACGCAAGCACTGGAAGGAGCGAACGAAGTGAGCGACTGAAGCGCGCAGCGAGCGTGCGTCCGCCTCACGGCTGGGGCTTTGAAGGCGTTCACCGTCGATCTGTTATCCCGCACGTACAGCCGAGCGGCTAGGGCTTTGGAAGCGTCTGTCAGAGATTACTAGTCAGCCATTTATAAAGAATCAGTGGCCATTTATAAAGAATCGACCCAGCGATCGCCGGAGACGACGCACACGTAGCTAACAGACCCAACCGAGCTGCAGAGAACCGATTACGGAACGATCGCTTACGTCGCGCGGCGTTCCTTCGCCTTGGGGCGGAGGTTCTTGTAGCCGCACTTGCGGCAGCGCTTCGCGTCGGAGGAGTTGCGAGCGTTACAGCGCATGCAGATCTGCCGGTCGAGGTTGCGGCGTTCCGCGGCGTCGAAGCTGGCCATACGGCTACTGTCGCGGCGACGCTGTAAAAGGTTGCGAGACGCGGCGGCGGGTTGGCGACCCGCCACGCCGTCAGATCGGGTGCGGTTCGACGCTCAGGCGCCGGCCTCGGACAGCGCGGCCTCGATGTCCTCGCGCTGGGTGACGCCGACGAATCGGTCCACGACGCCGTCGTCGTTCTCGATGATCAGCGTCGGGAGCGAGCGCACCTGATACTGGTTGGCGACGTCCTGCTCCTCGTCGACGTTCACCTTCTGGAGCTCGAAGGCGTCGCCGAGGTCCTCCTGGATCTCCTCCAGGATCGGGTCCTGCGTCTTACACGGGCCGCACCAGTCAGCGTGAAAATCCAGCAGTCGAACAGTCATTATCCGGCCGATTCTACCGTCGGACCGCGCATAAGGGTTTCCCACTCGGCGATACGCGGGGGCTGTCGGTCTCGGGTCGCCGACCGCGGCCGCGGCTCGTCGACCGCGAGCGAAACGTTTAGAACGACGCGCGGACCACGCTCGGGTATGAGCAGTGGTTCCAACTCCGGCGGGCTGATGTCCAGTGCGGGACTGGTCCGCTACTTCGACAACGAGGACCGGAACGCGATCTCGATGAGCCCCAAGACCGTCCTCGCGTTCTGCGTCCTCTTCGGCGTCTTCGTGCAGGTCCTCTCGCTGACCGTCGCGTAACGGTCCGACCCCCGTTCGAACGCTCTCCGCCCACCGACCGGTAGCGCGCCCTTTTTGCCCGTCCCCGACCGAGCCGATCACATGAAAGCAGGCGTCATCGCCGTGCAGGGCGACGTGGCCGAGCACGCCGCCGCCGTCCGGAACGCCGCGGCCGCCCACGACGAACCCGCGGAGGTCGTCGAGGTCCGCGACGCCGGGATCGTGCCCGACTGCGACGTCCTCCTCATGCCGGGCGGGGAGTCGACCACCATCTCGCGGCTGATCCACCGAGAGGGGATCGCCGCGGAGATCCGCGACCACGTCGCGAGCGGGAAGCCCGTGCTCGCCACCTGCGCCGGGCTCATCGTCTGCTCGCGGGACGCGAAGGACGACCGGGTCGACGCGCTCGGGCTCGTCGACGCCTCCGTCGACCGCAACGCCTTCGGCCGACAGAAGGACTCCTTCGAGGCGAAGATCCCGGTGACCGGGCTCGACGACCCGTTCCACGCCGTGTTCATCCGCGCGCCGCTCATCGACGAGGTCGGCGCGGACGTCGAGGTGCTCGCGACCGTCGACGGCCGCCCGGTCGCGGTGCGCGACGGGCCCGTCGTCGCCACCGCGTTCCACCCGGAGCTCACCGACGACCCGCGGATCCACGACCTCGCCTTCTTCCCCCAGCGCGAGGTGATCGCGTGAGCGACTCGGAGACCGAGGGACGCGAGGAGGCCGTCCTCGACGAGCTGTTCGCCACCATCGAGTCCCGGAAGGCGGATCTCCCCGAGGGGTCGTACACCGCCTCGCTGTTCACCCACGAGAAGGGCGAGAACGCCGTCTTAGAGAAGATCGGCGAGGAGTCGACCGAGGCCATCCTCGCGGCGAAGGACGACGACCTCGAGGAGCTCACCGCCGAGAGCGCCGACCTCGTCTACCACCTCCTGGTGCTGCTCGCGATGAAGGACCTCGACCTCGAGGACCTCCGCGGCGAGCTCCGCGATCGGTTCTGACTAAAACACTATATAGCTCACGCGGAAACGGACTTACCCGACCGAGAGGTGACTCAGTATCCTTCGTATTGAATTCCGGACGTCGCTCTCGGGCGTCATCGGCGAGATCGCCGAACGCGTCCCCGACGTGCGGTCGATCAACTTCGAGAACGCCTTCTACGCGGACGACGGCGACTGGATCGAGTCGCTGCTCGTCGCGTCAGCGTCGCCGTTCGACCCCGAAGCGGCGTTGGCGGACCTCTCTCGCGTCGAACTGTTCCACTGCGAGCAGGTGGTGGACGGATCGACGGAGCCGACCTATCGGCTGACCGTCGTCGCACACGAACCCTACCCGTTCCTCCTCGGCGTCGTGCTGCGTGAGAACGCGATCCCGAACCGGTTGGAGTTCCTGAACGGTCACCTCCGCGGAGTCGTCACGGTCACCGAGTGGGAGTCGTTCCGGACGCTCGCGGACAGGATCCAGGAGCAGTTCGGCGAGTTCGAGCTCCTGAGCGTGAACCAGGTCGAGACGACCGGCGAACCGCTCGGAAGCGGACAGCTCGGACGAGCCCTGCGGAACGAGCTCTCGCCCGAACAGCTGACCGTGCTGCGGACCGCCCATCGGATGGGGTACTTCGACGCGCCGCGGCGAGTGTCGGCGGACGAGATCGCCGCCGAGCTCGACATCGCGCAGTCGACGCTCAGCGAGCGGCTGCGACTCGCAGAGAAGCGGCTGTTCGATCTCGTCTTCTCCGTCCCCGACGAGTCGTCGACCGACGCCGCCGACAGATAGCTAGCGACCGGGGACTCGGAATCGAAACTGCGCGACCGCTCTCGATCGGCGGAGACGGTGAACCCGCCGCGATCGGCCTCGGATCTCGTATCCCTAATAAAGAATGATGAATATTGTGCGGTATCGGGGGTAGGTACAACGGAGTTACGGGGATACGTACGGGTGGAATGTCGCAAGACAAGAGCTTCGAGATCGAGACAGGCACGAAATCACGGCGGCGGTTCATCCAGATCGCCGGCGCGGCCGGGATGGCGGGGATAGCCGGCTGTGGCGGTGACGGCGGCGACGGCGGCGACGGCGGCGACGGCAGTGACGGGAGCGACGGCAGCGACGGCAGCGACGGCGGAGGCGGCGGCGCGGCGTCGATCGAGACGCAGTTCTGGGAGGAGTGGCCGGTCGAGTCGAAGGGGTCCGACGTCAACGACGAGGCGATCCAGTTCGAGTACACCGCGGTCGAGGGGGAGACCGTCCCCCAGGTGGACACCCACTTCGCGCAGGCCGAGACCCCGTGGATGCGGGAGTTCGCGCTCCTCGTCCAGCAGTCGATGAACGACATCGGCGTCGGCGTCAACCTGATCAACGTCCAGCCGAGCACCCGGTACGGGGAGTTCTGGCGGGCCGACATCGGGCATCCGGTGCCGATAACGATGAACCTCCACGGGCCGGACCCACAGCGCGGGCTCGACCCGAACCCGTTCCTGATGCGGGCGCACCCGGAGACGGGCGGGAACTACTACAACTACAAGAACGACGAGGTCACGGAGCTGTTAGACGAGCAGGCGTCGACGATCGGCGACACGGAGGCGCGCGCCGAGATCTGCCACGAGATCCAGCGCAAACTCAACGAGGACGCCTACCTCATCGCGGCGAACTTCCCGGAGGTCATCACGGTGGCCAACACCGCCGACTGGGAGGGGTACGTGCCGACCCCCGGCAACGGGACCACGCGCGACTCGTTCATCTGGACGCAGGTCAACCTCCAGCCGCAGGGCGACTCGACGACCTGGGTGAAGGGGGTCACCTCGGGGATGCAGGGGACGAACCTCCCGTTCTCCAGCGGCGGTCAGGAGGAGAAACGGCTCCTGAACGTCTACGACGGGCTCTTCGACGCCTCGCCGCAGCTCGAGATCGTCCCCGCCCTGGCGACGAACGCCGACGTCGTCGACGACACCACCGTCGAGATGGACCTCAGAGAGGGCGTCGAGTGGCACGACGGCGAGTCGTTCGGCCCGAGCGACGTGAAGTTCAGCGTCGAGTTCTACAAGGAGCACAACGCGCCCCAGCAGGCCGCATTCATCCGGACGATCGACTCCGTGGAGGTGCTCTCGGAGACCGGCGGCGGCCGCGTCCGGTTCAACCTCACGGAGCCGGACGCCGCGTTCCTTACCCAGCGGGTCGTCCGCAGCGCCATCATCCCCGAGCACCGCTGGTCGGACGTCGACAGCCCGAGCGAGTACAACCCCGAGAACCCGGTCGGGACCGGGCCGTTCTCGTTCGTCAACTGGGAGCAGGGGGCGGAGCTCCGCTTAGAAAAGCACGAGAACAACTGGATGTGGGACGACGACGTCCGCGAGGAGCTGCTCGGGGAGTACTTCGTCCCCGGCGACGGGATCGACGAGATGGTCCACGCCAACGTCGGGAACGTCTCCACGCTCATCGGCGCGATGCAGTCCGGCGACATCGACGCCATCGGGACGACGGTCTCGAACGCGCAGGCCGACCGCGCGGCGAACCCGAGCGGCGTCGAGAAGCAGACGTCGCGGAACTACGTCCCCACGGACGTCCACCTCAGTCACCTCGTCCCGCTGTTCCGGGACAAGACGTTCCGCGTGGCGCTGTCGCACGCCTTCGACAAGGAGGGGTTCGTCGAGAACACGCTCGGCGGTCGCGGCGAGGCGATCGAGGGGCAGAACCTGATCACGCCGCTTTTGACCCCCTACCACGGCGAGACCGAGCCGTACGAGTACGACGTCGACGCCGCTCGAACGATGCTCCAAGAGGCCGGGTACACGTTCGACGGCGACGACAACCTCGTCTGGCCGGAGGGCGACGCGTGGGACGCCTTCGCCGAGCGCGTCGAGAACGGGCACGCGTCCCGCGCTGACCTCGACCAGCCGGACTTCTCGTAGAGGACCTCCAACTATCCATGAGTTTTCGACGATTTTTAATAAAGCGCACCATCATCGCGGCGTTGCTGACCCTGATCGCCGTCAGTATCATCTTCGCCACGCTGCGCCTGCTGCCCGCCGACCCGTTCAGCGCGCTCGTGGCGTCGGGGTCGTTGACGCCGGAGGAGGTCGAACAGATACGGGCGATGTACGGGCTCGACGACCCGATATACGTCCAGTACCTCAGGTACGTCCAGAACCTGTTCACGTTCGAGTTCGGGATCTCGCTCACCCAGCAGCGGCCGGTCGGCGAGATCATCATCCCCGCGCTGGTCAACACGCTCGTGCTCCTGCTGCCGGCGCTCGTCGCGACCGCGATAGTCAGCTCCCTCGCCGGGATGTACGCCGGCTGGAACCGCGGGTCGTGGTTCGAGCAGTCGAGCATCGTCGTGACCACGGTCTTCCGGGCGACGCCGATCTTCGTGACGGGGATCTTCCTGCTCATCATCTTCTCGTACGGGTTGGGGTGGCTGCCCGCCTTCGGGATGCGGAGCTCGCTGGCCAACCCCGACGGGTACGTCGAGACGTTCGTCTCGGTTGACTTCCTGCGACACTACATCCTCCCGTTCACCGCGACGGTGCTGTTCTACAGCGGCGACTTCCTGATGCTCGCGCGCAACTCGGTCGTCGAGCGGAAGGGGTCGGAGTTCCTCATGCTCCACCGCGCGAAGGGGCTCTCTGAGATGGCGCAGCTGGGCCGGGCGGGGCGGAACTCGCTGCTCCCGCTCGTCACCTACTTCGCGCTCCGGACGGGGATGCTGTTCCAGGGAGTGATCACCTTGGAGGTGGTCTTCGCGTGGCCTGGGATCGGTCGCGCGCTCGTTCAGGCGATCCTCAACCAAGACTACCCGACCGTCCAGGCGGCGGTGTTCATCATGGCGCTCGCGGTCATCGTGATGAACCTCACCGCCGACCTGGCGTACGCGAAACTGGACCCGACGGTCGAGGCAGGTGACGTCTAATGTCAGGATACACCATCGACACCGACACGGCGAGGGAACGGATCCGCTCCGAGCTCGAGCGAGCGGGACGCACGCTGCGCTTCGTGCTGCGCGACAACGCGGCGAAGGCCGGCTTCGCCGTCATCGTGGTCTTCGGGTTCCTCGGCGTCTTCGGCCCGTACCTCGCCCCGTACCACCCGATCGAGGACACGCTCCAGCAGGGCGGGTCGATGATGCGGCTCCAACCCCCCGGCGGGAAGGCCCTGTTCGGAACGACGTCGTTCGGAAAAGACGTGTTGAGCCAGTTCCTCGCCGGCGCGCGGCCGACGCTGATCGTCGGCCTGTTCGGCGGCGTCGGGACGGGCGTCCTCGGCTTCCTGGTCGGGCTCACGAGCGGCTACTTCGGCGGCCGCGTCGACGAGTTCCTGATGCGGCTGACCGACCTCACCTTCGCGCTCCCGTTCCTGCCGATGGCGCTGGTGATCCTCTCGTTCGTGACGCCGAGCGTCTGGCTCATCACCGCCGTGCTCGTCGTCTTCCTGTGGAAGATGCCGGCGCGGGTCATCCGCTCGGAGGTGATGACGGTCAAGGAGCGGACGTTCGTCAAGTCGGCCCGCGCCAGGGGCGCCGGCCACATGCGGACGATGTTCCTCCACGTGGCGCCGAACGTCCTCGGGATCGGGTTCCTCTACACCGCGTACGCCGTCGGCTGGTCGATCGTCGCCGGGGCCTCGCTCGCGTTCCTCGGCTTCGGCGACCCGACGACGACCTCCTGGGGGCGGATGCTCCAGCAGGTGTTCCGGTCGGGCGCGATCCGCGTCGCATGGTGGTGGGTGCTGCCGCCGGCCATCGGTATCGGCGCCGTCACGACGGGCGTCTTCCTGGTCGGACGGGCGTTCGAGGAGATAGTTAACCCCGACCTACAGACGGAGCAAGAATGAGTCTACTCGAAATCAACGACGTGAAGATCACGTATCGGATGCCGGGCAACGACGTCCACGCCGTCAACGACGTCTCGTTCTCGATCGACGAGGGGGACAACTACGGGCTCGTCGGCGAGTCCGGCTGCGGGAAGTCCACGCTGGCGAAGTCCGTCCTCGGACTGTTAGACGACAACGGCGAGGTCCGCCGAGGGAGCATCCGGTTCGATGGGCGGGAGCTGCTCGACCTCTCCGAGCGGGACTGGCAGTCGGTCCGCTGGGAGGACATCGCCTACATCCCGCAGAGCGCGATGGACTCGCTGGACCCGGTGATGACGGTCGGCGCGCAGATCCGACAGGCCATCCGCGAACACCGGGACGTCTCGAAGCGAACGGCGAACGAACGCGTCGCCGAGGTGTTCGAGATGGTCGGTCTTGACCCCGACCGAACCGGGGACTACCCGCACCAGTTCTCCGGCGGGATGCGCCAGCGCGTCACCATCGCGATGGCGCTCGCACTGGACCCCGACCTCCTCATCGCCGACGAGCCGACGACCGGGCTGGACGTCATCGTCCAGGACAAGATCATCGACAAGCTCATGGAGATCCAAGCGGAGATCGGCAGCTCCCTGCTCCTGATCACTCACGACGTGGGCGTCGTCGCCGAGACCTGCGACGAGATGTCGGTGCTGTACGGCGGGAAAGTGATGGAACAGGGCGACACGGACCGGATCTTCAGGGCGCCGACCAACCCCTACACGATCGGGCTGAAGAACGCCTTCCCGGAGGTCGACGAGTTCGACGAGCAGGCCATCTCGATCCCCGGATCACTCCCGGATCTCACCCAGGAGCCGACGGGCTGCGTGTTCCGCAACCGGTGTCCCTTCGCCACCGAGGAGTGCGAGCGGAGCCACCCGCCGCTGGCCGAGGTCGGCGGACAGCTGTCCGCCTGTCACTACGCCGACCGGGCCGACGAGATGCGGGAGGAGGCCGCCGACCCCGCAACGTGGGGGATCGACGTCCGCGACGAGAGCGACAGGTCGAGCGGCGTCGGGGATACCATCCTCGAGACGCGGGGGCTCGAGAAGTGGTTCCAACAGCCGCAGGGCATCTTCGACGACCTGCGCGGCGCCGATCCCGACTACGTCAAGGCCGTCAACGGCGTGGACCTCACCGTCCGCGAGGGCGAGATCGTCGGGGTCGCCGGCGAGTCCGGCTGCGGGAAGTCGACGCTGGCGGAGGTGATCGCCGCGCTCCAGGACCGGACTGGCGGCGAGATCCTGATCGAGGGGACGCCGGTCGACGAGCTCCTCGGGAGGAACACGAAGGAGTTCCGCTCGCGGGTGCAGTTCATTTTCCAGGACCCGTTCGACTCGCTGAACCCCCGCCAGCGGGTTCGCGCCGCGGTGTCGGAACCCCTGAAGATCCAGGGCCACGACCGCGAGACGATCGACCGGCGCGTCAGGCAGACCGTCGAGGACGTCGGCCTCGAGCCGGCCGAGAAGTACCTCGACCAGCTCCCGGCCCAGCTGTCGGGCGGGGAGCGCCAGCGCGTCGCGATCGCGCAGGCGCTCGTGCTCGAACCGACGCTCTTGATCTGCGACGAGCCGGCGTCGATGCTCGACGTCTCGCTGAAGGCCAACATTCTCAACATCCTCAGAGAGAAGGCCGACGAGCGCGACATCGGGATCGTCTACATCTCGCACGACCTCGCGAGCCTCACGCAGATCGCCGACCGCCTGGCCGTGATGTACCTCGGTCGGATCGCCGAGATCGGGGCGACGAAAGACGTCGTCACGGACCCGAAACACCCCTACACGGCGTCGCTGCTGGCGGCCTCGCCGAAGACCGACCCCGACGTCGACAGGCAGCGGGTGCTGTTACCGGGGGAGCCGCCGAATCCGGTGAACCTCCCCGACGGGTGCAACTTCGCGCCCCGGTGTCCGAAGGCCGACGAGACGTGTCGCGGCGAGGAGCCGACGCGGTCGACGTTCGCGGACGAGGGGCACGAGGCGGCCTGCTACCACCCGGTAGAGGACGTCGAGTCCGAGCTGTTGGACCGCTACGCCGAGGCCAGAGAGGAGGAGGTCGGCGAGATCGTCGAGGAGGAGCTGACGCTGTAGTCCGCCGCGGCGGCGATCGTCTCGCTTCCGTTTCGGTTTTCACCGCTTCTCCGTTCGAGCCCCGAACCCCGCTCACTCGCTCGTCCGGACCAGCGCGTCGACGGCCAGGGGGCCGTCGGGCGTGACGACGACCGGGTTGAGGTCGAGCTCGGCGACCGCGTCGACCGAGGCCGCCAAGTTCCCGACGTTCACGAGCAGGTCGACGACCGCGTCGACAGAGAGCGGCGCGTCCCCGCGCCGGTCGGTCAGCAGGTCCGCGAGCGCCGTGGCCTCGACGGCGCGGCGCGCGTCGGCGCGAGAGAACGGTGGGACGAGCGTCGCGGTCTCGTCGAGCGCCTCCACGAGGACGCCGCCGGGCCCGACCGTGACCAGCGAGTCGAACACGTCGCCGGAGGCGACGCCGAGGATCGCCTCGACGCCGTCGCCGGCCATCGGCTGGACGAGCACGCCGGCCACGTCGGCCGCGTCGACGCGCGCCAGCGCGGCGTCCGTCACGTCGTCGTACGCCTCCCGGACCGCCGCGGCCGAATCGAGGCCGAGCTCGACCGCGCCGGCGTCGGTCCGGTGCGGGAGCGCCGGCGAGTCGACCTTACAGACGACCGGAAAACCGATATCGCGGGCGGCCGCGACGGCCTCGTCGGCGTCCGTCGCCACCCGGGTCTCGACGACGGGGACGTCGTAGGCGTCGAGGAGCGGCTCGGTCTCCCGCCACGTCAACACGCGTCCCCGGGGGAGCTCCGAGTCGGGCGCGTCGACGCCGCCCTGCGCTTCGAGGGCGCTCGCGAGGGCGGCCCTGGACGGCCGGTCGGCCAGCCGGTCGCGGTCGGCGGCGTACTCGGCGGTCGAGGCGACCGCGTCCAGACAGCGTCCCGGGTCCTCGTACACCGGCACGGACTCCCGCAGGCGGGCGTACGGCGGCGTCGCCGTCGGGTCGTCCGGCTCCTTCCGCCCGGTCCAGAGGACGTACACCGGGTCGTCGGCCTCGGCGGCGATCGCCTCGAGGTCCGCGGCGATCGTCTCCGCGCGCTCGTCGACGCCGGGCAGCCCGATCGCGAACACGTAGACGTCGAAGGCGTCGTCGGCCAGCACCGCGTCGGCGATCTCGGGGAGCACCTCCGCGCCGTACCCCCGGATGTCGGCGGGGTTGTTGAACCCGCCGTACGTCAGGAGCTCCTCGATCCCGAGCAGCGTCCGCTCGGTCTCGCCGTCGATGGCCGGCAGCGACAGGCCGCGCTCGGCGGCCATGTCCGCGAGCAGGCTCGCGAGGCCCCCGCTGGTCGAGGCGACGCACACCCGGTCGCCGTCGGGCGTCCCGTACGCGGCGTGCGCGCTCGCTCGCGAGAGCAGATCCGGAACGTCCGGGACCCGCTGGACCCCCGTTTGGTCGAAGGCCGCGTCCCACGCGTCGTCGCGCCCGGTGAGCGATCCCGTGTGCGACAGCGTGGCCGCCTCCGCGAGGTCCGACCGGCCGACCTTCACCGTCAGCACCGGCGTCCCGTTCCGGACCGCGCGCTCGGCGACGCGCATGAACCGCTCCGGCTCGTCGATCCCCTCGACGTAGGTGCACACCACGTCGACGGTCTCCCGCTCCGCGAGGTACGCCACGTAGTCCGTCAGCGTCAGGTCGGCCTCGTTGCCCGTCGAGACGATGTGGCTGAAGTGGAGGTCGCGGTCGGCCGCCCGCTCGAAGAAGGTCGTGAACGCCAGCGCGCCGGACTGGCTAACGAGCCCGATCCGGCCCGGTTCGGGCTCGCGCGAACACGTCGAGGTGAGCGTCGCGCCGCGCGAGTTCATCACGCCGATGCAGTTCGGCCCGACGACGCGGATCCCGGCGTCGGCGGCGGTCGCGGCCAGCCGCGCCTCGAGTTCCGCTCCCTCGTCGTCGGCCTCCGAGAACCCGGCGGAGAGCACGAGCGCGACCGGGACCCCCCGCTCGCCGGCCGCGGCGACGACTTCGACGACGTACTCCCGCGGGACGCTCACGACGGCCAGATCGACGGTTTCGGGCACGTCGGCGACGCGGTCGTAACACCGGCGGCCCCACACCTCCTCTCGGTTCGGGTTGACAGGGTACAGGTCGCCGTCGAACCCGTAGTCGAGGAGGTTGTTCACGAGGTTGCCCGAGTAAAACGAGTCGGGGCTGGCTCCCACGACCGCCACCGACTCCGGATCGAAGAGCGGATCCAGGTCCGGCACGGCGGGCGTCGCGTCGGCGCTCGACTTGACGACCGAGGCGTCGTCTCCTGACATGCACGTCGATCCCACGGGAATCCGCCTGAACCTGTTCCCGAACGCCCCCAATATTCATCATCCTTTATTATAGTCGGGAGTCACGTCGGAGGGAACGACATGGAGATACGCACCGTCGAGGCGATACCGCTCCGCCGGGAGCTCGACGAGCGGTTCGCGAACGCCCAGAAGTGGATCTCCTCGCGCGAGTACTGTCTGGTGCGGGTCGAGACCGCGGACGGGGCCGTCGGCTGGGGGGAGTGTTGGGGACCGATCGCCGGCACCCGCGAGGTGATCGACGAGCGGATCGCCGCGCTGCTTCGCGGGCGCGACGCCGCGGCCGTCGAGTCGATCCACGAGGACCTGGTCTTCGACCTCCGGTCGGCGTACCACTCGACGGTCCCGGCCGGCGCCGTCAGCGGCGTCGACCTCGCGCTGTGGGACCTCCGCGGGAAGGCGGCGGGCGCGTCCGTCGCGACGCTGCTCGGCGGCGCGCGCCGCGACGCGGTCCCCGCCTACGCCACCGGGCACTTCTGGCCCCCGGTCGACGAGTTCGACGAGCTCGAGGCGGCGGTCGTCGCGGAGGCCGAGTCGCACGTCGACGCCGGGTTCGACGCGCTCAAGCTGAAGATCGGCACGGAGCGCCACTTCGGCTGGGGGCCGGACGCCGACGTGGAGCTGGTCCGAGCCGTGCGGGAGGCCGTCGGAGACGACGTCGCGCTGATGGCCGACGCGAACCACGCGTACGACCTCCCCGCCGCCCGCCGGGTGGCCGACGGGCTCGCCGGACTCGACGTGCGGTTCTTCGAGGAGCCGCTCCCGCCGGAGCGGATCGAGGCGTACGCGCGGCTGAACCGAGACGCCGAGGTTCCGATCGCCGGCGGGGAGTGCTGGGCGTTCGCGCCCGATTTCAGACGCGCGGTGAACGCCGGCGCGGCCGACGTCCTCCAGCCGGACGTGACCAGCGCGGGCGGGCTGACGTCGGCACGCCGGGCGGCGGAGATCGCCGACGCCGCCGGCCTCGCGACCTACCCGCACGTGTTCGGGAGCGCGGTCGCGCTCGCCGCGAGCCTCCAGCTGCTCGCGACGCTGCCGGGGTCGCCCCGACTGGAGTTCGACCGCACGCCGAACCCGATCCGCGAGGCGCTCGCCGTCGGCCCGATCCGGAACGAGGGCACCGAGGTCCCCGTACCGGACGGGCCGGGGCTCGGGGTCGAGATCGACCCCGAGACGCTGGCCGAGTTCCGGGTCGACTGAGGCGGCGGAGGTCGACTGAGGCGGCGGAGCTACTCAAACAGCCAGAGGGCGACCGAGATGCCCGCCGCGACGGCCAGCGTCGCGGTGAGGAGCCAGAACGCCGGCTTGAACCCGGCCGTCTCCGAGAGGTATCCGACGAGGGCCGGAGAGGAGGCGCCCGCGATCATCAGGAGCGTGCGCACCGCCCCGAGGCCGCCGCCGGCGACCGACGCGGGAAAGACCGACATCAGGTACGCGCTGCGGACCGGTCGGTAGCCGTGCGACCCGAGTCCGAGACAGACGATCGCCGCGCCCAACAGGACCGGGTCTCCGAGGTCGGTCAGGAGGATGACCGAGCCGAGGCCGGTCGCCGCGAGGCCGAGCGTGAACGCGATCATGGGCAGCTCTCCCGTCCGGTCGCTCAGCTCGCCGGTGAGCAGCTGGACCAGACTCACCGCGAACAGCGCGCTGAACAGCAGGTTCGCCGTGGTCGGCTCGAGTCCGGCCTCGCGCGTGAGGTACAGGGGGAGGAAGGCGAACGCGGCGTTGAACGCGAACGAGAACAGGACCGTCACCGCGACGAACGCCGAGAACCGCGGGTTCCGAAAGAGTGCCGCGTACTCGCGGACGGGGACGTCCCCGCCGCCGCTCGTCGCCCCGCCGCCGTCGGTCTCCGAGATCCGTGTGGGGACCCGGACGACGAACGCGGCGGTCACGAGTATCCACGCGACGCCGGACGCGAGGAACGTCGTCCGCCAGCCGGCACCGAACACGCCGGGAAGCCCCGCGAACGCGACCACCGCGGCGGGGGCCGCGACGCCGCCGAGGCTGCCGAACGTGTCGAACACGCCCAGCGTCCGTCCGGTCCGGTCGGGATACGCCCGCGAGAGCAGCCGCACGCCGACCGTCTTGAGCGTGCCCGTGCCGGCCCCGATAATCAGCATCCCGGCGACGAGCACGGCGAACGGCGCGTCCACGGCGAGCGCGAGCGCTCCGACGGCCGCGAGCGCCGACCCCGAGGCGAGGACGATCACGGAGCCGAACCGGTCCGCGAGCAGCCCGGACGGGAACTGGAGGACGGCGTAGACGAGGAGGAGCCCGCTGAACAGGGTCCCGAGCCCCGCCGCCGAGATCTCGTAGACGCCGGCGATCCGCTCGAAGAGCGGCGGGAACGCGAAGCGGACGAACTTCCCCAAGAACCACAGCGTCGACGTGAGGACGACCGCGTCGAACCGCCCGAGTCGACCGAGCGCCGATCGGTCCACGTCTCGTCACCACCTCCGCTCCCGCGGACCGGCGTCGGTCTCTTCCCCGGCGTCCAGCGGACCGAGGGATCGGCGACGGCCCTTCCGCCTCTCGATCGGACGGACGGGGGGCGGTCGCTCGACGGGCATCGTGGCGAGCGGTTCGACCCCAGCGTTCATAATGGTACTGAATGCTATGATCGTCCGTGATGGTTTCGCGCGAGCGCAGGGGATCGACTCTCGCGAGGGGCGAGGTCGGTCGCCCGAGCCGTGACACCGCCAGACCGATCGGGGGAGCGTCCCCGTGACGCTCCTCGACGTCGACGATCTGACGGTGCGATACGAGGCGCAGGACGGGACGCTCCACAGCGTGACCGGCGTGTCGTTCACCATCGACGACGGAGTCAACTACGCGCTGTCCGGCGAGTCGGCGTCCGGGAAGTCGACCACCGCGAAGGCCATCCTCGGTCTGCTCCCCGACCACGCGGTGATCGAGTCGGGCGAGATCGAGTTCGAGGGGCGGGACCTGCGGTCGCTGACGCCCTCGGAGCGACAGGACCTCCTCTGGGAGGAGATCGCGTTCATCCCCCAGACGGCGATCGACGCGCTCGATCCGGTGATGTCCGTCGGCGCGCAGATCCGACAGGCGATCCAGACCCACCGGGAGATCTCGGAGCGGAACGCCCGCCGCCGCGCGCAGGAACTGTTCGAGACGGTCGGCCTCGACCCCGACCGAGTCGGCGACTACCCGCACCAGTTCTCGGACGGGATGCGCCAGCGAGTCGTAATCGCGATGGCGCTCGCGCTGGAGCCGAAGCTCGTCGTCGCGGACGAGCCCACGACCGGACTGGACGTCATCGTCCAGGACAAGATCATCGACAACATCCTCCAGATCCAAGCGGAGACCGACAGCTCGCTGCTGTTGATCACCCACGACCTGAGCGTCATCGCGGAGACCTGCGACGAGATGTCGGTGCTGTACGGCGGGACGGTGATGGAGCAGGGTCGCGTCGAGAACCTCCTCCTCAACCCGTCGAACCCCTACACGATGGGGCTGAAGAACGCGTTCCCCGCGCTGGACGACGACGCCGACGGGCTGGTTTCGGTCCCGGGGAGACCGCCGCAGCTGGACGCGAAGCCGACGGGCTGCGTCTTCGAGCCGCGCTGTCCGTTCGCGAGCGAGGAGTGTGAGACGACGACGCCCGACCTCCGCGAGCTCCCCTACCGGAAACAGCGCGTCGCGTGCCACAACGCGGAGCGAGCGGTCCCGATGCGACGGGAGGCCGAGGACGCCGCCACGTGGGGCGGCGCCGCGGAGGGGTCCCGCCCCGACACCGACGACGCCATCCTCGAGGTCGAGGGGTTACGCAAGTGGTACGAGAGCTCGGAGTCGCTCCTCGGCCGGCTCCCCGTCGACGGCGTCTCGCCGACGGTGACCGGGTTCACGAACAGCCTCAGCCGGTGGTACGACCAGCGCGGCGAGATCCTCCGAGACGTGCTCGGCGGGGGCTCGCACATCCGCGCCGTCGACGGGGTCTCCCTGTCGGTCTCGCGCGGCGAGATACTGGGCGTCGTCGGCGAGTCCGGCTGCGGGAAGTCCACGCTCGGACAGACCCTCGCGCTGCTCGAGGAGCCGACGGACGGCGGGTTCACGTTCGACGGGCGGTCGCACGAACACTACCGGGACGGGAACCTCCAGTCGTTCAGACAGAAGCTCCAGATCGTCTTCCAGAACCCCTACGAGTCGCTGAACCCCCGGATGACGGTCGAGACTCTGGTGAAGGAGCCGCTCGCGATCCACGGGTATCGGACCGACGAGCGCGACGCGGCGGTCCGAGAGACGCTCGAACGGGTCGGGATGGCCCCCGCCGAGCGCTACCTAGACAAGTACCCGAACGAGCTCTCCGGCGGCCAGCGCCAGCGGGTCGCCATCGCCCGGGCGCTCGTCATCGACCCCGAGTTCCTCATCTGCGACGAGCCGGCGTCGATGCTCGACGTCTCGCTCCAAGCGGAGGTGCTCAACCTCCTCCGCTCGCTGGCCAACACCGAGGACATCGGCGTGCTGTACATCTCTCACGACCTCGCGAGCCTCACACAGATCGCCGACCGGCTCTCGATCATGTACCTCGGGCGGTTCGCGGAGACGGGGCCGACGGAGCAGATCGTGACCGACCCCAAACACCCGTACACGGAGGCGCTGCTCGCGGCCGTCCCGGAGACGGATCCGCGAGGGAGCCGCGACCGGGTCACCCTCGAGGGCGAACCGGCCGACCCGGAGGGGTCACCGGAGGGATGTCGGTTCGCTCCCCGCTGTCCGAAGGCCACCGAGCGCTGCCGGGAACGGGAGCCCGCACTCGGCGCCTGGGTCGGCGACGACCACTTCGCCGCGTGTTTTCACCCGAGCGAGGAGTCGAGGATCGACGAGCCCGCCCGGGTCGACGAACCGATCGACGTCGACTGACCACCCGAGCGGCGTCGACTAACCACTCGGTCGGCGTCGACTGGTGGCGTTCGGCGCCTCGCCGTGGGGGTCACCGGGTCGCCCGGACGAGCAGTTTGAGGTTGGCGAACGACTCGATCGTCCCGTCCTCGCGGGTTATCTCGAAGGTCTCCGCGGCACCGGGGGGCGCTTCCTCGAAGGCGGCGGCGACCCGCTCGCGGCGTTCGGCCGGCGCGTCGACGTTCGCGATCCACTCGTCGAACTCGAGGCGCTTGGTCACGACGCTCGACGTCTCGACGGCGAACCCGGCGTCCTCGAGCCACTCGATCCAGTCTGCGACCGCGTGTGACCGGACGTGCGTCGGGTCCCGGAGCCGCTCGACGGCGTTGAGGAAGTCGTCGAGAGCGTCGTCCGCGGGGGCGACGTTGTCCTCGAAGGCGAAGGTCCCGCCCGGTTCGAGGACGCGCGCGACCTCGTCGACGAACGCGGTCGGCGACGGGAAGTGGTGGGCGGCGATGCGGCAGGTCACCGCGTCGAAGCTCGCGGCGGCGAACGGCAGCCGTTCGGCGTCGCAGACGACGCCCTCGAGACCGGGGAACGCGGCCGTCGCCGTGGTCACCATGGCGGGCGCCGCGTCGGCCGCGACGACCCGGTCGACGCCGGCGTCGAGGAGCGCGCCCGCGGTGTGGCCGGCGCCGGTGGCGACGTCGAGCCCGCGCTCGGCCGACGCGCACCACCCGGCGAGCCGGTCCAGGTCGTCGCCGGCGCGGTGGACGTCGCTGTCGAGGTACTCGGCGGCGCGGTCCCCGAAGCGCGCCGCCGCGGACCGCTTTCGGTCTCTCGACTCTCGCATGTTCCGTCCGTCCGGTCGCCCGGCGAAAGGCGTTCCGGTCGGTTCACTCCCGGGATGTGTCGGTTCACCCTCGAGATGTGTCGGTTCGCCCCTGGGATTTTCGTGGCGGGCGGGCGTGGGGCCGGCATGGTCCGTCGATCGCTGCTGTACTGCCCGGGCGACGACCGAGAGATGATGGAGAAGGCTGTCGAGACGGCTGCCGACGCGGTCATCTTCGACCTCGAAGACGCCGTCGTCCCCGACGCGAAGGCCGAGGCACGGCGAACCGTCCGATCGATGCTCGACTCGCTCGACGACCCGGCGCCCGACGTCACCGTTCGTATCAACCCGTACGGCCGGTCCGGGCCGGAGGACGTGGACGCCGTCGTCGGCGAGGCCGATTCGCCGCCCGACGGCGTCGTGCTGCCGAAGGTGAACGGGGCCGAACCCGTCGAAGCGCTGTTCGAGCGTCTCGGTCGGCTCACGAACGAGCCCGTCGGCATCGTTCCGCTCATCGAGACGGCCGCGGGCGTCGTGGCCGTCGACGAAATCGCGGCGGCGTCCGGCGTCGACGCCGTCGCCTTCGGGGATCAGGACTTCACCGCCGACATCGGAGCGACGGTGACCGACGACAAAACCGAGTCGCTCTACGCGCGACAGCGGGTCGTCGTCGCGGCGGCCGCGGCCGGCGTCGACGCGTTCGACACCGTCTACACCGACATCCGGGACCTCGACGGGCTGCGAGAGCAGGCCGAGTTCGCCGCCGAGATCGGGTTCGACGGGAAACTCGCCGTCCACCCCGACCAGATCCCGGAGATCAACGGCGCGTTCACGCCCGGGGCGGACCAGCTCGAGTGGGCCGAGACGGTGCTCGCCGAACGGGAGCGCGCCGAGGAAGCGGGCGCCGGCGCGTTCACCGTCGATGGACAGATGATCGATCCACCGCTGATCGAGCGCGCGGAGACCGTCATCGAGCGCGCCGAGGCCGCCGGGATCCGCTGATCACCCGACGACGTCGACGGTCGCGTCGTCAGAAGACTTATTCGCCGCTACGGTCGTAAACTAGTGAAATGAACATGGAGTCGCGGTCCCCGACGAACGGTCCGGGTCCGGACGGCCGGGAGGGTCGCCCGTGACCGACCGACCCGCCCCGGACGGCGACCGTCGGACCGTCGGCCGGCGGACCGTCCTCGGCGCGCTCGCGGGCGCCGGGAGCGCCGCGGTCGCCGGCTGCTCCGGCTCGGAGCCGGACGACGCCGCGACGATCGACTTCGAACAGGAGCGGCTCGACGAGCTCGCGGCCCGGTTCGCGCCGACGCTGTACTTCGATTCCGCGGAACCGTGGTTCCCGACCGATCCGCGACCGTACGCGGCCGAGGAGGACGGCGAGACCGTCGTCGACGGCTTCGCGGCGTTCGACGGCTACCACGAGCGGTACGAGGAGGCGGGCGAGCCGCCGAACCCGACGGTGTTCTACAACGGGGTCCGGTACGAGGACTCGCCGCTCGCGGTCGTCCAGTTCTGGTTCTACTCCGCGTTCGACCAGTTCACCGCGAACTTCCACTGGCACGACTGGGAGGTCCTCCACGTGTTCGTCGACCTCGACACGGGCGACCCCCAGCTGTACGTCGCCAGCTCGCACTCCCGGAGCGTCCCGAACAACGAGTTCCTCGACCCCGACCCCGACGTGGTCCCGCGGATCCTCCCCGAGCTCGGCTCGCACTCCAGCACACTCTCGGTCAACGAAGACCCCGATCAGTTCCAGCGCGTCGGCGAGGAGGGGCTGCTCGCGGACATCACGAACACGACGATAGACACCGTCGAGGACCTCCTCGGGGTCCCGATCGCGTACGGGCTCCCCCGTGACGAGGGGATGCGGCTCCCGTTCGTCGTCCCCGAGTACGAGGGCGCGCCGATCTACGAGCACCCCGACCTCCCGTCGGTCACCGAGGGCTCCCTGGTCGACGGGGCGCTGACCGTCCGGTCGCTCGACGCGCTGCGGTCGCCGCCGACCGACCTCCCGCTCCGGGAGACGGGGGTCGCCTTCCGACACGCCGACCGCGAGGACCCGATCGCGGACGAGACCGTCGACGAGGTCGTCGGCTACGAGCTCGTCGAGAGCGCCGAGTTAGAGGATATCGCCGCGTTCACCGGACCGCAGCTCAGCTTCGAGTTCGCCGTCCCGGAGGTCGTCGAGGACGCCGTCGCGAGCCACATCACGACGACGGGCGTCCCGTGGGAGCAGCCCCGCTACGAGAACCCCGCGCTCGACGTCACCGCCGGGAACCACCGCGCGGAGCTCGCCGACCGGTACGAGGCGATCGCCGAGGACGAGTCGTACGGGGCCGAGGCCGCCGGCGCGCTCGACGCCGTCGTCGCCCGCGTCACGACGGCGACCGAGACCGACGAGGCCCCCGACGGCGAGGGGCTGACGACGACCGAGGCGAGCGTCGAGTCGTTCGTCCTGATCGAGAGCGACCCCGAGGCGGTCCCGACGTTCGCCGGCGGGGTCGCCGTCGCAAACGGGGTGCCCGAGGGCGACCACCGCCTCACGGTCAACGGCGCCGGCCAAGCCCCGCACAGCGAGCAGCTGACCGTCGCCGCCGACGAGCCCGTGACGACCGCCGGCGCCGAGGGCGAGATCCCGCTCGTCGCCCGCGAGAACGCGCAGAAGGTGGAGCTGTCGGACGCGGAGAGCGACGCCGACCTGACCCGGACCGCGGTCGAGGACGACTTCGCCGGCCGGATCTACGACTCCGCGATCGACGGGAGCGACGCGGTCTACGTCCACGCCGGCGGCGCCTACACGACCGAGGTCCGCGACGCCGACGACGAGGTCGGCGCGTACCGCGTGAACCCGGACCCGCCGGGGTCGGGGGACGACTCGGACGACGGAGACGACGGCGGGGGGCGCCCGCCGATCCGGATCGAGCGCCCGGAGACCGGGGCGGCCCCGCTCGCCGGCTACGTCGCCGACGTGGCCGAGGAAACCCGCGCCGCGGTCGCGGCCGCGGCGGCGGAAAGCGACGACGGCGACAGCGACGACGATGACGGCGGAACCGGCGGCGGGACGAACGGCGGCTCGGGCGGCGGGAACGACACCGACGGCGGCCCGACGAACGCGATAAACGGCCTCGAACGCGCGCTCGCCGCCGCGGTCGAGGCCGCGAGGAGAGCCGAGGAGCGCGCCCGCGAGGGCGACGGCGAGGGGACGGACCGTCAGCTCGAGAACGTCGCCGACCGGATCGCCCGGATCGAGGAGCGGCTCGCGGCGGCGCGCGAGGGGCTCCCGCCCGGGCTCGCGAACGCGACCGGGAAGCGGATCGAGCAGGCGACGAAACGCGTCGAGCAGGCCCAGAACGCCGGGAAGCTGTAGGCGGGCGACCCGTTTTCTCCTGCCCTGCTCCCGCCCGCAAGCCCGTGTGCCACGCCGCACCAGTGGATGGAAAGCTATACGACGCCGACCCGACCACGAGTATATAAGCAGATGTCTCAGGAGGGTTACGACCACAGCGCGGTCGAGAATCGGTGGCAGGAGGCGTGGGACGACGCCTCCGTGTATCACACGCCGGACGAGGCCGACGACCCGACGTACGTGCTGGGGATGTACCCGTACCCGTCGGGCAAGCTCCACATGGGCCACGTCCGCAACTACACCATCACGGACGCGTACGCCCGGTATCGCCGGATGCGCGGCGACGACGTGCTCCACCCGATGGGGTGGGACGCGTTCGGGCTCCCCGCCGAGAACGCCGCGAAGGAGCGCGACACCAACCCCCGCGACTGGACGTTCGACTGCATCGACACGATGAAAGGGCAGATGCGGTCGATGGGGTTCGGCTACGACTGGGACCGCGAGATCACCACCTGCACGCCGGAGTACTACAAGTGGAACCAGTGGCTGTTCAGCCGCTTCGCCGACGCCGACCTCGTGGAGCGGCGCGACGCCGAGGTGAACTGGTGTCCCTCCTGTGAGACCGTCCTCGCCGACGAGCAGGTCGAGGGCGACGCCGAGCTGTGCTGGCGCTGTGACACGCCCGTCGAGGCCCGCGAGCTGGACCAGTGGTTCCTGGAGATCACCGAGTACGCCGACGAGCTGCTGGAGGCCATCGACGACCTGGAGGGGTGGCCCAACTCGGTGCGCCAGATGCAGCGGAACTGGATCGGCCGCCAGTACGGGACGACGCTGGACTTCGAGGTCAGCGAGGCGCGAAGCGCCTCGAACGGACGCGGCGAGAGGACCGAGCCGCGGGAGTACGGCCCCGTCGAGGCGTTCACCACCCGCGTCGACACCGTCCACGGCGCGACGTTCTTCGCGCTCGCGCCGGACCACCCGATCAGCGAGGCGCTGGCGGCCGAGGACGACGCGGTCCACGAGTTCGTCCACCACGAGGCCGATCCCGAGGGCGACGAGCCGAACGGCGTCGAGACCGACCTCACCGCGACCAACCCCGCCACGGGCGAGGAGATCCCCGTCTTCGTCGCCGACTTCGTCCTCTCGGACGTGGGGACGGGCGCGCTGATGGCGGTGCCCGGCCACGACGAGCGCGACCACGCGTTCGCCGAGAAGATGGGCGTCGACATCGAACCCGTCGTCGCGCCGGAGCCGGACGACTGGGACGGCGAGACGGTCCCGGAGGCGCCCGACGTGAGCGAGGAAGCGTTCACCGACGACGGCGTCCTCGTCAACTCGGGCGAGTACAGCGGCCTCGACAGCGAGACGGCCCGCGAGCGGCTCACCGCTGACATCGAGAGCGCCGAAGAGAGCACCCAGTACCAGCTGCGCGACTGGGGGATCTCCCGCCAGCGCTACTGGGGCACCCCGATCCCGGTCGTCCACTGCGACGACTGCGGGCCGGTGACGGTCCCCGACGAGGACCTGCCCGTGGAGCTGCCGGAGTTCATCAACACTACCGGGAACCCGCTGGACGCCGCCGAGGAGTGGAAGGCGACGACCTGCCCGGAGTGCGGCGAGCCGGCCACCCGCGAGACCGACACGATGGACACGTTCGTCGACTCCTCGTGGTACTTCCTGCGCTACGTCTCGCCGGACCTCGACGACGCCCCGTTCGACTTAGAGCGCGCGAACGACTGGATGCCGGTCGACCAGTACGTCGGGGGCATCGAGCACGCCGTGATGCACCTGCTGTACTCCCGCTTCTTCACCAAGGTGCTGGCCGACGAGGAGGGGTTAGCGCACCGCGAGCCGTTCACGAACCTGCTGGCGCAGGGGATGGTCCAGCTGGAGGGCGAGAAGATGTCGAAGTCGAAGGGCAACGTCGTCTCGCCCCAGCGCATCGTCGACGAGTACGGGGCCGACACGGCGCGCCTGTTCATGATGCAGGCTGCCCAGCCCGAGCGCGACTTCGACTGGTCCGAGGAGGGCGTCAAGTCGACGCACCGGTTCCTCTCGCGCCTGAGCGATCTGGTCGAGGCGTACGCCGCGGGGGACGTGGCGGGTGACGAGGCCGCCGCGGACGGCCCCGGCGCGGCGACCGCCGGCCGCGATACGATCGACGACTACGTCGCCGACGAGGTCGACGCCGCCGTCGCCATCGCGGGCGACGAGTACGACGACCTGACCTTCAACGTCGCGCTCCGCGAGGCGCAGGACCTCGTGGGGACGCTCCGGAGCTACCGCGAGCACGCCGACCCGGACCCGGACACCTACGAGCGCGGGCTGGACGTCGCCGTCCGCCTGCTCGCGCCGGTCGTCCCGCACCTCGCCGAGGAGCTGTGGGAGGCGCTCGGCCGCGACGGGTTCGTCGTCGAGGCCGACTGGCCGACCGCGACGGTCGACCGGGAGACGGTCGAGAAGCGCCGCCGGCTGGTGGCGAACACCCGCGAGGACGTGCGCGACATCGTCGAGGTCGCCGGGATCGAGGACCCAGAGCGGATCGACGTCGTCGTCGCCCCCGACTGGAAGTACGACGCGCTGGAGATCGCGATCGACAGCGACGCCGACAACCTCATCTCCGAGCTGATGGGGGAGAGCCACATCCGGGAGCGGGGCGACGACGCCGCCTCCTACGGCCAGGACCTGCAGGCGAACCGCGAGGCGCTGCAGGCGACCCTGTCGGGCGACGACGAGTACGAGGCGCTGCGCGCGGCCGCGTGGCTGATCGAGCGCGAGTTCGACGCGCCGGTCCGCGTCGAGCGCGCCGCGGACGCCGACGACGCGGTGGTCCGGAAGGCGGAGCCGGGGCGACCCGCGATCGACATCGTCGAGTAGCGGCCCGGCGCCGTTTTTAAACCGAGGTCGGCCGCCCGGAAGCGATTAGTCGGCGGCGACACCCGATCGCGTATGGACGACCCCTACGCCCCCGCCCGCGACGCGCTCGACGGCGACGGGCTGGCCGGCGGCGCGAGCGACGGCGACGATGGCGACTCCGCCGGTTCCGACCCCGCCGTCCTCGCCGCCCGCCTCGACGACGCCGACCCGCTCTCCGCGTTCGCCGACCGGTACCGCGTGCCCGACGGCGTCTTATATATGGACGGCAACTCGCTCGGGCCCGCGAGCGACGCCGCCCTCGCGAGCCTTGACCGCGTCGTCGACGAGTGGCGCGACCGGCTCATCGCGGGGTGGACCGACGCCGACCCGCCCTGGTTCTCGGTCGGCGAGCGCCTCGGCGACGCGCTCGCGCCCCTCGTCGGCGCCGATCCTGCGGAGGTCGTCGTCGGCAACTCGATCACCGTCAACGTCCACACCTTGGTCGGCACCTTCCTCGACGAGCTGCTGGCGGGCAACGGCCCGGAGCGGGAGGAGATGGCACGGGCCGACGGCGAGTGGGACCGGAGCGTTGAGCCCGCCGTCCTCGTCAACGAGCTCGACTTCCCCTCCGACCACTACGCGATCCGGGCGCAGCTCCGGGGGCGCGGGATCGACCCGGACGAGAAGCTCCGGGTCGTGGAGAGCCGCGACGGGCGGACGATCGACCCCCGAGACGTCGAGGCCGCGCTGGCGGCGCACGACGATATCGGGATCGTCTTCATGCCGACCGCGCTGTACCGCTCCGGCCAGCTGTTCGACGTCGAGCGGATTACCGAGGCCGCCCACGAGGCGGGCGCGTACGCCGGTTTCGACGCGGCCCACTCCGCGGGGGCGGTCCCCCACCAGTTCGACGCGGCCGGCGTCGACTTCGCGGTGTGGTGCACGTATAAATACCTCAACGCCGGCCCCGGCGCCGTCGGCGCGCTGTTCGTCGCCGCGCGCCACCACGGGCTCACGCCCGCCCTGGCCGGGTGGTGGGGCCACGAGAAGGCGACGCAGTTCGAGATGAACATGACGTACACCCCCGCCGACTCGGCCGGCGCGTGGCAGATCGGGACGCCGCCCTTGCTGTCGGCCGCGCCCCTCGAGGGCTCGGTAGAGCTTCTGCGGGAGGCGGGGATCGACCGCCTGCGCGCCAAGTCGCTCGCCTTGACCGACTTCCTGATCGCCCTGGTCGACGACCGCCTCCCCGAGGTCGCTGTCGGCACGCCCCGAGAGCACGCCTCCCGCGGTGGCCACGTCGCCCTGGAACACCCCGACGCGGAGCGGCTGAGCGCGGCGCTCAACGACCGGGGCGTGGTCGTCGACTTCCGGCCCCCGAACGTGGTGCGGGTGTGTCCGGCCGCGCCGTACACCTCCTTCGCCGACGTGTTAGCGGTCGTGGACGAGATCGAGGCGATCCTCGAGTCCGGGGCACACGAGGCGTACGCGACGGGCGAGGGCGGTGTGACGTAGGCGACGGGGGATCCCCGAATCGGCACCGATTAAACCCTACCTGTCTAATCGATGAGTATGAGAGAGCGGCAGGAACCGACCGTGGAGTCCGGTTCCGACCCCGTGGCCGACGGCGCGGACAGGGGTATCTACGAGACGATCTTCTGTGAGATGGAAGACGCGGTGTTCCTGATCGACGTCGAGGAGGCGGGCGGCTCCTACAACTTCCGGTTCAGTCGGACCAACGCCTCACACCAACGGCTCACCGGGATCTCGCTCGAGGAGATACGCGGCAAAACGCCGCGGGAGTTGCTGGGCGACGAGCAGGGGGCGTCGGTCGCCGAGAACTACCGTCGCTGCGTCGAGACCCGCGAGACGATCGAGTACGGGGAGTCGCTCGCGCTGCCCGGAGGACGGAGGGAGTGGCAGACGAGACTGAGCCCGGTCATCGAGGACGGGTCGGTGACGCGGGTCGTCGGCGTCGCTCGGGACGTCACGGAACAGAAAGAGCGGGAACGGACGCTCCAGCAGATCAAAGACCGGCTCGAACTCGCGGTCGAAGGCGCCCAACTCGGCATCTGGGACTGGGACATGACCACCGACGAGGTCGAGTTCAACGAGCAGTGGGCGGAGATGCTGGGGCACTCGCTCGACGAGGTCGAACCGCACCTCGACGCGTGGGAGCGGCGCGTTCACCCGGACGACCTCGGCCCGGTCGAAGACGCCCTGTCGGAGCACATCACCGGGGAAACCGCGTACTACGACACGGAGCATCGGATGCGTACCGCGGCCGGCGAGTGGAAGTGGATCCGCGACGTGGGAAAGGTCGTCAAGCGCGACGAGGACGGGGAGCCGGTGCGGGCGGTCGGCATCCACCTCGACATCGACGATCAGAAGCGGCGAGAGGAGGACCTGGAACGCACGCGGGCGCTGATCGAGCGGACCCAAGAGAGCGCGTCGATCGGCTGGTGGGAGGTCGACCTGGTCGACGAGTCGCTCACATGGAGCGACGAGGTGTATCGCATCCACGGGGTGCCCGTGGAGGAGCCGATCGAGCTGGAGGAGGCCATCGAGTTCTACCACCCGGACGACCGGGCGGCCATCGAGACCGCGGTCGACCGACTGATCGAGGAGGGAGAGTCGTACGACCTCGAACTGCGGATCGTCACGGCGTCCGGGCAGACCCGGTGGGTCAGGGCGATCGGCGATCCGCAGTTCGACGACGCGGGAGACGTCGTCGGTGCGTTAGGGCTGTTCCAAGACATCACGGAGCGGAAGGAGTACGAGATCGCCCTCGAGTCGACCCGCGAAGAGCTTCGGAAGATCATCGACCTCGTGCCGGACCTGGTGTTCGTGAAGAACCGTGACGGCGAGTACCTCCTGGCCAACGAGGCGACCGCGGAGGCGTACGGAAAGACGCCAGAGGAGGTCGAGGGGCGCTCGGAGGCCGATATCATCCCCGACATCGAGGACTCGTCCGAGTTCCGGCAGGACGACTTAGAGGTGATCGAGTCGGGCGAACCGAGGTCGATCGGGGAGGAGACGCTGACGACGGCGGACGGCGAAACACGCATCCTGCAGACGACGAAGATCCCCTACAAGGTTCCGGAGACGGGGGAAGACGCCGTCTTGGGATACGCCCGCGACGTGACCGAACTCAAGGAGTACGAGCGGACGCTCGAGCAGCAGCGGGACAGCCTCACCCTACTCAACCAGGTCGTTCGCCACGACATTCGGAACCAGCTGATGGTCGTCGAGTCGTACACCGAACTGCTCGAGGACTCGCTGCCCGACGACCAGAGCCGGACGTACGCGCGGACGGTCATCGAGGCGGCGAAGCAGGCGACGGAGATCACGGAAACGGCCAAGGACGTCACCGACGTGCTGCTACAGGTCGGCAGCGGCCGGAACCCGGTGAGCCTCCGCGACGAACTCTCCGGGCAGATCGAGAAGGTTCGCACGGATCGGGACCGGGCGACGGTCTCCGTCGACGGGGACGTCCCCGACGTGACGGTGTGGGCTGACGACCTGTTGGAGTCGGTGTTCCGGAACCTGCTGACGAACGCGGTCGTCCACAACGACAAGGACGTGGCCGAGATCGCGGTTTCGACCCGCCTCACGGACGACGCGGTGCGCGTGTCGATCGCCGACAACGGTCCCGGGATCGAGGATAAACACAAAGAACAGATCTTCCAAGAAGGCGAGAAGGGCCTCGAGAGCGGCGGGACGGGGGTCGGGCTCTACCTCGTCAAGACGCTCGTCGACAAGTACGGGGGCGACGTCTGGGTCGAGGACAACGAGCCGACGGGCAGCGTGTTCGTCGTCGAACTGCCCCTCGCCGACTGAGGGGACGGGGGTCTCACCGCGGACGCGGGCGGCGCCGACGTGTCGGGGGCAGTGCTGGCCTGTCACGGGCAGTGCTGACCTGTCGGTGGCGACGCTAGCCTGTCACGCAGACCTCGCACAGCGACGGGCTTAATCGCCCGAGCGCCCAACGTCCGACGATCAGCTAATGGCGGAACCGTCGGGCATGGACGCGTTCGCGCACCTCGGGAGCGAGGTCCGGTCGGCGCTCTCCGAACAGGGCTTTTCCACGCCGACGGAGCCGCAGCGCGAGGCGATCCCGCCGCTCGCGGCCGGGAAGAACGCCCTCGTCCTCGCGCCGACGGGGACCGGAAAGACGGAGACCGCGATGCTCCCCGTCTTCGACGCGATCGTCGGCGCCCGCGATGCACCCGGGGACCAGCCCCGCGAGGGGATCTCCGCGCTCTACATCACGCCCCTCCGCGCGCTCAACCGCGACATGATGGACCGGCTGGAGTGGTGGGGCGACCGACTCGGCGTCGAGGTCGCGGTACGCCACGGCGACACCACGCAGTACGAGCGGTCGAAGCAGGCCGACGACCCGCCCGACGTGCTCATCACGACGCCGGAGAGCCTGCAGGCGATCCTGACGGGCTCGAAGATGCGGCTCGCCTTGGAGGACGTGGCGCACGTCGTGATCGACGAGGTCCACGAGCTGGCCTCCGCGAAGCGCGGCGCCCAGCTGACGGTCGGGCTCGAACGCCTCCGGCGCGTGGCGGGGCCGTTCCAGCGGGTCGGGCTCTCCGCGACCGTGGGGACGCCGGAGGAGGTCGGGCGGTTCCTCGTCGGGAGCGGGACGCGCGACCCGAACCGCGAGGGCGACCGCGAGTTCGAGATCGTCGAGGTCGCCGCGGGGACGCGCACCGACGTTCGCGTGCTCGACCCCGAAATTACGGACCGAGATACGACCCTCGCCGGCGAGCTGGCGGTCGACGAGACGACCGCGAGCCACGTCCGGACGATCCGGGAGATCGTCGCGAATCACGACTCGACCCTGATCTTCGTCAACACGCGACAGACCGCGGAGGCGCTCGGCTCGCGGTTCAAGGCGCTCGCGGAGCGGGAGGAGAAAGACGAGGGACTCACCGACCCCACCGAGATCGAGGTCCACCACGGGTCGCTCTCGAAGGACGTGCGGATCGACGTCGAGGACCGGTTCAAGGCGGGGGAGCTCGACGGGCTCGTCTGCACCTCCTCGATGGAGCTCGGCATCGACGTGGGGCGGGTCGACCATGTGGTCCAGTACGGGAGCCCGCGGGAGGTCGCCCGGCTGCTCCAGCGCGTCGGGCGCGCGGGGCACCGCCGCGACCTCGTCTCCGAGGGGACCGTCGTGACGCAGGGCGGCGACGACACGCTGGAGGCGCTCGCGATCGCCCGGCGCGCCGACGCCGAACTCGTCGAGCCGGCGGCGATCCACCACGGCAGCCTCGACACCGTCGCGAACCAGATCGTCGGCGTCGTGATGGACGAGGGGGAGGTCCACGCCCGCGAGGCGTACGAGGTCGTCACGAACGCCTACCCGTTCCGGGACCTCTCGGAGCCGGAGTTCCAGGAGATCGTCCGGGAGCTCGACGGCAACCGCCTGCTGTGGCTCGACGAGGAGTCGGACACCCTCGAGAAGTCCGGGGGGACGTGGCAGTACTTCTACGCGAATCTCTCGATGATCCCCGACGAGTCCACCTACGAGGTGTACGACATGT
Organism: Halorubrum sp. B53; assembly: GCF_059752395.1. Classification (NCBI taxonomy): domain Archaea; kingdom Methanobacteriati; phylum Methanobacteriota; class Halobacteria; order Halobacteriales; family Haloferacaceae; genus Halorubrum; species Halorubrum sp. B53. Next base: position 327,692 of record NZ_MWTH01000012.1, on the reverse strand, counting down.
CCTCTCGGCGCGGTATCGGCACCCTCGACGAGCGGTTCGTCGTCAACTTCGCCGGCCCGGGCGAGACGTTCATCCAGCGCGGCGAGATGTGGCGCATCACCGAGGTCGACGAGGAGGAGGAGCGCGTGAACGTCACGCCGATCGCCGACCCCGCGGGCGAGGTGCCCTCGTGGATCGGCCAGGAGATCCCGGTCCCGAAGCCCGTCGCCGAGGAGGTCGGGCGAATTCGGGGCGAGGCCGCCGAGGCGCTCGCGGCGGGATCGACCCCCGAGGCCGTCGCGGCCGACCTCGCCGAGCGGTACCCCGCCGACGAGCGGACGATCGCGAGCGCCCTGCAACCGGTCGTCGACCACGTCGACGCCGGCCATCCGGTCCCGACGGACCGCCGGGTCGTGATCGAGGGGAGCGCCCGCACCGTCGCGGTCAACGCGGCCTTCGGCCACGAGGTCAACGAGACGCTCGCGCGCCTCCTCGCGGCGCTCGTCGGCCAGCAGGCGGGCTCGTCGGTCGGGATGGACGTCGACCCGTACCGGATCGAGTTCGAGGTCCCCCACGGGGTCGACCCCGGGACCTTCCGCGAGGTGTTGGAGACGACCGACCCCGACCGGCTGGAGGCGTACCTCGAGCTCGCCCTGAAGAAGTCGGACGCGCTCAAGTTCACGCTCGCGCAGGTCGCCGCGAAGTTCGGCGCCGTCAAGCGCTACCGCGAGGGGAAGGGGCGGTTCGGCGGCGACCGCCTGCTCGCGGCGCTGGAGGGGACGCCCGTCTACGACGAGGCGCTCCGCGAGGTGTTCCACGCCGACCTCGCGGTCGCGGAGACGGCAGAGCTCTTGGAGCAGATCCAGGACGGGTCGTTGGGCGTGGAGATCGCCCGCGAGCGCACGCCGCTGGGGACCGCCGGCCGCTCCGCGGGGACCGAGTTCCTCGTCCCGGAGAACGCCGACGCCGACGTGATCGAGACGATCCGCGAGCGCATTCGGAACGACCGGGTGATCCTGTTCTGTCTCCACTGCGCCGACTGGCGGCGCACGACGAAGGTGCGGCGCGTCCGCGACCAGCCGGAGTGCCCCGACTGCGGTTCGACCCGCGTCGCCGCGCTGAACCCGTGGGACGACGAGACCGTCGCGGCGGTCCGCGCGAGCGAGAAGGACGAGGAGCAGGAGCGGCGGACGGAGCGGGCGCATCGGGCGGCGAGCCTCGTCCAGACGCACGGGAAGCGCGCCGTGATCGCACTGGCGGCGCGCGGGGTGGGGCCGCACAACGCCGCGCGGATCATCAACAAGCTGCGCGAGGACGAAGACGAGTTCTACCGCGACGTGCTCCGACAGGAGCGTGAGTACGCGCGGACGCAGTCGTTCTGGGACTAGATCGAGATTCGGGTGTGGGAGATATTTATAAGTGGAACCGTGAGGTGGTCAGCCATTTATAAGTAGTCGTTCGCAGATCGACGGCGAACACCTCCAAAGCCCCAGCCGCGACGACTCGCGCGGCTTGCTGCGCTCCTCAGTCGCTCACGGTGCTCGCTCCCTTCGGTGCTTACTGCGCCGTGCGTCGTCCTCGCGGCTGCCCCTTTGAGTCCCGCCCCGCACAGCACCGCACCTCACGCCTCCCCAGCCTCGCCGCTCGCTCGGGGCTCCCTTCGGTCGCCCGCATCGCTCGCGGCGTCCCTCGCACGCGCTCCTCGTGGCCGCCGTGGGCGGCCACTCGGAGGCGCGCGCCACCGCACATCTATTTATAAGTAGTCGCCGCCGTCGATAGCCGATTCGCCCCCTATTCGTCCGGGTACTTCGGCTCGCGGCGCTCGGCGCGCTCGGTCGCGCGCTCGATGACCTCGCGGACCGTGTCGGGGCCGTCGCTCGCGCGGTAGACGTCGCCGTGGCCGGGGTACATCGCCTCCACGGTGTCCGGGAGGACGTTGAGGATGGTGTGGAGGCTCTCGATCAGGTCCTCGCGCGACTGGCCCGCCATGTCGGTGCGGCCGAAGGACCCGTCGTTGAAGGCGCCGTCGTTGTACACGACCACGTCGCCGGAGTAGATCCGCTCCTCGCCCACCAGGGCGACGTGGTCGTCGGCGTGACCGGGGCTCTCGACGACCTCGCAGGGCTCGTCGCCGACGAGGATCTCGTCGCCGTCGACGATCCCCACGTCGCGTCGCGGGTGCGCGGCGTTCGCGTAGAGCGTCGCGTCGAACCGGTCGAGCACCGCGTCGAGCTCGCCGACGTGGTCGTGGTGCTGGTGGGTCAACACGACCCGGTCCAGCCCGTCGACGCCGGCGTCGTCGAGCGCGTCGGCGATGACGTCGTCGACGCCCGGCATCGTGCCGGCGTCGACCAGCGTCGGCGCCTCGCCGGGCACGAGGTACGCGTTGCAGGTGAACTCCTCCGCGTCGGCAGTGACGGTGATCGGCTCCATACCCACACGAGGGCGGTCGCGGCGTAAAAACGTGTACGCCGCGGCGAGACGGGACGCCCCGCTCGCGGCGAGACGGGACGCCCCGCTCGCGGCGAGACGGGACGGAGACGCCGCCGTCGCCCCCGGGCCTGATCCCGGCAGGGGATTTATCCGTTACGCTCTGTTAGTATCAGATACATATGGGCTTCGGAAGCTACGACGAATCCGAACAGGAGAACCAAGACCTGGACGCGGATTTCGACGACGAGGACGGAGTCCGAGCGGCCGAGGAGGTACACGAGGGCTCCGTCGACTACGAGCCCGGCGCCTCCAACGACGAGCTCCTCGACCGGCTCCAGGAGATCAAGTCCGAGGAGAACTGACGGGGTGACGGCGCCGAGCCGGACGCTCGGGATCGCTTTCTCTGACGGCGACCGAATCAGCCGGCTAGCCGGCGCCGTGGTCAGATCCGACGGGACCCTCGACGGGCTCGCCTTCGAGCGCTGCGCCGTCGGCGGCACCGACGCGACCGACGCCGCGATCGCCCTCTTCGACGCGCTCGACCGCGAGGACGTCCGCCACGTCGCCTGCGCCGGGATCGCCCCGGCGTGGTTCAACCTCCTCGACCTCCACCGGCTTCACGAGGCCCTCGATCGGCCCGTCTACGCCGTGAGCTACGAGCCGAGCCCCGGGCTCGGACCCGCGCTCCGCGAGGCGTTCGACGGCGACGCCCTCGACCGCCGTCTCGACGTCTACCGCTCGCTCCCGCCGCGCGTTCGGGTCGAGCGCGACGGGGAGTCTGACGAGGAGCGCGCGGGCGACCCCCTCTTCGTCCGCGCGGTCGGCATCGGCGACGACCGCGCGGCGGCCGCCGTCCGCGAGCTGGTCCGGGAGGGGTTCCGCCGGCCCGAGCCGCTCCGGCTCGCCGCGATCGCGGCGAGCGCGCACCGCGAGGCGACCGCGAGGGAGTAGCGGGCCGGGGGCGCGGCCGCGGCGGCGCGGGGGGACCGCGAGACGCCCCCCGTGGATATATATCGCCCGCGGCCGACCGCCTCCGCATGAGCGACGACTCCTCGTCGGACGGCGGCGACTCGGACGACCCCGCGCCCGGCGTGACGTTCCGCGACCGCGATCGACTCGTCCGGACGCCGGCCCATGGCGTCGCCCTCGACTGTCTCGCGGCCGGGATCGCGGCCGCGCGCCCGGACCGACTAATCGAGAGCGCCGTCTCCGTGCGCGACGGCACCCTCCGGATCGAGGGGGCCGAGACCGGTTCGGACGGCGGGAACGGCGGTGGCGTCGGCGAGTACGACCTCGCCGACTACGACCGCGTGGTCCTGCTCGGAGCGGGCAAGGCGTCAGCCGAGGTCGCCGCCGCGCTCGCCGGGGTGCTCGCCGACAGCGACCGCGAGATCGCCGAGGGCGTCGTCGTGACCGAGGACCCCGAGACCCGACCGTCGACGGCGGGAGTCGAGGTCCTCCCCGGCGACCACCCGGTCCCGAGCGACGCCGGCGTCGAGAGCGCGCGGCGCGTGCTCGATCTGGCCGAGCGCGCCGGCCCGGACGACCTCGTGCTCGCCGCGATCACGGGGGGAGGGAGCGCGCTGCTGGCGGCGCCCGCCGACCCGATCTCCCCGGACGACCTCCGCGAGCTGACCGACGCGCTGCTCGCCTGCGGCGCGTCGATCGACGAGATCAACGCGGTCCGCAAACACTGCTCGGCGGTGAAGGGCGGCCGGCTCGCGCGGACGGCGGCCCCCGCGACCGTCGTTACGCTCGCGATCAGCGACGTGATCGGCGATCCCCTCGATATTATCGCGAGCGGCCCGACCGTCCCCGACCCCTCGACCTACGCGGACGCGCTGGCGGTGCTGGACCGCTACGACCTCGCCGTCCCGGACTCCGTGCGCGATCGTCTGCAGGCGGGGGCAGCGGGCGAGCTCGCGGAGACGCCGACCGCGGGCGACCCGGCGTTCGACCGCGCGCGGTCGTTCGTCGTCGGCAACGGGCGGACGGCGCTGGACGCCGCCGCGGAGGCCGCCGCCGAGCGCGGATACGAACCCCTAGCGCTCGCCGCTGGGGTCCGAGGCGAGGCCCGGGGCGCCGGGACCACCCACGCCGCGATCGCCGAGGAGTGCGCGGCCCGCGGGTCGCCGGCCGAGCCGCCCGCCGTGCTGCTCTCGGGCGGGGAGACGACGGTGACGCTCGGCGACGCGGAGGGGACTGGCGGGCCGAACGCCGAGTTCGCGGCGAGCGCCGGCCTCGCGCTGGCGGGGGGGCCGCTCGGCGGGGGCGACGGGAGAGAGGACGACGAAGGGGAGACCGCGCCCCGGATCGTCGTCGCGAGCGCCGACACCGACGGGATCGACGGCCCCACCGACGCCGCGGGCGGGATCGCGGACGCGACCACGCTGGACCCGGACGCCGCCCGCGACGCGCTCGACCGACACGACGTCTACCCCCTACTCGACGAGGCGGACGCGCTGCTCCGCACCGGCCCGACCGGGACGAACGTCAACGACCTGCGCGCGATCGTGATCGAGGCGGCCGACGGGGAGTGACCGGGACCGCGGAGCGACGCGTTCGACGTGAATATCGCGACATCGACGTGCGGGGCGTTCACGCGTCGCATTCGGTTGCTGTACGTTTTTGCGGCGCCCGGGACAACGATCCGAGAGATGACGCCCGAACTCGACGATATCGACCTCGGCACCGTCCCGCTCGGCCGGACCGGGCTCCGGACGAGCGAGCTCCAGCTCGGCACGTGGCGGTTCGGCCGCGTGACCGAGGCGGGGAACGTGGAGATCGACGAGGCGCGCGCCCGCGAGCTGCTCGACGCCTACGAGGCCGCCGGCGGCCGGTACGTCGACACCGCCGACGTGTACGGGGGCGGCGACTGCGAGCGGTGGATCGGCGACTGGCTCGCCGACCGCGACCGCGAGCGCTACACGATCGCCTCGAAGGTGTACTGGCAGATCCGCGACGGCGACCCGAACAGCCGCGGGACGAACCGCAAGAACGTCCGCCACCGCGTCGACGCCCTCTTAGACCGGCTCGACACCGACTACCTCGACGTCCTCTACATCCACCGCTGGGACGACGAGACGCCGGCCCGCGAGCTGATGAAGACCCTCAACGGGCTCGTCGAGTCCGGGAAGGTCCACTACATCGGCGCCTCGACGCTCCGCCCGAACGCGTGGAAGGTCGCCCGCGCCAACGCCATCGCCCGGAGCGAGGGCTGGGAGCCGTTCACGGTGCTGCAGCCGCGCTACAACCTCGTCGACCGCGAGGTCGAGGGGGACTACCTGGAGTTCGCCCGCCAGCGGAACCTCGCCGTCTCCCCGTGGAGCCCGCTCGGGCAGGGGTTCCTGACCGGGAAGTACGACCGCGACGAGGACCTCCCGGAGGAGTCGAGGGCCGCGGAGTCGAGTCGCTTCCAAGCGGCGTACCTCACCGAGGAGAACTTCGCCGTCCACGACGAGCTCGACGCCGTCGCCGACGAGGTCGACGCCTCGCCCGCCCAGACCGCGCTCGCGTGGCTCGCGCACCGCGACGGCGTCACGGCGCCCATCGTCGGCGCGCGCACCGTCGACCAGCTCGCGGAGAACCTCGCGGCCGCGTCGATCGACCTCTCCGACGAGCAGGTCGAGCGTCTCACCGCCGCGAAGCCCGGGCCGTACGACGAGTTATAAGGCGCGGCGTCGGTCCACTCCGACTCTACCGGTCCGCGCAGTACTCGACGAAGTTCCGCAGAATTTTGAGCCCCGTCTCCCCGCTCTTCTCGGGGTGGAACTGCGTGCCGAACACGTTGCCGGCGTCGTTGGCGACGACCGCGGGAAAGTCGACCCCGTAGTCGGCGGTGGCGACGACCGCGCCCGGATCGTCGGGCGCGGCGTAGTACGAGTGGACGAAGTAGGCGTACTCCCCCGCTACTCCCTCGACGATCGGGTGGTCGCGCTCGACCTCGAGCTCGTTCCACCCCATGTGCGGGACTTTCCGGTCGACGTCGAACCGGACGTTGGTGCCGGGGACCAGATCGAGCCCGGTCACCTCGCCTTCCCCCTCGTGGTCGGCCTCCTCGCTGGACGTGAGCAGCATCTGCATCCCGAGGCAGATCCCGAAGAGGGGGCGGCCCGCCTCGGCGTGGTCCGTCAGCGCCTCGCGCAGCGGGCCGGCGTTCTCCATCCCCTCGCGGAACGCGCCCACGCCGGGGAGGACGACGCCGTCGGCGGCCGCGAACGCCTCGGGGTCGTCGGTGATCTCGACCGACGCGCCCGCGCGCTCCAGCCCGCGGGTCGCCGACCGGAGGTTCCCGAGCCCGTAGTCGACCAGAACGACGTCCGCCAGCGTCTCCGCGGGCGGCTCGAAGGTGCTCATACGTCCCCTCCGAGGGGGACGGAAAAGTCGGTTTCCCTTGCGACAGTCGGCGGGCGACGGCGCGAGCGGGCCACGGAGGGCGTGCCCGCGACCGGGTCAGTACTCGCCGAGCCGGGACTGACCGTCGCCGCCGTCTTCCCCTCGGCTCCCGACCCCGCTCAGCTCGCTCGCTCGGGCGATCGTCTCGAAGAAGCCGTCGCGCTGGCTCCGGTCGTACAGCGTCGCCGCCGGGTGGACCGAGAGGAGGACGCGCCGCGACGCGCCCGCGATCCGGGCGTCGACGACTGCGCCCGACTCCGACGTGATCGCCACCGACCGGTCGAGCAGGTGCTCGCTCGGCACTTTCCCCAGCGTCACGATCAGTTCGGGGTCCAGGCGGTCGATCTCGCTTTCGAGGTGGCCGCGGCAGTTCGCCAGCTCCTCGGTCGTCGGGTCGCGGTTGTCCGGGGGGCGGCACCGCACGCAGTTGGTGATGCGCACGTCCGCCCGCGCGAGGCCGGCGTCCCGTAGCGCCTCGTCGAGCACGTCCCCCGACCGCCCGACGAACGGCTCGCCCTGCTCGTCCTCGTTCGCGCCCGGCCCCTCACCGACGAACAGGAGGTCGGCGTCGGTCGGCCCGACGCCGTCGACGATCTGACTCCGCGACTCGACGAGCGCCGGGCAGCGCTCGCAGGACGGCACCCGGAGCTCGGCGTCGAGCGCGTCCGCGTTCTCGGTCATGCGATCCGATCCGGGCGGCGGCGACATAAGTCCGTCCGCCCGGCCCGCACGGGACGGGCGTCCGACCGCCCGATCCGCGCCGGACGGGACGTCAGTCCGCGCCCGACGTCGCCGCGTTCGGCCCAGATTCGGTCGGTGCCGCCCCGACGTCGCCGTCCGGCACCGAGCCGCCGCTCGTCTCCGAGCTCTCGCCCGCCGCCAGCGTCTCCACGTTCGCGAACGCGAAGCCCGCGAAGCCGACGCGCAGGAGCAGGTCGAGGTACTCCAGCGTCACCGTGCCGGTGAACGCGTCGAGCAGCCCGGCGATCTGGAACATCGCCCACGCGATGAGGACCCCGAAGGCGAACAGTACGAGGTTCCGGGTCTTCTTGTAGAACAGCTCGCGGGCCGGCGGCTGGCGCGACGCCGCGCCCGCGATCGGCCCGAAGTAGAGCCAGACCAGCGCGACGTAGCCGACGAGGATGGTCCCGGTGCCCGCCAGCGCGAGGGGCCCCGCGAACACCTCGGCGACGTCGTAGCCGACCCGCATCGCGACGATGAGGGCGACCACGGCGCCGACGTACCGCCGGCTCGTCCCCGCCACGAACGCCGCGAACCCGAACAGGAACGGGTACGCCACGTAGTCGGTGAGCACCTGTCCGCCCTCCAGCGTGCCGTTCGCGACCGAGAACGTTCCGATACCGGCGCCCCACAGCCCGATGCCGACGGCCGCGGCCGCGACGACGGCGACGAACGGGTAACAGTACCGGCGCAGGGCCGGCGGCTTGCGGCGCGCGAGCGCGAGCAGGACGACGGCGGAGACGGCGTAGATCCCCGCGGACGCGAACCGAACCGCGGACGGCTCAATCATCGGCCGTCACCTCCGCGTCGGCGGCGGCGCCCGGCTCGGCCGCCGGTCCGGCGCCCTCGTCCCGCCGCGTCTCGAACTGGTCGAGCCGCTGGGAGAGCGACGCGGTCCGCTCCGAGAGCGCCGTCGCCGTCTCGGCGAGGTCGCCGACGGTCTCGGCGGTGTCGTCCGCGGTCTCCGCGAGCGACCGCGCGCGGTCCGCGGCGTCGGTGGCCGAGGCGTGGACCGACTCGACGCGCGCCGCGACGGACTCGATCCCCTCCGCGCCCTCGTCGGTCGCCCGCGCGATGTCGCCCATCGCCACGTCCACGTCCTCGACGGTCCCGGTGAGCTCCTCGATCGCGTCGCCGGCCGCGCGGACCGCCGCGGTCGTCTCGTCGAGCTCCCCCATCGTCCGGTCCATCTCGCCGGCGACCGCGGAGACGTCCTCGGTCACCTCGGCGATGGTCGCTTCGATCTCGGTCGTCGACTCGCGGGTCTCCTCGGCGAGGCCCTTCACCTCGTCGGCGACGACCGCGAACCCGTCGCCGTCCTCGCCCGCCCGCGACGCCTCGATCGACGCGTTCAGCGCGAGGATGTTCGTCTGCTCGGCGATGTCAGAGATCACGTCGGTCGTCTCCGCGACCCCGTCCATCCGGTCGTCGAGCCCGGCCACGAGGTCGTCCAGCTCCGCCAGCAGGTCGCCGATCGCGACGATCGCCTCGACCGCCTCGGTCGCGCGCTCCTCGCCCCGCGTCCCGAGCTCGGCGGCGGCGGTCGCGTCGCCCGCCACCTCGTCGGTCGTCGACGCGATCTCCTCGACGGTCGCCGAGAAGTCGTCGGTGTCCCTGGCCGTCTCGCGCAGCCGGTCGGTCTGCTCGTCCAGCTCGTCGGCCAGCGCCCGCATCTCGGCGGCCACCTCCTCGTTCATGCCGGCGACCTCGTCGGCGCGCGTCGCCATCTCCTCGCTGGTGGACTCCACGTCGCTCGCGAACGACTGGATGTCGTCGACCGTCTCCGAGAGCCCGCCCGTCATCTCGTTGTAGGCGGCGGTGATGCGCTCGATCGCGTCGACCTCGCTCTCCTCGGGGAGTCGCCGCGAGAGGTCGCCGTCGGCCGCCCGTTCCATGGCGCCGCCGATCGTCTCGGCGCGGTCCAAGAGCGCGTCCGACATCGCCTCCGCCTCCCGGCGGGCCGCCTCCGCCTCCGCCTCGGCGCGTTCGGACTCGGCGACGGCGTCCCGGAGCGACCGCCGGGTGTCGTCGAAGGCGGCGAACAGCCGACCGATCTCGTCGCCCCGGTCGGAGGTGGCGCGGGCGTCGAAGTCGCCGCGGCCGACCGCCTCGGCCGTCTCCGTCAGCCGCCGGAGCTCGACGGCGACGTTACCGATCAGGACGATTCCGAGCAGTCCGAGATTCAGCGTGACGACGACCCCGACCGAGATCAGCGCCGCGGTCGCGGCCGCCGCCGTGCCGGTCGTCGCGACGTGGGCCACGAAGAGCGCGACGAAGCCCAGCGTCGCCGCCAGGGTCAAGAGCACGGCCGCCCCGACGCGTCGGCCGTACCGCGTGGTGATCGAGTTCAGCATCTGTTGTTCGGCCGGAGAAAACTGCCCTATTTAGGAGTAAAGGCCAAATTACACGTTCTGATAATTCGGCCGGTCGGGTAGGCGGGCGAGGTAGGCGAGGCGGGGCGAGGCAGGTGGGGCAGGCGAGAGAGGCGGGCGAGACGAACGAGGCGAAGCGAGCGAGGCGGACGGGATGGAATTCCGGGCCCCCCGTCGGGGGAGCCGGTCGGACCGAGGGCCGGTGTTTTTCCCGCGACCGCGCCACCCACGACCATGCCCAGCGTCAGCGACACCTACATCGAGAACCGCCAGCGGGTCCAGCCGACTCACACGAACAACTACGAGTCGGCCCACGGGGGCAACGTCGTCAAGTGGATGGACGAGATCGGCGCGATGTCGGCGATGCGCGCCGCCGGCGAGACGTGCGTCACGGCCAAGATCAACGGGCTCGACTTCAAGCGACCGGTGCCGCAGGGCGACACCTGCATCGTCGAGTCGTACGTGTACGCGGTCGGCCGGACGAGCCTCCGCACGCGGATCCGCGCGTTCCGCGAGTCGCCGCGCACGGGCGAGCGGGAGCTGACGACGGAGTCGTACTTCGTGTTCGTCGCCGTCGACGCCGACGGGAGCCCGACGCCGGTCCCCGAACTGGAGGTCGCGGGCGAGCGCTGCCGCGAGCTTCGCGACGAGGCGCTCGCGGCCGAGCCGGAGGAGGAGCGGTAGGCGAAGCGCGGTCTTGCTCCGGAGGCCGGGAGCGACACGCCCATGTGAACTCGGTGTCATCGATCGGATATGCGGAGAACCGTCGAAGTCCTCCTCGCGGGCGCCGCGGCGGCCGGCGTCGCGATCGGGCTGTTGGTCACGGTCGGCGCGTCCACGACGCTGATCCCGACCGGCGCGCTCGGCGCGGCGATCCCGGTAGCGCTGATCTACGTCGTGGTGACGGCGGACAGCAGTGACGGGCTCGGGTAGACCGCTCCTCGACGGCGTCCCACCGGCTCCGTCACCCGGGCCCTGACGGCCCGTCGAGCGCGACGAGCCTCGGTGCGACCCGCGGGTCAGTAATCCCCGAGCACGCCGAGCCGCCGCGCCCGACGCGTCGCGTAGTGGAAGACCACGTAGCCGCCGAGCAGGTAGCCGACCGCGACGGCGACGAGGAGGCCGAGGTCGCCGAGGCCGAACTCCCACAGTCGGACGCCGTCGACCATCGCGCGCTGGAGCATCGCGCTCCCGTGGGCAAGGGGGAGGAACCGGGTCCACGGCGCGTCGAGGACGGGCGCCGAGATCAGGGCGACGAAGCCGAACTGCAGCAGGTTCAGCCAGTTGCCGATCCGCTTGTACAGCACCGTCACGCCGCCGGCCGCGAAGCCGAGCCCGAGCACCGAGGTGATCGCGAGCCCCGCGACGGGGACGACGGTGAGCGGGTCGAGGCTGAGTCGGGTCCCGGTGAGCAGCAGCATGACGGCGAGGATCACCGCGCTCGTGAGGAACGTCCGGACCACCTTCGCGACCCCCTTCAGGAGGGCGACCGGCGCGAAGCCGAACGGCGTGGTGATGTGCCGCTCTAAGGTCCCCCACTGCACCTCGCTGCCGATGTCGTTCGACACCGACGAGTAGGCGCCGACCGACAGCGTCCACAGGAAGTAGCCGACGATGATCCCCGACAGCGAATCCGTCAGCGCCTGTCCGGCCAGCAGCTGCCCGCCGTAGAAGAGAACGCCGAAGAAGAACAGCGCGACGACGATCCCCCCGATCGCGTTCGCCGGGTACCGGACGAAGATGAGGTACTCGCGGTAGAGGACGGCCCGCGCGAGGTGGTAGTAGGTGGCGGGCCGCGGCTCGTCGGCGGAGTCGACGGCGGCCGACGCCGGAGCGCTCCCACCGTCGGAAGCGGCCGAGCCGTCGCGGTTCACGGCGACCGCCCCCGAGAGTCGGCGGTCGCGGGACCGGCCTCGCCCGCGTCGCCCGCGTCGCTCCCGCCCGCCTCCATCCCGGTGAGATCGACGAACACGTCCTCCAGCTCGGGGCGAACGGTCCCGATGTCCTCCACCGTGACACCCGCCTCGCGGAGCGCGTCCATGAGGTCGTAGAGGGCGTCGCCCGCGGCGGCGACCTCGACGGCCGTCGAGCCCGGCCCGTCGCGGCCGACCGCGCCGAGCCCCGTCTCGACTCCCCGCACGTCGAACCGCTCCCGGAGGCGGGCGACGACCGCGTCGTCGATGTCGGCGCTGACGACGCGGACGGCGTCGCGGTCGGTCCCGGAGAGGAGCGCCCCGACGGCGTCGTCGGCGACGATCCGGCCGTTCGCCATCATCACGACGCGGTCGCAGACGTCCTCGATGACGCCCATGTCGTGGCTGCTGAGGACGATGGTGAGCCCCTCCTCGCGCGCGAGCCGGCGGAGCTCCCGGCGGAGCGTCCGGGAGCTCTCGACGTCGAGTCCGAGCGTCGGCTCGTCGAGGAAGACGAGCTCCGCGCCGCCCGCGAGCACGCTCGCCAGCGACACCTTCTGTTTCATCCCCCGCGAGAGCTCCCGGACCGGGGTGTCGGCCTTCTCCGTCAGTTCGAGCCGGTCGAGCAGCCTGTCGTGCCGGGCCCGGACCGAGTCCGGGTCGACGCCGGCGATCGTCGCGAAGTACCGCAGGTTCTCGCGGACGGTCAGCCGCCAGTAGTCGTTGCGCGCGCCCTCCAGCATTGCGTCGACGTCGGCGTACGCCGCCCGACGGCCGTCGCCCACGTCCGTGCCGAACACCCGGACCGAGCCGGCGTCGGGGAGGACGATTCCGAGCGCGCACTTGATCAGGGTCGTCTTGCCGGCCCCGTTCGGGCCGAGGAGGCCGACGATCGAGCCGCGCTCGACGGTCAGGCTCACGTCGTCGACCGCGAGCACCGACTCCGCGCCGTCGCCGAACCGCTTCGAAACGCCCTCGATCGCGAGCGCCGCCGGAGAGGGATCCGCCGAATCGTCGGGGCGGGACCCGTCGCGCTCGCGGGGCGGGTCGCGGTCGCTCGCCGCGCTGCGTGCCATTACCGCCGGTACGTGCCGAGCGCGGATATATCCGCGTCCGGCGGCTACCGCACCGCACGCGATGGACCTCGACCGATTCGCCGCCGACGCGCCGACCGACGACGCCCCTGACGACGCGCGGGTCTGCGTCGTCGCGACGCGACCGGACACGTTCGAGCGCTGCCGCGAGGGGTTCTACCCCGCGCCGCGGTCGTACGACCGCACCCGCGTCGACTTCGACTACATGGCCTTTTACCGGACCGCGCCGGTGTCGGCGGTCACCCACTACGCCCGCGTCGTCGACCGGGCAGAGCAGACCCGCGGCGAGCCCGGCCCCATGGACGAAACCGACTGGGAGGCGCTTATCGACCCCTTCTCCGAGGAGCGGGTCGTCGTCGTCTTCGAGTTCGGGGAACTGGTCCCGCTCGACTCGCCGGTCGAGAACGACGCGAACGGGGTGCGGGGGGCCTGGTACTGCACGGTCGACGACCTCCGCGAGGCGGCGACGCTGTCCGGGCTCTGCGACCGATCCGAGACCTGACTGGCCGGTCGAGATCGCGGGTTGCGTTACGATCCGCTGTGACTGATAGGTTAGAGCGGCGTCGCTGAATACAGCGCGCGAGTCTTACACGATGACTCGGTCGGTTCGAGGCTGTTCAGTGCGGTCAGTTTGGGTGACTCACTGAACAAACCACGTACCAAGAATCGGCGACTGATCGCCTCAAGGGACCCATAGATCGTCCGGTTCACTTGCTCTAGTCGGATTCGTTGGTAGCCGTCGATTCGACCGGGAAGACCTGCGTGTCAGGTGCGTCGAGTGGACTGTCCGAGCCGGTCAGCCACACGGTGAGGTAGACGACGCAGGCCGCGATGACAGCAATAGGAAGCTGGAGAGTGAAAACGCCGTAAATGAGTGTGACGGTGATCGTTGCGCGAGTGGCTGTCTTTCGGTTGGTACCTCCGTAGTACGCGAATATTGCGACGACGAAGGACGCGATCGCAACGCCCGTGCCGAGAAGGAGTTCTTGGGTGATAATCACCGAGTAAAGGAACGCAGTGACACCAAGCAAGACGAATGCTGCTACAAGATGGACACGTTTCAGGGAGGGCATGCAACTGACGTTCTCCACGATATATTAAAAAATGGGTGTTCTCAATTTGGATAGAGACTGAACACCGCGATTGCAGTAGTAGATACGCAGCCACACTGAGCAGCTAATTCAGCTGAAAGTATCTGAAAGAAACGAAGCCGCTGCGCTGACTGCACTCTCTGTATCGGTCAGGCAATTACTGACAGAACTGGAGTGATTGCGGCAGCACGTGCTGAGTAGAGGGCGCGAATCGGGCAGAAGACACTTGCCAGACTACCCCCGGAGCTGAACTGTTACCGGGTATCGTGACGACCCGGATCGTGTTGGGCGTTCTCACCACGCAAAAGCTATTCTGTGTGGTCGCCTGCGTCGGCACGTGAAGCGCTACGAGAACGCCCTCGGGTTCCTCGCGCTCGCCGCCCTCTGGGGCGCCTCCTATCCCGCCATACGCGCCGCGAAAGCGGGCGTCGAGCCGCTGCTGATGGCCGCACTCCGGTTCGACGCTATCGGCGTGGTCGTCCTCGGGTACGCACTCGCCCGCAGCCAACAGGTCCGCCCCACCAGCGCCGACGCCACGACTATCCTGATCGGTGGTGTCGGCATGATCGCTGTCCACAACGGCCTCCTCTTCGTCGGCCAGACCATGGTCTCTGGGGCCGTCGGCGCGGTCGTCCTCGCTACCGTCCCCATCTGGAGCGTCGCGTTCGCCGTCGTCGCCCTTGACACCGCCCGCCCGACGCCCACGCGCGTCCTCGGTATCCTCCTCGGTCTCGTCGGCACCAGCATCCTTGTCGTCCCCGGCCCCACCGACATACAGCCACCCGACCCGCTCGGCGTCGCACTCCTGACCGCGAGCGCGGTCGTGTTCGCGCTCGCCGCCGTCGCCCTCCGCCGCGAAACCCCCACGCTCGGCGTCGCCGCCCGCCAGGGCTGGATGATGCTCGTCGGCGGTCCCGTCCTCCACGCCGCCAGCCTCGCCCGCGGCGAACCCCAGACCGTCGCACTCACCACGGACGTACTCATCGCGTTCGGGTTCCTCGTGCTCGCCGCTGGCGTCGTCGGCTACCTCCTCTACTACACGCTCTTAGACCGCCTCGGTCCCGTCGAGGTCAACCTCTTCGGGTACGTCGCCCCCGTGTTCGCCGCCATAACCGGATGGCTCTTCCTCGACGAACGTCTCGCAGCGACCACCATCCTCGGCTTCCTCGTCATCGCCGTCGGCTTCGCGCTCGTCAAACGCGACGCCATTCGCGATGCGCTTATCGACGAAGCCGCACCAGCGACCGGCGACTAACTGGCTCGACCAGCATCCGCCGGCCTCGCGGCGATCGTCTGCTACTCGGTTGGCTTTGTTGAACCCCCCAACGGCGACACCACCTCCATTCGCGCGGAATACAGAGCGCAAAATCGCCACGAGAAATCTCCCAGTTTTCAATCGTCCGGCGTGGTAGTTACAGGGTGCGAATGTGGCACGAGCCGATACCAATCTCCGGGAGAGAGTGATCGGTCAGTACAGCGAAGTCAAGTATCGCTCCGTATCGGGAGTACACACGACTCCAAGGGCGATAGTGGGGTAAGCGTTATCGGGTTTCAAACGACACTCCGTCGGGATCGAGAGTGGCGTGGATAACAGCGGATTCATCGACAAAGACGGTCGTTTCTCCGCCAACAGTCGCCTCCTGAGCGGTAATTTGAATTCGATACTCGCCAGGTTCCTCAAACGGATACGAGAGCTTCGTCGTTTCTTCGGCTCCAATCGAGCGACCAGTACGCATCACCACCCGCATATCCGACATCCTGGTAATATCGATGTTTGCAGTTATCCTCTGGTTCAACTCGTTGTTGATCACCAAATTCGGATCTCCCAACCCTAGACATCCGGCAACTCCCAAAAGAGACGCTCCAACGGGGACGAGCATCTGTCGCCTAGTGGAGGGCATACAAGCCAGTTCAAAACGCATCACTAATCTGTTTTGCTTCACACTTCACTGGACGGTACTCCGGTGGCGGAATACTATCGTAACCGCTCCGTTCGCAGGCACATTCTACCGGCTGATTTAGGATCCATGTGAAGAAAATAACACAGTTCCCGTGCTGACTACACCCTCTGTATCGGTCAGGCAATACTGACAGAACTGGAGTGATTGCGGCAGCACGTGCTGAATAGAGGGCGCGTATCTTACACGACCGACTGGAGAGGATTGAGGGTGAATATACCTGTTCACCTAGCGGAGGTCGGCAGTCCGATCATTTCAAAATCAGATACTGAGGTAGGATGTATAAAACAAATCAAGAAACTCCTGCCCGTGGTTTTCAGGCGATTTCTCCGGTGATCTTTTGATCTAGGCCCTGTTGTTCAATCTCCCATTCGAGGTATAGCCGTAATGATTCTTCAAAAGGCCGATGGTCGATTCCGAGTTCGCGTTTGGCCTTCGAGTTATCGACGAGCACTCCACCAGTGGCGAAAAAGCCGAGCAGCTCGCTTTCAAACCCTTCCGGTGGACGAGTGAGAGACTCCAGTCCTGTCACCCCGTAACTCATTAACTGAAATATCTTCCCGGGCACCGCCCGCGGAGCCGGAATTCCTGTGAGTCGTTCCGCGAGATCAAGGACATCGACGAAGTTCCGCGGTTCGCTCGCAATAATGTACTCTTCCCCCTGTTCGCCCTCGTCCATCGCTCGTTTGATGTTCGCGGCCGTGTCCTCGACGTAGTCGAACGGGAGGACGAAATCGTTCGGTATCATCGGGAGTTCTTGTTTGAGGTAACCAGTAAAGCCAGTCCGTGGAGTGCCACCGTAATCCTTGTCTCCCGGTCCGAAAATCGCTCCGAGAGAGGCTATTACGAGCGGCAGTCCGTCTTCAATCATCGGCTCCGCCACCTCGTAATGTGCCTGCCACTTCGTTCGCTGATACACCGAACTAAAGTTGTTTGGAGACCGGTACGATTCGGTGACGTACTCGCCGCCCGTATTCCCGTAGACTCCGACGGTGCTCACGTAGAGGCCCTTTGGCACGTCCAGTTCGTTCATCAATTCGAGAACATTACGGGTCCCATCGACGTTGATGCGTTCGGCCTTCTCAGCATTCCATGGTCCAGGCCCGATTTGGAACCAAGCAGCCAGATGAAACACTCCATCGACGCCGTCCATGGCGTCGCGCATACTCTGTTTATCTGTAATGTCCCCCTCAATTATTTCAACGGGTTCTGGTAGATGTTCTGCCTTAGTGAGGTCACGGGTAAGCACAACTACTTCATGCCCATCGTTCACGAGGATCTCCACGAGATTAGTCCCAATAAACCCGGTACCACCAGTGACAAAGTATTTCATAAAGTAAAAATATATAATGATTCTTAATATAGGTTTGGGTGGGCCACTCTTTTCGAGCATGTAGGTTCAGCTATTTCACCCCTCACCTCTAGTGTAATCCCTTGGTATATGCATCCTCTGAGCCTCGTTTAGACGCTCTCGGTAACGTGAGTTAGCGTCCGTGTTGGGTGAACTACCCCACCCTACTCGCTCACCGCTGACGCGGTTCGCTCCTTGAGGGTAGGGCTTCCTGCTTTCACGACGCGCTTTGCAGATACAGGCGTATCCACAGGGAGCGCAGTCTCCACAGGCGTTGATTCGGAGTGTCCCACTCCTACATCTTCGAGGCCGCGAGAAAGAATGTTCCACGCCGCGTTCGCGTCCCTGTCCGCCTCAAATCCGCAAGCGGGACAGGAGTGTTCACGGACCCACAACGGCTTATCGGTTGAGACGCCGCACGACGCGCACTCCTTGGTCGTCCCTTTCGGGTTGACCGCGACGAAGTGCGTCCCCTCACGCTTGCACTTGTATTCGAGCAACGAGAGGAACGTCCCCCATGCGGCAGATGCCGTGTTGCGGCTGTTCGACGGCGACTTCATCATCCCCTTCACGTTTAGGTTTTCGACCGCCACGAGGTCGTATTCCCGAGCGTAGTACGCCGAGAGCTTGTGTAAGAAGTCGCGGCGCTTTCGTCGGAGATCGGCGTGACACTCCGCGACTCGTCGCCGTTGCTTCTCGTAGTTGTTCGACCCATGCTGTTTGCGCGAGAGTTTCCGTTGCTCGCGTTCCAAGCGTTCGCGCTCGTCTGAGAGGTCGAGTGACCCGACAGCCGTACCGTCGGTGTCATGGGCGTACTTGAGAATTCCCACGTCGATACCGACGCACTTCTCGGGAGTCTCGGGCGGGTCGGGCAGTTCGTGGTCCATTTCGACGCCGAACGTGGCGAACCACTCGCCCGTTAGTTCCTTCTTGACCGTGACTTGCTTGAGCTTCGCGTCATCGGGGATGGCGCGGTGGAGCCGTATCGGTATATCCGCGAGTTTCGAGAGTGACAGGACAGCCTGACCGCCCTTCTTGTCGAGCTTGAAGCCAGACTGACTGTACGTGAAACTGCGGAACTCCCGCGGTGGCTTCCATTTGAGTTGACCGACGCCGTAGCCGTTCTCCTTGAGCTTGGAGAGTCCTTTGAGGTTGTCGAACAGACGCTCTACGACGGTTTGGAGCACCTTCGAGTACACGTCCGAGAGACCGTCCCACCATTTCTTGAGGTCAGGTAGCTCCGACCGCAGGGTGGTCATGGACGGCAGTTCGCCGTGTTCGTTTTGGTACTCGTTGAGGCGGTAGCGCGTGTGGTTGTACAGTTGCCTACAAATGTCTCGGTGGCGGTCCAACTCCTCACGGTGGGCGTCGGACGGCTTGAGACGATATTTGTAGGCGTAGTACATGCTACTCGCGTTGGTCCTCGACGTACTGTTTCAGCACATCCAACGACACCTGCCCCGTCGAGATGAGGCAGTAGGAGTCGTTCCAGAACGAGTCGCCCCACAGTTCGGTCTTCAGTTTATCCGCGTACTCGTTGCGGATACGGCGAGCAGTCGCGCCCTTGACCGTGTTGATGAACTTCACGAGGTCCGTGGTTGGTTTCGCTCGGAACAGGATGTGTACGTGGTCGTCCTCTCCGTCGAGGTTCGTCAGTTCGACGCCGTAGTTGTCCGTGAACCCGCTGATGACCCCGCGAATGAATTGGGTTCGCTCCTCGGTTAGCACTCCGCGCCGATACTTCGTAGTGAGTATCAGGTGGTAGTGCAGGGAATACGTCGAGTGCGCTCCCGAATCGAGGTCGTATTCCATTAGGTTCGTACAATTATACGGTACCCCAATACAAAACCATTACGACCACGTGGGGCTGTGGGCTTGCAACCGTATCGCTGTATAAACAGATGATGACGGCGTTGACGAGACGCTCCGCGTCTCGTTCGCACACCAGAAATCTTCGATTTCTGGGGACGCTGTATCCCCACCCTACTCCGCTCCCTTCAGTCGCTCCGTTGAGGGTGGGGGCTTAGCGCCTATATCCAGCTAAACAAGGCCCATCCTCTGTATTCAGCGTGCGACACCTGGCAGCCGCTGAGGACGTCAACGGATCCAGGTCGCGGGCCCGCGGTCGGCGTCACCCGCCGTCGGCGCGCATCGACGCCGTCCCCGCGTTGACGTGCGCGACGCGGTCCCGCTCGCCGGGCGGCGCCGCCGCGTACTCGGGGTGCAGACACGCCAATAGCGCCTCCAGCGAGTCGACGAGCCGGTGGCTCGGTCGGTTGAACAGCGCGTTGCCGTCGATCGCGTACGCTCGGTCGTCGGCGACCGCGGCGAGGTCGCGCCACCCCGGTCGGTCGGCGAGGTCCGCGATCGCGTCGACGGCGCGGTCGCGTTCGAAGCCGCAGGGCGCGACGACGAGCGCCTCGGGGTCGTACGCGCGGACACCGTCCCACGCCACCGGCTCGGAGGCGCCGTCGGGCTGGAACGACGGGTCGCCGCCGGCGATCTCGACCATGTCGCGCACCCAGTGACCGGCCCGGATCGGCGGGTCGGTCCAGTCGAGGACGGCGGTGCGGGGGCGACCCTCGGCGGCGACCGCGTCGGCCGCGTGCTCCCGGACGCGGTCGACGCGAGCCCTCAGTCGGTCGGTGAGAGCCTCGGCGGCGTCGGGGCGGTCGACCGCCTCGCCGAGACGCGTCACGTCGTCGAGGACGTCCTCGAACGCGTGCGGGTCGAGCGTCAGCACCTCGGGCGCGGAGTCGATCGACGCGACGGCCTCGCGGACCGCGCTCGCGTCGACCGCGCAGACGTCGCAGGTCGCCTGCGTGACGACGAGGTCCGGCTCCAGCGCGGCGAGCCGGTCGACGTCGAGGTCGTAGACGGCGCCGTCGACCGACCGCATCTGGGCGTCGATGTCGCTGGCCGAGCGGTCGTCGTGGTCGACGGCGGTGCTCGTGAGCGTCGGCAGGTCACGAGCCACGGGCGGGTAGTCGCAGCTGTGCGAGACGCCGACCGGTTCAACGCCGAGCGCACACAGCGTCTCCGTGGCGGAGGGAAGCAGCGCGGCGACGCGCACGTCGATCACCTCCCGCCGAGCGTCGCGAGCGCGAACTCGGTGTCGCTCCCGAGCGGGTCGGTCGCGGTCGTCGTCTCGACGTCGGTGAACCCGGCCTCGCGGAGCTGCGCGAGGGTGCGATCGCGGCCCGGCGCGGAGAAGAACATGCGGCCGCCCATCCAGCCGCGGCGCACCGTCTCGAACCGCCCGCCCGGAAGGGTCATGAGGAGCCGTCCGCCCGGGCGGAGGGCGCGGGCGAACTCCGCGTACACGTCGGGGTGGCGGTCGCGCTCGACGTGAAACACCGCGTGGTACGCCGTGATCGCGTCGACACTCTCGGCCGCGAGCGGGAGCGCGGACATCTCTCCGTGAACGAGCCGGGCCTCGGGAACGGTCTCGGCCGCGAGGTCGAGCCCGCGCCGCGAGACGTCGACCCCGACGCTGCCGGCCGGGAGGTTCGCGAGCGTCCGCGCCCCGTCGCCGCAACCGACGTCGAGGACGTCCGGGTCGGGCGGAAGCCCGGCGAGCAGGTCGTCGATCAGCGCCGCGTCGGAGCCGTCCGGGTCGCGTCGGTCGGCGTACGTCGCCGCCACGTCGTCCCACGCTCGCCGCACCTCGCTTCGGTTCATGCCTATTGGTACCGTGCGAGACACATCACTCCTCGGGCGGCCGGTCGCAAACTGCGTGAGGCCAGAGGTGTTCAGATTGATAGATGACTAATGATAAAGAAAGTGGTCCCGGGAGTTTTTGCGACATGTGACGGGGGTAAGCTGGGAAAGAACGGCGCAGAGAAAAGTTACATTTTATAATTAATGAACGTGATGTCCTTCGCGTCGTATGTGGATGGTAACCTGTCACATGAGTCGTCGACGGAATCGAGTGAACGAGAGTAACGGGGGGACGGACCCATGACGACGGGGATCGACGTCGCCGTGGCCGCGATCCCGCTCCTGCTCGCGGGGATTCTACTGGTCGGGTTCCTCTGGCCGGCGACGCGCGCGATGCCGATCGCGTGGGTCGCGGCCATGGGGATCGGGTACGCTGCGTGGAACATGCCGGTGAACTGGTTGCTCGCGGCGTCGGCGGGAGGGTTCATGACCGCGATCGAGATCCTCTGGATCGTCTTCGGGGCGCTCGTCCTCCTGTACACCCTGATGGAGGCCGGCGCGTTCGACCGAATCAATCAGGGGTTCGCGACGGTCAGCGACGACCGACGCGTACAGATCGTGTTGATCGCCTTCTTCATGGCGACGTTCATCGAGGGCGCCGCCGGCTTCGGGACGCCGGCCGCCGTCGTCGCGCCGCTCCTTTTGGGGCTCGGCTTCCCGGCGCTCGCGGCGGTCGTCGCCGGGATCATCGGCCACATCATCGCCGTCACGTACGGGGCGGTGGGGACGCCGATCGTGGTCGGGATCCAAAACCCGATGGAGAGCGTCGAGTTCACTCGCACCGCGATCCAGGACGGCGGGATGACCGTCCAGGAGTTCTCCGTCAACGTGGCGGCCTGGGCGGCGACGTATCACGCCTTGGTCGGGTTCGTGATGCCGCTGTTCGCGGTCGGGATGGTCGTCTACTTCTTCGGTGACCCGGAGGACCGGTCGCTGAAGCCGGCCTGGGAGGTCGCGCCGCTCTGTATCGCGTCGGGGATCGCCTTCGCGGTCCCGTACTGGATCTCGGCGTGGTTCCTCACGGCCGAGTTCCCGTCGCTCATCGGGTCGATGGTCGGCGGCACCATCATCCTGACCGTTCTGCGCGCGGGGTACCTCCTGCCCGACGACGAGTGGGAGTTCCCCGAGCGCGAGAAGTGGGCCGACCACTGGGTCGGAACGATCGAGCCGGGACAGTCGAACGGCAGCAACGGCGGTTCGCCCGAGGCCCAGGCGGCCGACCTCAGCGGCGACGAGGACATGTCGCTGTTCAAGGCGTGGTCGCCGTACGTCCTGCTCGTGATCCTGCTGGTCGTCACCCGCGCGGTGGGACCGATCTCGGACTTCATTAACCGCGACATCTTCATCGTCAGCTGGGGTAACATCCTCGGCACCGACCTCACCGGAGCGGTCGCGTGGATGAACGTGCCGGGCTTCTGGCTGCTCGTGAGCGCCGTGCTCGCGATCCCGATCTTCAGCATGTCCGGGCAGGAAATCGCCGACGCGTGGAAGGAAGCCGGCCGGAAGATCGTCTCGCCGTTCATCGCCTTGGTGTTCGTGATCGCGATGGTGCAGGTGATGCTCCAGTCCGGCGCCCACCCCGGAAACACGCCGGGCGGCGTCAGCATGATCGTCCTGCTCGCGCAGACGACCGCCGACATCCTCGGCGTCGCGTACCCGGCGTTCGCGTCGCTCATCGGCGCGCTCGGCGCGGCGATGGCCGGGTCGAACACCGTCTCGAACATCACGTTCGGCGCGTTCCAGTTCGAGGCGGCGACGCAGCTCGGACTGCCGCGCACGATCATCGTCGGCGCGCAGGCCGTCGGCGGCGCCATCGGGAACCTCGTCGCGATCCACAACCTCGTCGCCGCGCTGGCGACGGTCGGCCTCCTCGGACAGGAGGGGCGGGTGATGCGGCTGAACCTGATCCCGCTGCTGTACTACGCGACGGGCGTCGGTCTGCTGTGTCTGCTGTTCAGCTACGTGCTGTTCCCCGGCGTGTTCTGAACGCGGGAACGGGACGGCGGTGCGGCTCTTTTTTTATAATCCATCGACGATCCGAGACGAACGCGTCCGGAGCCCCGGCCGCTCGCTGATAATTGGCTGACAGTGGGGGGACGGTGAACACCGCCAAAGGCCCAGCCACTCGGCGATACGTATCTGACTATTCCACGCTAAATTCCTCCAAAGCCCCAGCCGCGAGGACGGCGCACGCTCGCTGCGCGCTTCGGTCGTTCGCTTCGCTCACTCCCTGCGGTGTCGCCGGCGGCTCCGCCGCCGGCTGCCCGTGGCGCTACGCGCCACGCTGCCTACGTCGTCATCAGAACGCGAAGCGTTCTGATTGGCTCACGAGAGCGTTGCTCTCGTGAACGCCTGTGCCGTCCTCGCGACTGCCCCTTTGAGTCCCGCCCCGCTCCGCACGGCACCGCCGGAAGACGGTCCTGCTCGCTCACTACGTTCGCTTCGCAGGCTGCGACTTCCGTGCTCCCGCTCGCGTTGCTCGCGGGACCGCAGCCTCACGCCTCCCCAGCCTCGTCGCTGGCGGCTGGCGCCGCCAGCGACTCCCTCGCGCGCGCACCTCGCGCCCTGCGGGCGCTCGGCGGCACGCGCCGACCGCGTCGGTTTTATAAATGATCGTCGCGGTCGCTCGCTTTTTAAATATCGTCTCGGAGATGTCGGTTTGATCCACCCGCTCCGGTGTCGCTCGTCACCCGTCTCGTGCTGTCGATACGCGAGACATGAAAAATGGCGGCAGCAAAAGTCCGTGTCGCGAGGCCCGTCGCCCGCGACGCCGGCTCAGTCGTCGGCGGGCGACGGGGTCGTCGCGTCGGCGGCGCCCGCGTCGGCGACGGCGTCGGGCGCGGGTCCGGTCACCGCCTCGGCGACCTTCTCGATCGGGTGCGGCGGGTTCTCCGCGTCGGCGTCGCGGTCGCCGAGCTGCGAGCGACAGGAGGCGCCCGGCGCGGTCACCGTCTCGCCGTCGCTCTCGTCGACCTGATCGAAGAGGATCCGGGCGATCGCCTTCGAGATGTCGTAGTGCTCGGACTCGTAGCCGAACGAGCCGGCCATCCCGCAACAGGAGGAGTCGAGCGGGTCGACGTCGTAGCCGGCCCGGCGGAGCACGCCGACCGCGTGGTGGTCCTTGTTCGTCGCCTTCTGGTTGCAGTGGCCGTGGTACGTGAGCGACTCCGCGGGCGCGTCGAACGCCAACCGCTCGTCGACGCGGCCGGCGTCGAGGTACTCTAAGACCCCGTACGCGGCCGCTGAGACGGCCTCGACGTCCTCGCCGTCGAGCAGGACGAGGTACTCGTCCTGGAACATCACCGCGTCCGAGGGCTCGACGAAGACGACCGACTGCCCGTCGCGGACGCGGGGCGCGAGCGCCGCGACGTTGGTCTCGGCGCGCTCGCGGGCGTCGTCGAGGAACCCGGTCGAGAACGCCGCCCGGCCCGAGGGCGCGAGGTCGTCCGGGACCTCAACGCGGACGCCGGCCGCCTCCAGCACCGCGACGGCGGCCTTGCCCGCGGCCGGGTAGCTGTAGTTGGTGTAGGTGTCGGGGAACAGCGCGACCGTGTCGACCGCCTCCGCGGGGTCGACCGTCGAGCCGCCGCGCGACGCGAACCACTCCTCGAAGCTCTCGGAGCGGAACGTCGGCAGCTCGCGGTCCGGGGCGATCCCCGCGACCGCGTCCATCACCGCGCGGGCGCCGGGGATCTTCGACGCCGCGTTCGAGATCGGCGCGAGCGTGCTCCCGAGCGCCGAGAAGCGGTCGATGTCGCGGAAGATCCGCTCGCGGAGTCCCGACCCCTCCTCCTCGTGGTGCTCGTGTTTCACCTCGGCTTTGAGCTTCGCGAGGTCGACCCCCGTGGGACAGTCGCTCTTACAGCCCTTGCAGCCGACGCAGAGCCCGAGCACCTCCTCTTGGAATCGGTCGGAATGGATCTCGTCCTCGTCGAGCTCCCCGCTGATGGCGGCCCGGAGCATGTTCGCCCGGCCGCGAGTCGCCTGAATCTCCTCCTCGGAGGCGCGGTAGGTCGGACACATCACGCCGGAGTCGACCTCCCGGCAGGTGCCGCAGCCGTTACACAGCTCGACGAGGTGCGAGAACCCGCCCTCGTCCGAGAAGTCGAGGGCGGTCTGCGGCTCGATCGACTGGTACTCCGGGCCGTACCGGAGGTTCTCCCGCATGTCCGTGTCGGCGGCGGTGTCGGGGTAGCCGCGCTCGGCGGCGGTGTCGCCGTCGACGTAGACGACCTTCCCGGGGTTCATCCGCCACTCGGGGTCGAACGTCGACTTGAGCTCCTGGAACGCGCTCCAGAGGTCCTCGCCGTACATCTTCGGGTTGAACTCGGTGCGCGCGAGCCCGTCGCCGTGCTCGCCCGAGAAGGCACCGTGGTGCTCCAAGACGAGGTCGGTGACGTCCTCGGAGATGGAGTGCATCTTCTCGACGCCCTCCTCCTCCTTCAGCGAGAGGATGGGCCGGATGTGGAGGGTGCCGGACCCCGCGTGCGCGAAGTACGCCGCCGAGGTGTCGTGGTCGGTGAGGACGTCCTCGAACTGCCCCACGTACTCCGCGAGCTCCTCGGGCGGCACCGTCGCGTCCTCGATGAACGGGTACGGCTTCGGGTCGCCCTGCATGCCCATCAACAGCGGGATGGCCGCCTTTCGGAGCTTCCAGATGTCGGCCTGGTCTTCGGGCGTGTACGCCTCCAGCACGTCGAACGCGTCGCCCTCGTCGACGAAGTACGCGTTCGTGTCGGCGATGGCGTCCTCGAAGTCGTCGACGAGCTCGGAGTCCCACTCCAGCATGAGCGCCGCGGCCGCGCGGTCCGGGATCGGCTCGGCGTACTGTGCGAACTCCTGTGACCCGGCCGCGAGCGAGAACACCTCGTCGTCCATCAGCTCGACCGCGCTCACCGGGAACTCCAGCGCCTCGGGCACCGCCTTCATCGCGTCGACCAGCGAGTCGAAGGTGTACAGCGCGAGCGCCGTCTCCTCGGGGCGGGTGACCAGCGACACCTCGGCCTCGACGATCGTGCCGAGCGTCCCCTCGGCGCCGACGAACAGCTTCGAGAGGTTGATCACCGTCTCGCCCGCGTCGTTCTCGTAGATCACCTTGTGGAGGTTGTACCCGGAGACGGAGCGCTTGAGGTTCGGGTACTTCTCGTCGATCGCGGCCTCGTTCTCCTCGACGAGCGCGCGGGTGGTCTCGTACAGCGCGGCCTCTTGGTCGTCCTTCGAGACGATCTCCTCGTACTCCGGCGAGTCGAGGACGACCTCGCGGGTGTGGAGCAGCGAGCCGTCCGCGAGCACGACTTTCAGCTCCTCCGTGTACGCGTCGGTGATCCCGTACCGCACCGAGTGCGCGCCCGTGGAGTTGTTGCCGATGCCGCCGACGACGGTCGCGCGCGCCGACGAGGCCGGGTCGGGCGCGAACTTCAGCCCGTCCTCGGCCAGCCGGTCGTCGAGGTGGTCCTGGACGACGCCGGGCTGGACCACCGCCCGACGGTCGTCGGGACGGACCTCGACGATCTCGTCCATGTACTTCGAGAAGTCGAGGACGACACAGCCCGGGCCGACCGTCTGGCCGCCCAGCGAGGAGCCGGCGCCCCGCGGGATGACGGGGACCTCGTGGTCGGCCGCGACCCGCATCGCCGCCTGCACGTCGTCGACCGACCGCGGCGTCACGACGCCGGCCGGGCGCGCCTGATAGATGCTGCCGTCGGTCGCGTACAGCACCTGCGCGTACTCGTCGAACTGGACCTCGCCGGCGACGCGCTCGCGGAGGTCCTCCGCGAGCGCCCGGTAGGCGGGCACGTCCGGTCGATCGTGACCGAGCGCGGCCGCCGACGTGTCCAGGTCGGGCGTGTCAGCTCCCCACGTGGGCTCAGTTGCCATAGTACAACTCCGAGTCGAAAGGCGAATAAATCCTTTGTTAAAAATGAATATGATCGCGACCCGCCGGCGCCGGGCGACAGCCCCGCCGTTTCGCTTTTTTCATCCGATCGCCTGTTCTGAATTTTCGGTTGCGACGACCGGGGCGCGGATCGCTCTCGCCGGGGGCGCGCCGGTCTCGATGGGATTTATTGTGTCGCCGCGACACCGCGACCTATGGAGATTCTCCACACCTGTCTCAACGTGGCAGACGCCGACCGCACCGCCGACTGGTACGTCGAGCAGCTCGGGTTCGAGCGCTCCTGGGAGTTCACGACCGCCGACGGCGACACGCGCAACGTCTACGTCTCGGACGACGCCGGCGTCGAGTTCCAGCTGTCCGACACCGACGGCGAGGAGCCGAGTTCGGACGGCGACCGCTACGACCACGTCGCCGTCGGCGTCGACGACGTCGACGCGGCGTTCGAGGCGATCGACCACCACGGCGTCGTGAAGGAGCCGGGCGACCAGCCCGAAGCCGGCGCGCGCACGGCGTTCGTGAAGGACCCCGACGGCCACGCGGTCGAGCTGATCGAGCCGCTGTAATCCGCTCGCCCGCTCGATCGTCGGTACCGCGCGACGGCCTCGGGCTGGTCGATCCGACCCGTCGACGCCTCGTTCTACAGTCCGACGAGCAGTATCGACGCCCCGACGGCGGCCCCCGTCCAACCCGCACCGACCCAGGTCAACACGGCGAACGCCTGTCGCGCCCCCTCGCGGCTCCACTCGGACTCGCCGCCGAGATGGCGCTGGACCGTCGACATGGAGTCCCCGAAGCCGACCGTCCCGCCCCACGTCGCGACGCCGAAGCCGAACAGGAGGACGCCGAGCGCGAACGAGGTGTCGGTCGCCCGCTGCGGCCCGGTAATCGGGAGGAGTACGCCCGCGACGACGAGCCCGAGGAGGCCGCCGCCGCCGACGTACCGCGCGACGGTCCGTCCGAACGGCAGGAGATCGCGGTCAGTCAACGGTCTCGCGCATCCGCGGGTCGAGCGCGTCGCGCATCCCGTCGCCGAGGAGGTTGAAGCCGAGCACCGTCAGCGCGAGCAGCAGGCCGGGGAAGAACGACCACCACCACGCCCCGGAGAACAGCCCGAACTCGACGCCGTTCGAGAGCATCATCCCCCACGTCGGCTCCCCGGGACTGGCGCCGAAGCCGAGGAACGACAGCGCGGCGATGTCGATGATCGCGAGCCCGTAGTTGAGCGTCGACTGGACCGTGATCGGCGCGAGGCAGTTCGGGAGGACGTGACGGATGAGCAGTCGGGGGTCGGTCGCGCCCAGCGCCCGCGTGGCGTCGGTGTACTCGTCTTCGAGCACCTTCAGCGCGGCCCCGCGGACGACGCGGGCGAACCGGGGGGTGTAGACGAGCGTCAGCGCCCCAACGGCCCGCCACAGGCCCAGCTCCTCCGGGAAGATGGTGACGAGCGCGAGCGCTAAGAGTAGCGACGGGAACGACAGCAGGACGTCCATCGTCCGCATGATGACGTTGTCGGTCAGGTCGCCGTAGTACGCGGCGACGATCCCCAGACTCACCCCGAGGAACGTCGACGCGACGACGGTGACCGTTCCGTAGAGGACCGCGTACCAGGCCCCGTACATCACGCGCGGGAAGATGTCGCGGGCCTGCCCGTCCGTGCCGAAGAGGTACTCCGCGCTGGGCGAAGCCTCGGAGGGGTTCGTCCCGAACTGCGTCGCCATGAGCTCGCTGAGGTCGTAGGTGAGCCGCGCGTAGACCGCGATCAGGACGACGCTCACGATGATGATGATCCCGGTGATCGCGAGTCGGTTCGAGGAGAGCTGCGAGAGGAACGGGCTCGCGCGCAGCCGCTCGACGATGCTTCGGTCGACGGCGCCGGTCTGTGTCTCCGTGCTCATTGTTCGATACGCGGGTCGAGGACCGAGTAGGTGAGGTCGACGCCCAAGTTAACGAGCGTGTACAATACGGCGAAGACGAGGACGGTCCCCTGGACGACGGGGTAGTCGCTGCGGTTGATCGCGTCGACGAGCAGCGTGCCGATGCCGTTGATCTCGAAGACGGTCTCCGTGAGCACCGCGCCGCCGAGCAGCGATCCGAACTGGATGCCGATCACGGTGATGACGGGGATGAAGGCGTTGCGGAGGCCGTGTTTCATGACGGTGATCTTCGAGCCCTGTCCCTTCGCGCGCGCGGTCCGCATGTAGTCCTGGCGGATCACCTCGACCATCGACGAGCGCATCATCCGCGAGAGCAGCGCCATCTGATAGATCCCGAGCACCACCACCGGCAAGAGGAGGTGAACGACCGCGGACTGGAACGCCGCGACGTTCCCCGCCAACAGCGTGTCGACGAGGATGAGCCCCGTGACCGGTTCGACGAAGTACTCGGAGCCGATTCGACCGCTGGTCGGGAGGAGCCCGAGGAACTGCGCGAACAGCAGGATGAGGAGCGGACCGCTCCAGTAGATCGGGATGCTGATCCCGCTCAGCGCGCCGATGCGTGTGAGGTGGTCAGTCCACGTGTCCTGTTTGACCGCGCTGAGAATACCCAGCGGGAGCCCGAACAGGAGGCCGGCGAGCTGTCCGAGCAGCGCGAGTTCGATCGTGATCGGGAGCCGATCCACGAGGATCTGGCTCACCGCCGCGCCCCGGTTCACCTGGTAGGACTGGCCGAAGTCGAACGTCGCCACCTCGCCGAGGAAGCGAACGTACTGTTGCCAGAGCGGGTCGTCGAGCCCCAAGTCCGAGCGGACCTGGTTGACGAACTCCTGGCTCGCTCGGTCGCCGGCGATGACCACGGCGGGATCGCCCGGCGAGAGGTGGAGAATGGCAAAGACCACCGTCGCGACCCCGAACAGCACGGGGAACAGCATGAGCAGCCGTTTGAAGACGAAGCGTTTGGAGACCATTCAGGGAAACGGGCGCGTGGGACGGTCAAAAAATCTGCGTTCGGCGCTGGTTACTCGAGCTCGACCTCGGCGAGGAACGGCCCGCCGATCGCGGCGACGCTGTAGTTGCTCACGCTGTTGGACACGCCGCGGACCTCGTCGGCGTAGTCGAGGAACACCCACGGCGCCTCGTCGTGCGCGATCTGGGCGGCCTCTCGGTACAGCTCGGCGCGGTCCTCCTGATTCGTGGTCCGTTGGGCCTCCTCGACGACGCTCATGTACTCGCTGTTGGCCCACGCGGCGTTGTTCGAGGTGTTGAACCCCTCGGTGTCCCAGGAGACCCAGTCCTGCCCCTCCGGCACGTCGGTCTGCGGGTGGAGGAGGACGTAACAGAAGTTGTCGGGGTCTGCGTTGTCGGTGTACCACCCGGCGAGCGTCGCGTCGTGGCTCCCCTGGCTGGTGTACGTGAGGTAGTCGGAGAACTGCCGGTCGTCGATCGACACCTCGATGCCGACCTCGGCGAGGTTCGACCGGATCGTCTCCGCGGTCGGCAGCGGCGCCGGGTTGTACCCGCGGGGGTTCTGGAACGTCGTCAGCGAGAACGAGAACCCGTCGCCGTAGCCGGCCTCATCGAGGAGGCTCTGCGCCTGTTCGGGGTCGTACTCGTAGGGGCTGATGTCGTCGTTGTGCCCGAACAGCGCGGGCGGGATCGGCTGGTCGGCCTGCGTGGCGATACCGGAGTAGATGTTCTCGACGATCGCCTGGGTGTCGATGGCGTAGCTGATCGCGCGGCGGACCCGGCGGTCGCGGAACGCCTCGACGCGCGAGAGGTTAAACGCCATGTACCCGATGTTGATTCCCGTCGCGGTCCGGTTCTCCGCGGTGTCCGACCCCTCGATGATCTGCATGCTGTCGGGGTCGAGCCCGTCGATGATGTCGAGTTCTTCTTCGACGAGCGCCTGCGCACGCGTGGAGTTCTGCCCGCGGGTGAGGAACAGCACCCGGTCGACGTTCGGGGCCTCTCCCCAGTAGTCGTCGAAGGCGGTGAGCCGGATGCGGTTGTTGGCGTCGTCGAGGGTCTCGAGCTGGAACGGACCGGTCCCGACCATCTCCTCTCCGAGGTTCGTGTCGCCCTCGATCGCGTCCTGCGAGATGACGACGGCCGCGAACATCGCGAGGTTGCGGAGGAACGGCGCGTACGTCTGGGTCAGCGTGATCGAGAGCTCGTAGTCGCCCGGGGCCTCGACGCTGTCGATCCAGTTGCCGAGCGTGAACGGCCCGTAGACGGAGGAGTCCTCGAAGTGGTACTCGTAGTCGTCGTCGACGAACCGCCGGTACGTGGCGATGAAGTCGTCGGCGGTGAACTCCGACCCGTCGTGGAAGCTCACCCCCTCTCGTAGCGTGAGCGTCACCGAGTCGCCGTCGAGCGACCAGTCGGTGGCGAGCGACTCGGTGAGCGACGCCTCGCCCGGCTGGAACGCGATCAGCCCCTCGTACGCCTGATTGGTGACCTTCGCGACCTCGCCGCTGGTCGTGTTCTGCGGGTCGAGGGTGCTTGAGTGGGCGCCGCGGCCGTAGCGGAGCGAGGTCGTGTCGTCGCCGCCGTCCTCGCCGTCGCTGCCATCGCTGCCGTCACTGCCGTCCTCGCCGTCGCTGCCGTCGCCGCCGTTTCCGCCGCAGCCGGCGAGCGAGGCGACGGACGCCGTCGCGACCGTCGCGCCGCCCGCTCGTTGCAAGAAGCTCCGTCGTGACGTTTCCGTGGTGTCAGGGGACATACACAGGGCGTAAATTGGCTACCTAAATAATTCTGGTGGAGTGATGGGACGGATCCGCGACATAAATTCCGACGGAGTGGTCGCGCGTTTATTTATCTATCTGGTCGCTCGTCGTAGAGGTGGCACGCGGCGGGGTGGCCGCTCTCGTCGAGCGCGGGGTTCTCTCGCTCACAGACGCTCTCGAACGTCTCGCGGAGCGTGGCTTCCGCCTCCTCCCACCGGTCGTTTTTGAGGTGGTCGAAGGAGTCGGCGACGACCGCCCGCGCCTCTCCCGAGAGCGGCCCGTCGAAGAAGTACTCGAAGAGCGTCGGGTGTTCGCCGCCGTCGGCGACGGCGGTCGGCGCCGACCCGTCCTCGAGGCGGACCTCCGACTCGATGGCGTCGAGGTCGATGTCCCCCGACTCCAGGCGCTGTCGGTAGAACATCACTTCCCGGTACCGCTCCTGATCGATGTCCAGATCGGCCGGCGGAATGATCGACGGACACCGGGTGCGGAACCGACAGCCGGATGGCGGGTCGATCGGCGACGGGACGTCCCCCTTGAGGATCGTCCGATCGGCCGTGTCGGCGAGGGGGTCCGGCTCCGGAATCGCGGACAGCAGCGCCTGTGTGTAGGGGTGTTTCGGCGTCTCGAACAGCTCGTCCGTCTCGGCGACCTCGACGATCTCGCCGAGGTACATCACGGCCACCCGGTCGGAGATGTGGCGGACGACGCTCAGGTCGTGGGCGATGAACAGGAAGGTGAGCCCGAACTCCTCCTGGAGGTCCTCCAGGAGGTTGATGATCTGCGCCTGCACGGAGACGTCGAGCGCGGACACCGGCTCGTCCGCGACGATGAAGTCGGGGTCGACCGCCAGCGCCCGCGCGATGCCGACCCGCTGGCGCTGGCCGCCGGAGAGCTCGTGGGGGTATCGGCCGAACTGACCGCGCTCCAATCCGACCGCGTCCATCAGCTCGAAGACGCGCTGGCGGCGGCGTCCCTCGGCGAGGTCGTGGATCTTCAGCGGTTCCATGATCGTCTGGCCGGCGGTCATCCGCGGGTCCAGACTCGACATCGGGTCCTGGAAGACCATCTGCATGTCCTTCCGGCGCTTGCGGAGGTCCGACTTCGAGAGCGATCCGAGGTCCCCGCCGGCGAACACGACCGTGCCGTCGGTCGGCGGGTCCAGGTGGAGGATCGCGCGCCCCGCCGTGGACTTCCCGCAGCCGGACTCACCGACGAGCCCCAGCGTCTCCCGCTCGCGCACGTCGAGGTCGATCCCGTCGACGGCCCTGACGCTCGGATCGCCGGTGCCGAACACCCGGTCGAGCGGGCCCGCCTCCTGCTGGTAGTACTTCCGCATCCCGCGGACCTCGACGAGCGGGTCGCCGATGGCGGACCTGGCGCTGGCCTCGACGCCGTCGGTCCCGTAGGCGGCCTTGTCGAACTCGTCGTGGACGCATTTCGACCGGTGGTCGACGTCCTCCCCCCCGTGCTGGAGGAACGGGATCTCTCCCTCGCGGCACTGCGGTTCGGCCCACGGGCACCGTGGCGCGAAGTGGCACCCCTCGGGCATGTCGATCAGGTCGGGGACGTTCCCCTCGATCGGGGTCAGCCGCTCCTTCTCCTCGGTGGGGATCGACTCGAGCAGGGTGTAGGTGTAGGGGTGGCTCGGATTGGCGAATATCTCCTCGACGGGTCCCTCCTCGACGATCTCGCCGGCGTACATCACGGCCACCCGATCGCAGGTCTCGGCCACGACGCCGAGGTCGTGGGTGATCATCAGGACGGACATCCCGAACTCCGTCTGCAGGTCGTCGATCAGGTCGAGGATCTGCGCCTGGATCGTCACGTCGAGCGCGGTCGTCGGCTCGTCGGCGATGAGGAGGTTCGGCCGGCAGGCGAGCGCGATGGCGACGAGCACGCGCTGGCGCATCCCGCCGGAGAACTCGTGTGGGTAGTCGTCCAGGCGCTGTTTCGCCTCCGGGATGCCGACCGCCTGAAGCATTCTGACGACCTCGTCCATCACCTCCTCGTCGCCGTCGCGGCCCCCGGCCTTCGGGAGAATCTCGCGGATCCCGTTGAGCCACGAGTCGCGCTTCTGCCCGCCGTACCGGTGGAGCCGCAGCGACTCGGCGATCTGTTCGCCCACGGTGACCGCCGGGTTGAGCGAGGTCATCGGGTCCTGGAATATCATGCCCATCTCGCCGCCGCGGATCCGACGGACGGCCGCCTCGGGGGCGGCCGTCACGTCGACGATCCCCTCGGTGACCTCGACGTCGCTCGGCTTCGCGCCGTCGCGGATCCGCTCGCGGGCGTCGGCGTCGAGGAACACGAAACCGTCGACGGCGTCGGCGAGCGCCGCCTCGAGGTCGTCGCCGACGGCCGTCGGGTCGGCGTCGTCCGCGAGGCGATCGGCGGCGGTCGCGAGGTCGCTCGCGAGGTCGTCGGGGTCCGCCTCGCCGGCGAGGTCGTCGACCATTCCGCGGAGCTCCGCCGCCGTGTCGGGGACGCGTCGTCCGGCGCGGAGGTCGCTGCTCACGGCCGCGATCGCGTCGACCAGTTCGGACGGGTACGGGACGTACGCGCCGTCGAACTCCTCGAGGAGAGAGGTAGCGAGCGCCGGATCCGCGAGGGTGATCCGGCCGCCGACGACCTCGCCGGGATCGTCGACGAGGTCCATCGCCGAGAGGGCGGTAACGCTCTTCCCGGAGCCTGATTCGCCGACGAGGCCGACAGTCTCGCCGTCCTCTATCGAGAGGTCGATACCGTCGACGGCCTTGACCGCGCCCCGTTCGGTTCTGAACTGGGTCCGGAGCGACGAGAGCGAGAGGAGGTCAGTCACTACCGGCGGTAGCGCGCCTGACGGAAAAATATCTTTGGGGACAGTGGAACCTTTATACGACTACCGGAGCGTCTCACGATATGAGCGGTCCCGCAGGCGACGACGCGCCCACGAACGTACAGGTCGGAGACGGGTGGTCCGCGGTCATGGAGGACATGGAGGCGACCGCGGCGGAGTACCGAGCGCGCGGGTGGACGGCGCTCGAACTGCACCCCGGGGACTCGGTCCTGGTCGACTCGGACCGTCGAACGGGGCTCGACGTCGTCCTCCCCGGCCCGGAGTTCGAGGACCTCGAGTCGCTCGTCGACGACCGGGAGTTCCGAGACGTCGAGGTGTTCCGGGCGGAGGGCGACGGGCTGGTGTACCTGCTCGTCGCCGAGCTCGCTCCCGAGAGCGAGACGGCCGTGTTCGTCCCCGCGTACTACGACCCGAGCCAGGCGGCGGAGACGATCGAATCGATCAGAGACGCGGGAACTGTGCGCCTCTTCTGTCGCCGATTGAACGACGACACCGTGCGGTTCGTCCACGACGATCCGGCGCCGTTCCTCCCGGAACCCGTCGAATAAGCGTTTGTCGTGAATCAACGGTGACAGCACGTCGGAGACGCGTGAACGGCACGCTCCGGAGCCGACGGGTCCAATAAAAAGAACTTCTCGAAGTCGGACGCGGCCTCAGAGGATGCCGGCGGCCTCGGCGGTCTCGACGATGTCCTGCGCCATCTTGTTGGTCGCCTCGTCGACCATCTGGCCGTCGACGCTCACGGCGCCTTTGCCCTCCTCCATCGCCTCGGCGTAGGCGTCGACGATGCGCTTGGCGCGCTCGGCGGTCTCCGGATCCGGCGCGAACACTTCGTTGCCGATTTCGATCTGCGACGGGTGGATCGCCCACTTGCCGTCGCAGCCGATCATGTTGGCGTTCTCGGCGGACTCGCGGAAGCCCTCGGCGTCCTCGATGTCGGCGTAGGGCCCGTCGAGACACGGCAGACCGGCCGACTTCGCCGCGGCGTTACACTCGGAGAGCGCGTGGTGCCAGTAGTGGCCCGGGTACTCCGGGAACTGACCGATGTCGAGCCCGGGCGTCCCCATCGCGGCGGAGTAGTCGCCCGGACCGAAGATGATCGACGAGAGCCGGTCGGAGGCGTGCGCGATGTCGTGGACGTTGTGCATCCCTTCGCCGTCCTCGATCTGCGGTTCGAGGCCGATGCCGCCGACTTCCAGGTCGTTGTTCTCCTCAACCTGTTCGAGCAGGTTCTCGACGGTGTGGATGTCGCTGGCGGACTTGACCTTCGGAACGATGATGTCGTCGATATACTCGCCCGCCTCGCCGACGACCGTGATCAGGTCGTCGTACCACCACTTGGTGTCGATCCCGTTCATGCGGAAGCTGAGGACCTTGTCGCTCCAGTCCTCCTCGCGTGCGGCCTTGATGAGCGGCTCGCGCGCGTCCGGCTTCGCGTTCGGCGCCACGGAGTCCTCCAGGTCGAGGAA
Organism: Halorubrum sp. B53; assembly: GCF_059752395.1. Taxonomy (NCBI): domain Archaea; kingdom Methanobacteriati; phylum Methanobacteriota; class Halobacteria; order Halobacteriales; family Haloferacaceae; genus Halorubrum; species Halorubrum sp. B53. Next base: position 291,778 of record NZ_MWTH01000012.1, on the reverse strand, counting down.
CACCTCGTCGGCGTCGCTGTCGGCCGCCGAGTGCATCATCTTCTCGTCGCTCGCGGGCGTTGCAAGCTGCGTCCGGCGAAGAGTCACGTCAGTCATATAGCGGCCGTACCACGCTCGTCCATGAAAATAAAGCTACCTCACCCGGGGGTATTTTCTCTGAGTCGGAAGCGAGTTAACATAGAAAGGACGGCCGCTGAACCCCGGCCGTGTCGGGTGCGCTCAGCGGTCCGCGCGGCGGACCACGGCCACGATCAGCAGCGCGAGGGCGAGCGCCCCGACGACCCCGCCCAGGGCGGTCGGCGGGACGAGCCCCGGCTCCCCGACCGGAGCGCCCCCGGCCGCTCCGATCGACGCGATCACGGACAGCGTCACGATAACCGCGGCGAGGAAGACCGTACGAGCCAACGAGCGTGTCATCTACTGACCACCGGTCGTTGTCCCGCCTCGCGTGAACCGTCGATGAGCCCGTACATACTCGCGACACTCCGCCGTGGAGCTATCGTAACGAAGGCCCGGCGGTAGGGTAGTATTTCGCCGCCAGAACCGTCGTTTCCGGCTGCTGAAACATCGTCAAGGAGAGCCTGAAACCAGGTCTAAGACGCTGAGCTGCGGGATACGGACTTACCGCTCACCGAGACGTCGACCGCGAAAAATCGTCGGGATTCGAGGCGGGAACGGCCCCGGCCGCGTCAGTCGTCGGCCGGGGTGCGCGGTTCGGCCGGCGGCTCGGCGTCGTCCGCCGGGTCGTCGACGGCCTCGACGTCGGGGGACTCGTCGAGCCGTTCGTCCGCCTCCTCGGACCGGTGACGCGCTCGGAGCTCCTCGATCGAGCGCGCCTCGACGTTGTGATGGCACATGACAACAGTTGTCAAGGACCATGCACGGATAAGCGTTACGCCGATATCGCGGAGAGGACCGCTGAAACGGGCGTTCCTACGGTTTGACGAGCACCGTGATCGCCTCGCGCTCGTCCATCATCCGGTAGCCCTCGGCGACCTCGTCGAGGCCGACCGTCTCGGTGAAGATCGGCGCGGGGGCGAGAGTGTCCCGGAGCACGTCGGTCATCGGCTCCTCGGCGTACGCGCTGACGAGAGCGACGCCGCCGGTGAGCGTGACGTCGTCACCGACTCGCGTACTTATACGCCTGTATTATTCGCAGAGACCGTTATTCACCGAGCCCCGAATGGTCACGTATGGGAGGATTCAATCGAGAGCCGCCGCCGACTCGATCGACTGATACCGTCGGACGTCGCGGTAACGCGGAGGTGCGCAGGCCATGAGCGGGGGTGCGACCGACCGCGATCCGGCCGCCGGCGACGCCGAGGACGGCTGGACCATCGTCGCCGCCGTCAAGCAGGTCCCCGACAGCGACGAGGTCGGGATCGACCCCGACACGGGACGGCTCGACCGAGCGAACGCCCCCGCCGTGCTCAACGCGCCCGATAGGGACGCGTTAGAGGCCGCGCTGTCGATCCGCGACGCGGTCGGCGGCACGGTCACCGCGATCACGATGGGGCCGCCGACGGCGACGGACGTGTTGGAGGAGGCGGTCGCGATGGGGTGTGACGACGCCGCGCTCGTCACCGACCGCGCGTTCGCCGGCAGCGACACGTGGCCGACGAGCTACGCGCTCGCCGAGACCGTCGACCACCTCGACGCCGACGTGGTCGTCTGCGGCGAGGAGACGACGGACTCCTCGACCGGGCAGGTCCCGCCGGGGATCGCCGCCCACAACGGCTGGGCGCAGCTGACCTACGTCGAGGGCGTCGACCCGCTCCCCGAGGAGGGTCGGCTCGCCGCGCGACGCGACGTCGAGGGGGGCCACGAGCGGGTCGCCGCCGACCTCCCCGTCGTCGTCGCGGTCGCGTACGGGGAGTTCGAGCCGAGGCCCGCCGGCCTCCACCGGAAGCTCTACGCCGAGAACGACTTCGAGCCGATGGAGCTCACGGCCGACGACCTCGGGATCGACGCCGACGACGTGGGGATGGACGCCTCCCCGACGCAGGTCGGCGGGATGGAGACGGTCGAGCCGGTCGACCGCGAGAAGGAGACGGTCGAGACGCCCGCGGAACTCCTCGACGCCCTCGCGGACGAGGGGGTGATCGCCCGATGACCGACGCCGAGACCGGCGACGCGGAATCGGCGCCGAGCGAGGTCGACCGCGCCGGCGACGTCTGGGTGTTCATCGAGGAGCACGCGGGCGACGTGATGTCCGTCTCGTGGGAGCTGCTCACCGAGGGACGACGGCTCGCGGACGACCTCGGCGACGACCTCGTCGCGCTCGTCATCGGCGAGGACGTCGGCGACGTGGCCGACGAGGCGATCGCTCGCGGCGCCGACCGCGTCCTCGTCGCCGACGACCCCGTGTTCGAGCCGTACCGCGCGGACCCGTACGGCACGCAGTTCCGCGCGCTGGTCGAGGAGCGGATCCCCTCGATCGTCCTGATCGGCGGCACGCACACCGGTCGCGACTTCGCCGGGCGCGTCGCCGTGCCGGCCCACGCCGGCCTCACCGCCGACGTGACCGAGCTCGACGTCGACGAGGACGGGCAGCTGCTGGCTCGCCGACCAGCCTTCGGCGGCGACGTGCTGGCGACCATCGTCTGCCCGGAGCACCGCCCGCAGATGGCGACCGTCCGGGCCGGCGTGTTCGAGACGGCCGACCCCGAGCCCGAACGCGAGGGCGACGTGGAAGCCGTGGCGGTCGTCGTGGAGGAGGCCGACGCGCTCACGGAGGTGCGAGAGCGCGACGTGAGCGACACCGCCGACATCACCGACGCGGACCGCATCGTCGCGGTCGGCGGCGGGACGGAGGGCGAGCTCGGCCCCGCACGGGCGCTCGCCGAGGCGCTCGACGCGGAGCTCGCCGCCAGCCGCAAGGCGGTCGACGAGGGGTGGGTCGACGGCGCCCGCCAGGTCGGGCAGACCGGCAAGACCGTCCGCCCCGAGCTGTACGTCGCGCTCGGCGTCTCCGGCGCCGTCCAACACGTCGAGGGGATGAACGACAGCGAGGTCGTCGTCGCGGTCAACGACGACCCCAACGCACCGATCTTCGAGCACGCCGACTACGGGATCGTCGGCGACCTCTTCGAGGTGGCGCCGCGGCTGACGACGGCGCTGGAGGGCGAGGCCGATCCCGAGGAGGTACTCCAATGACCGACGACGCGGACGCGACCGAGCGGTCCGAACCGATCGCGAACCCGAGCTACGACGACGCCTTCGACGCCATCGTGGTGGGCGCCGGGCTCGCCGGGAGCGCGGCGGCCGTCACGATGGCCGACGAGGGGCTCGACGTGCTCCTGATAGAGCGGGGTCGGTACCCCGGCGCGAAGAACGTGTTCGGCGGCGTGCTGTACACGCCGACGCTCCGCGAGCTCGTGGACGTCACCTCGGCGCCGGTCGAGCGATACGTCGCCGAGAAGCGGTTCAGCATGCTGTCCGACGACGACGAGACGGCGGTGTCGCTGCGGCCCGGCGAGTGGCACGACCCGCCGCACAACGACTCGTACACGGTCCTCCGCGGCGAGTTCGACCGCTGGTTCGCCGAGCAGGCGGTCGAGGCCGGCGCGGTCCTGCTCACGGAGACGACGGTGACCGGGCTCGTCCGCGAGGACGACGGGCGGATCGCCGGCGTCGAGACCGACCGGCCGGACGGGACGATCACGGCCGACTACGTCGTCCTCGCGGAGGGCGGCAACTCGCTGGTGAGCGAGGGGGCCGACCTCAAGAAACCGGAGCGCGCCGAGAACATCGCCGTCGGGGTAAAAGAGGTGCTGGAGTTCCCCGAGCGCGACGGGGTCATCCGGGACCGGTTCCGGCTGTCGAACGACGCCGGCGTCTCGTACCACTACTTCGGCGAGGGCGCCGTCGGCGACGCGGTCGGCGGCGGGTTCATCTACACGAACGAGGACACGGTGAGCGTCGGGCTCGCGTACCGGCTCTCGGACGCCGCCGGGACCCAGCCGAAGCCCGAGCAGACGCTGAACGCCTTCAAGTCGCACCCGGCGGTCGCGCCGCTGCTCAGGGGCGCCCGGACGGTGGAGTACGGCGCGAAGACGATCCCGGAGGGCGGCAGCGAGTCGGTCCCCGAACTGGTTCACGACGGCGCCGTCGTCGTGGGGGACGCCGCGGGGCTCGTGCTCAACAACGGCGTCCACCTCGAGGGGACGAACATGGCCGTCGAGAGCGGCCACCTCGCCGGCGAGGCGGTCGCGGAGGCGGCCGAGCGCGGCCGCACCGACGAGGCGGCGTTCAGGTCGTATCCGGAGCGGCTGGAGGAGTCGTTCGTCGTCCAGAACCTCGAGCGGTACGGCTGGCTCATGGAGCGCGTCGAGACGGACCGCGACCTGATCTTCGAGGAGCTCCCGCACGCGCTCGCGGACGCCGGCGCGGAGTACTTCCGGATGGACCGAGAGCCGAAAGAGAAACACGCCGAAGAGGCGAGAGAGCGGCTCTTCGAGACCGTCGGCGGTCTCCGAGGCGCCGCCAAGCTCGCCTACCGCTACAGAGGAGTTCTCCGATGAGCGCCACACCCAACGTTCCGAACGTCGACGCCGGAGCACCGTCCGCCGAGAACGACACGCTGGAAGACCGGCTGTACACGGTCCGGTACGACGATCCGGGGGAGTCGCACCTCGACGTGAAGATCCCCGGCATCTGCGCGGAGGGCTGTACCACCTACGACTGCATCGACGTCTGCCCCGCCAACGTCTGGCGAGAGGGCGACGACGGCGTGCCGAACATCGCCTACGAGAACTGCCTGGAGTGCGGGAGCTGCCGGTGGGCGTGTCCGAAGGGGAACGTCGAGTGGACGTACCCGACGCGCGGCGCGGGGGTGTCATATAAAAAGGGATAGAGAGGATTTAAAAGGAGACGAGAGACTGAAAAGCGGTACCGAGGGCCGCGAACACCACCTTCAGGAAACGGCGTGCCGTCCGTTGATCGAAGCTCCGCCCGCACATATTTTTAGCACTTGAAATAAACCGATTTCGAGAGAAAATAACTCTTAAATCGATTCTGGGTCATCCGCGGATCGAACGATGACGCCGAGACGGGACACCGACGTCTCGACGAACCGATCGAGGACGGGACCCGAGCCGTGAGCGACGGACCGACGCTCCGCATCGTCGACGCGCCGGACGACGACCCCGGCGGCGCGGTGCCCGCTCCGGTCCCGCCGGACGACCCCGAGGCGTGGTACGCCCCCGACGTGCGGGCGCAGTACGAGGCCGCGCCGGGCGTCGTCGCCACGGTCCGCGAGCGCGACGGCGGCCGGTTCGGCTACGACGTCCGCGAGCCGCCGCTGTCCCCCGCCGACGAGGCGGCGTTAGCGCGCGTCCGCGACCACTTCTCCGCGGTCCGGCACCGCCGACCGCTCACCCGCGTCGGCGTCGTCGAACGGGCCGAGGCGGGGTTCGAGCCGAAGTACGACCGCGCGCTCGACCGCCTGCTCGACGCGAGCGCCGCGGCGCGCCGCCGGATCGACTACCACGCGCTGCGGGACCTCCGGCTGCTCGGCGACGTGACGCCGCTCGCCTTGGACGACCGGATCGAGGTGGCCGACGTGGGCGACGAGCGCGAGCTGGTCGTCCACACCGAGACGTTCGCGCCGCTGGAGACGGGGATCGACGCCGACGCCGACTACGTCGAGCGGGTCGCCGCCGAGCGGCTCTCGCAGTACGCGGTCGGCTTCGCCGGCCTCTCGGTCGACGTGGTCGTCTACCGGGAGCGGCTGCTCGGCTCCGACGCGTTCGAGACGAAGTACGCGGTCCTCGAGCCGGACCTCCTCCCCGGCGACGAGGCGCTGATCGAGGAGTGCAAAGAGCGGATCTGGGAGACGACCGTGAACGGCGCGGTCGACGACCGCGAGGCGTTCGTGGCCGAACACGCCCGGCGGTTCCTCTCCCGGCGGCTCACCGCGCGCAACACCCGGGCGTGGCTCGACGCGGCCGCCCACCGGGTCCGGTCCGCGCTCGCCGACCGCGGGCTCGCCGTGCCGCCGGTCGACTCCCGGTACGCGCACGACCGGCTCGACGACCTGGCGTACTACGTGCTCCGCGACTTCGTCGGCGAGGGAATCCTCACGGTACCGATCCGGGACCCGAACTTGGAGGACGTCGAGGCCAACCGCGTCGGCGAGCGCGTGAAGGTCGTCCCGCGGGCGTCCGTTCTGCGAGGCGTAGAGGCCGAGGGCGACGCCGAGACCGACCACGACGACCCGACGCCGGACGCCGGCGCCCGGGTCCCGACCAACCTCGCGTTCGAGGACGAGACGACGTTCGTCAACGTCGTCACGGGGCTGGCGGCCCGCGACGGGACCGAGCTCAACGCCTCCACGCCGTCGGCGAAGGTGAACCTCGAGATCGACGGCGTCGACGAGACGATCCGGTGTGCGGTGGCGCTGCCCGTCATCTCCGCGGACGGCCCGCACGTCTCGATCCGGAAGCAGAGCGCGGACGCGATGACCCCCGTCGATCTGGTCGATCGCGGGACGCTCTCGACCGAGCTCGTCACGCTGCTGTGGCTGTGCTACGAGCACCGCGGCGTCGTCCTCTTCGCGGGGCCGACGGGCGTCGGGAAGACGACGCTGCTCAACGCCCACACTCCCTTCATCCCGTTCGACGACCGACCGGTGTCGATCGACGAGGGGTCCCGCGAGGTCCGGCTTCCGCACGAGACCGGGGTGTCGCTCACCACCCGCGAGCACGAGGAGGCGTACAAGGCCGTGAGCATGTCGGAGCTGATGACGGAGGCGAACTACCTGAATCCGGACGTGGAGGTGATCGCCGAGATCAACACGCCGGCGAGCTTCGAGACGTTCGCCGAGACCCTCAACACGGGCCACGGGGTGATCGGCTCCACGCACGCCGAGGACGTCGAGGCGCTCGTGAACCGCGTGGTGGAGCGCGGGCTCCCGCCGTACCTGCTCCGCGAGATCGACCTCGTCGTCTTCCCCCGACAGGTCGGCGGCGAGCGATACGTCTCGCGGGCGGTCGAGCTGCTCTCCGCCGAGGAGTACGAGGCGCTCGACCCGGAGGCGAAGCGGAGCCCGACAGGGGACCCCAAGCGCGGCGGCGCCGGCGTCGTCGACAAGGGCGGGGAGGCGGTGTACTACAACACCCTCGCGTGGCGCGACGCCGACGGCGAGTTCCGGTTCCCGGGCGCCCCCGAGAGCGACGCGGCGACCGCGCCGGGCGACGGACCGCGTCTCCACGCGTTCGACCGAATCGCGGACCACACGGACCGCGAGACCGACGCCGTGCGGTCCGAGTTCGTCGCCAAGCGCCGGTACGTCGAGTATCTCGTCCGCGAGGGCGTCGACGACGTCGACGCGCTGTTCGAGTTCCTCGCCGACCTCCGGACCGACGAGGCCGCGACCGTCGAGCGCGCGGCGCGGACGATGGACCGGGCGGCGGACGAGCGCGGTAAAAAGGACGAACGGGGGCGACCGTGAGTCGGGAGCCGACCGCCGACGGCGACGATGCGGGCGCGAGGCTGGGCCGGGCCGTCGACGCCGCCGAGGCCGACGGGTTCCTGCGGAGCGGTCGGTCGGCGGCCGTCGACCGGGTCCTCTACGCGCTGTTCGCGCGGCACGCGAGCGACCGGCGGCACGACGCCGACCGGAAGCGGTACCGCGGGACGGCGCTGGACACGGGGTTCGAGACGTACCTGTCGCGGGTGTACGGGTGCTCGTGGCTCGTCGCGCTGGCCGTCGCCGGACCGACCCTCCTCGTCGCTCTCGGCGCGGCGCCCGATCTGCTCGCGGCCCTTGAGAGGTGGATCGGCGAGAGTGCGACGGTCTCGTTGCCGTCGTCCGGGGCGGTCGCCGTCGCGCTCGCCGGGCTCGCCGGGCTCCTCGCGAAGCGAGCGACGGTTCGGCTGGGGGGACTCCACCTCCGGTGGCTCACGGCGACGCGCCGGACGGACATCGAGCGGACGCTCCCGGCGGCGGTCCGGTACCTCGAACTGCTCGCCTCCGGGAGCGACGGGCCACGTGAGATGGTCGCAAAGACCGCCGCCAGCGACGCGTACGGCGGGACGGCCACGTCGCTCCGGAAGGCGCTCAACGCGGCGCGGCTCGCCGGGAGCCTCGACGAGGGGCTCCGGCGGGTGGCCCGCGACACCCCCTCGCGGGAACTGCTCGCGCCGTTCCTGCTGAAGTTCCGGAAGCACGCCGCGACCGGCGACGAGGCGCTCGCGGAGTACCTCCGGACGGAGAGCCGGATGCTCGCCCACCGACAGGACCGGGCCCGCAAGCGCGCTCGCCGGTTCCTCGAACTGCTCACGGAGCTGTTCGTCGCCGTGCTGGTGTTGCCGGCGCTGCTCGTCATCGCGGCGACCGCGCTCACCGTCGTGGTCCCCGAGCTGCTCCCGCCGGTCGACACGCCGGTCGGGGTGGTGCCGACGCGTGCGGTCGTGCTCTACGGTGCCGTCGTCTTCCTCGTCGCCATCGGGCTCGCCGGCGCCGTCGCCGTCGGGACGCTCCGCCCGCCGAACCAGCGCGCGAGCTACGACCTGCCGGGGGCGCCGCGCGCGGTCCTCGCCTCGGTCGGGCGCAACCCGGCGAGCGCCGCGGTCGTCTGCGCGCCGCCGGCCGCCCTGCTGGCGATCGGGCTCGCGGTCGCGGAGTACACGCTCGTCAACGTGGTGCTGCTCTCGTACGCGGCGTTCGCGGTCCCCGTGGGGAGCGTCGCGGTCAGGCGCACTCGCATCGACGACGCGAAGGACCGCGAGCTGGTCGACTTCGTCCACGCCGTCTCCGGCCACGTCGCGCACGGGCGCCCCTTCCCGGACGCGGTCGCGGCCGTGGCGCGCGACGTCGACCTCGGGGTGCTCGACGACGACGTGGCCGCCCTCGCGTTCGCGCTCGGGTCGACGACGGCGACGGGCGAGACACGTACCGAGACCGACGGCGCCGCCGACGTCCGCGCGGCCGCCATCGACCGCTTCGTCGACCGCGTGGGGACGCCCCTCGCCGAGGGGACGCTCGGACTCGTAACGGGCGCGCTGAACGCCGGGAGCGACGCCGACGCCGTCTTCGAGACGCTCCGGATCGAGGTGGGACAGCTGTACAGCGAGCAGCGCGCGCTCCGCTCGTCGATGCACCCGTACGTCGCGGTCGGCTGGGCGGCGGCCGCGCTGGTCGCCGGCGTCGTCGCCGTCGTCAACACGCAGGTGATCGACGCCGCCCGGCTCGCCGACCTCGCCGCCGCCACCGACCTCGTCACCGAACCGGAGACGGTCCACCCCGACCTGGAGCGCTTCCGGCTGTACGTCGTCACGCAGGCGACGATGCTCGCCTCGGGCTGGTTCGCGGGCACCGCCTCCCGCGGGCGCTACGAGGCGCTGCTCCACTCCGGACTGCTCGTGGGGATCTGTTACGCCGTCTTCACCGCCGGCGGCCTTTTATAAGCGAGCGCTACCCGCGCATCAGTTGGAGCACCTCGTCGACGACGCCCGGCTCGACGGCCACGACGTAGCGCCGCCCCGGCGTCAGCGTCGTGTCCGGCTTCGCGATCCGGTTGCCGTCTTCGCCGGAGATGACGAGGGTTCCCGCCGGAAAGGCGACGTCAGAGAGCGTTCGCCCGGCCGCGGGCGCGCCCTCGGCGACGCTGATCTCCATGATCTCGACGTCGCCGGTGACGTCCGCCAGGCTCTGGACGTCCTCGCCGGCGGTCCTGTTGGCCGCGACGCGCGCACCCGCCGCCTCGGGGTAGACGACGGCGTCCACGAACCGGTCGTACGTCTCGTCCGTCTCCCGGTCGACGCGGGCGACCGTTCTGATCTCGTCCGTGAGCCGGTCGGCGAGCAGGCAGACCGCGAGGTTCAGCCCGGTCAGCTCCGTCAGCGCGGCGATGGTGTCGGCGTCGTCGACGCCGGCCTGTTCGAGGATGTCCGGGTCGGACGCGTCGCCCTGGATCACGGTCGCGATCCACGCGTCGGCGATCTCCTCGATACGGGTCTCGTCCTGTTCGATGATCGTTACGTTCTCGTCTCGGGCGGCGAGCAGTTCGGCCGTCTGAAAGCCGACGCGGCCGCCGCCGGCGATGATGATGTCTCGTGGCATGTCAGTCCTCACCCGAGCCGGCCGTGGCCGGCTTGTCAGCTGATGCGTCCGGTCCCTCTTCGGTGGTCCCTCGCGCTCGGTACTTGTTGAGCGCGACGTACATCACCGCGCCCGCGACGAGCCACCCGGCGCTCAAGAGGAGCGCGAGCAGGTCCGTCCGCACGAGGAACCGGATCAGAACGACGGCGAGTATCCCGTTCAACGCGATCGCCAGTATCGGTGGGATCGGGTAGTAGGGGATCTCGTACGGACGGTTCATGTTCGGGCGCTCCCGACGGAGCCGGATCACCGCGACGTTGACGATGATAAAGGACAGCAGGAAAAAGAGGCTCGACATGTTCCCCGCGCTCTGCGTGGGGAGGAAGACGGACCCGAGCATGACGACCGCGCTCAGAAGCACCGCGACGAACGGCGTCCCGAACCGGTGATGGATCTGGCCGATCGACGGGAGTAACTGGCCCTCCCGACCCATCGAGAAGGCGACCCGCGAGGAGGCGATGACGACCGCGTTGAGCGCGGTGATCGTCGAGAACACCGCCCCGAAGACGATGAGCGCGCCGCCGTTCTGGATGATCGGTAGGCCGGTCGGCATGAACGAGGTCGCCGCCGTCGCGATGCCGGCCTCACCGGCGGCAGCCAGCTCCGAGGCGCCCAGCGTGCCGATCGCCACCGTCACGACCAACAGGTACACGACGACGGTGGCGGCGAGGCTGACGAAGATCGCTTTGGGGATGTTCTCGCGCGGGTTCTCGACCTCCTCGGTGACGGTCGTGATGAGGTCGTACCCCTCGAACGCGATGAACGTCAGCCCCATCGCGGGGAGGATGCTGAACGCGCCGGACCCCTCCGGGAACAGCGGGTCGAAGTTCTGGAACGTGAAGCTCGTCTCGCCGCCGCCGCCGGCCGAGAGGAACCCGAAGGCGACGAAGACGACGAGGATCGAGACCTTGACGATCGTGAACACCGTCTCGGCGCTCCCGCTCGCGGCGGTCGACGCCGCGTTCATGGCCACGAGCCCGGCGACCGCCACGAACGCGAGGAGGAACTTCGCCGGGACCCCCACGCCGAGCAACGGGAGGACCACCGCGCCGACTTGGTCGGGCGGCGCCACCACCCCGTACACGTGGAGCAGCTCGAGGAAGTTCGGCGCGAACCCGAGCGCGTACAGCGCGCCGGCGATCATGTACGCGAACCAGAGCATCCAGCCCATGATGAACGAGCCGAAGTCGTCGAAGATCTCCCGCACGAAGGCGTATCCGCCGCCGCTTTTCGGAATCGCGGACGCCAGCTCCGCGTACGAGAGCCCGGTGAACGCGGTCACGACCCCGTTCAACATGAAGACGAGCAGCGCCGCCGGCCCGGATATTTCAGCGGCGAGGCCCGTGAGGACGAAGATGCCCGCGCCGATCATCGCGCCCATCCCGATCATCGTCGCGTCCAGCAGGCCCAACTCGGCCTCCGGTTCCCGCTGGTCGTGACTACTCATACGTCGCCCGCCAGAGTGCCCCTTCTGAGAACGATCATTTCGCGGCTGTATCAGTTACGACGGCTGAACCCATATCAATCTGCTCCCTCGATGTCAGGTAAAAGGAACCCGAGTACCGAAAGAGAATACGCGGCTCCCGTTGCGGAACCCGCAATAATGTGTATTTTCTAACAGTCGTCGGTACGGAGCGGACGGCTCCCGTGCAGGGTCGGGACGACCGGTGGGACACTCGCCGCAACGGGTGGAACGAGCGTAACCTACAATTACCTGCGTCCGGAAAATTTCGCGAATGAGCGCGGACCTACGAGTCGTGATCGTCGGCGGACAACACGTCGGCTATCACGCTGCGCGACACCTCTCCGAGCGCGGTCACGACGTCGTCATCGTCGAGAAGGACCGCGATCGAGTGGAGTTCCTGAGCGAACAGTACGACGCCACGATCATTCACGGCGACGGCGGCCGGCGGTCGGTCCTCCGACAGGCGGGCCTCGACCGGAGCGACGTCCTCGCGGCGCTGACCGGATACGGCGCGATGACGAACATCGGCATCTGTGCGATGGCGACGGAGATCGAACCCGATATCGGGACGGTCGCGCGGATCGACCACGGCGACAGAGAAGAGTACGCCGGGCTCGCCGACCGCGTGGTCTATCCGGAGGAGCTGGCGGCGCACGCGGCGACCAACGAGATCGTCCACGTCGCCGGCGGCGGCGTCCGGACGATCGAGGAGGTGTCGGGCGACCTCACGCTGCTCGAACTCACCGTGGCGGGCGACGCGCCGGTCGCCGACCGAGAGCTCCGCGAGGTCGCCTTCCCGCGGGGCGCGGTCGTCGTCGCCGGGCGCGACAGCAATCAGCTCCCGGGGCCGGAGATGGTGCTGGAACCCGGCTTCCGGTACGTCGTCGCCGTGAACACGGACATCAGCGACGAGGTCGTGCGGCTGTTCAGGGGCTGACGCCGAGCCGCCCGGGTCGCCGCCGCGTTCGAGGCGACGCGGTCACTCCTACCCGACAGCGCGGCCCGACCGGTCGCGAGCCCGCAGCGCCCAGACGTTGGGGGCCTCCTGGAACTCGTGCTCGGTGAGGTGGGTCGCCTGATACGCGTTGTCCGCCATCGCCTCGCGCGCGTCGTCCCACTCGTCGATCGCGATGCGATCGATCGGTCCGGCGGCGATCACGCTCCGCCACGATCCGTCGGGGTCGACGTCGAAGACGGCGAGGCTCGCGACGTCGGACTGCTCCGCGTACGTCTCCTTCCGGAGCTCGCTGGTCCCGCCGAGGAAGACGAAGTAGAGGGTGCCGTCCCCGTCGTACCCGAACGACAGCGGAACGCCGTACGGCACGCCGTCGGCGCTCATCGACAGCACGCCGACGCCGGCCGCCGTCAGCAGCTCGTCGATCGCGGCGTCGTCCATATCGGTCCCCAGCAGCGCGTCATACTGTGTCATAAGCTAGCTCCGCGCACGGAATTCATAAGAAGACGTGCGAGAGTTCCCAGCCGGTCGAAACGCGGGTGGGAGGCAGTGACACCCGAACTGGTTTTCCGGATGACTCCCAACCGATCGCCATGCACGCACGCGAGCGGATCGAGAGCTACTACGACGCGCTCCGGACCGAGGAGCCGCTCGGCCCGTACTTCGCCGCGGCCGACCCCGGCGACGACGACCCCGTGAAGTTCGGGATCTCCGAGCGACTGGTCGGCGCGGACGCGATCCGGACCGGGCTCCGCCGGCAGACCGAGACGACGACCGACTGGACGGTGACGAGTCGGGCGCTCCGCGTCGCCGAGCGCGACCGCCACGCGTGGTTCAGCGACGACGTGTCGATGGCGTGGACCGACGCGGCGACCGGCGACCGGCGCGCGTTCGAGACGCGGTGGAGCGGCGCGCTCGAACGGCGGGACGGGGAGTGGCGCTTCGTCGGGATGCACGTCAGCACGGCCGACGAGCTGTGACCGGACCGACCGACTGGCCGTGACCGGGGCGGCCGACCGACGAGCCGGTCGCGACGCCGGCGGCTCTCGGCGCCGACCGCCCACGACCCGATCGATTAAAGTCGACTTGTGCTAACCAACCGCTAGTGGTTATCATCGACGCGGCGACCGACGGGCGGGCTCGACCGGAGCGGCGGGCGGGAGGTGCCGCGTGACCGACGCGACGCTCGCGGTCGTCGCCGGCGCGACCGAGACGGCCGCGATCGACGGCATCAGCGCCGCGGGCGCCGACCCCGCGCTCCGCCGGCACACGCCGAGCGCCGACCTGGAGATCGTCGCGGACGGCCGGCCCGCCGCCGACTCGCCGGTGCCGGTCAGCCCCTCCGGCTGCCCGACTCCCGCGGTCGTCACCCGGGCGGTCCGGGAGCTGGTCGGCGTCGACTTCGTCGGCGTCGACGCCGGCCTCGCGGTGCCGACGGCGCCGACGGAGGCGACCGTCTACGACTCGGACGCGTCCCCCGGCGGGGACGTCCGGACCGCCGAGCCGGTGCCGGACGCGGCGGCCGTCTTCGAGCGGGGGCGGGAGCTGGCGGGGACGATCGCCGGCGGGAGCGGCGGTGGCGGTCATAATGACGCCGACGCCGGCGACCCCGGTGAGCTCCTCGTCGGCGAGACGATCCCGGGGGGGACGACGACCGCGCTCGGGGTCCTGACGGCGCTCGGCGAGCGCCCGGTCGTCTCCTCGTCGCTGGCGGCGAACCCGCTCGCGACCAAGCGGGCGGTCGTCGAGGAGGGGTTGGAAGCGAGCGGGCTCGCGCCCGGCGACGCCGCGGGCGACCCGATCGGCGCGGTCCGGCTGATGGGCGACCCCGTGCTCGCGGCGGCCGCCGGCCTCGTGGTCGGCGCGGTCGAGCGCGGGGTCGACGTGACCCTCGCGGGTGGCACGCAGCTGGCGACCGTCGCCGCGCTGGCGCGGCACGCGGGCGTCGACCGGCGGCTCCCGCTGGCGACGACCGCCTTCGTCGCCGACGACCCGACCGCCGACGCCGCGGCGCTCGCGGACGACCTCGACCTGACGCTGGCCGCGACCGACCCCGCGTTCGACGCGAGCGACCACCCGGCGATGCGGGCGTACGCCCGCGGCGAGGCGAAGGAGGGCGTCGGGATGGGTGGCGCGCTGGCGCTCGCCGACCGGGGCGAGCCGACGACCGCGGCCGTCCGCGAGCGCGTCGCCGCCGTCACCGACCGACTGCTCGCCGAGCGCGAGGCGGAGTCGACCGCGGGTGGTGCGCCGTGAAGGGGGTCGTCCTCGGCGGCGTCGCCTCCGGCGTCGGTAAGACCGTCGCGACGCTCGCGGCGATCCGCGCGCTCGAAGCCGCCGGGCACGCGGTCCAGCCGGCGAAGGCCGGTCCCGACTTCATCGACCCGAGCCACCACGAGCGCGTGGCGGGACGCCCCTCGCGGACGCTCGACCTGTGGCTGCAGGGCGAAGGGGGGCTCCGCCGGAACTACGCCCGCGGAGCGGGCGACGTCTGCGTCGTCGAGGGCGTGATGGGGCTGTACGACGGCGACAAGTCGAGCACGGCCGCGGTCGCCGAGGCGCTCGATCTCCCGGTCGCCCTCGTCGTCGACGCGAGCGCGGGGATGGAGAGCGTCGCCGCGACCGCGCTCGGCTTCCGGGCGTACGCCGAGCGCGCCGGGCGCGACGTCGACGTCGCCGGCGTGATCGCCCAGCGCGCGCACGGCGGGCGGCACGCGAACGGGATCCGCGAGGCGCTCCCGGAGGAGCTGGCCTACCTCGGCCGGATCCCGCCGAACGACGAGCTGGAGGTGCCGGAGCGGCACCTCGGGCTCCACATGGGCGAGGAGTCACCGATCGACGACGACGCGCTCGACGCGGCCGCGGAGGGGCTCCGAGTCGAGCAGCTGCTCGATATCGCGCGGGAGCCGGCGGGGACGACGGAGCCGGCGGGGGCGAGCGGGCCGACCGAGACCGCCGACGGCGACCGCCCCCGGGTCGCGGTCGCCCGCGACGAGGCCTTCCGGTTCGCGTACCCGGCGACGGTGGAGCGCTTACGCGGGCGGGCGACCGTCGAGCCGTTCGCGCCGACCGCGGGCGACCCCCTCCCGCCCTGCGACGGCGTCTACCTCCCCGGCGGCTACCCGGAGCTGCACGCCGCGGCGCTCGCGGAGAGCCCGGCGCTCGACGACCTCGCGACCGCGGCCGCCGAGGGGGTCCCCGTGCTCGGCGAGTGCGGCGGGCTGATGGCGCTCGCCGAGTCGCTGACGACCGTCGAGGGCGAGACGCACCCGATGGCGGGCGCCCTCCCGGCCGACGTGCGAATGCGCGACCGGTACCAAGCGCTCGACCACGTCGAGCTGCGGGCGCGTCGGGACGCGCCGACGGCGGCCGCGGGCGAAACCCTGCGCGGCCACGAGTTCCACTACTCCGACGCCGACGTCGCGGGCGACGCCCGGTTCGCCTTCGACGTGGAGCGCGGGACCGGGATCGACGGCGAGCACGACGGCCTGATCGAACACCGAACGCTCGGAACGTACTGTCACGTCCACCCCGAGAGCGGGGCGTTCGACGCGTTCCTCGACGGGCTGTGACCGTGGTCGCGCTCCTCCCCGCTCCCGCGATCGCCGCCCTCGCCGCCACCGCCGCGCTGGCAGTCGCGGTCGCGCTCGACCTCGCGGTCGCGGAGCCCCCGGGGCGGGTCCACCCCGTCGCGCTGTTCGGCTCGGTCGTCGACCGAGTCGACCGAGCGTGGTCACGCCCGCGGCTCGTCGGCGTCGCGGCCGCGGTCGGACTCCCGCTCGCCGCCGCAGCGCTCGCTGGGGGCGTCGTTACGGTCGCCGCCGAGGTCGGAGCGCGGGCGGGCGCGGAGCCGAGATTCCTCGCCGTCCCCGTCGCCGGCGCGGTCCTCTTCTCGCTCCTCAGTCTCCGAATGTTACGCGAGGTCACCGCGGAGGTCGTCGCGCTGACCGAGAGCGACCCGGCCGCGGCCCGCGAGTCGGTCCGGGCGCTGGTGGGACGGGACGCCGCCGACCTCTCGCCGGCGGCCCTCCGGAGCGCGGCCGTCGAGAGCGCGGCCGAGAACCTCGCGGACGGGTTCGTCGCTCCGCTGGCGGGGTTCGCGGGAGGTGCGACGGTCGGGCTGGCGGTCGCCCCGGCAGCGACCCTCCCGCTCGCCGCGGGGGCCGCCGGCGCGGCGTGGGTGAAGGCCGTGAACACGCTCGACTCGATGCTGGGCTACCGGTCGAAGCCAGTCGGGCGGGCGAGCGCCCGGCTCGACGACGCCGTCATGTACCTCCCGGCCCGCGCGACCGCGGGCTGTCTCGCGGTCGCGGCCGGGTCGGTCGGAGCGCTCTCGCGGGCCCGGTCGTGGGCGCGGGAGCCGGGGTCCCCGAACTCCGGGTGGCCGATGGCGACCGCGGCGGCCGCGCTCGACGTGCGGCTGGCGAAGCCGGGCCACTACGCGCTCAACGCGGCCGCCGCGTCGCCGACCGTCGCTGACGCGGAGCGGGCGGTCCGGCTCGTCGGCGTCGCCGGCGCGGTCGCCGTCGCGGGGACGGCGGCGTGGGTGCTCGCGGTCGGGTGGCTGTTGTCTGGCGATTCGGTGCTTCCCCCCGCGGGGGTGGTCGGATGACCGCGACTGCGCTCGCGCTCCGGGGCGCGCTCGGCTTCCTCACCCGGATCCCGGTCGGCCGCGACGAGGCGGAATGGGAGGCGTTCGCGCGGGCGCCGTGGACGCTCCCGGTCGTGGGCTACCTCGTCGGCGGGCTCGTCGCGCTCCCGCTCCTCGCGCCCGTCCCCGCGCCGACGGTCGCGCTGGCGTTCCCCCTCGCCGTCTACGCCGTCACCGGGATCACCCACCTCGACGGCGTGGCCGACCTCGGCGACGCGGCGGTCGTCCACGGCGGTCCGGACGAGCGCCGCGAGGTCATGAAGGACTCCGCGCTCGGCGTCGGCGGGACGGTCGCGCTCGTCGCCGTCGTCCTCGGGCTGGCGACCGCCGCGCTCGGGCTGGCGGAGGCCGCGAGTGCCGCCGGGACGCCGGGCGTTCGCGACCGGCTCGGCACCGCGGTCGGGGTCGTCGTCGCCGCCGAGGTCGGCGCAAAGGCCGCGACCGCGACGCTCGTCTGCGTCGGCGACGCGGCCCACGAGGGGCTCGGGTCCGCGCTCACGGGGGAGGTCGACGCCGGGGCCGCGCTCCCGGTCCTCGCGCTCGCGGCGCCGGCGGCGCTGCTCGCGTGGCCGCGGCTCCTCCCGGGGGTCGCCGCGCTCCTCGCCGCACTGGCGACGGCGTGGCTGCTCCGGCGGTGGGCCCGGCGGCGGCTCGGCGGCGTCTCCGGGGACGTGCTCGGCGCGACGAACGAGCTCGCGCGGGTCGCCGCGCTGCACGCGGGGGTGATCGCGTGGACGCGCTTCTGATGTGCGGCGGCCGCGGCACCCGCCTCGGCGGAGCCACGGAGAAACCGATGACCCCGATCGGGAGGCGGCCGATGGTCGACCGCGTGTGCGACGCGCTCGCCAGGAGCCGCGTCGAGGCGACGCACGCGGTCGTCTCGCCGCACGCGTCGGCGACACGCGAACACCTCGTCGACGGGCGGAGGGATCTCCCCGTGATCGACGCCCCGGGCGACGGCTACGTCGCTGACCTGCGGTACGCAATAGAGCGGGTCGGGGCGGGCGACGCGGCCGCTCGACCCTTCGTAACTGTCGCCGCCGATCTCCCACTCCTCGACCCCGCGGCCGTGAACGGCGTGATCGACGCCGCTCGAGCCGCCGGCGACGACGACGCGCCGGCGTCGCTCACGGTCTGCGTTCCCGCGGCGCGCAAGCGCGAGCTCGGTGTCAGCGCCGACGCGGCGACAGAGATCGACGGCCGCGAGGTCGTTCCCGCCGGGATCAACGTCGTCGCGGGCGAGGAGGACGGCGGGAGCGACGGGGAGACCGAAAGCGACGACGGCGACGCCGCCGTCCACGTCACCGAGGACGCGCGGCTCGCCGTCAACGTCAACTACCCGTCGGACGTTCGGGTCGCCGAGCGGCTCCTCGCCGACGGGGAGGCCGACGACTGACCGACGCTCCGAGACCACACCCATGAACCTCGACGACGCCACCGACCTCGACCGCGCGCCCCACGGGAGCAGCGACGACCCCTCCCTGCTAGACTTCTCCGCGAACACCAACCCCGAAGTTCCGGCGGGCGTCGAGGCGGTCTACCGCGAGGCGTTCGCCGACGCGCGGTCGTACCCCGCGGAGCCGCCGGCGGCGTTCCGGGCGACCGCGGCCGACTACGTCGGCTGCGACCCGGACTCGGTCGTCCCGACGCCCGGCGGGCTCGCCGCGATCCGGGCCGCGGTCGCGCTCGCGGTCGACCCGGGCGACACCGCCCTCGTCCCGGCGCCGAGCTTCGGCGAGTACGCCCGCGAGGTGCGATTGCAGGGGGGCGAGCCCGCGTTCGTTCCGGCGAGCGAGATCCTCGACGCCGACCCGAGCGGGCACGCGCTCGCCGTGGTCTGTAACCCGAACAACCCGACCGGGACCGCCTACGACCGGGAGGCGGTAGAGCGGTTCGCGGCGCGGTGCCGCGAGGCCGACACGCGCCTGCTGGTCGACGAGGCGTTCCTCGGGTTCACCGACCGCCCGTCGCTCGCGGGGACCGAGGGCGTCGTCGTCGCCCGCTCGCTCACGAAGCTGTTCGGCCTCCCCGGGATCCGGACCGGGTTCGCGGTCGCGACGGGCGCGTTCGGCGCGGCACTCGCGAACGCCCGACGCCCGTGGAACCTGAGCGCGCCGGCGCTCGCGACCGGCGCGCACTGCATGCGGCGGGAGGAGTTTATAAACGAGACCCGCGAGCGCGTGCGCTCCGAGCGCGCCCGGATGCGCGAGGCCCTCGCCGAGCGCTACGCGGTCGCCCCCTCCGACGCGCCGTTCCTCTTGCTCGACGTGAGCGGGGACGGCCGGTCGGTCGAAGCGGTCGTCTCGGCGGCCCGCGAGCGCGGCGTGGCGGTCCGGGACGCGACGACCTTCCGCGGGCTCGACTCCCACGTCCGGGTCGCGGTGCGCCGCCCCGCCGAGAACGACCGACTGCTCGCGGCGCTCGGCGTGAGAGAGGGGGAGGCGGCCGACGGGACGACCACCCCGGAGGACGACGATGTTTGAGGCGACCGTGCGCGAGGGCGTCCTCCGCCTGCGGCGCCCGGAGACCCGCTGGCTCTCGACCGGGTGGAACGGCGGGCGCTCGCGCGCGGCCGCCGCCTACAACGTGACCGTCCCGGAGGGGTTCGAGCGCACGGATCTTGGCGCGTACCGCGACGAGCGGCTGGCGCGGGCGGGGTTTAAAACTGAGAGCGGGGTGGGGCGCGACCGCGACGCAGAGAGCGACGCGGGACGCGGCGACGACCCGCCGACCCTGTTCACCGGCGTCGCGATGGAGCACGCGCGGGGCGCGCGCCGCGGGCCAGTGGTCGCGTACGCGACGGTCGGGCTCTCGAACCCGGCGATGCTCCCGATGGACCCGGCGGCGGAAGGCGAGGGCGACGCAGCCGACGCGGCCGACGCGGCGGCGACGGACGACGCCCCCGACCCGGACCGCGAGGCGGCGACGGCCGAGGGACCGCCCCGGCGACCCGGCACGGTCAACCTGCTCGTCGGGACGACCCGACGGCTCGCGGACGGCGCCGCGGCGAACCTCGTCGCCGTCGCGGCCGAGGCGAAGGCGGCGACGCTGCTCGCGACCGCCGGCGTGCCCGGGACGACCAGCGACGCAGTCGCCGTCGCCGACGATCCGGACGGGGAGCCGGCGGCGTTCTCGGGCAGCGCCACGCCGGTCGGCGCGGCGGCCCGCGTCTGCGTCCGGGACGCGGTGCGCGCGAGCCTGCGGTCGCGGTACCCGGACGGCGACCTGCCCGGTCCGACCGGCGACGCCGAACACGGCGTCGTCGCCGACGAGCGGGCGGAGGTTTTCGACCCATGACACACGACGACACCACCACCGACGGCGACGCACAGGACGCGACCGACGAACAGCCGACCGACGAGGACCCCGCGACCCGGACGCCCGGCGGCGGCGCGGCCCCCGAGCCGGAGCCCATCGAGCCGGCCGCGCCCGAGGAGTTCGGGCTCGTGCAGGCCTGGTGGGGCGACGGGAAGGGGAAGACGACGGCGGCGATGGGGATGGGATTCCGGGCCGCGGGGCACGGCTACCGCGTCCACATGCTCCAGTTCATGAAGGGGGGCGCCGACAGCGTGGAGGGCGTCAGGGGCGAGTACAACGCCATCGCCGCGATGCCGGGGTTCAGCTACGAGAACGCCGGCCACTACGGCTGGCACGGGCTGCTCGACGGCTCCGCGGACGACGAGCACGAGGCGCAGGCGCGGGCCGCCTTCGAGCGCGCCGAGGCGCTCGTGGTGGGCGCCGGCGAGGCGGACCTGACCGAGCCGCTCCCGCTCGGCGGCGACCCGGACGACGGCGTCCACATGCTCATCTTGGACGAGCTGCTGTACGCGGCCGATCGCGGGCTCGTCGACCCCGACGACGTCGTCGCGCTCGCGGAGTCGAAGCCGGACGGCCTCGAGCTCGTCCTCACCGGGAGCCACGCGGAGCCGGCGTACCTGGAGGGCGTCGCCGACCTGATCACGAACGTCCGGAAGGTGGCGCACCCCTTCGACGCAGGCCACCGCGCCCGGCGGGGGACGGAGTACTGAGACGCATGTCCCGCCGGCGATCCGTCTCCCGGCGACGCGCGCCGCGTCGGAGGCGCCCGTGACCGACGGCGACCCCGACGCCGACACGATACTGATCGCCGGCACGGCGAGCCACGCCGGCAAGAGCACGCTGGCGGCCGGGCTCTGCCGGCACCTCGCGCGGAACGGCGTCTCGGTGGCGCCGTTCAAGGCGCAGAACATGAGCAACAACGCCCGGGTCGCGCTCGCGCCGGACGGCAAGTGGGGCGAGATCGGCGTCTCCCAGTTCGTGCAGGCGCGGGCCGCCGAGCTCCCGGCGACGACCGACATGAACCCCGTGCTGCTCAAGCCGCGCGGCGACGGCGAGAGCCAGCTGGTGATCGACGGGGAGGCGGTCGGTCACTACGCGGCCGGCGAGTACTACGAGTCGCACTGGGAGCGTGCCCGCGAGGCGGCCGTCGCCGCCCACGGTCGCCTCGCCGCGGATCACGACGTGGTCGTCGCCGAGGGGGCGGGCAGCATCGCCGAGATCAACCTCCACGACCGGGACCTCGCGAACGTCGAGTGCGCGCGCTTCGCCGACGCCCGGATCCTGATCGCCGTCGACATCGAGCGCGGCGGGGCCTTCGCGAGCCTCTACGGAACGTTAGAGCTCCTCCCCGACGACGTCCGCGAGCGCGTCGCCGGCGCGGTGATCACGAAGTTCCGCGGCGACCCCGCCCTGCTGGAGCCCGGCATCGCGGAGATCGAGGAGCGCACGGGCGTCCCGATCCTCGGCGTCGTCCCGCACGACGACCCCGGCCTCCCCGCGGAGGACAGCCTCTCGCTGCCGGACGCGGGCGACGGAAGCGAGACGGGGAGCGGCCGGGGCGGGGACGGAGGGAACGTCCTCGGCGCGGACGACGGGGTCGCGGACGCCGACGCGGTCCGGATCGCCGTCCCGCGGCTCCCGCGGATCTCGAATTTTACTGACTTAGAGCCGCTGGCTCGCGAGCCCGGCGTGCGGGTCGCGTACGTCCCGATCGACGGGGACCGGAGCGGTACCGACGCGCTCCTCGACGACGCCGACGCGGTCGTCCTCCCCGGGTCGAAGAACACCGTCGACGACCTGCTCGCGCTCCGCGACGCCGGCTTCGACGACGCGCTCCGCGACTTCGCCGGGCCGATCGTCGGGCTCTGCGGCGGCTACCAGATCCTCGGAGAGCGGCTGACGAACGCCGACGTCGAGGGGACCGGACCGACGTCGACGGTCGAGGGCGTCGGCGTGCTCCCGGTCGAGACGCGCTTTGCGACCGACAAGCGCGTCGAGCGCGTGACGCGGTCCGTGGACGGGGGCGGCCCGCTCGCCGGCGCGGCCGGGACCGCGACCGGCTACGAGATTCACATGGGCCGGTCGTCGCCCACCGAGGCGGTCGCCCGACCGCTCGGCCCCGAGAGCGCTGCGACCGACCGGGCGCTCGGAACGTATCTCCACGGCCTCTTCGAGAACGAGGGCGTCCGGGCGGCGTTCGTGGACCGGGCGTTCGCGGCCGCCGGGAAGTCGCGGCCGGCGGTCGGAGCGGGGGAGGGCGACGGGGGCGCGGCGGGGGAGGCGGACGACCGTTCCCCCTACGACCGCGCCGCCGACCTCGTCGCCGACAACGTCGACCTCTCGGCGCTCGGGCTCGGCGATGTCGGGTGACCGACCTCGGTCGCGCCGCTGCGGGGAAATGCCCTAATAAATCCCCGCCGACGGGTCGCACATGGTCTCCCGCGAGAACGCCGTCATCGGAACGTGTATCGCCCTCACCGTCGCCGTCGCGCTCCTCGTGGAGTCGCTGACCGTGTCGTATCCGGAGTGGGCCCCGCTCGCGCTGTTCATCGGGGGCGGCGTCGTCGTGCCGCTCGCGATAAACGAGACGTTGGACCGGAGAGAGACCGCTTAAAAGCGCGGGTCGGCGGTCACTCGCAGGCCAGCGTCTCCTCCAGCAGCTTCCGCTGTGCCGCCGCGAGGTGCTCAGCGAACGTCGAGGGGGAGATGTCGAGCGCCTCGGCGACCGCCCTCGCGTTGGCGTCGCGGGGACGCTCGAAGTAGCCCATGCGGTAGGCGGTCCGCAACACCTCGCACTGGCGGTCGGTGAGCCGGCCGCGGTCGACGAGGGTCCGGTCCGGCACCGCGTCGCCGTCGGTCGCGCCGTGGACGAGATAGCGGACCTCGACGTGGTCGGCGATGCCGTCGAGCGCCGAGACGATGTCGCGAAGGCGTTCGAGGTCGGGGAGATGGAGCGTCAGGAGGAGGACGCCGTCCTCGGCGCGCGCGTCGGCGATCGGGCAGTCGAGCTCCTCGATGACTCGGCAGGCGCACGCCCCGTCCCGCGGGCGGTCGTACCGGTACACCCGCTCGTCGCCGAGGTCGACGACGGACGCCGTCGCCGGAACGTCCTCGATCTCGGCGACCGCCTCCGGATCGCGGGCGCGAAACTCCTCGGTGTGCGTGTCGCCCGCGTGCGTCCACGTGACGCCGGTGATCGGGCCGTCGTGGGCGGTCGACGCCGCGACGACCGGGCAGTTCCCCGCGCCGTGGATCGCGACGCCCGCGCGGACGCCCTCGGGCGCGTCTCCCGCGCGACTCCCCGTCGACTCGCCCCCGGTTGCCATCGGATCTCCGAAGGGGCGACGGACACAAAGGCCTGATCCCCAACCAGCGAGGCGTCTCCCGAGGAGCCCCGAGAACACCCGCAATACTGTGGGCCGGTCGGTATCGGTTCGTGACCCGGAGCCGTGGCCGTGCAACGAGCGATCCACGCTGTCGGAGCGATCGCCCTGGCCGGGGCCGGGGGCGGGATGAGCGTCGCGGCGGCCGCCGGAGTGGCGGCCGGGGTCGGCGTCGGTTCGGGCGCCGGGGCGGCGGCGAGCGCGGAGCTGCTGGCCGGCGCCCTCGTCTTCGCGGTCACCGCGACGTCCCTCGGCTACACCGCCGTCACGGAGGCCAGATGGGCGTTGCGGACCGACGGGTTCCGCGTCACGCGGACCGACCTCGGCAACGCGGCCGCCGTCGCCCTCGCGGCGCCGGTCACCTACGCGCTCTCCGTGCAGGCCGGCGTCGGGCCGATCGTGGCGTCCGCCTTGGTCGGGCTCTGCGCGTACCTCCTGTCGGAGACGTACGGCGCCCCCGCGTACTGCGGCTCGTTCGTCGGGATGGCGACCCCGGCGGCCGGCGCCGATCTCGGGGCCGTCGCCGCCGCGGGGCTCGTCGCCGGCGGCGTCTTCGTGGCCGCCAAGCGCGCGTTCAACGGGTTCGGCGGGAAGCTCGGGACGACCGCGTTCGTCGGCTGCCTGTCGGTGGCGGCGCTCGGCGGCCTCGCCCCCGGAACGGGGTCCGTCCCGGAGCCGACCGTCGCGGCGGGGCTCGTCGTCGCGGCGGCCGTCACTGCGCTCGCCACGTTCCTCGTGAGCGTCCGGCTCGACCACGGGCCGGTCGTCGGGAGCGCGGTCGTCGGGCTCGTCGCCGGCACCGTCTGCCCGCCGCTGTTCGCCGCCGGCGACGTGATCGCGGCGGTCGCCTTCTGCGCGTCGTTCGCCGGGATGGCGACCCCGGAGCGGATCCCGGGTCCGGGCGCGATGCTGCTGGCCGGCGGAGTCGCCGGCGTCGCGTTCGTCGGCGCCGCGCCGTACTTCGTCGGCTTCGGCGGGAAGCTCGGGACGATCGCGTTCGCCGCCTGTCTCGTCACCGCGGGGGGCCTGTCGCTCGGGCGCGTCCTCGCCCCGGTCGGCAGCGACGCCGTGACCGGGTGAGCGTCGAGGTGGTCGTCGGGTGACCCGCGGCGACCGCGACCCGCGGCGGGACGCGGGTCACGGGATCGCTATTTAAAACACCACATTACTCCGGCCGCATCGGGAGGGCCGTGGAGCCCCTCGGTTGAGGTGATGACTGATCCGACCGAGACGCCCGAGCGGAGCTTCGAGTCGAACCCCTCCGTCTGTCCGTTCTGCGGCGTCGGCTGCGCTATCGAGTACGCCGGCGGCGGGAGCGCGACCGGCGTCGAGGGGCCGGTGAACGCCCGCGGGGAGATCTGTCCGAAGGGCGCGGCCGCGTTCGACGTCGTCGACCACGAGGACCGCCTGACCGAGCCGCTCGTCAGGCACGACGGGCGCTTCGTCACGGCGCCGTGGGCGGAGGCGCTCGACCGCGTCGCGAGCGGGATCGGGCGAGTGGTCGACGAGCACGGCCCGGACGCCGTGCAGTTCTTCGCCTCCTCGAACTGCACGAACGAGGAGAACTACGTCCTCCAGAAGCTCGCGCGCGTCCTCGGGACGAACAACGTCGACAACTGCGCGCGGCTCTGTCACGCCTCGACCGTCGCCGCGATGAGCGACCGGCTCGGCGCCGGCGCGATGACGAACACCCTCGACGACCTGCGGGAGGCGGACTGCGTCTTCGTCAACGGCGCGAACCCGGCGGAGCAACACCCCGTCGCCTTCCGGTCGTACCTCCTCCCGGCGGTCCGCGACGGCGCGACGCTCGTCCACGTCGACCCGCGCGCGAACGACACGACCGAGGCGGCCGACGTCCACCTCCCGCTGCGCCCCGGCACCGACATCGAGGTGGCGAACGCGATCGCCGCGGTCCTGATCGAAGAGGACCTCGTCGACGAGGCGTTCCTCGCCGAGCGGACGACCGGGTTCGACGAGCTCCGCGAGCACCTCGCCGCCGTCGACGTGGGGGAGAACGCCGAGGCGGCGGGCGTCGACCCGGAGGCGATCCGCGAGGCGGCCCGGGCGTACGGCGAGGCGGACCGCGCCGCGATCGTGACGGGGATGGGAACGAGCCAGCACCGCTGCGGCACCGACAACGTCCACGCCCTGCTCAACCTCGCGCTGCTGACCGGCAACGTCGGCCGGCCCGGAACCGGCGTCAACCCCCTGCGGGGCCAGAACAACGTGCAGGGCGCCAGCGACGTCGGCGGCCTCCCGGGCGTGCTCCCCGGCTACGAGCCCGTGACGGACCCGGACGCCCGCGAGCGCGTCGCCGCGGAGTGGGGGGTCGAACCGCCGAGCGACCCCGGGCTCACCGAGGTCGAGGCGACCCACCGGTTCGGTGACGAGGTGCGGGCGGCGGTGGTCTTCGGCGAGAACCCGGCGGTCACCGAGCCGAACGCGAGCGCGGTCGCCTCGGCGTTCGAGGAACTTGACTTCTGCGTCGTCATCGACCTGTTCGAGACGGCGACCGCGGCCCACGCCGACGTGGTCCTCCCGGGGAGCTCGTGGGCCGAGAAGGCCGGCACCGT
Organism: Halorubrum sp. B53; assembly: GCF_059752395.1. NCBI lineage: Archaea > Methanobacteriati > Methanobacteriota > Halobacteria > Halobacteriales > Haloferacaceae > Halorubrum > Halorubrum sp. B53. The sequence continues at coordinate 265,328 of NZ_MWTH01000012.1, read as the reverse complement.
GACGAACACCGACCGCCGCGTGATGCGGATGCGGCCCAACGCCGACCTCCCCGGGAACGCCCGGCGCGACTTCGAGATTCTGAGTGCGCTCGGGCGGCGGCTGACCGACCGCCCCGCGGAGTTCGAGTACGACGGGCCGGCGGCGGCCTTCGAGGAGCTGACGCGCGTCGCCCCCATCTACGAGGGGATGAGCTACGAGGGGATCGGCGACGGCTACCAGCGCTGGCCCTTCTCGGCCGACGACGGCGCCGGGACGGACGTGTTACACGCGGCGGAGTTCCTCACCGGCGAGCGCACCGCGCCGCTCGCGGTCGTCGACCCCGTCCCGCCCGCAGACGACCTCGCCGCCGGCGAGCTGACGCTGACGACCGGCCGCGTGCTCCAGCACTTCAACAGCGGGGCGCTCAGTCGCCGCTCGGACCGCCTGATGGCGATGCGCGGCGAGGACGCGCTCCAGATCCACCCGGACGACGCGGCCGACCGGGGGATCGAGGACGGGGACCGGGTGACCGTCTCGAACGACCGCGGGACCGTCGAGGTCGCGGCCGCGGTCACCCCGGCGGTCCGCGAGGGCGTGACGTTCTGTACGTTCCACTACGCGGAGCCGCTCGCGAACGCCCTGACGGGCGACGCGCTCGATCCCGAGGCCGGAATCCCGGAGTTCAAGCACTCGGCGGTCACCGTCGAACCGGCCGCCGTCGGCGAGGCGGGGGGCGAGAGCGACGCCGCCGACGCCGACTGAGAGAGTGTCGCTCGCGCGGTCGGGGACCGGCTTCGCGCCGACCGGCAGGCGGTGCGGTATCACTCGTGAGAGACGGGAGGGCGGGCTTATATGATCCAGACGAAGAGGGGCTCGCATGACTGCGTCTGGAGAGTACGGTCGAGACGACTTCGGTCAGGGCGGCCTGAACGAGGGGCTAGACGTCGCGGCGCTGGTCGAGGAGATCGGCCTCGACGCCGAGGAGATCCGGTGGCGGAAGGAGTTCGTCGGCTTCGACGAGGAGGACGAGCGGCGACTGAGTCGGTACGAGGACGCGTTCGCGGAGAACGCGGACCGGATCGCGGAGGACTTCTACGAGAACCTCACCGGTCACGAGCAGACCGTCGAAGTGTTGGGCCGGTCGGACAAGGGGCTCGACCAGCTCAAGCGGACGCAGTCGGCCTACCTCGTGACGCTCGCGAACGGCGAGTACGGAACGGAGTACTTCGAGGACCGAGCGCGGATCGGCAAGATCCATGACATGCTGGAGATGCCGATGAAACACTACATCGGCCAGTACGGCGTGTACTACGACCTCATCCTCCCGCTCATCGGCGACCGCCTCGTCGACTCGCTCACCGACCGGCTGGCCCCCGACGCCGCCGGTGCGGCGGTCGACGACGCGACCGCGACGGCGATAGAGGAGGAGGTCGACGACGCGATCGAGGACCTGCTCTCCGTCCTCCGGATCGTCAACCTCGACATGCAGGTCGTCACGGACACGTACATCCACTCCTACAGCGAGAAGCTCTCGGAGGTCGTCGAGGAGAACGAGCGGCTGATGGCGGAGGTGGAAGACGAGGTCGAAGGGCCGATCGGCGACCTGCGCGAGTCGGCGGACGACGTCGCCGACAGCGCCGCCGAGGTCGGCGACGCGGCCGAGGACCAGTCGGAGCGGGTCGCCGAGATCTCCTCCGAGGTGGCGAACCTCTCGGCGACGGTCGAGGAGGTGGCGTCGACCGCCGACGAGGTCGAGCGGACGAGCAGTCGGGCGGAGGCGCTGGCGGAGGACGGGCGGGACGCGGCCGACGACGCCGCGGCGGCCATGGACGACATCGGCGACGCCGTCGACGAGGTCGCGGACGACGTCGAGGCGCTCAAGGAGCGCGTCGAGGAGATCGACGAGTTCGTCGACGCGATCAACGGCATCGCCGACCAGACGAACTTGCTCGCCCTGAACGCCTCGATCGAGGCGGCGCGGGCCGGCGAAGCTGGCGCCGGGTTCGGCGTCGTCGCCGACGAGATCAAGTCGCTCGCGGAGGAGTCGCAGGAGCACGCGAGCGACATCGAGTCGATGGTCGACGGGATCCGCACCGACACCGAGGAGACGGTCGAGAGCCTCTCGGAGACGACGGTGCGGGTCGACGAGGGGAGCGAGCGCGTCGACGACGCGACCGAGAACCTCACCGACATCGCCGAGGCGGTGACGGAGACGGCGGACGGGATCGACGAGGTCGCGGACGTGACCGACGAGCAGGCCGCCGCCGCCGAGGAGATCGCCGCGACGATCGACGGGGTGGTCGAGCAGTCGACCCGGATCAGCGAGCGGATGCAGGAGCTAGCGGCGGAAAGCGAGCGCCAGTCGGCGGCGGTCGAGGAGGTCGAACGGACCGTGCGCCGGTTGTCCGCGGACGGCGGCGGGGACGGCGGCAGTAGGTCCCGCGCGGCATCCCTGACGGACGGCGGTCGGTCGATACCGCCCGGGCTTCCGGAGGGCATCCCCGAGTTCGTGATCGATCGGCTCTCCGACAAGGAACTGCGTGCGATCGCCGCCGGGAAGCTGGAGATGGACGACCTGCGGTGAGTCGGCGGCGCTGACGCGTCGCTCGCGCCCCGAGGCCCGCGGCCGCGGGCCGAACTCAGGGCGCAAAGTACGCGTCCGGCCCCCGAACCCCGGAGAGTTCGCGGAGAGGACGTGCGCCGCACCGACCGCAGGCGGCCGGCTCGTCGGGGTCGTCGGGGCGCGCGAACACCGTGTCGCAGGCGTCGCAGGCGACGTAGCGCAGCGCGAGCGACGGAGTGTTGGCCATGCTCACAAGAGGCGCTCGACGCGTATCAATCCCGCTCCGAACGGTGGCGAGGACGGCCGGTCACGCAACCCATAAGCCGCGAGCGACCCCACTGTACGCATGGAGATCGCGATACTCGGCGGCACCGGCGACATCGGCGAGGGACTGGCCCTCCGGCTGGCGGCCGACACGCCTCACCGCGTCTCGATCGGCTCGCGCGACGCGGAGAAGGCCGAAAACAAAGCGGAAGAGTACACCACGGAGCTGGAGAGCCGTGGCCTCGACGCGACGGTCGAGGGCGCCGAGAACGCGGTCGCCGCGGCCGCAGCGAAGGTCGTCGTCCTCGCTGTCCCGCCGTACCACATCGGCGACACGGTCGAGGCGATCGCCGACGAGTTGGACGACGGCGACGTCCTCGTCTCGCCGGCGACGGGCATGAAGCGCGACGACGAGGGGTTCCACTACCACAAGCCCGGCGCGGGCTCGGTGACGCGGATCGCCGCGGACGCCGCGCCGGAGCGCGTCGCCGTCGTCGGCGCGTTCCACAATCTCGCGGCGGCCCGGCTCGCGAACCTCGACGCCGACCTCGGGATCGACACGCTCGTGATCGGCGACGACGAGGACGCAAAGCGGACGGTCTCGGACGTCGCGGAGGGGATCGAGGGGCTCCGCGCGCTCGACGCCGGCGGGATCGCCAACGCGCCCGAGATCGAGGGGCTGACGCCCCTGCTTATCAACGTCGCCTCGAACAACGACGGGCTCCACGACCTCGGCATCCGATTTAAATAAGCGCTCGCGGGCGTCGTTCCGTTAGGCCTTTGCGCGACCGGTTCCTCCGGACGATAGATGGAGTACCTGGAGCGCCGGGTCGCGCTGGTCGAGGAACGGCTGGAGGCCGTCATCGACGAGATCGAGCCCGACGAGCTGTCCGACGAGGTCGGCCACGTCGTCCTCGCCGGCGGCAAGC
>NZ_MWTH01000012.1:84479-261572 GCF_059752395.1 Halorubrum sp. B53 | reverse complement strand
GGGTCCGCCCGGCGGTGACGATCCTCGCCTGCGAGGCGTTCGACGGCGATCCCGACGACGCCGTCGACTTCGCGGCCGGGATCGAGTTCGTCCACAACGCGTCGCTCGTGATCGACGACATCATCGACCGCTCGGAGGTCCGGCGCGGCACCCCCTCCGCCTGGGCCGAGTTCGGGTACGGCCCCGCGATCGTCGCCAGCGACGGCCTGCTCGGCGAGGCGTTCGGGCTGTTCTCCGGGGAGCCGCGCGCGATGCGGACCGTCGCCGAGGCGATGGTCGAGCTCGGCGAGGGCGAGGCGACCGAGCTCGCGGACCGCCCGACGACGGAGGCGGAGTACATGGAGCTCGCCCGCCGGAAGACCGGCGCGCTGTTCCGGGCCGCCGCCGAGCTCGGCGCGGTCGCCGGCGGCGCCGATCCCCACGCGATCGACTCGTTCGGCGAGTACGCCGAGCGCGTCGGCGTCGCGTTCCAGATGCGCGACGACGTGCTCGACGCGACCGCCGACGCCGACGACCTCGGCAAGCCGACGGGGCAGGACGCCGAGATGGACCGCCCCTCGGTGGTGCAGGTCACGTCGCTGTCCCCCGAGGAGATCGACGAGCGGGCGCGCGAGCAGTCCGAGCTCGCGCTCGCCGCGCTCGACGACGCCGACCCGCCGGAGACGGAGGCGATCGAGTACCTCCGCGACCTCGCGGAGTTCGTCGTCGTGCGCGAGCGGTAACGCCCGCGACGCGTCGCGGCCGCCGCACGCTGTTTATAAACGCAGATCGAGTGCGCTCGCTGCGAGAAAAGCGGGAGTTCGTCGGAACCGTGCGCTCCGCCGGCGAGACGAGAGGCCTCAGGCGTGGTTAGCTCTCCGTTTCGGTCTCGTCGTCTTCTTCGTCGTCGTCCTCATCGTCGTCTTCTTCCTCGTCGTCGTCCTCATCGTCATCTTCCTCGTCGTCATCCTCGTCCGCTTCGTCTTCCGCTTCCTCCTCGTCACTCTCGGCCTCGTCGTCTACATCGCTCTCGTCTTCGTCCGATTCGTCCTCATCCGACTCGTCTTCATCTGACTCGTCCTCGTCCGATTCATCTTCGTCCGACTCGTCGTCCTCCTCTTCGTCGACCTCGTACTCATATTGCTCCTCGACGAGGGTCAGCGAACCGTCCGAAACGACGTACTCCAGTTCGCCCTCCGCGTGGTCGGACTCGTACTCGATCTCGAGCTCGTCGAGCGACTCGTCGTCGTCGCTGAGGGCCGAGCGGTCGACGGTCGCGGTTCCGTTGGCGTCGGTCGCGACGGTGACCTCCTCGTCGCCCTCGACGGTGACCGAGGCGTTCTCAATCGGTTCGCCGCCGTCGGTCACGGTCACGGTCACGGTTTCGTCGTCCAGCGCCGCGTCCATCTCCAGGTCGGAGACGGACGCCGACGACGCGCCGGCGTCCGTCTGTGCCACGCCCGTCACCGCGGCACCGCTTCCGGCGACGAGCAGGACCGCCAACACCGCCAGCAGGGATTTTGAGACTGTCATTTGCGAACGGACGAACGGCCGGGACCCACATAAGTCGGGGAAGCCGTGTGACCGATTTTGGGCGCTTTAAGCCGGATTAAGCGGGGAGAGAGACTGAGAAGTCGTTTCTTCGGGGGGAAAGGGTCGCGGAAGCCGAACGGGTCAGTCGTCGGCGCCCTCGGCCGCCGTCCGGGCGTTCTCCTCGATCGGCTCGCTCTCCCAGTACGCGTGGTCCGCGTCGGCGCGGAAACACGTCGCCGAGCGACGCTCGCCGACGTCGTACGCCGGCGGCGACGACTCGCGGCAGGCGGCCCGCGCCTCGGGACACCGGGTGTGGAACCGGCAGCCCGCGGGCGGGTTCCGCGGCGAGGGTACGTCGCCGCGGAGCGTCCGGAACTCCGCCTCTCGGTCCTCGGTCGTCACCCGCGGGACGCTGGACAGCAGCGCCTCCGTGTACGGGTGCGCCGGGTCCGCGAAGAGCTCGTCGACCGGTCCGGTCTCGACGATCTCGCCGAGGTACATGACGGCGACGCGGTCGCAGATGTGGCGCACGACGCTCAGGTTGTGCGCGATAAAGAGGTAGGTGAGGCCGAAGTCGTCCTGGAGGTCGTCGAGCAGGTTGAGGATCTGCGCCTGGACGCTCACGTCGAGCGCCGAGACCGGCTCGTCGAGCACGATGAACTCCGGGTCGACCGCGAGCGCCCGCGCGATCCCGATCCGCTGGCGCTGCCCGCCCGAGAACTCGTGCGGGTAGCGGTCGATCTGATCGGCGGAGAGCCCGACGCGTTCGAGGAGGTCGCGGGCGGTCTCGCGCCGCTCGGCCCGGTCGGCGATACCGTGGATCCGGAGCCCCTCGGTGACGATGTCCCCGGCGGTCATGCGCGGGTCGAGGCTGGAGAACGGGTCCTGAAAGACGATCTGCGCGCGCTTCCGGAACTCCGTCAGCTCCGCGTCGGTCATCTCCAGTAAGTCCGCCCCGTCGAAGGAGATCCGGCCGTCGGTGGCCTCGCGCAGGCGGAGGACAGTCTCGCCCGTGGTCGACTTGCCGCAGCCGGACTCGCCGACGAGCCCGAGCGTCTCGCCCTCGGCGACCTCGAAGGAGACGCCGTCGACGGCCTTCACGCTCTGTTCCTCGGCGCCGAGCAGCCGGTCGACGAGCGACTGCTCGTCCGCGTAGTACTTCCGGAGCCCCTCGACGGAGAGGAGAGGGTCGCTCATTCCGTATCACCCCCGAAGTGGTCCTCCGGAAGCGCCTCGGCCGGGTCGTACGGGCGGTCCGCGAGGACGCATTTCGCCCCGTGTTCCGCCTCGGCGTCCACGACGCGCTCGGCGGGTTTCTCCAGACACGACTCCATCGCCTTCGGGCAGCGGTCGGCGAAGTAACACCGCTCGTCCATCTCGGAGTCGACCAGCCCGGGGACGTTCCCCTCGATCGGCTGGAGCCGCGGCCGCGGGTCCTCCAGGTCGGGGATCGAGCCCAGGAGCCCCTCGGTGTACGGGTGGACCGAGTCGTCGAACACCGCGTCGAGGGTCCCGCGCTCCACGACCTCGCCGGCGTACATCACGCAGACCCGGTCGCACATCTCCGCGATGACGCCGAGGTCGTGCGTGATGAGAACGATGCTCATTCCACGGTCTTCCTGGACCTCTCGCAGGAGGTTGAGGATCTGCGCCTGGATGGTGACGTCGAGCGCGGTCGTCGGCTCGTCGGCGATGAGCACGTCGGGCTCGCCGGCCAGCGCCTGCGCGATCATCGCCCGCTGGAGCATGCCGCCGGAGAACTCGCCGGGGTACTCGTCGACGCGCTCGGCGGGGTCGGGGATCCCGACCTGTTCGAGCAGCTCGATCGCCCGCTCGGTGCTCTCCTCGCTGGTGTAGCCGCGACCGGGGACGATCCCGTCGAGGAGGTACTGCCCGAGCCCGTACCCCTGCGTCCGCGACCGCGTCGACCGGGGGTTCGCGTTGGCGCGCCGCTGGACCTCGACCGCCTCGGCGATCTGCTCGCCGACCGTGATCGAGGGGTTGAAGCTGCTCATCGGGTCCTGGAAGATGGTGCTGAACGACGGGCCGCGGAGCGACCGCCGGACGCGCGGCGGGACGGTCCGGAGGTCGACGTGGTCGCCGTCGACGCCGACCGCGTCGGTCGCGCGGAACTCGTCGGCGAGGTCGGGGTTCCGGTACCAGATCTCCCCCTCCGTGATCCGGCCGGGCGACTCGACGAGGTCGATGAGCGACAGCGCCGTCACCGATTTCCCGGAGCCCGACTCGCCGACGATCCCTAAGATTTCGTTGTCGCGGAGGTCGAACGAGACCGACTCGACCGCGTTGATCTGTCCCTCCTCGGTAAAAAAGCGGGTCGAGAGGTCCGACACCGAGAGCACGTCGTCGCTCCGCAGCGCGGCGTCGGCCCGCACGCCCTGGCTCATGCGGCACCCCCTTCACCCTCGATGCCCGGATCGAGCGAGTCGCGGAGCCAGTCGCCGAGCAGGTTGATCCCGATCACGGAGAACATGATCGCGAGGCCGGGCAGCGACGCGATCCACCACTGCCCCGACGAGATGTAGTCGCGCCCCTGCGCGATGTCGAAGCCCCACGAGAGCGTCGTCCCGGAGAAGCCGAGGAACGACAGGGAGCTCTCCAAGAGGATGATCGCCGCCACCTGCACCGTCGCGAGGACGATGATCGGCGTGATGGCGTTCGGGAGGACGTGGTTCCAGATGATCGAGGTGTCGTCGGCCCCGAGCGCGCGGGAGGCCTTGACGTACTCCTGGCTGCGCAGGGAGAGCGCCTCCCCCCTGGCGACGCGGGCGAACCACACCCAGTTGACGAGCCCGACGACGATCACCACGGTTATCGGTAACACGAAGCTCTCCGGCATCTCCGGCGCGAGCCCGGCGACGACGAAGGGGTCGGGGACGTTGATCGCCGCGCGCCCCCAGAGCCCGATGAGCGCGACGGCCAACACGAGCGACGGGAACGCGAGGCTGACGTCCGCGATCCGCATCAGGAGGTCGTCGGTCTTCCCGCGGTGGTAGCCCGCGAACAGCCCGACCGGGACGCCGACGAACGCCGCGAGGAGCGTCCCGAGCACGCCGACGACCAGCGAGGTCCGAGCGCCGTAGATGATCCGCGAGAGCATGTCGCGCCCGAGGCTGTCGGTGCCGAGCGGGTGCGCCGCGTCGGGGGTGACCTCGACGGTCTCGGTCACGGTCTGGATCTCCCCGTCGACCATCTGCGAGGTGGTCCGCTCGGTGGTCTCGCTGAAGCCGAGCGGCGGGAGCTCGCTCTGATCGAGCTGTTGGTCGGTCGGGTTGTGCGGCGCGAGAAACGGTGCGAACGCGGCGGTAAATAAGATTCCCACCACGAGCAGCAGGCCGATCTTCGCGAGCGCGCTGTTCCTGAACTCCTTCTTGAGATTACGGATGACACGTGCGGAAACCATCAGTCGTTCACCACTTGGGGGTCGAGGTAGGCGTAGACGGCGTCGACGAGGACGTTCACAAGGACGAAGCTGGTGCCGATGACGATGAGGCTCCCCTGTAACACCGGCCAGTCGCGGCGGTTGATGCTGTCGATGACGAGGGTGCCGAGCCCGGGCCACGAGAACACCGCCTCGGTGATCACGGCGCCGCCGATCAGCGTGCCGAGCTGGAGGCCGAGCACCGTGATCACCGGGATGAGCGTGTTCCGGAGCGCGTGCTTGTAGCGGACCAGCGTCTGCGGGAGCCCCTTGGCCCTGGCGGCCTGGACGTACCCCTTGCCGAGCTCGTCTAACATTCCGGAGCGGGTGAGCCGCGTGATGAGCGCCATGAAGTACGTCCCCAGGGCGATGGCGGGGAGCGTGATGTACGCGAGCCACGCGAGCAGCGTGCCGACGAACGGCTCCGACCCGATCACGGACAGCGCCACGTCGCCGACGTCGACGCCGCGACCGCTGGTGTTGAACACGTCGAACTCCACCGCGAAGATCAGGATGAGCATGATCCCGAGCCAGAAGTTCGGCGTGCTGATCCCGCCGAGCGAGAACAGCGTCGCGCCGTAGTCGACCGGCTGATTGCGACGGGTCGCGCTGAGCACGCCGAGAGGGATCGAGAGCACGATGGCGACGATACTCGCGGCGAGCGCGAGCTCCACGGTCGCCGGCAGCCGCGAGAACACGAGCCCGACGACGTCCTGTCCGCGGATGTAAGAAAAGCCCATGTCGCCGCGGAGCAGGTCGAAGATGTACTGCCCGTACTGGACGTACAGCGGTTGGTCTAAGCCGAGCTCCGCGGCGATCGCCTGACGGGTCTCCTGGCTCGCGTCGAGCGGGGCGACCGCGTTGATCGCGCTGCCCGGCGTGACGAACCGGAGCGCGAACACGACGGTGACGACGCCCCAGACGACGCCGAGCCCCTGGAGGCTTCTTTTGAGTACGAATCTACCGAATGACATTTATAACTGTGTGAGACGGTCGGCGCGCGTTACTGGCGGGTAGCCGTGTCGGGGTCGATGAACTCGTCGCTCCGCGGCTCCCACGAGATGTCGCTGGAGACGCCGTAGACGCTGAACTGCTGGTGCATGAACACCCACGGCGCGAGGTCGTGAGCGAGCTGGTTCGCCTCCTGGAGGATCTCGACGCGCTCGTCGGGGTCCTGAGTCGCCTCCGCGTCGTCCATGAGTTGGTCGAGCTCCTCGTTCTCGAGGATCGTGAGCGCGCCCTCCGTGGTCATGAGCGGGGTGATCGTCTGACTCCCGTCGAACTCGCCGTTCCCCCAGCCGAGGAGGTTGAAGTGCGGCTTGTCCTCGATGTTCCCGGTCGTGATGTCCTGGACGAGCGAGGAGAACTCGCGCTGTTCGAGCTCGCAGGAGACGTTCGACAGCGAGTCGATCTGGCTCACCGCCGCCTGCGCGATCTCCACGTCGCCGAGGTAGCGGCCGATCGGCGTCTGTAAGGTGATCTCGACGCCCGCGTGGCCGGACTCCTCGACGAGCCGCTCCGCCTCGTCGGGGTCGTACGGGTACGGCTCGATGTCGGGGTTGTGGCCGACGTGGCCCTCGAGGGTCGGCTGTCCGGTGATGTTCCCGAAGCCGTTGAGGACGTCCTCGATGATGCCCTCGACGTCGACGGCGTGGTTCATCGCCTGCCGGAACTGCTGGCTGGAGAACGGCTCGACGTCGTACCGCATCTGGAGGAAGATGATCCGCGCGCTCGGCACGGAGTTGATCCCGGCGACGTCGGAGCTCTCGACGCGCGACACCTCCTGCGGCGGGACGTTGGTCACGATGTCCGTCTCCTCGGCGAGCAGGCGGTTCACGCGCGTGCTCGACTCGCTGGAGGCCTCCATGGTGAGCTCGTCGACGGGGACGTCGCCGTCCCAGTAGTCCTCGTACGGCTCGTAGACGACCTGGTTCCCGGAGTCGTACTCGGTGACTATGAACGGGCCGGTGCCGTTCGTGTTCCGGTTGATGTAGTTGCCGTCGTTCTCCTCGACCCACGACTGCTGCATGACCGGACCGTTCGTCGCGAACAGCTGGAAGGCGATCGGATTGAACCCCTCGAACGAGACCGTCACCTCGCCGTCACCGGCGACGACCTCGGTGACCGACCCGAGGTCGTTCGACTGCGGGCTGGCGATGCCGACGTCCTCGAAGACGATCCGACGGATGCTGAACCGGACGTCCTCAGAGGTTACTGGGTCGCCGTTGTGGAAGGTGGCGTCCCGGAGCGTGAACCGGACGCTGCCGTCTTCGGTGCGCTCCCAGTCGGTGGCGAGCCCGGCGATGATGCCGCCTTCCTTGTCGCGGTCGAGCAGCCCCTCGTACACCTGGCCGACGATGATCTCCGTGTTCGTCTCCGCGTGGTCCTGCGGGTCGAGCCCGGAGTCCATCTGGCCCATGGTGACGCCGAGCTCGAAGGGGTCGCCGCCACCGTCTCCGCCGTCGCCCCCGCCGGCACAGCCGGCGAGGCCGACCGCGGCCGCGGTGCCGGCGTACGTGAGCATCGTCCGCCTGTTGACGTGAGTGTCGTTGTCAGGACTCATAGGCTATCTCATACGAGGGATCGTTATGAACCTAACGACGCGAACCCCGCCGTCGGCCGTCACGCCTCCCGATTTCTGTCACGGTGACTGGACAAGTATTTACGAGGCGAACGGGTCCACGGGGACATGCGACGGACGGATCCGGGCGAGCGCTGGGGTGACGTGGTCGCCGACAGCGACGCGACGGCGGCGGAGTACCGCGACCGGGGCTGGACGGCGGTCGCCGCCCACCCCGGCGACGTGAACCCGGTCGCCGACGCGGCGCGGGTCGACGTGCTGCTCCCCGGCTCGGAGTTCGAGGAGGCGAACGCGCTCGTCGGCGACGCGGAGATCGACGCGGTCCGGGTGTACGCCGCCGCGGGCGAGGGGGTCGAGTACCGCCTCGTCGTCGCGGAGGACGACGACGCTGCGGTCGCCGTCTGCGTGCCGACGTACCTCGGCACCGACGAGTTCGAGGTCCTCCGGGCGGCGGCCGACGCCGCGGGCGCACTCACGGTCCGGCTCCGCCCGCTCGACGACCGGGATGTCGTCGAGATCGACGTGACCGACCCGGCGGTCTTCTTCGACGAGCCGGCCGACGCCTGAGTTCGTTCCGCCCGGCCCGGCGACCGGGTCGGAATCGGTATCCACCTTCTCGTCACGAGCGTGTCAACCACACACATGTGTATTTCGGAGTGAGAACACTTCGACGTATTCATACTTGTGCGATCACGATCATCGTCATGAACCGAGCAGAGAAGGCGGCCCTCCAGCTGCAGGCGGTCGCCGTGTTGCGGATGCTAAAAGAGACGCGAACGTACGAGGAGCTCTCTGAGGTGACCGGGCTCCCGTCGGGCGATTTAAACCGGTACGTGAACGGGCACGTCCTGCCCGGCGCCGACCGGGCGAGCGAGGTCGTCGAGGCGGTCGGACGCGAAGCGCTCGCCGACGAGCTGGTCGCCCGCGTCGAGTTCGACGAGGAGGGGTACGTCGACAACTCCGGCGTCGTCTTCGACCAGTCGTTCCTCGACCTGGTCGCTCCGGTCGCCGCGGAGACGTTCGAGTTCGAGTCGCCCGACGTCGTCCTCACTGCCGCCACCGACGGGATCACCCTCGGCGCGGCGATGGCCTCCTTCTTCGACGCCCGGCTCGCCTACGCCAAGAAGTCGAAGGAGACCGCGGTCGAGGAGTTCATCGAGTCGCGCCAGCGGCTCGCCTCCGGGATCGAGCTCACCTACTACCTCCCCGCCAGCGCGATCGACGCCGGCGACACCGTCCTCGTCGTCGACGACCTGATCCGGTCGGGCGAAACGCAGGAGCTCCTCCTCGACATCGCCCTCCAAGCCGACGCCCACGTCACCGGCGTGTTCACCCTCATCGCCGTCGGCGACGAGGGGATGGAACGCGCGCGGGAGATCACCGACGCCCCGGTCGGCGCGCTGACGACGTTCGAGTAGGCGCGCACCGCCGGTGAGCGAGCGTTCGCGCGACGAGTAGGCACGTTCGCGCATTTTACTCGGACTATTGACTGCTTTTTCGGCGTATTCATACACATGCGTGTATATTTCTCGCGGGCGTTCAGCAAGGCTTATTACTCGATCGCGAGGTAGCCACACCTGTTCAATGGGGCTTACAGACACGCTGGCTGCCCGGTTCGACGTGGCGGCGCACGACTCCGACGTCCGTACGGAGCTGGTCGCGGGGCTCACCACCTTCCTCGCGATGTCGTACATCATCGTCGTGAACCCGTTCATCCTCGCCGAGGCGATCCAGATCCCCGGCTACGAGTTCTTCGAGGTGGTCCAGATGATCGCCATCGCGACGATCCTCTCGTCCGCCCTCGCAACGCTGGTGATGGCGCTGTACGCCAACCGCCCGTTCGGGCTCGCGCCCGGGCTCGGGCTCAACGCCTTCTTCGCGTTCACCGTCGTGCTCGGGCTGGGGATCCCGTGGCAGACGGCCCTCGCCGCAGTGTTCGTGGAAGGGGTTCTGTTCATGCTCCTCACCGCGGTCGGCGCCCGCGAGTACGTCATCCGGCTGTTCCCCGAGCCGGTGAAGCGCTCTGTCGGGGCGGGTATCGGCCTGTTCCTCCTGTTCATCGGCTTCCAGGAGCTCCAGATCGTCGTCCCCGACGACGCGACGCTCGTCACGCTCGGCGGGATCTTCGGGAACCCGTGGGCGATCTTAGGGCTCCTCGGGCTCGTGTTCACCTTCGGCCTCTGGGCGCGCGGGGTCACGGGCTCGATCGTGATCGGCATCCTGACGACCTCCGTCGTGGGCTGGGGGCTCACCTTCGCCGGATTCTTCGAGCGCGGCACGGTCACGCCGGAGACGCTCCCGAGCGCCCAGTACGACATCTCGCCGCTCGCGGGGGCGTTCGTCGAGGGATTGGGGCAGATCGAACCGCTCACGTTCGTCCTGGTCGTGTTCACGTTCTTCTTCGTCGACTTCTTCGACACCGCCGGGACGCTCATCGGCGTCTCGCAGTTCGGCGACTTCCTCGACGAGGACGGCGACCTCCCTGACATGGACAAGCCGCTGATGGCCGACGCGGTGGGGACGACCGCCGGCGCGATGCTCGGCACCTCCACGGTGACGACGTACATCGAGTCGTCGACCGGCGTCGAGGAGGGCGGCCGCACCGGCCTGACCGCGCTCGTCGTCGCGCTGCTGTTCGTCGCGTCGCTCGCGGTGATCCCGGTCGTCGCCGCCATCCCGGAGTACGCCTCCTTCATCGCGCTGATCGTCGTCGGCGTGATGATGCTGCAGGGGCTCGTCGAGGTCGACTGGTCGGACCCGGCGTGGGCGGTCTCCGCGGGGCTCACGGTCACCGTGATGCCGTTCGCGTACTCGATCGCCGACGGACTGGCGGCCGGCATCGTCGCCTACCCGCTGATCAAGGTCGCGGTCGGCGAGTACGACGAGGTCGCGCTCGGCCAGTACGTCATCGCGGCGCTGCTGGTGCTCTACTACGTGCTGCAGACGCGCGGCGTCATTCTGTAGGCCGAACGCCGCCCGTGCGCGCCGCGCGCACCGTCCGCCGTACTTCTTTACGCGTCTACGCCTAAGGGAGGGTGATGACGGATCTGACGCTCTACGAACTGGAGGGCTGCCCGTACTGCGCGAAAGTGAAGACCAAGCTCGCCGAGCTCGACCTCGAGTACGAGTCGGTGATGGTGCCGCGCTCGCACGGCGAGCGCACCGAGGTCGAGGCGGTCAGCGGCCAGACCGGCGTGCCCGTCCTCGTCGACGAGGCCAACGGGATCGAGGGGATGTCCGAGAGCGACGACATCGTCGAGTACCTGGACGAGACGTACGGAAACGCGAGCTGAGGCGGGAGCGACGGACCGCCGTCGGGCGGGGGCAGTCGGCTCTCAGACGGCGGTCTGCGGTCCCGATCGCGAGGCTATTTATCCGGCGGTCGCCACGTGCCCAGCGTGCGACTCGTCCACCGCAGTGAGCGGCTCGAAGACGGCTCGGGGGTCGAAGAGGGCTCGGAGGTCGGTGACGGCTCGGGAGTCGGTGACGGCTCGGGAGTCGGTGACGCCACCGAGGCGACCGCCGACGCCGACCGCGAGCCGACCGTCCTCGCCGCCGACGTCGAGGTCGCCCGGTCGACGCTCGAACAGGGCCGCGGCCTGATGTTCAGGCGCTCCGTCCCCGACGGCTACGCCCTCGTGTTCCCGTTCGACGGGGCCGACACGCAGTGGCTCCACATGCTGTTCGTCCCGTTCGCGATCGACGCGCTGTGGCTCGTCGACGGCGAGGTGCGGAAGCGGAAGCGGCTCGCCCCGTTCGTCGGGCTGGGACGCGGGCGGGCGGACACGGTCGTCGAGCTCCCCGCGGGCGCCGCCGACGGCGTCAGCGTCGGCGACGAGGTCCGGCTCGTCGAGTGAGGGGATCGACGGCCCTGAACGGGTCGAATCCTACTCCTCGTCGGGCGTCCGGAGCTCGATCTCGATCCGCGTGCCGCCGGTCGACGCGGAGCTGATGTCGAAGCTGCCGCCGCCGGCGGTGACGATCCAGTTGACGTACCAGAGCCCCAGTCCGCTCGCGTGCTCCAGCGGCGTCTCCTCGCCGGTGAGCACCGCGCGCTCGGCGGGCGGGATCCCCGGCCCGTCGTCGGCGACGACGAGCGACGTCCACGACTCGCTCGGGAGCTCGGCGGCCGCGACGGTCACGGAAGGGCGGGCCGCGTCGCTGTGGCGGACCGCGTTGTCGACGAGCTCCCCGATCGCCTCGGCGAGGTAGCCGACCGCCGACACCGTGATCCCGTCCGGGACGTCGACCTCGATGTCGGCGCGCTCGCGGAGCTCCGGCGGAAGCCCCGCCAGCGCCTCGTCGACCGCGGTCGCGAGGTCCGTCGGCCGTGGGGTCGGCCGGTCGGCGAGCAGCCGCTCGACCCGGCGGGAGGTCTCCCCGACGCGCAACAGCCGCTCCGCGGTGTCGACGACGCGCTGGAGTTCGGCGGCGAGCTCCGGGTCATCGACCTCCGCGATCGCCCGCTCCGTGAACCCCGTGACGACGTTGAGGTCGTTCCGGAAGTTGTGCCGGAGCACCCGGGTCAACACGGCGAGCCGCTCCTCCCGCAGCGACGCCTCGGTGACGTCCTCGCCGATCCCGACCGCGCCGACCACCTCGTCGCCGTCGGTGACGGGACCGAGCGAGAGCCGGTACGGGACGCGCTCGCCCGAGCGGGTGACGAGCGTCGCCTCGCACTCGGCGCCCGCCCCGTCCCCGTAGACGGACTGGAGCGCGTCGGCGACGGCGTCGCGGGTCTCGTCGTCGAACAGCGACGTGAGCGCGGCCCCGGAGAGCTCCCCGCCCTCGTATCCGGCGTCCGCGGCGAACCGGTCGTTCCACCGCGAGAGGGTGCCCCGCGCGGTGCACTGGAACAGGGCGGCCGGGACCGTCGACGCGATCGCGTCGACAGTCCGGAGCTGCGACCGGAGCCGCTCCTCGGCGGTGACTCGGTCGGTGACGTCGGTCAGGCCGACGATCAGCCACTCGCGGCCGGCGACCGTCGCTTCCCGGACGGCGAGTTCGAGGCGCCGCGTCGGGGCGCTCGCGACGGTCCACTCGAAGCGGGTGACGCCCTCGGCGTCGTGCGCGGCGGCGGCGGCCGCGCCGACCGGCTCGCCGGCGACCGTCGTCTCCGCCTCGCCGAGGTCGTCGAGGCCCATCAGCGTCAGCGTGCCGCGGTCGCGGTCGAGCAGGTCGGAAGCGGGGGGGTTGGCCGCGCGGATCGCGCGGCTCTCCGGGTCGCACGCGAGCGTCGGCGTCGGGATCGCGTCGAC
Organism: Halorubrum sp. B53; assembly: GCF_059752395.1. NCBI lineage: Archaea > Methanobacteriati > Methanobacteriota > Halobacteria > Halobacteriales > Haloferacaceae > Halorubrum > Halorubrum sp. B53. The sequence continues at coordinate 248,782 of NZ_MWTH01000012.1, read as the reverse complement.
GAACGAGCGAAGGACTGGCGGAACCGCGTCGCCGTCGGGAGCGGTCAGCGACCCCTCCTCGGTCGGGCGGCCCTCCCCGGCCGCGCGGTCACCCTCCGCGCTCCGCTTCTCCTCGCTATCGCGACCCATACGTAAATCACCTGACGCGTCCCGCGTTTATGTGCCTGTGGGTCGCGCCTCGGAGGCGAGCGCGGCCGTCTCAGTCTGCCTTCGCCTGCCAGTCGCGGACGGTGTCGGCGCCGACACCGTCGACGTCGGCCGCGAGGTCGTCCGGGTCGGCGGACTTGAGCGCGTCGACGCCGTCGACGCCGGCGTCCTGCAGCTTCGCGGCGGTCTTCTCGCCGATCCCCTCGACCGTCTGGAGCTCCGACCCCTCCTGCCGGGCGGTGAACTCGCGGTAGTTGCAGATCGGACAGCCGAGCTCCCACGGCTCGTCGCCGGAGTGGACCCGGAGGTGCGGGAGGCCGTGCTCCTCGCAGGTCTCGTCGGTGACCTCGATCTCGCCGCGGCGGGGGAGCGGCAGCGAGTAGTCGCAGTCGGGGTAGCGCGTGCAGCCGACGAGCCGAGAGCCGGAGCGGAGCCGTTTGATGGCGAGTTCTCCCCCGTGCTCCTCGCCGCACTCGGGACAGACGCCGATCACCTCGTCCTCCTGGTCGTCGGCCTCGTCGGCCTTGCACTGCGGGCAGCCGTGGACGAACGTCTTCCGGCCGGCGAGCATCTTCACGTGGCGGAGGTCGTGCTCCTCGCAGGTCTCGTCTAAGATGAGCGGCTTGCCCGTGGAGGGGAGCGGGAGGGTGTGCTCGCAGTCGGGGTAGCCGTCGCAACCGACGAAGTACGAGCCCTGCCGGGACTTCCGGACGAGCAGGTCCGAGCCGCACTCGGGACAGGGGCCGAGGGTCTTGTCCGCCTTCAGCGACTGCTGGAGGTGATCGCCGACGGCCTCGCGGGACTCGGTGAGGTCCTCGAACACGCGGTCGAGCAGCTCGCGGGACTCCTCGGTCACCTCGTCGTACCCCTTCTCGCCGGCCGCGATCGCCTGCATGTCGCGCTCCAGCTGGGCGGTCATCTCCTCGCTGACGATGTGCTCGGCGAACTCCTCGGCCGCCTCGACGACCGCCTCCGCGAGCCGGGTCGGCCGCGGCGGGTCGCTCTCGATGTAGTTGCGGTCGTACAGCTTCTCGAGGGTGCGGTGGCGGGTCGCCTTCGTGCCGACGCCGCGCTTCTCCATCTCCTCGATGAGCCGGGACTGGCCGTAGCGGCGCGGAGGCTGCGTCTCCTTCGCGTCCGTGCGGCGGCCGTCGAGCGCGAGCGTCTCGCCGACCTCGACGTCGGGGACGATCCGCTCGTCGCTGGAGCGGTACGGGTAGACGTCGTGGTAGCCCGCCTCCAGCAGGCGCTTCCCGTTCGCCTTCAGTCGGAGCCCGCCGTCCGCGGCGAGGTCGGCCGGGCCGCTCGCCTCGTCCGGGTTCCGGAGGGCGGCGGTCCCGTCCGCGCGGCGGGCGATGTCGGTCGCCTCGCCGTTCGCGAGCGCGACGACGCGGAGCCGCTCCCACGTCGCCGGCTCGGCGCAGGTCGCGAGGAAGCGGCGGACGATGAGCTCGTACACCTCCCACTCGTCCTCCGAGAGGTCAGAGGCCGAGGGAAGCTCGCCGGTCGGGTGGATCGGCGGGTGGTCGGTCGTCTCCTCGTCGCCCTCGGTGGGCTCGATCTCCGCCCGGTCGAGGAGGCTCTTCGCGTCCGCCCCGAACGTCGAGGCGGCCGACAGCTCCTCGATCAGCTCGCGGGGCTCCAAGTCCTCGGGGTACACCGTGTTGTCCGTCCGCGGGTAGGTGACGTAGCCGGCGGTGTACAGGTCCTCCGCGAGCGACATGGCGCGCTGGGCGGAGTAGCCGAGCGAGCCCGCCGCGCGGATGAACGCCGTGGTGTTGAACGGAGTCGGCGGGTCGTCGGTGCGGGTCCGGCGGCGCACGTCGTCGACGACGGCCTCGTCGGCCGCCGCCAGCGCCTCCGTGAGCACCTCGGCGACGTCGCCGTCCCAGACGCGCTCGGCCTCGTTGCCCTCGTCGTTTAAGTAGAAGTAGCGCGCCTCGAACGGGTCGCCGCCGGACTTCGTCAGCTTCCCGTACAGCTCCCAGTACGACTCGGGGTCGAACGCCTGGATCTCGCGCTCGCGGTCGACGATCAGCTTGAGGGTCGGGCCCTGCACCCGGCCGACCGAGATGAAGTCGTCGCCGAGCTGGCGGGCGGATAAAGAGAGGAAGCGGGTGAGCGCCGCGCCCCACGTGAGGTCGATCACCTGGCGGGCCTCGCCCGCGGCCGCTAAATCGAAGTCGAGCTCGTCGGGGTTCGCGAACGCCTCGTTGACCTCGTTGTCGGTGATCGAGGAGAAGCGGACGCGCTCGATCGGGGCGTCCTCGTTCACCTCGCGCACCAGCTCGTACGCCTCCTTGCCGATCAGCTCGCCCTCGCGGTCGTAGTCGGTCGCGATGACGACCCGGGAGGCGTTTCGGGCCAGCTTGCGGAGCGCCGCGACGATCCCCTCCTGCGTGGGCGCTTTGGTGACCGGCGCGTCGATCAGCTCGACCGGCTCGACGTCGCGCCAGTCGTTGTACTCGGCCGGGAAGTCGACGCCGACCACGTGGCCCGAGAGGCCGATACAACGCTTGCCGCCCCACTTGTACACGTTGACGTCGTTCTGCCGCTCCGTCGTCGCGGACTCGCCGCTCAGGATCTCGGCGATCCGGCGCGCCGCGTTGTCCTTCTCCGTGATTATCAGTTCGGGGCCGCGACTCATTGCCCTGCGGTAGGCCGCTCTCCCGTCTAAAGGTTTCGTGACACAACTTAAGATCGCCCGCGCGCGTACTGTATTGGCCGGTCGTCGAGCCGGGCCGGTCGCGGAGACGGACCGCTCGTCGAGCGCGCCCTACTCCTCGTCGTCCTCGTCCGGTTCCGTCGGCACGCCGCCGAGGTTCCCGTCCTCGTCGAACAGCTTGGCGCGGAGGAACCGCGCGCGGTAGCGGTTCGCGCCCTCCTTCGTGTCGGCCTCGCGGATCTCGTCGACCCGCCCGTCGGCCACCGCCTCGATGATGTCCTCCACCTGCTCCTTCTCGCTCGGCGTCAGGTCGAACTCGTACGTTCGGGGCTCCTCGCTCTCCAGTCGCGTCCACTTGCGGGCGGCCGAGACGACGACCGAGCAGGGCTCGCGGCAGGGGAAGACGCCGTCGCCGCCGTCGACGTCGAGGTCGGTCTCGTCGTCGTACTCCCACTCGCGGCGCTTCAGGCACTGCGAGTCGTCACAGCACGCCTCCGCGACCCAGTCGACGTGCTCGTGCCCCTCCCCGCGGTCCCACGTCTTCACGACGCCGTAGATGCCCGACTGGCGCTCCATCGTCTCGCTCCAGTGGTTCACGTCGAGCTCGCCCTCGCGCTCGCGGTGCCAGTTGGCGACCGTCGCGGGGTAGATCGTCTCGACCGCCTCGTAGGCGTCCCGCGGGCCGAGGTCGGGGAAGACCCACCCGCCCGCGAGCGACGGCGCGGTCTTGAGGGGGCGGTACCGTCCCTGTTCGTCGTACGTGACCAGATCGCGGGCGTCGAGCGGCTCCTCGTGGGCGTCGAGCTCGTCGACCGGGACGCCGGCGTCGTCGGTGTGGCGTACGTCGTACCGGCGCTCGCCGCGGTCGGTGAGAGTGGCCGTAATCCGCAGCTCGCCCCACGCGCGCTCGATCCCCTCCGCGAGCGCGGCGTATCGGGTCGCCACCGTCGCGCCGTCGGCGTCCTCCAGCCAGCGCAGGAACGCCCGACGGGGGCCGAACTCGCCGACGACGCGCGCGAAGACGTACCAGTCCGTGACCGCGGGGGCGCGCTCGGCGAGCGCCTCGTGGAGTTCGCCCTCCGTCAGCCCGGTGCGACGGTCGCCGTCGGCGAGGACGTACCGGTCCTCGTCGATGTCGCCCCGGAGGTCCGGGGCCACGCTGAACCCCTCGAACCGGAGCGGATCCCCGGGGGTGTGGTCGCCGAGCGCGTCGATGACCGCGTCGAAGGCGTCGCTCGGCAGGTCGATGTCGGGAACTTCTGACTCGGCGGCGAGCGCTGCCGGATCCGCGGCGGGGTCGGCCACGGTCAGTCCCCCGTGGCGACGCGGGTGGTCTCGCGCACGTCGTCGAGCGCGGTCCCGAGGTCGGCGCCGGCGTCGGCCGCGCGCTCCAAGACGACGTCGGCCATCAGAGGCTCGGTGCCCACGGCGCCCGCGTACCAGACCCGGGTGCCGTCCACCTCGGTCGGGACGTCGTACCCCTCCGTGTGGTCCTCGCAGAGCCCGACGTCCTCCGGGATGTCCTCCTGCGTGTGGTAGCCGTCGGCGATGAACAGCGGGACGAGGACGACGTCGTCGCTCTCGAAGAACTCCGGGAGGTCGTCGACCTCGGGGTCCTCGTCCATGTACAGCGCCTGCACCTCGTCGAACCGGTCGCGCTCGGCGATCCGGTCGGCGTGGTACTCGATCGCCTTCGCCGAGTTCTCGTTGCGCTCGGTGCCGTGGCCGACGACGGCGAGCCCGAACTCCTCGCCCACGTCGGGGTCGCCGGTGACCGACTCCGCGCGTCGGACGATCACGTCGGTCATCGCGCGGTGGGTCCCCACGGGGCCGCAGTAGTGGACCTCCCGCCCGATGTCCTCGGCGACGAGCGTGGCCTGATCCGCGGAGAGGCCGTCGGATCCCCACTCGGAGACGTCCCAGCCGTCGAGCCGGAGCTCGCGGGGGATCACCTGCTCGGTGAAGTACCCCTCCGAGACGAACAGCGGGACGACGTAGATCTCATCGCCTTCGACGGTGCGGAGCACCTCCCGGAAGTGCGGTTCCTCTTTCCAGAAGCCGGTCTTCACCTCGTCGAACGCGCCGGTCGCGCGGATGGTGTCCGCGTGGTCGTACGTCGGCGCGCTCGACTCCGGATTGAGGTGCGAGCCGTGTGCGACGATGACGAGCGACTGCATACCCATGCTGGGGGCGCGCCGCTCTTAGGGACTTCGGAGCGTACGGGTTCGCGGGAAGCCGACCGCGTCTCGCCCGCCTCGCCCGCCGACCGAAATCGCCATGCCGGCCCGCGCCGCAGTCCGGACCATGTCGCTGGCAGCCGACACCCGCGAAGCGGCCCGGGCCCGCCCGTTCGTCCTCGACGCGCTCCGCGCGGGCGCGTTGAACCACAGCGCCGCCGCCGAGTGGCTCGCGGAGGAGGCCGACCTCGGTGGCGACGGCGACGCCGACACCGACGCGATCGCGACCGCGCTCCGCCGATTCCGCGAGGAGCTCCCGGCGTACGCGACCGCCGAGCGCGCCGCGAGCGTGTCGATGCGGAGCGGGGTCGGGGTGGTCGAAGGTCCCGAGGACGACGACTCCGTCGACGCCGACCCACTCCTCCGCGTCGGCGGCGCGGCGGTCGTCTCCGAGGGGCGCGACACGGCGATACTCGCGACCGGCGACGTCGACGCCGGGGCGCTCGCAGTCGTCCTCCGCCGCCTCGACGCCGTCGGCGTCGCCGTCGCGGCCGCGGGGGTCGCCGGGGACGCGATCGCCGTCGTCGTGGGCCGGCGCGACGGGGCGACCGCCGTCCGGGTCGTCGAGGCGGCGCTGGCGGCGGTGCCGACCGACGGAGCCGGCGGCGCGGACGGATGAGACCCCGCATGCTTTTTTAATATCGTCTGATAGGTAGAGTCGATGAACGCCGTCACCCTCGGTCCCGCCGGCACGTACTCACACCGTGCGGCGCGGGCCGTCGCCGCCGAGGTGTCGTTCCGCGAGTCGGTCACCGCCATCGTCGACGCCGTCGCAGCCGGCGAGTTCGAGCGGGGGGTGGTCCCCATCGAGAACAGCATCGAGGGCTCCGTCACGGAGAGTCTCGACGCGCTGGCGGACTTCGACGTCGCGGTCACCCGCGAAGTCGTCACCCCGATCCGGCACGCCCTCCTCGCGCAGGGGTCGGAGTTCGAGGTCGTCGCCAGCCACTCGCAGGCGCTCGCGCAGTGCCGCAACTGGCTGGAGGCCAACTACCCGAACGCCGGCCTCGAAGCGGTCGCCTCCACCGCCCGCGGGGTCGAGCGCGCCCGCGAGGACTCCCGAATCGCCGGGATCGGGCACCCGGACAACGCCGGCGACGACCTCGAGATCCTCGCCGAGGACATCCAGGACCGCACCTCCAACGCGACCCGCTTCCTCGTCGTCGCCCCCGAGTCCGCGCGCTCCGACGCCGGCGGGAAGACGACCCTCATCGTCTACCCGAACGCGAACTACCCCGGGCTCCTGCTGGAACTGCTGGAGGCGTTCGCCGACCGCAACCTCAACCTCTCGCGGATCGAGTCGCGGCCGAGCGGCGAGCGCCTCGGCGACTACCTGTTCCACTTCGACGTCGACGCCGGGCTCTACGAGGACCACATGGCGGCCGCCGTCGGGGACGTCGAGGCGATCGCCGACAACGGGTGGGTGAAGGTGCTCGGCTCGTACGACACCGAGCACGTGCTGGAGTAGGGGATCTCCCACCGGGTCTCGGAAGCCCCCAGACGCCCCGGAACCGGTCTTGAGCTCCCCCCGCACTGCCGGGGCACGTCGACGTTCGACTCGCGACGAAATGCGGGCTAATTCGGGCCTCTTTGATGCGGAAGTATGGTTACTTTCACCAAATAAGTAAATACATATTGAAACATCTATAGCGGTGGGTACATCCCATGAACGCTAACAGACGGACGGTACTGAAGGGCGTCGGCGCGGGAACAGTAGCGTTGCTCGGTGGAGTCGGCACGGGAGCGGCCAAGCCGCCGAGTCAGGGCGACACCATCGTCGATGTGGCCGTCGCGGCCGACGGCTTCGACGTGCTCGTCGCCGCGGTGCAGGAGGCGGGCCTCGTCGACGCGCTGAGCGGGAACCGGCAGTTGACCGTGTTCGCGCCGACGGACGACGCGTTCAACGCTGCCGGCATCACGGTCGACAACGTGGACGAAGTGGACGACGAGTTCCTGCTCGACGTCCTCACTTATCACGTCACGCCCGGTCGTCGAAAGGAGAGCTCGGTCGTCAACGCGGACGAGCTGCCGACGCTAAACGGCGAGAAAATCGACGTGGCGGGAACCGACCTCAACGGCGACCAGGCCGATATCGTCGACACGAACATCGAGGCGTCGAACGGCATCATCCACGTCATCGACGGCGTGCTGCTGCCGTAGCGGGTCGACGCACCAGATGGTCCCCGCCGACGTTACGTCCCCTCCGACCGCTCAGTACGGGTATCCACGCGTTTATATGCCACACCGTCGTTGCCTTCAGTCGATGGAGCCGGTGCTCTGGCAGGTGTTGGCCGGGACCCGCGGTGGACCCAATCGGGCCCGCCTGCTCCGGGCGCTCGACGAACGGCCGCGGAACGCCAACCAGCTCGCCGAGGACCTCGACCTCGCGTACAAGACCGTCAGACACCACCTCGAGGTCCTCGAGGAGAACGACGTCGTCGAGAGCACCGAACAGAGCTACGGTGCGGTGTACCTCCCGACCGACCGCACCCGCGATCACTGGGAGACCGTCGAGGAGATCGTCGATCAAGTGGAGTGAGCATGACTCGAACCTGGAACGCAACGACTGACGGCGGAATCGACGGGGGCGCGGAATGACCCTCACGCTCGACGTGGCGCGAGTCGCCGCGGCGGTGAACATCCTGCTGCTGCTCGTCCTCGTCGGCATCTGGGGGCGGAACTACCTCGAGATCCGGTCGAAGCACACGCTCGGATCGGCGGTGTTCGCGCTCTTCCTGCTGGCCGAGAACGCGCTGGCGCTGTTCTACTACCTCAACCCGCCGCAGATGTCGACGCCGGCGGTCCGGGCGATGATGTACCTCCAGATCCTCGAGTTCGTCGGGATCGCCTTCCTCGTCTACGTGACCTGGGACTGAGTCACGCACGGTCGATCGTCGCCGTCCACCGTCTCGATCCGACGCGTGTCCGGGCGAACCGGTTCGTGCCCGACCGGCCGACGGCCCGCTCGTCCTCACCAGTCGTCCTCCCACCACTCGTCCGGTCCGGAGTCGGCTCTGGCCCGGTTCGCCTCCTTTCTCCACTCCTGATACTTCTCCTCGTGCTCGACGTCGAACTCGTCGAGACGTCGGCCGGCCGGATACGGCCGGTCGGTCTCTTCGTAGTGAGACAGGATCTCGCCGGCCGCGTTCCGCAGCGCCCCCACCCTCGAGTCGCGGAGGTCCCGGACCGCCTCCTTCGCGCGCCCATCGTTGGCGGCGAGTTCCCCCAACGCGAGCACTCCCCACAGCTCTGACTCGTCCCCTTGCGGGTCGAGCATCTCGACGACCCTCGGGGCGTATCGCTCCGCGCTTCCGGGAAGCTCCCGACTGACGTGCGCCAGGACGAGGGCCGGGATCGTCCAGAAGTACTGGTGTCGCGGCCGCCAGTCGTCGAGCGCGACGGCCTCCCTCTCGCGGTCCGGGTCCAGTTCCCCCAACAGCGTCTCCTCGTACGCCCTGGCTTCGAGCGGGGCGTCACGCGCCAATCGCTCGACGACGAGCAGCAGGCGTTCCTTCCGGTGTTGCGAGTAGAGGCCGAACAGGCGCTCGTACAGCTCCCCGTCCCCGCAGTCGAGCTGCGACCAGAAGCTGCTTCGCCTCCCCGGGTTCCTGGTCGCGTCGAACAGGCTGTCGACCAGCGTCCCCGCTGTCTCCCGATCGACCGACGGGTTTCCCTCGAGCAGCTCGACGATCCTCGTCGCATTCGGCGAGTCCTCGCGTTTCGCCAGCATCTCCAGTTCCCCCGGCGGCTCGCGCGAGTACAGTGTGCGTCCCGTCAGCGCCAGGAACCCTACGGACAACACGACCGTCGCGATGCTCTTGATGACGTCGCCTCCCCCGATGGCGTCCAGGACGGACACGATCAGCCCGCCGCCGAACAGGTACGCGAGGAAGTACAGCGCTATCGTCCGGAGCTGACTCTTGACGTACCAGTAGTAGCGTTTGAGCCGGTTCATACGGATCGCCTTCCTTGGTGTATGTTGACATTTGACAATACACTTTATAAAACTTCGGCGGACCGTCGTAGTCGCGATACCGTCGACGACTCGACCGGACAACTACTCGAACCGGTACGTCGCCCCGTCCGGCCCGTCCTCGATCTCGACGCCGACCTCGCGGAGCGCGTCGCGGAGGTCGTCGGCGCGCTCGTAGTTGCCGGCGTCGCGCTCGGCCTCGCGCACGTCCAGCACCAGCTCGACCAGTTCGCCGGCCAGCTCCACGTCGCCGTCGGTCTCGGTCTCGAACTGGAGCCCGAGCACGTCGCCGCCGAGCGCCTCGAACGCCTCGACCGCCTCGCGGAGCGCGCGGTAGTCGTAGGCGGCGTCGTCGTCTCGGCCGCCCGCGTCGTCGCTCGCTCCGTCCACGTGCCGGTTCACCGCGTCGGTGAGCTCCAGCAGCGCGGCGGTCGCCTCCCGGAGGTTCAGGTCGTCGTTCATCGCCGCGGCGAAGTCGTCGCGGGCCGTCTCGACCGCCGCGCGGAGCTCGTCGTCGGTCGCCTTCGCGCGGGCGTCGACGGAGTCGAGCGCGTCGACGGCGCGGTCGTAGGTCCGGGAGAGTCGCTCCCAGCGCTCCTCGGCCTCCGCGATCGTCTCCTCGGTGAGCGCCTGCTCGGAGCGGTAGGCGGCGCCGGCGTAGAACGTGCGGATCACGTTGACGCCGAGCTCGTCGAGGGCGTCCGGGACGGTCCAGAAGTTGCCGATCGAGGAGGACATCTTCTCGCCCTCCATCTCGAGGAGGCCGACGTGGAGCCAGTGGCGGGCGAACGTCTCCCCGGTCGCCGCCTCCGACTGCGCGATCTCGTTCTCGTGGTGGGGGAAGACGAGGTCGCGCCCGCCCATGTGGATATCCAGTGTGTCTCCGAGGTGCGTCGTCGACATCGCCGAGCACTCGACGTGCCACCCCGGGCGCCCCTCGCTCCACGGCGACTCCCACGTCTCGCCCTCGGGGACCGCGTCGCCGTGGTCGTGTTTCGCGTGCTCGCGGGCGGCGGTCTCGCTCACGCCGTCCGCCTTCCACAGCGCGAAATCCGACGGGTTGCGCTTCTCCGACCGCTCGTCCGGTTCGCCCTGCGCCTCCAGCTCGTCGACGTCCTGGTTCGAGAGCTTGCCGTACGCCTCGAACCTCGTGACGTCGAAGTAGACGGAGCCGTTCGACTCGTAGGCGTACCCCTTCTCGACGAGGGTCTCGACCAGCTGGCGGATCTCCGGGACGTGTTCGGTGACGCGGGGATACACCTCCGCGCGCAGGAGGTTCAGTCCGCGCATCGCGTCGAACGTGGTCGCGGTGAACGCCTCGGCCACGTCGCGCTCGGCGGTCCACTCGTCGCGCTCGCCGACGCGGGCCGTGATCTTCTCGTTGACGTCGGTGACGTTCTCGACGTGGCGCACGTCGTAGCCGAGGTGGTCGAGCCACCGGTGGAGGACGTCGGCGTGGAACCAGAGCCGCGCGTGCCCGAGGTGAGGGTCGTCCGACACCGTCAGGCCGCAGACGTACAGCGTGACGTCGCCGTCGGCCGTGAACTCGACGCGCTCGTCTGCCAGGGTGTCGGTAACGACGAGACTCATTAGCGGGTGATTGCCGGGGTGAGAGTTTTAAATCGTCGGATCGCGCGAGGGTACGGTGACGAGCACACTGAGTGGTCCCGTATTCGTTTATAAATAATCGGCATTAACGACGGACCGCCAGCGAACACCGCCAAAGCCCCAGCCGCTCGGCTGTACGTCGTTACCTGCGGACCAACGGAGAACACCGCCAAAGCCCCAGCCGCGAGGACGACGTACGCTCGCTGCGCGCTTCACTCGGTCGCTCACTTCGTTCGCTCCCGCGTTCCAGTGCTTGCGTCGCCTACGTCGTCCTCGCGACTGCCCCTTTGAGTCCCGCCCCGCACAGCACCGCACCTCACGCCTCCCCAACCTCGTCGCTCGCTCGGGGCTCCCTTCGGTCGCCCGCTTCGCTCTCGACTCCCTCGCACGCGCTCCTCGCGCCCTTATCAGGGCGCTCGGAGGCGCGCGCCACCGCAGTTCGATTTATAAACGACGATCCAACCTCACCCTTCCGGCGTCGTCCACTCGACCTCGTACCCCGCATCGCGAACCGACTTCAGGACGCGGTCGACGTGGGCCGGGCCGTTGGTCTCCACCTCGAACACGAGGTCGGCGTCGCCGACCGGCAGGTCCGGCCGGCTGCGCTCGTGGCGCACCGTCCGGATGTTCGCGCGCTCCGCGCCGATCAGGGTGGCGATCTCCCCCATCGTCCCCGGGGTGTCGTCGATCCGGACGGACAGCTCGATCAGCTGATTGCGGTCGACCAGCGCGTGAGTCACCACCTCCTTCAGCGTCGTGACGTCGATGTTGCCGCCGCAGAGCAGCGGCACCACCGTCTCACCGGCCAGATCGAGTTCGGCGACGACGTCGTCGTCGAGGAGGGCGGCCGCCGCGGTCGCGCCCGCGCCCTCGATCAGCTGCTTCGCGCGCTCTAAGAGGAGCAGGATGGCGTTCGCCACGTCGTCGTCGCTGACGACGACCACGTCGTCGAGATGCTCCCGTAAGAGCCCGAAGGTGAGCTCGCTCAGCCCGCCGGTCGCGATCCCGTCCGCGATGGTGTCCGGCTCCTCGCGCGTCACGAGCTCGCCCGCCCGCAGGCTCTCCGAGAGCGTCGACGCGCCCGCGGTCTGGACGCCGACCACCCGCGTCTCCGGCGAGCGAGCCTTGACTGCGGTGGCGACCCCGCCCGCGAGCCCGCCGCCACCGACCGGGACGAGGACGGTGTCGACCGCGGGCACCTGGTCGAGCACCTCCAGCCCGAGCGTGCCCTGGCCGGCGACGACGTCCGGGTCGTCGAACGCGTGGACGAACCGGACCCCCGGCTCGTCGACCAAGGTCCGGGCGTGCGACATCGCCTCCGGGAACGCGCTCCCGCGAAGCACGACCTCGGCGCCGTACCCGCGGGTCGCCTCGATCTTCGCCGCCGGCGCCGACTCCGGCATCACGATCGTCGCGTCGATCCCCGCGTCGGCCGCGGCGAGGGCGACCCCCTGCGCGTGGTTGCCCGCGCTCGCGGCCACCACGCGGTCGATCCCGGAGGCGTCGCCGGCGTCCTCGCCCGAGGCGGCCCCGGCGACCGCCAGCGAGATCGCGTTGTACGCGCCGCGGGGCTTGAACGAGCCGGTGCGCTGGAGGTGTTCCATCTTCAGCCGGACGTCGGCGCCGCACCGCTCGCTCAGCGACCGGCTCCGCTCGACCGGCGTCCGCTGGACGATATCGGTCGCGCCGGTCCGGTCCGCGGCGGCCTCGACGTCCGTGATCGTGACGGAGGACATGACGGCGGTGTTCGCGAGACCGGCTCAAAAGGACTCGGATGGGGAACGCCGATATCGGCGGTCGCTACCGCTTCCCGAGCGCCTCCTCGAAGACGCGCTGCGCGCGCTCGTACCCCTCGTTCCGGTCGACGATCGGGTGCGGGTAGTCGGGCGCGAGTCGCTCCCGCTCGCCGTGCGAGAGCGTCGGCCAGTCGACGACCTTCCCGGCGGGCACGTCGCGAAGTTCGGGGACGTACTCCTTCACGAAGTGCGCCCCGTCGTCGTACTTGCTCATCTGGCTCACCGGGTCGAAGATCCGCACGTCGACCGAGTCGGTGCCGGTGGACGCGGTCCACTGCCACGCGCCGTGGTTCGAGGCGTAGTCGTGGTCGATCAGCTGCTTGGTGAAGTAGCGCGCCCCCCGCCGCCAGTCGATCAGGAGGTGTTTGGTGAGGAAGCTCGCGACGACCTGTCGCGGCCGGTTGTGAACGTACCCCTCCGCGTTCAGCTGGCGCATCCCGGCGTCGACGAGCGGGTAGCCGGTCTCGCCGCGCGTCCACGCCTCGAACGCCGCGTCGTCGTCGCGCCACGTGATCTCGTTCGGGAACGACTTGTAGTTCGACACTCCCAGGTCGGGGTTGTAGTAGAGCAGGTGGTACATCTGCTCGCGCCACGACAGCTCGTACAGGTACTTGTCGACGTTGCGTCGGTCGCCGCCGGTCACGGCCTCGGAGGCGTCGCTCGCGCCGGCCCACACCTCGCGGATCCCGATCGCGCCGGTCGCGAGGTACGGAGACAGCCGGGAGACCGCGTGGGTGGGCGCCGCCACGGCGCGCCGGAGGTCGTCGCGGGTGTCGTTGTACGACGCGATCCCGTGCTCGAGGAAGTCGTCGAACCGATCGCGGGCGGCCTCGTACCCCGCCGCCGGGAGGTCGATATCGGCGTCCGGCTCGGGGACCGTCTTCCCGTCGCGTACGGCCGCGAGCGACTCGGGGTCGGGCTCCGGGTAGGGGCCGGACTTGGGGACGGCTTCCCAGTCGTCGTGGAACCGGCTGTGGTTGGCGTAGCGCTCCGCCAAGCGTCCGGGATCGACCAAGACGGCGTCGGTCCGCGCGTCTGTCGCCACCCCGGCGTCCGCGAGCGCGTCCTCGACCGCCCGCTGCCGATTGCGTCGGGCCGGGCGGTAGTACTCATTATAAAAGACGGTCTCGGCGCCGTGCTCGTCGGCGAGACCGACCAGGACGTCCTCGGGGTCGCCCGCGCGGACGACGAGGTCGCTGCCGAGCTCCCGGTAGCGGGCCTCCAACCGCTTCACGTGGCGGAGGAAGAAGGCGCGCTGGCGCGCCCCCACCGTGCCGAACAGGTCGTCGTCGTAGACGAAAACGGGGACGACAGTCCCCGCGCGTGCGGCCGCCGCGAGCCCGGCGTTGTCACGGGTGCGCGGGTCGCGTCGGTGCCAGAACAGCTGCATGAGACTGGTACGGGCTCGACCGGATAGTGTCCTTCGGCCGGGGACCGCGTCCCGGCGCCGCCGCGACAGCGCTCCACCCGAAATCCACCCGTGCGCTTAAGCCGACGAGCCCGAAGCGAAGGTATGGAACCGCTCGTTATCGCCATCCTCGTCGGCGTCCCGCTCGCGTGGCTCGTCGGCTTCGCCGCGTACGTCTACGTCGACGCGCCGAAACACGGGATGAACCGCGAGAAGTGGGCGCTCATCGCCTTCGTCGTCCCGCTGTTCGGCCTCTTCGCGTACCTCTTCGAGCGCGACGAGCAGTCGTACGACCCGTCAGAGGACCCGTACGCCGGCGGGAGCGACGCGCGCAAGGCCGGCCTCGCCGTCCACGAGCGGCGGCGCGGCGAGAAGCCGCTCGGGCCGGCAGGGACCGAGGCCGACGACGACGAGGACGACGGCGACGAGTGGGACGACCCGCCGGGCGTCGACCTCGACGAGAACTGAACGTCGGCCGCGAGCCTCGGCGGTCGTCCGCGGCCGACGGGAGCCTCACAGCACGTCGAGCAGCGCCGCCCGCCGCCGGTCGAGGTCGAAGGCGGCCTCCGCGGCGTCGAGCCGTTCGAAGAAGGCGAAGGCGTCGGCGCCCGACAGCTCCGCGTGCTCGACGAGCGCCTCGATCGAGGCGCGGTTGAGCGCGAACGACTCCAACAGCCCGCAGACGAGCGCGAGCGCCACGCCCGCCTCGCCGTCGGGAAACGCGGGGTCGACCGCGGAGAAGTCGGGGTCGGCAACCGATTCCGTGCCGATGTCGGCGACGGCGGTATCGTCCTCGCCGACGGCGAACGTCCGCAGACAGCGGGTGCAGATCGCCGCCGTCGCGGCCGGCGCGTGCTCGCGGAGGGCGGGCGGCACGTCGAAGGCGACGAGGTCGGCATCACAGCGGGGACAGGACATGCGAAGCGAGATGGATGAGACGGCCGATCGGTGAGACGGCGCGGGACGGTGGAAGCGGTCGGTCGGCGGGCAGTCAGTCCGCGGGCTCCGGCTCCTCGGTCTCGGCCGCGGCGGCCTCGGCCGCGGCCGCCTCCTCTTCCTCTTTCTCCTCTTCTTCCTTCTTGGCCTTGATCTTCTTCATGCGGAAGATCTCCTCGCGCTCCTGCTCTTCGAGCTTCTGCTCGATATACTCCTGGTTCTCGTACAGGCCCGGGAGGAGCGTGAACTCCAGGGCGTTCACGCGGCGCTTGGTGGTCTCGATCTCCGTGAGCATCTTTTTCATGGCCGTCTCGACCTCGGCCGCGAGGATGATCTTCTCTAACAGCTCCTCGTAGGCGTCGGCCGCTTCGTCGATCCGGGCGGAGGAGCCGAGCAGCCCGTAGCCGCGCTCGTCGAGGCTCTTCTTCACCTTCGAGGACTCGATCTGCGGGACGACCACGCCCATGATGTTCTTCGACTGGGTGGTGATCTCCGGGTGCTCTTTCAGCGCCGCGGCCGCGCCGCGGACGGCGACGTCGCCCTCCATCGCCCGGGCCATGTCGATCTTGCGCTGGGCCGTGTCGTACGTCTCTGACACGTCGGAGCGGACGTCCTGCGCCTGGTCGAGGATGTCCATGAACTCCATGATGAGGCCGTCACGCTTCTGTTCGAGGGTGTCGTGACCGCGCTCGGAGAGCTCGATGCGGTCCTCGATCGCCATCAGGTTCTTCCGCGTCGGTTTGACGTCCTTGGCCATCTTATTGGGGGAACGTTCCGCTCCGAGGCGGATAATTCTTTTCAGTCGTGACGTGTCGCGAGCGATCGGCGCCGACCGGCGCCGCCGCTGATCGAAGGCGAAAAAGCGGAAAGAGAGCCGCGTCAGTCTGCCGCTTCGACGACCTTGCGCTCGGAGTCGTCCTCGCGGTAGTGCTCCTCGATGAACTCCTCGTCGATCCGGTTGAGGGCGTCCTTCGGGAGCATCGAGAGCAGGTCCCAGCCGATGGAGAGCGTCTCCTCGATGTCGCGGTTCTGGTCGAAGCCCTGGTCGACGAACTCCGACTCGAAGGCGTCCGCGAAGTCGAGGTACTTGTTGTCGAGCTCCGAGAGCGCCTCGCGACCGACGATGTTCACGAGGTCGCGCAGGTCCTCGCCCTCCGCGTACGCCGCGAACATCTGGTCTTTCACGTCGGCGTGGTCCTCGCGGGTGAGCCCCTCGCCGATCCCGTCGTCCATCAGCCGCGACAGGCTGGGAAGCACGTTGATCGGGGGCTGGAGGCCCTGGCTGTTCAGGTCGGGGTCGACGTAGATCTGCCCCTCCGTGATGTACCCGGTCAGGTCCGGGATCGGGTGGGTGTCGTCGTCGCCCGGCATCGTGAGGATCGGGATCTGCGTCACCGACCCCTCACGGCCCTGGATCCGCCCGGCGCGCTCGTACAGCTGCGCCAGGTCGGTGTACATGTACCCGGGGTACCCGCGTCGACCCGGAACCTCCTCGCGGGCCGCCCCGATCTCGCGGAGCGCCTCGCAGTAGTTGGTCATGTCCGTCAGGATGACGAGGACGTGGTAGTCCTTCTCGAAGGCGAGGTACTCGGCCGTGGTGAGCACCATGCGCGGGGTGACCGTCCGCTCGACGGCGGGGTCGTCCGCGAGGTTCATGAAGACGACGGAGCGCTCCAGCGCGCCGGTGCGCTCGAAGTCCTGCATGAACTCGTTGGCCTCCTCCTGCGTGATCCCCATCGCGCCGAAGATGACGGCGAACTCGGAGCTCTCCTCGTCGTCGCCCTCCTCCTCTTCCGGCACGCTCGCCTGCCGCGCGATCTGCATCGCCAGCTCGCTGTGCGGCTGGCCGGAGCTGGAGAAGATCGGGAGCTTCTGGCCGCGAACGAGGGTGTTCATCCCGTCGATCGCGGAGACGCCCGTTTCGATGAACTCCTCGGGGTACTCCCGGGAGTAGGGGTTGATCGCCGCGCCGACGATGTCCTGCCGCTCCTCGGGGACGATCTCCGGGCCGTCGTCGATCGGGCGGCCGGAGCCGTCGAGGACCCGCCCGAGGAGGTCCTCGGTGACGGGCATCTTCATCGTCTCGCCCAGGAAGCGGACGGACGCGTTCTGGTCGATACCGGAGGTGCCCTCGAACACCTGGATGGCGACGACGCCCTCCGAGGATTCGAGCACCTGTCCGCGCAGCGTCTCCCCCTGTGCCGTCTCGATTTCGACGATCTCGTCGTAGCCGATCGCCTCATCGACCTCGGCGTACACGAGGGGGCCGCTGATCTCGGTGATTGTCTGATACTCTTTCATGTTAGTAGAGGCTCCGGAGTTCCTCGGTGATCTCCGCTTTGAGCTCCTCGACGTACTCCTCGTAGTTCTCCTGGACGCCGATCCGGTTGATCTGCGGGGCGGCCTCGGTGTCGACGATCTCCTCGACGGGGACGCCCGCTTCGAGCGCCTTGAACGCCTCGTCGTTGAACGTCTCGATCGTCGTCAGCATGAGGTACGTCTTCTCCGGCGGACAGAACGTGTCCACCGGGTGGAACGCGTTCTGCTGGAGGTACGCCTCGCGCAGGTAGCGGGCGACCTCCAGGGTGAGCTGCTGGTCGTCGGGCAGGGCGTCCTTCCCGACGAGCTGCACGATCTCCTGCAGCTCGGTCTCCTCGTCGAGCACGTCGACCGCCCACTGGCGCTTCTCCGCCCAGTCGTCGGCGACCTCCGCTTCGAACCACGGGTCGAGCTGGTCTTTGTACAGCGAGTACGACTCGTTCCAGTTGATCGACGGGAAGTGGCGTCGCTCCGCTAAGTCCGCGTCGAGCGCCCAGAACGTCTTCACGATGCGCAGCGTGTTCTGGGTGACCGGCTCGGAGAAGTCGCCGCCGGGCGGCGACACCGCGCCGATCGCCGAGACGGAGCCCTCCGTCCCGTTGACGTTCTCGAAGTAGCCGGCGCGCTCGTAGAACTGCGCGAGCCGGGCGGCGAGGTACGCGGGGTACCCCTCCTCGCCGGGCATCTCCTCCAGCCGGGAGGAGATCTCGCGCATCGCCTCCGCCCACCGCGAGGTGGAGTCGGCCATCAGCGCGACGTCGTACCCCATGTCGCGGTAGTACTCGGCGATCGTGATCCCGGTGTAGATGCAGGACTCACGCGCCGCGACGGGCATGTTCGAGGTGTTCGCGATGAGCGAGGTGCGGGCCATCAGCGGGTTGCCGTTGGCCGGGTCCTCCAGCTCGGGGAAGTCCTCGATGACCTCGGTCATCTCGTTGCCGCGCTCGCCGCAGCCGACGTAGACGATGATGTCCGCGTCTGCGTACTTCGCGAGCTGGTGCTGGGTGACCGTCTTCCCGGAGCCGAACGGGCCCGGGATCGCGGCCGTCCCGCCCTTCGCGATGGGGAAGAGGCCGTCGAGGATGCGCTGGCCGGACACCAGCGGCGTCCGGGGCGTCTTCTTGTTCGCGGAGGGGCGCGCCTCGCGGACGGGCCACTCCTGGTGCATCGAGACGTCCGTCCCGTTGGCGAGCTCGGCCACCGTCTCGGTGACGTCGAACGAGCCCGACTCGACGGCGGTGACCTCGGTGGTCTCGCCCTCCTCGAGGGCGTCCGGCGGCACCATCACCTTGTGGTCGATGGTGACCGTCTCCTCGACGACGCCGACGACGTCGCCGCGGCCGACCTCGTCGCCGACCTCGACGGTCGGCTCGAACTCCCACTCCTGCTCGAGGTCGATACCGGGCGCGTCGACCCCGCGGTCGAGGTACGGACTGCCCATCTTGCCCTCCAGCACGTCCAGGGGGCGCTGGACGCCGTCGTAGATGGCGTCCAGCATGCCCGGACCAAGGTCGACCGACAGCGGCTCGCCCGTGTTCTCGACGGGTTCGCCGGGGGCGACCCCGGAGGTCTCCTCGTACACCTGAATGGTCGTGATGTCGCCTTCGATCTCGATCACTTCCCCCATGAGGCCTTCGTCGCCGACGTAGACGACGTCGTTCATGCGGGCGTCGAGATCGCGGGCGCTCACGACCGGACCGCTCACGCTTTGGATAACACCGTCTTCGGTTGGGGTGGTCTCCGTGGATTCTGCTTTACTCATATTAGTCGTCCTCCTCCATCAGGTCGATCCCGATGGCTCGTTTGATCTGGTCGCGCAGCCCGCCGCTGCCGGCGCCGGCGCCGCCGAGCGTGACGAGCACGGGCTCGATGCTCCCCTCCACCGACTCGCGGGTCCCCCGCGAGAGGTGGTCGAGGTCGTCGTCGTGCATCACGATGATGCCGGTGTCCTCGTCGTCGAGGGTCCGTTCGACGGCGTCGTCGAGCCGCTCGTCCTTCTCGTCGTCCGGTACGTTCTCGAACTTCCGCACGCCGGCGAGCCGGAACCCGGTGGTGAACTCGGGGCTGCCGACGACGGCGATCTCCTGGCTCATGTTATCACCAGCTCCGATTCGATCTGGTCGACCGGCAACCCGGCCTCCTTCCCGCGGGCGATCGCCCGGATGTTCTCCACCTCGCGCTCCTTCGCGAGGATGTAGGAGATGATCGGGGTGATCGACACGGGGTGGACCGTCCCGAGCCGGTCGCCGTACGCCAGCAGCGCGGCGTCGGTCGCGTGCTCGAACGCGATGAGGCTGTCCGCCTCCTCGAGGTCGCGCAGCGCCGGGCCGAGTTCCTCGCCGTACTGGCTGTCCGCGATGTACTCCACGAGCTCGTCGAGGTTCCGCGCGAGCCGCGCGAGCGACTCGCGGGTGAACAGCTCGCCGCCCTCGATGAAGTACTCGGCGGGGTCGATGTCCGCGCCCGACCGGGCGAGCCGGAGGGCGTTGGTCGCGTTCCGGAAGTCGACCTCCGCCTTGAGGAACGCCTCGTACTGCCGGGTCGGCTCGTCGCCGCCGAGCCCCGACAGGAGCCGCTCGTAGAACGCGCGGTCGACGGCGTTCTCCAGCGGCACCAGCACGTCCGTCTCCTCGTACTCGGCGTACGCCTCGCGGAGCGGCGGCCCGTAGATCGTGTCCTCCAGCACCTCGACGACGGCGTCGATCGAGTCGGCCTCCAACAGGCGGCGGATCCGCCGGTCGTCGAACTCGCCGGCGCGGATCAGGTCGACCTCGACGGCGGACTGGTCCGCGTCGGTGTAGACGCCGCGGATGACCGTCTTCACGTTCCACGCGTCGAACTTGCGGAGGTACCGGGCGATGAGGTCGTACAGCGACCCCTCGCTCCAGTCCAAGATCCCCTCGAACTGCGCGGCGAGGTTCCGGTTCAACGCGTACTCGATGAGGTCCACGCCGCCGTGGCGGCTCCCGAGGGCGTTGATCTCCCGGCCGTAGCTCGACTCCTCCATGAACCGGGCGATCTCCGCCGGGCTCATGCGGGTCAGCTTCCGGTACTCCTCGTCCCCGTAGAGGCTGCCGCGGCGGGCACGAACCCGCGCGACGACGTACTCTGGGTTCGAGCTCCCGACGGCGCTCATTGGTCGAACAGTCGCTCCGAGATGTTCTTCAACTCGTCGTCCCAGACGGACTCCAGGACCGAGTCGAACGTGTTGTTCACGCGAACGCGAGAGGTGTCGCTCTCGGCGACCACGCCGCCGAGACAGTCGACCTCGCCGTCGACCTCGGCGTTGCGGTCGGCGACGAGCTCCTCGAGGAGCTCGACGTCCTCGGCGCGGGTGTAGACGGCGACGTCCTCGTCGTCGTACTCCGCGAGGCTCGCGTCGAGCAGCGTCTCGGTGAGCTCGCGACGACGGTCGTCGTCGAGCCCCTCGATGGCGGCCTCGACGTCGTCGCGGACGTCTTCGAGGACGTCCCGACGGGCGCCGAGCCGCTCCTGCTTGGCCTCGAGCTTGGCCGACGAGAGCGCCTGCTCGCGCTCCTGATCGATCTGGCGGTCGACCTCGGCGAGGCGCTCCTCGCGGATGCGCTCGGCGTCGGTCTCCGCCTCGGCGACGATCTCGTCCGCCTCGGACTCCGCCGCTTCGCGGATCTCCTCTGCACGCGCGCGGGCTTCGTCTCGAACGTCCTCAACGACAGTGTCCAAACTCATTGGTGTGAAAGGAAGTGCCGCTCAGACGATGAAGACGACGACGAGTGCGAGGATAACGATCGTCTCGGGAAGCACCGTCAGGATGAGCCCGTTGACGAAGAGGTCGTCGTCCTCGGCCATCGCGCCGACGGCGGCCGAACCGATACCACGCTCGGCGTATCCCGCACCGAGGGCGGCGAGCCCGACGGCGAGCGCCGCTGCGGCGCTGGGGTCGGTGAGGGTTCCTCCGGTGGACAGTACGGCGTTCCCGAGTGCGTTGGTAGCTTCAAGCATTGGTAGTAGTTCCGGTTGCTCGTCTCCGAACGGTAGGTAGTTGCCGCCACAGTAGTCATAAAGCTTCCCAAAACGACCGAATAGAGCGGCCGTAGTCGGGGATAGAGACACGGCTAAACGCGTCGGTTGACCCGAATCGACGCGCCGTCGACGGCCGGAGTCGGGCCGATGCGGACGGCGGTGAATCGGATCGCGGCGAGCGCGCCGACCGAGTCGAGGCGAACGGAGTCGGCAGGCGGCCGGCGAGGCGGGCGCCGGCTACTCCTCGGTGGTGTACTGCCGGTCGTAGCCGAACGGCAGGTAGCTGTCGCCGCCGCCCTCGTAGAAGTTCCCGAAGAACTCCACGTACTCGAGGCGCACCGCCTGAATGCCGGCGGAGGTGATCCCGAGCGCGAGGACGACGATGTGGCCGACGACCGCGACGATGATCCCGCCGACGAGCGCGACGACGCCGACCGCGCCGATCGAGGCCGGGTCGAAGGCGGTCGTCATCCCCGCGAAGACGAGCTCGTAGTCCTCGGGGTGGCTCCGGACGTACTGGAGGTAGTCGGCGCTGAAGATGAAGTGGAAGCTCCCCTCGCCGCTCTCGTCGATGTACGCGCCGAACGCGAGCAGGTTCACGGCGAGCGCCATGCCGCCCTTCGCGAGCAGCACCGCCATGATCCGGGCGTACGAGATGACGTTGACGATCGGGGAGAGCACCTCGGCGAGCTCCGGGGGCTCACCGATGGCGAGCAGGACGACGCCCGCGAGGATGGCCGCGATGGCGGCGTACCCGACCGCGACCGGGAAGCCGCCGAACGACACCGCCCCGAAGGTGAGGATCGAGAACGACTCGAAGAGGAAGTCGGGCTTCGGACCGGGGAGGTGCTGGCTGAAGATCCAGATCCACGCGCCGTTGAGGATCAGCAGCCACGAGCCGCCCTCGTACAGCGCGTGCTTGAGGTCGTGCTGCTGGTAGTTGCTCACGAACGAGAGGACGTGACCCACGTTCAGGTGGGCGAGCCCGAACAGCACGCTCGCGACGAGGAACGACAGCGCCCAGTCGATGTCGGCCGGCGAGAGCCCCTTCCCGTCGACGGGCCAGTGGATGTCACCGGGCAGCAGCTGGTAGGCGTGGTAGCCGAACACGTCGATCCCGAAGTAGATCCCGAACAGGATCGTGAAGCCGCCGGCCCACATCGCGACGGCGCCGAGCTCCCGGAACGTCCCGTCGTACCGGCTGTACAGGAAGGCGCCGATCCCGGCGTAGAGGACGCCGTAGCCGACGTCGCCGATCATGAAGCCGAACATGAGCGGGAACGTGAGGAAGACGAGGAGCGTCGGGTCGAACTCCGAGTACTTCGGCCGGCCGAACCCCTGCACGAGCAGTTCGAAGGGGCCCGCCGCGCTCCCGTTGTCCTGGACGACCGGCGGGTCGTCGTCGCCGTGCGTCGCGTGGCCGCCGTCGGTGGCGGCCTCGCGGTCGGCGTCGTCTCCCGTGGCCGCGGTCGCGGCGTCGGCGCCGCCCGCGGAGCCGCCGTCCGCGACCGCTTCGGTGTGGTGGTCGCCGTCGGGCGTGAACGAGGCGCGTTCGAGCTCCTCGACCTCGGCGTGGTCACCGACTGCGTCGGCGATGCTCGCCTCGAAGTCGGGGTAGGTGTCCGTGGGGATCCACCCCTCGGCGACGAACGCGTTCTCCGTGGTCGCGAACGAGAGCGGCGCCTCCTTCTTCTCGGCTTCGATGGTGAGCTGCTCCTCGGCGCGGAGCAGGAAGCCGGCCGCCTCCCCCTTCACGTCGGCGAGATCGGCCTCGATCTCCTCGAGATCGGCCCGCAGCTCCTCGCGTTCGCGCTCAAGCTCCGCAACGTATTCGGCGGGGCCGGCGTCGGCCTCCGGCACCTCCAGCAGCGCGATGTCGACGCCGACGAGCGAGTCCTGCAGGACGCCCTCCTCGGCGCCGTCGGCGGGCTTCGCGAAGATCGCCACGACGTCGCTGCCGGCGAACACCTCGTAGGCGTCGAGCCCGTCGGCGTCGGCGAGCGTCTCCTCGACGGCGTCGGGCTTGGCCTCGCCGACGACGACCTCGAGCGAGTCGTAGCCGCGAAGCAGGTCGAGTTCGATGCCGAGGTCCGCGAACGGCTCCATCCGATCGATCGCCTCCGCCCGATCGCGGATCTCGGCCTGGAGCTCGTCTCGCCGGTCGTTGAGGGCGTTGACGCGCTCGCGGACGTCGGCGAGCTCGCGTTCGAGCTCCTCGTCGTCGATGGCGCGGGCCGCGTCGAGCTCGTCGCCCTCGACGTCGAGGACGCTCTCGAGCGCGCGGACGGTGACGAGCTGCTCGTTCACCGTCTCGGCGCCCTCGAGCGACTCGCCGGGCGCGAACCCCTCGTAGCGCTCGTCGTAGTCCGTGACGTGCAGCGAGTGGTGGGCGTACGCCGCCTCGATGACGTCGTCGATGACGCGCTTCGAGCCCGTCACCGACACCTTGCTCATCCGCTCAGGCCTGAGCATCCACCGCCTCCTCGGCCTGTTGGTTCACCGCTTCCTCGAACCGTTCGACTGCGTAGTCGACGGCCGAGTCCACGCGCTCGCGGGCCTCGCGTTCGAGCTCGTCGCGGTCGGACCGGCCCGCCTCGAGGATCTCCTCCTTCCGTTCCTCGATCTCCTCGCGGGCCGCCTCGAGCCGCTCCGCGGCCTCGGACTCCGCCTCCTCCTCGGCCTCGGCGCGGATCTCGTCCGCGCGCTCTCGAGCCTCGGCGAGGCGCTCGTCGGCGTCCGATTCCGCCGTCGCGATGATCTCGTCCGCCTCCCGTTCAGCCTCCTTGATCCGGTCGAGCACCTCTGGTCTCGCCATGCTACTAATCGCCTGAAACTCTACAAGCGACGTATAAGGTGTTTGCGAAAGTACGCGGGCCTTGCTCCCGATAGCGGCGGGAATCGGCGGCGACGGGGGTCTGATCGACCGCCTGCCGCCTACATTTAAGTACCAGTCGCCGGACCGTCACCGTATGGCAACGGTGTATGCGGTCGCGTCGGCGAAAGGTGGGGTCGGGAAGACCACCACGACCGCGGCGATAGCGACGGTCCTGGCGGGCTCCGGCGCCGACGTCGTCGCGATCGACGCCGACATCGGCATGGCGAACCTCGCGGGCGCGCTGGGCGTGACGCCCGACGAGCCGACGCTCCACGACGTGCTCGCGGGGCGGGCCGACCCGCTCGACGCGGTCCACGAGGGGCCGGAGGGGCTCCGCGTCGTCCCCGGCTCGGAGGACCTCGACGCCTACGCGTCGGCGGATCCGGCCGGGCTCGCGGACGTCGTCGCGGCCTTCGAGGACGCCGACTACGTGCTCGTCGACGCCGGGGCGGGGCTCTCGCACGACTCCAGCCTCCCGCTAGCGATCGCCGACGAGACCCTGCTCGTCTCGACCGCCGAGCGGAGCGCCCTCGGCGACACCGAGAAGACGCGGCAGCTCGCGGAGCGGCTCGGCGGCGACGTCGCCGGCGCCGCGATCACCCGCGTCGACCCCGACGCCGACGAGGTCGGCGTCGACGGGCTCGCCGCCGACGTCCTCGACGCGGCAATTCTCGGCCGGATCCCGGAGGACGACGCCGTGGTGCGGGCGGCGACCGCGAACCGCCCGCTTCCGACGTTCGCGCCGGACGCGCCCGCCACCCGGGCCTACCGGGACCTCACGCGAGCGCTGACGGACGTCGATATCGAGGGGGCCGGGACCAGCGAGGGCGACGACGCGGAGGCCGACGACACCGAACCAGATGCGGACGACGACGCTGACGACGCCGAACCGGACGAGGCTGAGACCGCGGCGGCCGGGGCGACCTCCGGGAGTGACGAGAACCCCGTCGGAGAAGGCACGGAGGCGGGGACGACCAGCGAGGCGGAGACGGTCGAGCGCGTCGACACGGACGAGGAGGACATCATCGTCGCCGACGCCGAGGCGGGGGGACTGAGCGACCCGGGCGACGAGGAGGACATTATCGTCGCCGACGAGGACCCCGCCGCGGAAGGCGACGGGGAGGCGGAGACGACCGGGGAGACGGAGACGGTCGGCGAAGAGCACGTCGACGGCGACGACCTCGAGGCGATGATCGAGGACGATGTCGACGATCCGGAGGCGTTCGACGAGGCGGAAGCACCCGACGACGCGGAGACGATCGACGACGCGGAGAGCGAGGGTGTGCAGATAGACGACGCGGAGAGCCCCCCGAAGACGGCCGCGGACGAACCCGAGCCGGACGACGGCGCTGCGGCCGCCGAGGAACCGACCGCCGACCCCGACGACGAGCTGGCGGGGAGCGTCCCGTTCCGCGACGACGACACCGGCATGAACACCGTCCTCTCGGAGGGCGCCGAGGACGCGGAGGAGACGGAAGAAGCGGAGGAGGCGGAGGAACCGGAGGACGCGGCGGAGACGGACGACGAGGAGGGGGGAGAAGAGAAGAGCGGCGGCTTCTTCAGCCGGTTGTTCGGACGCTAAGAGGCGGCGTTCGGGCGGTTGAAAGCGGCGTTCGGACGGTAGAGAGAGGGGCTGCGGTCGCGGATCTCCGGCCTAGGCCTCGGAGGGCGCCGCCGCCCGATCGCGGATGAGCTCGCGGATTTCCTCGGGGTCAGTGATGCCGGCGAGCTCCTCGCAGGAGACCAGGGCGGTGCCGTCGACCGACTCGCGCTTCTCGTCCTCCTCCGTGAAGTAGACGGAGCGCGTCCGGGCGACCTCGCCGATCGAGGACATGATCCGCGCGCGCTTCTCCGCGGCGGGGGTGAACGCCGAGTGGCCGGTGAGCACCCGGGTCTCGGCGCGCTGGTCGTCCTCGGAGACCGCCTTGAACGGCGCGCGGGCGGTCGGGTGGACCGTGAAGCCGGCGTTGGTAAGCACGTGGAGGACGTGCTCGTCGTCGGGGTCGGTCTCGGGCGCCGAGGGGGTCGGATCGGCGTCGCGCACCTCGTCCGCGCCGCCCAGCACGTCGACCGGGCTGGAGAACGGCTCGTCGAACAGGTCCTCGAGTTGGACCGCGACCTCGATGGAGGCGTTCATCCCGTCCTCGTACTTCGAGACGGTGCGCCGGGAGACGCCGAGCTCGGTCGCGAGCCGCCCGAGCGACCAGCCGCGCTCCTCGCGCTCGTCGGCGAGGAGGTCGCCGTCGAGGCTGACGTAGAGCCCGCCGGGCGCCGCGTAGATGAGCGGCGGCATCCCCTCGACGAACAGGTCGTACCCCGTGTCGGGGTTGATCACCGGGACGCCGTGCCGGAAGTAGACCACGCCGGGCTTCAGCTCCTCGTCGCGGGTCCGGATTCCGATCACCATCGGCGTCGCGTGCAGGTACTCGCCGAGCCGGCGCATCTCCGCGCCGGTCTCCGCGTCCAGCGCGTCGACGTTGCCGAGTATTTTCAAGAGGAGGAGGTCCTCGTCGCGCCGGGCCGCCACGTCGAAGCTCTTGGGCCGGACCGCACACCGGTCGCTGACGAGGAAGCCCGCGTCCTCGAGCATCGCGGTGACGTTTTCGATCAGCGCAGTCCGGGACATACCAGAAACAAGCAGTTCACCGTATATATGCGTTGTGTCACTTGTATCCGCGCGAAACCGCCGCCCGCTTGCGGTTTTCCCGACGGAGCCGGCGGAGCGGTTAAATACCGAGTCCGAGTCGGCGGGGGCCGGCCGCCGCGATCGGTTCCGGACGGCCGGGCGAAACCGGTTTGTCCGGGAACGGGCAAGGGCGCGTATGCCAATCGTCGCCGTCGACGACACCGACTCCCGCGAGCGGGGGATGTGCACGACGTACGTCGGCGCGCGGCTCGCCGAGCGGCTCGAATCGGCCGGCGGGCGGGTCCGCCGACGGCTCCTCGTTCGACTGAACCCCGCCGTGAAGCACAAGACGCGGGGGAACGCCGCCGTCGCGGTCCACGTCTCCGGCGTCGACGCGGCGGCGGCGTTCGACCTCGCCGCGGAGGCCGTGCGCGAGTTTGCCGCCGACGACGACCCGCGAACGTCTCCGGGCCTCGTCGTCGCCGACGTCGACGTCGCCGGGGACCCGTTCGCGCCGGGAGCGCTCCCCGCGTCCTCGGGCGACGGCGACGCGTCGGCGGCGCGGATCCCAGACGACGTGGCCGACTTCGCTCGCCGCGCGCTCCGGCACCGCCTCGACCTCGACGAGGCGCTGTCGCTCGCCGAGGCGCACGGCTACCGGCACGCCGCGTTCGGGACCGGCGGGGAGACGGCGGAGTCGGCCGTCGTCGGCCGCGGGAGGATCGGCGCGCTCGCGGCGGTCGGCGCGCCGGCCGCGTTCGACGACTGGACGGCGGAGCGGATCTCGTACCGCGAGCTGGATCGCTGCGGGACGCCTCGCGAGGTCGACATCGAGAGCGTCTTCGCCGCGGCCGACGCGGGGTACCCGACGGTCTGGGACACCGTCGACCGGGAGACTGGCGCGGCGGTCTGCGTCCCCAACGCCCCCGGCCCGATCCTCCACGGGATCCGCGGCGACGACCCGGCGACGTGTCGGGACGTGGCCGAGGCCATCGAGAGCGAGCCCGTGGAACGCGCCGCGACGTTCCTCACGAACCAGGGCACCGACGCCCACCTCGCGCCCGGCCGGATCGGCGACCTCCGCGACGGCACGGGGTACCGGGTCGCCGGCGCGGTCGCGAGCGAGCCGGAGACGAAACGGGGGGGCCACGTCCACGTCGAGGTCGCGGCGGGCGACGAGGGTGACGAGGGTGACGAGGGTGACGAGGGTGACAAGGATGACGAGGGTGACGAGAAGGACGAGAAGGATGAGGAGAACGGCGCGGCCCGCCTCCGCTGCGTCGCGTTCGCGCCGACCGGGCGGTTCCGCGACCGCGTGCGCGCCCTCCGACCCGGCGACCGGGTGACGCTGTGCGGCGAACACGAGGTCCGGGAGTCCGACGGCGGGGGCGAGAGGACGCAGGTACCGGCGTCGACCCTCAAGCTCGAGAAGTTCGCCGTGCGCGACCTCGTGCGGACCGAGCCGGCCGTGCCGACCTGTCCGGACTGCGGGCGGTCGATGTCGTCGGCGGGGAGCGATCAGGGGTACCGCTGCCGCGACTGCGGGACCGCCGCGCCCGAGAAGGTCGACCGCGAGGTCGACCGCGAGCTGGAGCCCGGCTGGTACGAGGTGCCCCCGAGCGCCCGCCGCCACGTGGCGAAGCCGCTCGTCAGGGGCGGGTTCGACGCGCCGGTCCACCCGGAGCGGTGAGTCCCGCCCGGAGCGGTGAAGTGGTCGGGGCGCGACCCGTCGGGCATGTCCGGGATCGTCTTCTACGGGACGGAGAACAGGGGCGGCGTCGTCGACTTCTACCGCGAGGAGCTGCGCGCCGAGACGTGGCTCGAACAGCCGGACTGCACGATCCTCCGCTACGACAACTTCCTGTTCGGCTTCTGCGACCGCGACGAGACCGAGACGTGCGGGACGCTCACGTTCGTCTACCCCGACCGCGACGCGGTCGACGAAGTCCGGGAGCGCCTCGCCGAGGCGAGCGACCGCCGCGACGCCGCGAGCGCGCCGGGCGCGGTCGAGGACCCGCGCGAGAACGAGCGGTACGACATCTATCAGTGCTTCGCCGAGGACCCCGACGGACGGACCGTCGAGTGTCAGGCGTTCCTCGCCGACGACGTGCCGTCCGTTTAAATTGAGGGCGGACGGAGCGCGGCGCTTCCCGCGGTCATTCCTCGACGGTCCGCTCCTCGCGCCACTCGGCGGCGCGGTCGAGCGCGGCCTCGCGGTCGTCGAAGCGCTCGCGCTCGTAGGCCGACTCGTCGGCGGCCTGTTCCATCACGTCGAGGCGGACGACGAACCGGCCGTCGGTGCGCTCGCGAACCCGGACCGTCGCGTAGCCGTCGGAGCGCTCCCACTCGGTGATCGTCTCGTCCTCGCGTCCAAGTGACCAGCTCATACCTCACGGGGCGGGCGCGGCGGCTAAAACGGCCCGGTTCGACCGCGGAAGCCGGAACGGACTCGACGGGCCACTCCCCGTCGTCGACGAGTCACTCCTCGTCGACCGGTCTCGTCACGTGCGAGCAGACCGGACAGACCGCGTAGCCGAGGGTGTCGTACGGGACTGACGCCGAGGGGGCGGTCACGTCGCACTCCGGGCAGTCGAACGTGGACCCGTTATCGATGCTCATGTCTCTCCGTAGCGCGGCGACCCATATGGTTACGCGGCGCTTGCCGCCCCGTCAACGACTCCTTACTTATAAGCGACCGCCGGGCCGAGGTCGCCCATGGCCGACGACATCCACGCGGACCGACGGCGGCGCGCCGCCGCGCGGCTCCGGGACGCGGGCGCCGACGGGCTGGTCTGTTTCCCGAGCCGGAACCTCCAGTACCTCACCGGCTTCGACGAGGAGCCCGGCGAGCGGCACTTCCTGCTCGCGGTGCCGGCGGCGGGCGGCGGAGCGGACCCGGCGACGCTCCTCGTCCCGTCGCTGTACGAGACGCAGGTGCGCGAGGAGACGACCGTCGCCGACGTCCGGACGTGGGCCGACGGCGAGGACCCGGTCGCGGCCGCTCGCGATCTGCTCGCCGACCTCGGGCTTCGGGACGGACGCCTCCTCGTCGACGACACGATGTGGGCGACGTTCACGCAGGACCTCCGGGCGGCGGCGCCGGACGCGACGTGGGGGCTCGCGAGCGAGGTCCTCGCCGACATGCGGGTCCGGAAGGACGACGCCGAGCTGGCGGCGCTGCGCGAGGCGGCCGCCGCCGCGGACGCGACCGTGCGCGACCTCCGCGACCTGGGCGCCGACGCGGTCGGGATGACCGAGCGCGAACTCGCCGACTGGATCGCCGACCGGCTTGCCGCGCACGGGGGGACCGGCGTCTCGTTCGAGACGATCGTGGCCGCTGGTCCGAACGGCGCGAAGCCGCACCACGGCCACGGGGACCGCGAGATCCGGGCGGGCGAGCCCGTCGTGCTCGACTTCGGGACGCGCGTCGACGGCTACCCCTCCGACCAGACGCGGACGCTCGTGTTCGACGGCGACCCCCCGGCGGAGTACGAGCGAGTCCACGAGGCGGTCCGGGAGGCGCAGGCCGCCGCGGTCGACGCCGTGGAGCCGGGCGTCACGGCCGCGGCGGTCGACAGGGCCGCGCGGGAGGTGATCGAGGCGAAGGGGTACGGCGACGCCTTCGTCCACCGGACCGGCCACGGGGTGGGGCTCGACGTCCACGAGGCGCCGTACGTCGTCGCCGGGAACGACCGGGAGCTCGAACCGGGGATGGTCTTCTCCGTCGAGCCGGGGGTCTACCTCGACGGGCGGTTCGGCTGTCGGATCGAGGACCTCGTCGTCGTCACGGCGGACGGCCGCGAGCGGCTGAACGACACCGACCGCGACTGGCGGTGACCGCGGCTAGCTGTGACCGCGACCGGCTGCGTCCGCGTTCGTCCGGCCGCGGCGCCGCGACGCGGTCGGCGTTGAAACGAAAGCGTCCGAAGAGGAGACGGAAAGGGGGAACGGGAGGGGGACTCTGACGGGAATCCCCGAAGAACCGGCGCGTCGGACGTCCGACGCGAGATGCGGGAGTCGTGTGCCTACTCCGCAATAGAACGTTAGTGTCGAATCGTATAGTTGTGACACCGAATTATTTCGGTCCTCGGGTCGGCCTCGGCGGCAGGGGGATCCGAACGGTTCGCCGCCGATCGCGGCTGGCGAGCGCGGAAATCGATCGAGCGGTCGGATCCGAGGCGGGTCACCGCGGAACGCGGCGGCGGCCGGCCCGCATCGAAACCATTAGTGTCACCGGAGCGGAACCGCGGGGCATGAGCGACAACGAGGAGGCCGAGGAGAGCGAACCGGCCGTCGAGCTCGGCGAGGGACCGGACGTGGCGGGCGAGCCGATCGCCCGCGTCGCGTCCCGGCTCACGTGGCCCGCGAAGCGCAGCGACGTGGTGGCACAGGAGGGCGACGCCGCGGTCCGGAGCCCGGACGGCCCCCGCGACCTCGACGACGTGCTCGCGGAGTCCGAGGTGCCGCTGTTCGAGAGCCGCAGCGAGTTCGTCGCGGAGGTCGAGGAGCTCGTCGGGCGCGGCCCGGTCGCCACCGAGTAGCCGCGTCCCCCCCGTCGCGGCCTTTTTGCCCCGTCGGCGCGGAGTCGACGTATGGCGATCCCCTTCGATCCGCACGAGCTGGACCCCGAGGAGTACGGCGAGACGCGGACGACGCTGTCGACCGACCACGAGTCGGCCGTCGAGCGCGTCCGCGAGGTGTGCCTCGACGCCGGCTTCGGCATCCCGGTCGAGTTCTCCCCGTCCGACATGCTCAACGAGAAGGTCGACGCCGACCGCGACCCGTACTACGTGCTCGGCGCCTGCAACCCGTCGATGGCGGACCGCGCGCTCGACGCGACCGACAAGCGCATCGGGGGGCTGTTCCCCTGCAACATGATTATCTGGGAGGAGTCGCCCGGCGAACAGGTCGTCTACCACGTCTCGATCATGAAGATCGCGCGCCTCCTCGGCATGCCCGTCGACGACGAGGCGATGGACGAGATCATCGCCGACACCGGCGAGATGGTCGACGCCGTGTTCGAGGAGCTGGCGGAGTAGCCGACGGAGAAGGCGTCTCCGCGACTTCATTTATAAATAGCCGGTGCGGTGGCGCGCCTCCGAGCGGCCGCCATCGGCGGCCGCGAAGGAGCCCGCGAGGGAGTCAGTCGCCGGAGCGAAGCGGAGGCGACTGACGAGGCTGGGGAGGCGTGAGGTGCGGTGCCGTGCGGGGTGGGACTCAAAGGGGCAGCCGTGAGCGGGGGGCAGGCGTTCACGAGAGCGGAGCTCTCGTGAGCCAATCAGAACGCTTTGCGTTCTGATGACGACGTAAGGACCGCAAGGAGGGAGCGGTAGCGACCGACTGAGGACCGCAGCGAGCGTGTCCCCCGCTCACGGTTGGGGCTTTGGAGGTCGTCGTCGCGGAGGAACGGATCACGTACAGCCGAACGACTGGTGGTTTGGAGGTCGTTTGCGTTCGTGTGCTCTCGGCTATTTATAAAGGAGCGACCGGACCGGCAGATGTCCCCGCCGACGGTCCCGAGTCGATCGATCACAGCCGGTCCGTCCCGCCGCTATCCACGCCGCGATCCAGCCACGAGACGGCGATCGACTCGAACGGCGCGGAGTACTGCATCAGCGTCGTCCCGAGGATCGCCATCACGAGCACGTAGCCGACCGCGAACGCGTTGATCGTCTGTGCGAGCGCCGGGTCGAACGTCCCCGCCTGAGCCCCGGTCACGGCGACCGTCGCGATGATCAGCGAGAACTCCCCGCGGGTCGTCATCCCGAGCGCGACGCGGGTCGACCGCTTGGTGTCGAGGTCGAAGGCCCGCCCGGCGAGGAAGCCGGTGACGAGCTTCGTCGGCGTCGTCACGACCACCGCGAGCGCGATCAGCGCCGCCACGCCGCCGAACAGCAGCGGGTCGGTGACGAGCCCGATCCAGAAGAAGAACACCGCCGCGAACGTGTCGCGGACGGGTTCGAGCAGCGTCTCGATCTCGTGGGCGTACTCCGTCGAGGCGAACGCCATCCCGACGAAGAAGGCGGCGACCGCCTCGCTGACGCCGAGCGCGAGCGCCGCGCCGGCGACGAGCACCACGGTCGCGATCGACCGGAGCGCGACGAACTCCGGGTTGCTCGTCGCCACCAGCCGGTCGAACGCGGGCGTGCCGAACTGGACCGCGGCCAGCAGCACGAGGATGAACGCGACCGCGATGCCGACGTCGGTCGCGGCCGCGGCCACGTCGCCGCCGCCGAGCACGAGCGCCGAGGCCACCGCGAGGTAGACGGCGATGAACAGGTCCTCGTAGACGAGGGTACCGAGCAGCGGCTCCGCCTCGTCGTCGGCGATCCAGCCGAGGTCGATGAGCGACTTCGTGATCACCGCCGACGAGGAGATGTAGACGATGCCGGCGAACAGGAACGCCGGGAGGAGCGCGCCGAAGACGAGCCAGCCGAGGACGAGCCCGGCGCCGAAGTTCGCGAGGTCGATCGTCCCGGCGGTCCCGATCTGGCGCCGTCGGGCGAGCAGGCGGTCGAGGTTGAACTCCAGCCCGAGGAAAAACAGGAGGAAGACGATCCCGAGCTCCGCGCCGAGCGCGATGAACTCCGTCTCGGGGACGTAGACGGTCCCGACCGTCGGCAGCGCGAGCCGCCCGAGGACGAACTCCCCGAGCAGCATCCCGGCGACGATGTAGAAGGGGATCACGGACTGGCCGAGGCGGTTCGCGAGCCAGCCGGCGACCGCGACCGCGGCGAACATGACGCCGACGTCGAGCAGCGCCACTACCGGTCACCTCCGAAACGGGCGAGTCGAGAGGCCGCCCCGACCGCGTCTGACCGGCCGCTCATCCGGTGAGAAGCTCCTCGAACGCCGCGCAGTCCTCGGGCGTCCCGACGCCGATGACCGTGTCGCCCTCGCGGAGCGTGGTGTCGGCGCTCGGGCTCTCGACGACCTCGTCGCCGCGCTGCACCGCGACGACGACGAGCCCGGTCCGGTTGCCGATATCGGCGCTCTCCAGCGTCTCGCCGATCAGCGGCGAGCCCGGCTGGAGCTCGTACCACTCCAGGAGGATACCGCCGGGCAGGGTCGTCTCCTGCGTGTCGGGCTCGACCGGCTGGAAGTACGCGCCCTCGATTATCGAGCCGATCGTCCGCGCGAGGTCGTCGCTGAACTCGAACACCTTCTCCGAGTCGGCGTCCGGGTCGGGCCGCCGGAACACCTCGCGTTTCCCCGTGTTATGGATGACGACGACCATCTCGCCGTCGTCGAGGTCGATCTCGAACTTCTTTCCGACCCCCGGGAGGTCGGATTCGCGGATCGTCATACCGGGGAGGAGCGGTGCCAGCGTTATAGGTTTACACGTCGGACCCGCGTCTCGGGCGGCGGCCGGCAGTGACCCAGTCGCCGCCCGAGGCGCGACCGCCGCGCACCAAACGCTAAGTGGGGTGGGTCCGAGGTAGCGGATATGTGGCGCTCCCGGAAAAGCCGGGATCGGCGGACGGTGACCTGCATCGCGTGCGGGGACTCGCTGCTGCGCGAGGAGGCGCGCGAGTACGACAAGGAGGGCGACCGCTGGAACCGGCGCGACAAGGAGTTCGAGTACCTCTGTACCGACTGCGACGACGAGCTCTGCCACCAGCCCCGCGACGGGCTCGAGTCGCTGATCTGTTCCATCGAGGCCGACGGCCTCTCGCGCGAGGAGTTCCTCGGCCGGTACGCCGACGCGGTCGGGACCGACGAGCGCGACGGCGCCGACGCGACCGGGTCCCGCGGCCGGTCCGACCGCGACGGGGACCCGTCGGACCGCGACCGGTAGCGCGCCGTCGTTTCGGCGGCCTCGGTCCGCCCCCCGACAGGCCTTTCTAACGGACCCGCGTTGGTCCCGGTATGTCAGACGACGAGCCGAAACCCGGGTCCGCCGAGGACCAAGGCCCCGTGACGATCACGGCGGAGCTGGCGGACCGCCTCGCGGAGAAGCGGGCGGACCTGTTCGAGGAGTTCGAGATCCCCGACGAGTTCCCGAACGAGGTCCTCCGCGAGGCCGAGACCCGGACCGAGGACGTGTACGAGGAGATCGAAGCCGAGATCGACGAGCGCGAGGACCTCCGCGAGCTGACGACGTGGACCACCGACCCGGTCGACGCGCAGGACTTCGACGACGCGATCTCCATCGAGCGCGAGGAGGGCGCCTACCGGCTGTGGGTCCACATCGCCGACGTCACCCACTACGTCACCCCGGACACCGCGATGTGGGAGGAGGCCGTGAAGCGGTCGAACACCGTCTACCTGCCCGACTACACGATCCACATGCTCCCGCCGGTGCTCGCCGAGACCGTCTGCTCGCTCGTCCCCAACGAGGACCGGCTCGCGCACACCGTCGAGATGGAGATCGACGACGAGACGCTCTCGTTCGAGGACATCGACATCTACAAGTCCGTCATCAACTCCGACGAGCGGCTCACCTACAAGCAGTGCGAGGAGCGGCTGGAGGACCCCTCTCTCCCGCTCGGCGAGGAGAACGAACTCGCCTTCGAGCTCGCCGACCGGATGCACGAGCAGCGCAAGGAGGACGGCTCGCTCGTGTTGAACCCGCGCCGCGACCGCGCGCACACCATCATCGAGGAGTCGATGCTGAAGGCGAACAAGGCGGTGACGCACACCCTGATGTGGGACCGCGGCGTCGAGGCGATGTACCGCGTCCACCCGCAGCCGACGCCCGACCAGTGGAGCGAGGCGCTCAAAGAGATCCAGGACCTCGACGGCGTCTCCATCCCCGGCGACGCGTGGGGCGACGACCCCCGCAAGGCGGTCAACGCCGCCTTAGAGGAATCGCCCGGGCGGCAGCTCAACAAGATCCAGCGCGCTGTGCTGAAGGTGATGCCCCGCGCGAAGTACATGAACGACCCGTTCGGCGGCCACCACGCGCTCAACTTCGACATCTACGGCCACTTCACCTCGCCTATCCGGCGGCTCTCGGACACGATCAACCACTGGATCGTCCACGAGAACGACGTGCCGGAGAATCTCGTGGAGCTGTGCGACCACGCCAGCGACCGACAGAAGGACGGCGAGACTGTCGAGCGACTCTACAAGCAGTTCCTCCAGGAGCAGGGGCTCGACCCCCACGCGGTGAACAACCGCGGGATCGAGGTCGTCGACGACGCCGAGGAAGCGAAACACACGGCGTAAGCGCTCCCTCGCCGCCCTCGGCGAAGCGTATAGACCGCCGGAGCCCCTACCCGCAGACATGACCCACCACGACAGCGACGAGAGCCGCGCCGCCGATCGGATCGCCGACCGAGACCGCTCGCGGGCCGAACGGGAGGCGGAGCGGGCCGCCACGGTCGGCGGCTTCACGGGGGCGGTCCTCGGCGCCCGCGGCGGTCCGATCGGCGCCGGAATCGGCGCCTTCCTCGGGGGATCGACCGGCTACGCCGTGGGCTACGCGCTGAGCGAACTGGAGGGGGATCGCGGCGACCCCCACGAGACCACGCTCGACGACTACGCGACCGGCGACGGGCCGGGCCACGCGTCGGGGGACGACGGCGGCGACGGTCCCGGAGACGGGGGACCGGTGCGGATCGAGGTCGGCGAAGAGGCCGACGAGGACGGCGAAGGCGGCGAGGCCGACGACCACCAGCCCGAGGAGTGACGCGGGTCGGGGCGCGCGACCCCCGTCGTCAGTCCCGCCGAGTCGCGAACCGGGCTATCGCGGCCGCCGAGAGCGCGCCCATAGCCGCGATTCCCGCGAGCACGAAGAACAGTTCGCGGGGACCGGCGCGGGTGAGAACCCACCCCGCGAGCGCGGCGCCGAGCGAGCCGACGCCGAAGATACCGAGGTACGTGTAGCCGAACGAGATGCCGCGCGCCTCGCTCGGCGAGTAGGCCGCGACCGTCGCCTGCGAGAGCGGCTGGACCGTGAACAGCGCCACCCCGAGCGCGAGCGACACCGCGAGGAACGACGCGGTGGTCGCGCCGGCGGGAACGAAAAGCAGCGCGAGTGCCGCCAACACGGCCATGAGGATCATCAGTCCTCGCTCCGGGGGGATCCGGTCGGCGATCCGTCCACCGAGGTACTGCCCGAGCACGCCGACCATGAGGACGGCGACGTACAGGTACCGCGCGAGGTCGAACTCCTCGGCGTACGGGCTGTCGGGGTCGATCAGCCGGACGTCGACCAGCCCGCCGAGCGCGTCCCCGAGCAGGTCCGGCAGGAACGTGAGGAACGTCCGGTAGTAGAGCCCGCTGAACGTGACGAACGCGAACACGATCAGGAACCCGCCAGCGAGGAGGACCCGGGTGTCGTCGACGATCGTCGACGGCGACACCTCGCCTTTGGCGGCGTCGGGGGCGCTGCCGCCGTCGTCGCCGTCGCTGTCGTCGCCGGCGCCGTTGCTGTCGCCGGCGCTGTCGCCGCCCCCGCCGTCGTCGCCGTCGCTGTCGTCGCCGGCGCCGTTGCTGTCGCCGGCGCTGTCGCCGCCCCCGCCCCCATCGCCGCCGTCGGCGACCGCGGACTCCGGGAGCGCCGCGTCGACGTCGACGGTGGCTCCGTAGGCGGCGACGACGACCGCCGGGACCGTGAGCGCGACCGCGACGATCCGCCAGTCGAACGCCAAGAGGAGCAGCGCGGTCGCCAGCGGACCGAGCGCGATCCCGAGGTTCCCGCCGATCCCGTGGTAGCCGAGGGCGGTGCCGCGGCGGTCGACCGACTTGGAGATCAGCGACAGCCCCGCGGGGTGGTAGACGCTCGCGGTGACGCCCCACACGGCGATCGCGAGCCCGAGCGCGGGGAGGGTCGGGGCGACGCTCACGAGGAGGAACGACGCCGCCATCCCCCCGAGACAGGCGAGGATGAGCGCCTTGGAGCCGAAGCGGTCGACAAGGATGCCGCCCGGGAGCGCGCCGACCCCGAACAGCCCGTAGCCGACCGTGGAGATGAGTCCGAGCGTGGCCGCGGTCGTCGAGAACTCCGCGATCCACACCGTCAGCAGGATCGGGATCGAGAGCTCGTAGGTGTGGACGAGCCCGTGCGAGCCGGCGGTGAAGGCCACGATCCGTCGCTCGGCGGCATCCATTACGCCGGCGTTCGCGGTGTCGCGGCATAGGTTCGGGGGTAGCCGCCGGGGTTGCCGCGAGCCGCGGGCGACGGCGTCGGTCGATTCAGTCCAGGTCCTCGGGCTGGGTCCCGACCCCCTCGGGCCAGCCCGTCGGCCGCGCCGCGGTGGGCTCGGCGTGCGAGCGCTTCAACACCATGGGGGTGCGCTCTAAGGAGAGCACGAGCTCGTCGTCCTGGTTGTACGCGCGCAGCTCGGTGGTGACGATGCCGACGTGGTCGCGGGAGTCGGACTCGCGCTTGTCGAGGACCTCCGACTCGGCGAACAGCGTGTCGCCGTGGAAGACGGGGGCGTGGTGGCGGATCTCGTCGTAGCCGAGGTTCGCCGTGGCGTTAGCGCTCACGTCGGCGACGCTCATCCCGACCGCGAGCGCGATGACGAAGGTGCCGTCGACGAGGCGCTCGCCGAACTCCGTCTCGGCGGCGTACGCCTCGTTGAAGTGCATCGGGTTGACGTTCATCGTGAGGTTGGTGAACCAGACGTTGTCCGTCTCCGTCACCGTCCGCCCGTAGGGGTGTTTGTAGACGTCGCCGACCGCGAAGTCCTCGTAGTACCGTCCCTCCCAGCCGCCGACGAGCCGGCGGTCGCGCGTCTCGGTGTCGCGAGTCATACCGAGTACCGACGACGACGGCCGTGAAAAAGGGGGTGCGTTCGCGGGGGTCGACGCCCGCCGCTACGCGAAGTTGAACGACGTGTACAGCAGCAGCCCGACGGAGACGACGGTGACCAGCACCAGCCAGCCGATCATGATCGCGCCCATCTGGCGATGCGAGAGGTTCTGTCCCTCGAGGATCTCGGAAACGCCCATGTCCCGACCGATTCGCCGAGAGTATTTAATGGCTTCCAAGAGTGCGACGCCGCCGCGCTCGCGGACTCCCCGTCCGTCGGCCGATGGCGGCCGCGAGCGCCGGCTACCACTCGGCGTACGCGAGGTAGTCGGTCCCCTCGTACGCGAGGAGCCACGTGCCGTAGGAGTCGTGTACGTCGACCCCGTCGCGGTCCCGGATCCGGTCGATCACCGACCGGAACGCCTCGTCGTCCTCGAAGTACGCGCCCTCGATCGCCTCCTCGACGACGGCGCGCTCGGCGTCGGAGAGCCCCGAGAGCGCGAACAGGTACCGGTCTCGCACCCGGTCGGCGAACGCCTCGACGTCGGGCGCGACCTCGGTCACCTCGTACCGGTACTCGCGCTCCGTCGCGGTGCGCGAGTCGACCTCGACGCGGTACCGCTCCCCGTCGCGAACGACCGCGTCGTACCGCTGGTCCGGGACGAACGCCGAGTCGTTTCCCACCTCCGCGGCGGTCCCGTAGTCGATCCCGACGGCCGTGTCGGGGTCCGGCGGGTCGTCCCCCGATAGGATCGGGCGGAGCCGCTCGCGGTCGGTCTCGGGGAGGTCCTCGTAGGCGACCTCGCGGAGCCCGTCGGTCGCGTCGTCGCCGGCCGCCTCGACCGTGACCGTGTAGACGGTCACCTCGCCGCTCCCGACCTGCGTCTCGCTCACCTCGTAGACGCGCCCGTCGACCCGGGCCGCGTCGACACGGTCGAACAGCGCGGACCGGCCGCTTCGCGTGGCCGAGCCGTTGTCGCGGGCCGACGCGACGACCTCGTACGCTTCGGAGCCGGGCTCCGGGGCCGTCGACACCGAGTCCGCGATCGTCTCCGTCGTCGCCGCCTCGAAGTCGAGGACGACGGCGGGGTGGCCGCACCCGGCGAGGGAGACGGAGAGGAGGGCGGTTCCGGTCGCGAGGACCTGGCGGCGGTACATGTGTGAAAGTGACAACCACAGATACCGAAAGCGTTGCGGTTGGAGGGGGTCGGCGAAAAGGTCGGGATCGCCGATGCGTTGATCGACAAGTAGCCACACCGCTGCCTGTCGATCGCTGGCGGAGCGTTCATCCGATTCCGCCTCGGAGGAAGCTTCAAGAGCGCTCGTATACGACGTATACGTATGGGGACTCGCAACGTCCGGCTCGACGAGGACGTGTACGAGCGGATCAAAAGCGAGAAGCGGCCGGACGAGACGTTCTCCGAGGCCGTGGAACGGCTGATCGGCGGGTCGTCCCTGCTCGAACTGGCCGGAATCTTAAGCGACGAGGCGGCCGACGAGTTCCGGCGCGCTATCGACGAATCCGACGAGGCGGGCGCGCGGGAGATCGATGAGTTGGTCGACCGGTTCGACGGTGACGATGATACTTGATTCGTCGTTTCTCATCGATCTGATGAACGGCGACGACGCGGCGGTGGAAGCCGCACGCGAGATCGAGGCGAGCAGCGTTCCCCAGAAGGTTCCGGCACAGGTCGTGTACGAGCTATACGTCGGCGTCGGCTACTCTGAGAACGCCGCTCGGGAAGTCGAGAGCATCCGATCGGTGCTGGAGTCGCGCCCAGTCATCGACTTCACCGAGGACATCGCGAAACGCGCCGGGCGCCTCGATGGGCGGCTCCGACGCGAGGGCAGTCGCATCGGGCAGGGCGACGTCAGGATCGCTGCGACTGCGATACGTCACGACGAGCCGGTCATCACCGGGAATCCGAAGGATTTCAATCGAATTCCGGACGTGGACGTTCGCGAGTACTGAAACGGCGCCCGCGACGTTGCTCGCGATGCAAAAACGTGGACTCGCGGTACTACCGGATCACGGAATTCGGTCGCGCGTACCTCGCCGGCGGACTCACCGCGGACGATCTGGAGTAGCTACGCAATACCCAGCTCGCGGACCGCGTCCGCCGAGATCGTCACGTTGCGGTCGCCGAGCGTCACCGACTCGTCGGTCACTGTCGACAGGAACTCACGGAGTCCTTCGAGATAGTCTCTCGACCGCTTCTCCTGAATCACCATCGTCCGTTTCTCCGGATAGATCCTCGCTCGGTGGTCAATATAGATCCGGGCGAACGACCGCTGAACCGACTCGGGGGCATCCCAAACAGTCGACGGGAAGCTATCGAGAGTCACTTTGTCGCCGGCCGGTGCGCCCATCGTGACGAGGCACCGCCCGAGTACTGAACCGTCGGCCACGGGAATCACCTCGGTGGCGCGGCCGTCGGTGGTCCCGTGTCGAACGGTCGTCTCGACACCGACTCGCTCGAACGCCGCCTCAATCTCGTCAACTCCCACGCGTTGGCCGGTCGCCACCGCGGGGACAAACGTCTGATTCGTGATGCTACCACCGGCGAGGATGTGGGCGAGGAGCTCGACGAGCCCCGCGGCGGTGTCGCCGTCGGGATCGGGATCGAGCCATCCGTAGTCGATCGCGGTATGGATCCCGCGGACCGGGTCGGGGATCCCGTCGTTGAGCCAGCCGCGAACGCGCGACGGCGGTAGATCGAGGGCGTTGCCGACGCGAGTTCGACCGTGTTTCGGGTGTTCCGCGGCGTACTCCTGTACGCGTCGGTAGTCGAGGACCTTCTCCCACGGGTCCGGATACTCTCGATCGCTGTAGGTGCGGGCGAGAGCTTGGGCCGTGGGCTGCATGGCTATCGTTTACACAGCAACGGATTTGACCTTGTGCATCTAATTTTCTCCGTTGATATTTATGGCACTAACTACATAAGCCAGGCCTACCTAGCGAGTAATAACCAGCTAACCGATCGGAACGGAGCGACCGTTCATCGGTGGATCGCTGGGTTCAAACTATGAAACCAAGCAACCTGTTCAATTCGGAC
This sequence comes from Halorubrum sp. B53, assembly GCF_059752395.1. Taxonomy (NCBI): domain Archaea; kingdom Methanobacteriati; phylum Methanobacteriota; class Halobacteria; order Halobacteriales; family Haloferacaceae; genus Halorubrum; species Halorubrum sp. B53. The sequence goes on along the minus strand of NZ_MWTH01000012.1, from coordinate 207,430 downwards.
GACCGTGCCGTGAGTCCCGTTATCGGGGTCATTCTCATGGTCGCAATTACCGTGATTCTGGCCGCCGTCATCGGGACGTTCGTGCTCGGACTGGGTGACTCGCTCGGCGACAGTCAGCCGACGGCGCAGCTAAGCGTTGATATCACAGACGAAGCTGCTGACACGCGGAATGTGACAATTTCCCATGATGGTGGGGATACTATTGATTCCGAATCCCTTCGTGTCATCGTCTCGGATGAAAATGGAGATCAGCTAGATTCAGCTAATGAATTTAGCGACCGCTTCAGCGTTGGCGATTCCCAGTCTGGGCAATTTGATGTGAGCGGTGACGGGAGCGGGAATAATACAGATATTACTGTCCGAGTCATCCACGTTCCGAGTGACTCCATCATCGTTGATCAGACAATCGAAGTCAGCGATCTTGATGGGGTCAATAGTACTGGCGACCTCACATTCAACTAATTAGAACACGCGTTCTCGTATCATTTCCTCTTATTTTAATTATACTCTGAGGAACAAGTTCAATCATCAATATTTATACAGGTTTTGAATAGTTTCAAAATCATGCTTTATGCGAGCATTTCGAATATTCTTTCACTCTCAACTAGCTATAAGTGCAGCATCAATTACCACTCTCATAGGTGGGTTGTCATGAAATCTCGCGACAATCTCGCTCTTGTCAAGCGTCCCCGGAGCGTTCTATCGCGATACACAAGCTTACGTAGTGACGATAGACTCTCGCAGGCGTAGTGGGGTACAAATGCCACCGGCCTATCCGCAGCACACCCACAATCCGAAGTTTAATCACAGTCGCCGTGACGCATTCGCAGTTGGCGGATACGGGAATAGACGCGACCAACACACCGTTAATCGTCGTCGATCTCGCAAGGATCTTCATACTCGGAGGGATCACGACGTTCACCCAATTCGACGTCGCCTTCGGTGAGACCCTGTTCACTCTCGCCGGAGTCGGACCGCTACGGAACTCGCGACGAACGGCCTCACCAGTTCCGCTCGCAAATAAATAATCAGAGTACAAGCTCAAACATAGAACAGACGAGACTTGATTTATCGATCCCGAGGAGTAGAGTAAATTTAGGTGGACTTGCGGGGATTTGAACCAGAGCCAGACGTGCTCGCTCACTCCGTTCGCTGCGCGCGACTGGCAGGGTTCAAACCCCGCTCGGTACAGTTTCGCGCCGCTCGCGATATTGCTCGCGGCGCGAAAACATGGACTCGCGGGGATTTGAACCCCGGGCCTCTTCCTTGCGAAGGAAGCGATCTGCCGCTGATCTACGAGCCCGCACCCGAAACCAATCGCCGTTCGTATTTGTACCTTACCTTTCGACGACCCGCACGCGGGTGGTTCGCAGGCGACGACGGCCCCGAGCTCGCGACGACGGGCGCCGGTACCGACGGGATTAGGTGGCCTCCCCTGCGACGTTCACTCGAAGCAGGCAGAGTATTTAATAGACTTAACGTGTTTAACGTTTTTGAGACGCATCCCACATTCGTTACACTTTTGCGTGCGCGCGACTCAGATCCGGACATGGCAGAAGCGACGGCGACGACGGACCCCGACCCGGCCGCGATCGCGGCCCTGAAACACGTCGGGCTCGTCGGCGGCCTGACCGAGACGAAGGTGTCGTGCGCGGCCCTGGGCGACCGGCTCGACGCCTCGACACAGACCGCCTCGCGGCGGCTGCAGACCCTCGAATCCGCGGGCTACATCGAGCGCGACGTGGTCGGCGACGGCCAGTGGGTGCGCGTCACCGACGCGGGCGAGGCGGCCCTCCGCGCCGAGTACGCCGACTACCGCCGCCTGTTCGAGAGCGACGTCGAGCTCGTCCTCCGCGGCGCCGTCACCGGCGGGATGGGCGAGGGACGCCACTACATCACCCTGCCCGGCTACGCCGAGCAGTTCCGGTCGCGGCTCGGCTACGAGCCGTTCCCGGGCACGCTCAACGTCGACCTGACCGAGGAGAGCGTCCGGCGGCGCGGCGAGATGGCCGGCATCGACGCCGTGCCCATCGACGCGTGGGAGGACGAGGACCGGACCTACGGCGCGGCCTCGTGTTACGGCGTCACCCTCGTCGCCGGCGACGAGCGCTACGAGGAGGTCCACGCGATCGTCCCCGACCGGACCCACCACGACGACGACCAGCTGGAGCTGATCGCGCCCGACCGCCTCCGCGACGAGCTCGCGCTCGACGACGGCGACGAGGTCGAGGTCCGCGTGGCCGCGACGAGCCGGGCGGACCGGCCCGGCGAGGACGACGCGGAGGGGGACGCGAGCGACCGCGACGCCCCCGGGACGGAGGTGGCCTGATGCGGACCGACGTCGACGCGGACGGCGACGCGGAGGTCGCCCCCGACGCCGAGGCCGGCGCGGCCGCCGACGCGGGATCCGACCGAGAGACGACCGACGCGGCCGAGTCGGTGGCGCGCGCGCTCGACGCCTTCCGCGCCGGCGACCCGGTCTGCGTCCACGACTTCGCCGACCGCGAGGGCGAGACGGACATCGTCTACCCGGCCGGCGCCGTCGACGAGTCGGCCGTCGCGCACATGCGCAACGACGCCGGCGGGCTGATCTGCGTCGCGGTCGGGGACCCCGTCGCGGACGCGTTCGGGCTCCCGTTCCTCGCGGACGCGCTCGACCACCCCGCGGTCGACGACGACCCCGACTACGACGACCGCTCCTCGTTCTCGCTTCCCGTGAACCACCGCGAGACGTTCACCGGGATCACCGACGAGGACCGCGCCCGCACGATCGTCGAGCTCGCGGGCGCGGCCGCCGCCGTCGACGCCGACCCCGCGGGGTACGGCCCCGAGGACTTCGCGGCGGAGTTCCGCGCGCCCGGCCACGTCCACGTGCTCCGGGGCGACCGGGACGGCCTGGAGGGCCGGACCGGCCACACGGAGCTCGGCCTCGCGATGGCCGAGACGGTGGGCGCCGCCCCCGCCGCCGTGGTCTGCGAGATGCTCGACGACGAGACGGGCGCGGCGCTGACGCCCGCGGACGCCGAGGCGTACGCCCGCCGGCGCGGGATCCCGTACGTCGAGGGCGCCGCGCTCGTCGAGGCGCTTAAATAACGATCCGGGGGCTGTCGGCGCGCGCCGCCGAACGGCCGCCTCCGGCGGCCGTGAGGGGCGCGTGCGAGGGAGTCGCGAACGGCGTGGCACGTAGCGCCACGAGCAGCCGGCGCGAAGCGCCGGCGACGAAGTGAGCGACGAGGCTGGGGAGGCGTGAGGTGCGGTGCTGTGCGGTGGGGCGGGACTCGAAGGGGCGGGCGCGAGGACGGCGCAGGCGTTCACGAGAGCAAAGCTCTCGTGAGCCAATCAGAACGCTTCGCGTTCTGATGACGACGAAAGGACCGCAGGGAGGGAGCGAACGAAGTGAGCGACCGACTGAGGACCGCAGCGAGCGTGCGCCGTCCTCGCGCCCGGGGCTTCGGAGTGGTTCACCGTCGTTCCGCGATCAATCAGTTATAAGCGAGCAACGAGCTCTGTGGAGGCGTTCACCGGCGGTCTACAGTCATCCAGTTATAAATGAACGGCTAGGATTCCAGCAGCAGTTGACTCGTAATAGTCGCGTTCTCCGCATGTCGCAGATTTAAGACCGACGGCCGCAACCTCCGACCATGGGATTCGACGAGATGGACGTCGACACGATCTGGAAGAACGGGGAGTTCCTCGACTGGGAGGACGCGACGACCCACGTTCTGACCCACGCGCTCCACTACGGGAGCGGCGTGTTCGAAGGCGTCCGCTGTTACGACACGGAACGGGGCCCGGCGGTGTTCCGGTGGGAGGAGCACCTCGACCGGCTGTTCGACTCCGCGAAGATGTACGACATGGACATCGAGCACTCCCGCGAGGAGATCACCGAGGCCACCCTCGAACTCCTCGACCGGCAGGACCTCGACTCCGCGTACATCCGCCCGATCGCCTACTACGGCTACGACTCGCTCGGCGTCTCGCCGAAGGACTGCCCGACCGACCTCGTGCTCGCGGCGTGGCCGTGGGGCGCGTACCTCGGCGAGGAGGCCCTCGAAGAGGGCGTCGACGTGATGGTCTCCTCGTGGCGGAAGCACGCCTCCTCGCAGGTGCCGACGAACGTCAAGACCACCGGCCTCTACGTCAACTCCATGCTCGCGGGCGAGGAGGCCCGCCGGAACGGCTACGTCGAGGCCATCGTCCTCAACAAGGAGGGGAACGTCGCCGAGGGGCCGGGCGAGAACGTCTTCATGGTGAACGACGGCGAGATCTACACCACCGGGCCGGCCCAGTCGATCCTCGAGGGGATCACCCGCGACACCGTCATCGAACTGGCGGAGGAGCGCGGCTACGAGGTCCACGACGAGGCCGTCATCTCGCGCGGGCAGCTGTACACCGCCGACGAGCTGTTCTTCACCGGCTCCGCGGCCGAGGTCACCCCGATCCGCTCCGTCGACGACACCGAGATCGGCGCCGGCACCCGCGGCCCGGTCACCGAGGAGCTGCAGAGCGCCTTCTTCGACCTGGTCGAGCGCCGGACGGACGACCACGACGAGTGGTTCACCTACCTATAACGAGTCCGCCGCGCCCCTGATCGACGAAGCGCGCCGCCGTCGTTTTTTTTTTAAATACGTCCTCGCGACACTCCGATCGAGGTCCCCTCGCGCGCCGCGTCAGTCGTTGCCGCCGTCCGCCGAGGGACGGTCCGTCTCTCCGGGCGTGCCGTCGGTGCGGACGCCGCCGACGCCGCCCGGCTCTCCCGCGGTCCCCTCGGGCGGGCGCTCCTCCTGCACGGGGACCTGGTGGGCCGACTCGGCGAAGCCGGCCGAGAGGACGCGGGTCATCCCCTCCTCGACCGTCTCGCCGGTCTCCTCGATGCGCTCCGGCTCGACCTCGATGACGAAGCCGGTGGTGATGTTCGGCGCCGTCGGCATGAACAGGACGACCTTCCCGTCGCGGGTCTTCTTGCCGGTCCGGAACGCCGTCATGCGGATCCCCGGCCACGTCTCGATGTAGACGGGGCTCTGGAGCTCGTCCGTCCCGGAGACGGCCGTCTCGATCGCGAGCTTGGAGGCGTTGTACACCACGCGCAGCGCCGGGATCCGGTTGATCGCGCCGTCGACGGCGGACTCCGCCAGCCGGCCGAACGTCGTCCGCATGAAGTAGCCGACAGCGAGGACGACGGTGGCGAACACCGCGAGCGCGATGATCACGCGGGAGATCGGCTCCAGCGGGGCCGGGATGATCGCCGGCTGGAGCCCTTCGATGAGCGGGATCGAGGCGATGTACTGGTAGATCCACTGGAGGACTAAGAGGAGGACTAGGAGGGGCGCCAACACGATGAGCCCGCTGGCGAAGTCGCGTTTCCACGTGGACATCTATCGAGTTAGTATGTGGCGGCGATCGTTAAGAGGGCTTCTACGCGTCGGGCGACCTCGGTGGCCCGTCGCCGGCGCGTGGGGGGTCGTCACCGGTCCGGACCGCGCGTCGCCACCGACGACCCCGGTCACCGGCCCGCGACCGCCCGGAGGGCGAACGTCAGATTCTGTCTGCGCTCGCGGACGCGCCGGTAGAAGTACGAGAGCCACCGGTCGCCGTACGGCGCGTACTGGACCACGTCGACGCCCTGCGCGGCGAGGTCGCGCTGGGCGTCCTCCCGCACGCCCATCAGCATCTGGACCTCGTAGTCGGCGCCGCGGTCGGTCGCCAGCCGGTTCGCCAGCGAGATCATCGCCGGGTCGTGGCTGCCGACGGCGACCCCCCGGTCCCGGCGATCGAAGAGGAACCGGAGGTCCTCGCGGTACGCCTCGTCGACGCGCGACCGCTCCTGATACGCGATCGAGGCCGGCTCGTCGTACGCCCCCTTCACGAGCCGGATCTTCCCGGGGACGTCGACGAGGCGCTCGAGGTCGTCGCGGGTGCGCTTGAGGTTCGACTGGACGCACTGCCCGACGCTCCACGGGTACTCCGCGGCGATCGACTCGAACGCGTCGAGGGTGGCGTCGGTGGTGTCGGCGTCTTCCATGTCACACCAGACGAAGGCATCGAGCTCGTGGGCGCGGGCGACGATCTCGCGGTAGTGCTCCTCGAACAGCTCCGGCGACACGTCGAGGCCGATCTGGGAGGGTTTCACCGAGACGCAGGCGTCGAGGCCGCTGTCGGCGATGTCGTCCAGCAGCCCGAGGTACGCGTCGACGTCGGCGCGGGCGTCGGCGGGGTCGTCGTAGTGCTCGCCGAGCAGGTTGACGGCGACGGCGATCCCGTCCTCGTTGGACGCTCGGACGTGGTCGAGGGCCACCGGGACGCTCTCGCCGGCGACGAACCGTCGCGCGATCGGAGGGATCATACCGGCGATGAGGGTGGCAGAGACTTCACTGTTGTCGAAGCGGGCGGTCTCGGGGGTCGCCGGCGGGGCCGACCGCCGGGCGAGCCGGACAGCGAGCGAAACGGATCGTGGTTTATATCCCCCCGACGGGAGTGGACCGCGTATGATCGGTTCGCTCGTCGCGACGGCGTTCTGGGCGATGGTGCCCGCGTACGTGCCCAACAACGCCGCGGTGCTCGCCGGGGGCGGCCGCCCCATCGACGGCGGGCGCGAGTGGCGCGGGGCGCGGCTGCTCGGCGACGGGAAGACGTGGCGCGGCACGGCGGTCGGCACCCTCGTGGGCGTCGTCCTCGCGCTCGCGCTCAACGCGGTCAACGACCCCGCGAGCGCCGCCCTCGGCGTCGAGCTCCCGACGTTCGCGCTCCCCGCGGCGGTCGCGCTCGCGTTCGGCGCGATGTGCGGCGACATCGGCGCCTCCTTCCTCAAGCGCCGCTCCGGCCGCGAGCGCGGCGCCGCGTTCCCGGGGCTCGACCAGCTCGACTTCGTCGTCGGCGCCCTGTTGGCCGTCTTCGTCGTCGACACCGACTGGGCGCTGGCGACGTTCACGCCGTCGGTCCTCGTCGTCGTCCTCGCGATGACGCCCGTCCTCCACGTGGTCACGAACGCCGGCGCCTACGCCCTCGGACTGAAGAACGAGCCGTGGTAGGCGCGGGAACCGATACGATCGACGTCAGAACTACTCCGTAGTGACCGCGGGAGCCGGTTCGGTCACCGCCGGAACCGCCCCGCGGTGGCCGTGAGAAACGGTCGATCGCTGCGGGGACCGCCCCGCGGTGACCGGCCGACCGACGGTTGGTGTCGACGACAACTCGGCTGTCACCTCCTGCCTCCTGTCGCCCGAGGTCTGATTCGACTGCTCGCCGCGTTATTTTGCGCCGTATCGTGTGACTCGGCCACAACCCACTCACGAATGCCGCAGGAGTGTGAGTTTCGTGACCTTTCAGACAGAACAACCGATCGTCCGTAGGTGAGATCGCTATTCGACGGGAACGGTGGGAAGATATTTATACTCGCGTGCCATTCATTAGCATGCATGTCTAGTAGTGCACCCAGCTCGGACGACGATGTGCTCGACGAGTTCCTGTCCGATCGCGGCCACGAGACCGAGATCGTACGCTGGGAGCGGTCCTATAACAAGCTTCAGTGTCCGGAGTGTGGTGCACTCCACCCCGAGGGAACGGCGCGGTGTGACGTCTGCGACTGGCGCCCGACCTGACGCCGACGACGGCGCACGGGCGGTTAGCTGTTTTCTTTCGATTACGTTTGGCGGCAGTATTATGTGTGATCAATCGATACAGTCGACTATGCCGACCTGCCAGAACTGCGGCTCGTTCGTCACGACTGATTACGTTCGGGTGTTCACCCCGAACGAGGTCGACCGTCCTCGCGTCTGCCCCGCCTGCGAGGACCTCGTCCGCGACGGCGCCGACGTCCGGGAAGCGCGCGCGACGCGCAGCAACTGATCGGCCGAGGCATCGATCGAAGCGGGACCGCCGACCCGATCGGAGCGTTCCCTCCAGAGCGGCCCCGAGTCACCGCGTTTAAGGAGAACCGGGACCAGGGATAAATAATGACCGAGCCCACGGTGACGCGACTGTTCGGCGGTCCGGGCAGCGGGAAGACCACGGCGCTACTCGATCGCGTCGAAGGGATCCTCGAAGACGACGACGCCGACGTCCGCGACGTGCTCGTCGTCTCGTACACGCGCGCGGCCGCCGCCGAGATCCGCGAGCGCCTCGCGGAGCGGCTCGACGTCTCCCCGCGCAGCCTCCAGGGGAACGTCAGCACCATGCACGCGAAGGCGTACGAGCTGCTCGACCTCTCCCGAGGCGACGTCGTGGGCGACGACGACAAGGAGGCGTTCTGCGAGGAGTACGGCATCGAGTTCGAGGACCAGCACGGCGGCGCCGGCCGCCGGACCGCCCGGTCGACGACGATCGGCAACAAGATCATCGCCACCTCACAGTGGCTCCAGCGCACCGAGCGCGACGTCGCCGACTGGTACGACGTCCCCTTCCAGTGGAACGTCGAGGAGGTCCGGCTGCCCCCCGAGGAGGACCCCAACGCCCAGCAGGGGAACAAGTACACCCCGACGTGGCCCTCCGACGACGACCGGATCGACATCCCGGAGACGATCCGCGCGTGGCGCGGCTACAAGGGCGACAACGACCTCGTCGGCTTCGCCGACATGCTCGAACGGGTCGCGCAGCGCTCGCTCGTCCCCAACGTCGACTACCTGATCATCGACGAGTTCCAGGACATCACGACGCTGCAGTACAACGTCTTCGAGGAGTGGCGCCCGCACATGGAGAAGGTGCTCATCGCCGGCGACGACGACCAGGTCGTCTACGCGTGGCAGGGCGCCGACCCCGACCTCCTCCTCGATACCGACGTCGACGAGGACGTGGTGCTCCCGAACTCCTACCGGCTCCCCTCCGAGATCCTCAACGTCGTCAACGCGGAGATCCGCCACATCGACAAGCGCCAGGAGAAGGACCTCCACCCGCGCAAGGAGGGCGGCACCGTCGAGGCGATCCAGTCGCCGTCGATGATCGAGCTCGTCCGGAACGTCCGGTACACCGTCGAGGACGACGAGGGCGACATCATGTGCCTGTTCCGCGCCCGCTACCAGATGTTCGACTTCATCGACGAGTTCATCGACCACGGGATCCCGTTCACGATGCTGACCGACGGCCGGATGTGGACCGACCGCGTGCAGGACTACGTCAGCGCCATCGAGAAGGCGGAGGCCGGCGACCCGGTGAACGGGCTGGAGGCCCGGCGCCTCGCCGACATGCTCCAGGACTCGGCGTTCGGGACCCACGACCGCGACGAGTTCTACGACTTCCTCGACGACCGCGAGGAGGCGGCCGACGCCGACGACGTCTCCCTGATCGAGGTGACGGCCGACGAGCTCGACGAGCACATTCCCTTTATGCCGGACACCGCGAGCGCCGACGACATGGTCCGGAAAGTGACGAGCTTCCAGCGGAAGTCGATGGGCGCGTACTTCGACGGCGACTACGAGGGGATGGACCCGACCCGCGTCCGCGTCGGCACCATCCACTCCGCGAAGGGCCGCGAGGCCGACCACGTGTTCGTCGCGACCGACCTCACCGAGAAGGTCGTCGAGCAGATGGCGGCCTCCATCGAGGACCCGACCGACGTCGACGGCGTCGAGGAGTTCACGAAGTCGACGAGCCCCGTCCCCGTCCTCACCGACAACGAGCGCCGGGTGTTCTACGTCGGGATGTCCCGCGCCCGCGAGCGGCTCGTGATCATGGAGAGCCTGATAAGCGGCGCGCCGACGCTCCCGATCAGCGTCCTGCTGTTCAACGAGCTCCGCGACGAGACCCCCGAGGAGCTCGTCGAGGAGGCCCAGGCCGAGCTGGCGGTCCCCGAACCGGAGCCGTGAGCGACGGGAGCGGCGACGGCGGGCTCGACGGGAGCGCCCCCTCCCTGCGCCACCTCCGGACCGATCTCACGCCGGTCGTCGAAGCGGTCGAGGCCGCCGACGCCGACGCGTTCGTCGCGGTCGGCGACCGCTTCGACGACGACCTGCGGTACCTCACGCGCTTCGCCGGCCCCGACCGGGCGTACGCGCTGGTCGTGGTCCCGGCCAGCGACGGCGACGACGCGACCGGCCGCGCCGTCTGCTGTGCCCCCGCGCTGTTTGCCGAACAGGCCGAGCGAGAGTTCGTCGCGGGCGCACATGTCCGAAGCGGGGGTGAGAAGCACGCCGGCAGCGACCGCGACCGCGAATTCCACGACGGCGTCGCCCGCGAGGTACGGACCGAGAACGTCGGCGACCACGCCGGGGAGCGCGCGGCCGCGACGGTCGCGGCGCTGCTCGGTGAGTCCGACAGCCACGCCGATCCCGTGCTCCTCGTCCCGCCGTCGATCCCCCACGACGCCGCCGTCTACCTCGAGCGCGACGGCAACGAGCTCGCGTCGACGGACGCGGTGACGACGGCGCGGGCCCGGAAGGCCGACGCCGAGCTCGACCGCCTCCGCCGCGTGCAACGCGCGACGGCGGCGGGGATGGCCCGCGCCGAGACCGTGCTGGCGGCGAGCGGGGTCGCCGAGGACGGGGCGGGGCGCCCGATCGTCCGCTGGGAGGGCGCACCCCTGACGACCGAGCGGCTCCGCCGCGAGGTGAACGCGGCCCTCGCCGCCCGAGGCGTCCGCGACGCCGGCGACACCGTGATCGGCGCCGGCCCGTCGGCCGCGGACCTCCACTTCGTCGGCGACGACCCGATCCGGCCGGGCGAGACGGTACTGCTGGACGTCTCGCCGCGCGGCCCGGACGGCTACCGCGGCGACATGACCCGGACGTTCGTCGTCGACGGCGACGGCGGGTGGGCGCGCCGGGCGTACGTCGCGGTCGAGGCCGCCCGCGAGGCCGCGCTCGCGGAGGTCGAACCGGGCGTGCCCGCCAAGACCGTCCACGGCGAGGCGGCCGCGGAGCTGGCCGCCTACGGGTTCGATCCGAACGCCGGCGAGGGAGAGACGGGATTCACGCACGGCGCCGGCCACGGCGTGGGCGTGAGCCTCCACGAGCCGCCGTCGTTGACGGGCGCCGGCGAGCTGCGGCCGGGCCACGTCGTGACGGTCGAACCCGGCGTCTACGACCCGGACGTCGGCGGCGTCCGCCTGGAGGACCTCGTCGTCGTCACCGACGACGGGTACGAGCTACTGGCGGAGTACCCGTTCGGGATCGTTCCCGAAGAGCGCGGGTGACCGGGAGATAGCTACGACCGCTGTTTGAGCTATCGGCGTCTCTTTTTGAGTACCGGTCGAAGGTCGACCCGCATGCGATCCGAGCCCTCCACCGCAGTCGACGACAGCGACGAGCGCGAACCGATCGGACGTATCGTGACGAAGGGAGTTCCGGCGGCCGCGGCGCTCCTCGCGGCCGCGATCGCGGTCGTCGGCGTCTCGCTCGTCGGGGCCGGCACCGTTGCCGCCGACGGGACCGCCGATCTCGACGCGGACGTCGTCACCGTGAGCGAGGACGGAACCGCCGAGATTCCCGTCGAAACCGACGGCGTCGACGCGTTCGAGATCGCCGTCGGCGACGAGGACGAGACCGGATACGAGCTCCGCGCGACGGTGACACCCGCGGACGACGGCGTCGCGACCCTCGTCTTCGACCACGCCGAGACGGGCGGGGACGGCGCCCCGCTGACGGCCGAGGGCGGCGCCGAAGTCGAGACCGACTACGAGACCTCTCTCAGCGGGGAGATCGCTCCCGGTAGCTACGACGCGGAGGTGCTCGTCGGCGGCGACACCGTCGACGTCGGTACCCTCGTCGTCGAAGACGCAACGGGCGGGGAGAGCGGAAGCGACGGAGACGACGCAGACGGAAGCGACGGAGGGTCGGCCGAGCCAGCCACCGTCACCGAGGCTGACGTCGAGGAGGCCGACCTCGTCGTCGAGCCGGCGGAGACCGAGGTGAGCGTTCCGGTGGAAGCCGACGACGGCGAGACCGTGAGCCTCCGGATCCGCTCGGCCGGAGACGCGAGCCCGGCCTTCCTCATGACGGAGGAGACGACCGTCGAGAACGGGACGGCGAGCGCGACGTTCGACCTGAGCCGGGCGGCCCACGGGGACCGCGCGACACTGACCGTCCGCGGGAACGAAGCCGTCAACGAGTCGGACTCCCGCGAGGTACTCGTCGTCGACGAGGAGATCGGCGTCGAGGGAAGCGGCGGCCTCGACGTCGAGACCCCCGGGTTCGGAGTCGTCGCCGGCGGACTCGCGGTTCTCGTCGTCGCGCTCGCCGCCCGGCGGCGGGAGTGAGGAGGCCGGACCGGGCTACTTCTCGATCGACTCCCCTTCGGAGCCGGCGGCGGCGTCGTCCTCTCGCCGGAGCTGTCGCGGGAGCAGCCCCGAGACCAGCCCGCGGAGGATCCGACCCGGATCGAGGAAGTACTGCGGGAGCACGACCATCGCGGCGGCGACGACGAGCAGCCCGGCGCCGAGCGCGACCTCGCCGGCGAACAGCCGGATGACGGCGTAGTTCGCGAGCGGCAGCGCGAACACGAGCGACGCCGCCAACCCGATCATGTCCATCAGCCCGAGATTCATTAGGAGCGGATTGGCGCCCGGCGTTCAAAAGGGACGCGGCGGCGACCAACGGATACGGCGGCGACACTCGACCGAGGCTCCCGCCCGAACACCGAACCGATATGTGTCGCGCGCGCGCAGATCCGGTATGTTCACCGGCATCGTCGAGGGTACCGGCGCGGTCCGCGAGCGGACCGAGACCGCGGACGGGCTCCGGCTTCGGATCGGCGTCGAGGGGTTCGACGACCTCCACCACGGCCAGTCGATAAGCGTCAGCGGCGTCTGTCTGACCGTCGAGGAGTACGCGGCCGACGACGGGGAGGCCGCCGACGGCGGCTGGTTCGAGGTGTTCCTCGCGAGCGAGACGGTCGCGAAGACGTACCTCGGCGACGTCGCCGAGGGGGACCCGGTCAACGTCGAGCGCGCGATGCCGGCGGACGGCCGGTTCGACGGCCACGTCGTACAGGGGCACGTCGACACCGTCGCCGAGGTGACGGGGATCGAGCGCGTCGGCGAGGACTGGCGGTTCGCGTTCGCGATCCCCGAGGGCCACGCCGACTACCTCGTCGACAAGGGGTCGGTGACGCTCGACGGGATCTCCCTGACGGTCGCCGAGAAGCGCGACGGAGAGTTCGACGTGGCGGTCATCCCGACGACCTACGAGCTCACGACGCTCTCGGAGAAGTCGGTCGGCGACCCGGTCCACCTGGAGGTCGACGTGATCGCGAAGTACGTCGAGAACATGGTGGACGGTTACGGGGAGTAGTCCGTTTCCCGGGTTTCCGACCGTCTCAGGCGTCCTTCGCGCCCTTCACTGTCTCTCGCACCGCGTCGACCCCCTCGTCGTGGAGCAGGTCGCCGACGACGATCACGTCGCTGTGGGCGGCCATCTCGTTCGCGGACTCGTAGTCTGAGATTCCGCCGCCGTAGAAGAGGGTGGCGTCGTCGAGCGCGTCGTGGGCGGCCGCGACCTTTTCCGTGTCGCCGAAGGTACCCGAGTACTCGATGTAGACGATCTCTTGGCCGAACATCCGCTCGGCGACCTTCGCGTAGGCCCCGACGTCGTCGGCCGCCAGATCGCAGTTCGCGTCCGTCAGCTGCGCGACCGCGGCGTCGGGGTTGAGGACGATGTACGCCTCCGTGTGGGTCCGCTCCCAGTCGAGGTCGTCGATGCGGACCCACTCCTTGTGCGCGCCCGTGATCCAGAACGGCCCGCCGGCGTTGAACACCGTCGGGATAAGGTAGCCGTCGAGCGCGGGCGAGTCGATGACGACGCCCGGGTTGGACGGTTCCTGGTACAGCGGGACGTCGTACTCGGCCGCGGCGTCGACGACGCGCGTCATCTTCTCCGCGGTGACGTCGAGCGTCCCGCCGATCTCGATCGCGTCGGTTCCGGTGCGGCAGACGTCCTCGAAGGTCTCGCCGTCCCGCAGTTCCTTGTCGGGATCGACCTTCAGCACGTGGTCCCAGTCGTCCCACGGGTTGCTCATCGGGAACGACTCCACCGGGCGGCACCAAAAAGGTGCGGAAGCTATCTCGCCGCTCCCCGGACGAGCGGCCCCGCTCGTCGTTCCGGCCAACGCGCCGAGGTGGCCGACGCGCTGCTCAGAGCAGGTCGTCGATCTCGTCGTTCCGGAAGGCCTCGGCGGGGTCCGGCGTCTCCGCCGGCTCGTCGCGGACGGCCTGCCGGGCGCGTTCGAGGAACGCCTCGATCCGGCGAGAGCGCTCGACGCCGGCGAGCAGCACGAGCGCCGCGATCCGGTCGGAGTCGAGCGGGAAGTCGCCGCCGCGTACCTGCATCGACCCCGTCTCCTCCTGTACCCACTTGCGCGCCTTCTCCGCGCCCTTCCGCGAGATGCGGTCCGGGTCGCCGGCGACGGCGACGAGGGCGGCGTCGGCGTCGGTCGCGTTCGGGAGCGACATCCCCGTCATCACCGCGCTCCGGACGGCGCTGGTCACGGTCGTGACGTTCTCCCCGGGGTCCTCCGCAGCCGGCGCCGATGCGAACCCGACCGCCGCCATCCCGCCGGCCCGAAGCGTGTTGATCACCTCGCTCGTGTCGACGACCGACTCGGGGACGCCCTCGACCGACTCGCCGGCGGCCAGGAGGAGGCCGACGCGTCGCGCCATCGACTCGTTGATCGCGGCGAAGCCGCCCTCCACCGACTCCCCCGACGAGCGCCACGCGTCGTTGTCGAGCAGGACCGTCGCGTCCGCCTCGCGCACCAGCGTCTTCAGCGACCGCCCCGCGTTCACTTGGTACATCGCCCCCTCGTCGCGGCCGGGGAGGATGCCGACCGCGTACACCGGCACGTCGTACACCCGGCTCAGCTCCCGGACGAGCACCGGCGCGCCGCCCGAGCCGGTGCCGCCGCCGAGCCCGGCGACCACGAACAGCGCCTCGGCCTCCGCGGTCACCTTCGACGCGAGCGCGTCCAGCACCTCGATCGCGTCCTCGTCCATTACCTCGGCGCCGAGTTCGTTGTCGCCGCCGACGCCGTGGCCGTTCACCCGCGACTGGCCGACGAGGACCGTGTCGAGCGGGAGCGGGTCGAGGTCCGCCGCCGCCGTGTTGACCGCGAGCGCGTCCAGCACCGCGCCGTAGCCGGCGTCGGCGTCGAACTGCGCGAGGGCGGTCGCGAGCTTCCCGCCCGCCTGCCCGACGCCGAGGAGGACTGTCTTCATGACTGCAGAGTAACCAATCCGGCGTATTACGCTTTCCCCCGAGATTTAAATGCGGAATCGCGGCCAGTCGCGGGCATGTCGAACGCCACCGACGACGGCAGTCGGACGGGAGAGCGCGGAGAGCGCCGATCCCCGGCCGAGTCCGGCGAAGCGAGCAAGGGAAGCGACGCCGACCGGATCGACGAGCGCCTCCGCGCGGTCGAGCGCGCCCTGACGGGATCTGACGCGACCGTCGCGGACCTCGGCGACGACGCGGCGGCCGCGGCGGAACGCGACGCGCTGGCGTCGCGCGTGGCCGACCTCGAATCGCGCGTCGAGGAACTGGAGGCCGCCACGCAGGCGATCAGGGGATACGTGGGATCGGTCCGAGCCGTTAACCGCGAAGTCGAGCGGCGGGCCGATCTCGCGCTGGCGAGGGCGAGTCGCGGCGGAGACGCCGTCGGAGACGCCGAATTTCCGAACGAGGCCGCCATCACCGACGAGGGTACCATCACCGACGAGAACGCCCTCGCCGCCGAGGACCCAGCGGGAGCCGTCCCCGGCGAGGCGGTACCGAGCGAGGCGGCCCTCGACGCCGCCGTCCCGGCGGACGACGCCCGCCGAGACGACGCGCGAGCGTCGACCGACTGGGACTCCGCGGCGGGAGACGACGAGGCGGACGGATCGTGGCGAGACGAGGCGCTGGACCGACTCCGTGAGTCCCTGTAGGGCGGACCGTACGGCGGGGTCGCGGACCGGGACGCGGACGAGCCGCGAGGCGGCCGACCCGTGATCCGCGTCGTCCTCACCGTCGTCGTCGCCGTCGCCCTCCTCGCGACGGCGATGCCGGCCTTGGAGGACGCCCGGACGGAGACGACCGTCGAACGCCTCGACACCGAGGCGGACCGCGTCGAGCGAGCCGTCGGCGGCCTCGTCTCCGGGTCCGTGAGCGTCGCGGACCCCGCGCTCGCCGCGCGGACGACGGTGACCGTCGACGTCCCGAGCGGGTTCGCCGCGGCGCCGATCGACCGGGTCGCGCTCGCGGAGACCGACGGTGGCAGCGAGGCGGACACCACGGAGACGGAGGTCGCGCTCCGCTACCGGATCGGCGGCGGGCCCGAGCGGACCGTCCCGATCGTCCCCGGAGGCGTGGAATCCGCCGTCGCCGTCGACGGGGGCGCGGTCGCGCTCCGGCCGGGCGGCGAGAGCCGGCTTTCGCTCCGGTTCGTCGACGACGGCGGCCCGACCGTCCGGATCGCCAGAGTCGGGTGAGCGTTTATAAATAATGCCGGGAGCACGCCCGCCGTGAACCTCGACATCCCTTCGCTTTCGCGTATCGGCGACGGCGACCCCTCGCTGCGAGCGCTGCCGTGGACGGACGACGAGCGCGACTGTCGGTGCGAGCCGTCGTTCCGGGAGCCCGTCGGGACCGGCGTCGGCGACCGGGTCGTGCTCGACGTCGACGCCGAGGAGTGTCCCGGACGCGGCGACCTCGCCGAGAGCCCGGACTGCCTGGCGACCGCGGTCGAGGCGCTGTCCGAGCGCGACGCCGACGTGATAAGGACCCGCCATCGGGGTCGGGAGCGGGCCTACGCCGGGCGGGCCGCCGCGTGTCTGGTCGCGGCGGGGCGGTTCCGCGAGCGCGTCGGCTTCCACGAGACGCGGCTCGCCGATCGCGTGCTGCGCGACCCGGTCGGCGCCGCCCGGGAAGCGACCGGACGCGAGGGACCGCCCGCCCGGATCGCCGCGGAGACGGGGTTATCGACGGTCGTCGAGGGAGCCGAGGAGGTCGGAGACGTGCTGCGGGCGCACGCCGGGCCGCGGATCGCGGCCGCGCGGGTCGCGACCGCGCCGCCGCCGGAGGCCGCCCTCGTCGACCGCTGGGAGCTCGACACCGGCGCGATCGTCCGGCTGTACGAGGGGGCTGGACCGCTCCGGACGTACCACCTCACGCCGCCGGTCCGGGAGCTCGACGACGGGGCGGTCGAGCGGCTCGACGACGCCAAGCGCCGGCTGCTCGACGGGGCGACCGGCGGCGACAGGGCGCCCGGTCGCGCGGCCCGAGCGGCGGCCGAGGACGGCGATCCGGTGTCGACGCTCGCCGAGGTGCTCCGGCGACACACGCGCGGCTACGGCGCGTTCGAGCACGTGTTCGCGGACGACCGAGTGAGCGACGCGACGCTGTCGGCGCCGGTGACCGAGAACCCGCTGCGCGTCGTCGTCGACGGCGAGCGGTGTCGGACGAACGTCAGGCTCCCGCCCGAGGGGGCCGCCACGCTCGCCTCCCGGCTCCGACGGACGAGCGGGCGCGGCTTCTCCCGGGCGAGCCCCACGCTCGACGCGACGCTGGAGACGGACGCCGGGCGCGTCCGCGTCGCCGCGACGACGGACCCCGCCAGCGACGGGCTCTCGTTCGCCTTCCGCCGCGGCGACCCGGACGCGTGGACCCTCGCGCGGCTCGTCGACGCGGGAACGCTCACGCCGGCGGCCGCCGGTTTCCTCTCCGTCGCCGTCGAGCGGGGCGTGACCGGCCTCGTGGCCGGCGGGCGGGGCGCGGGGAAGACGACCGCGCTCGGCGCGCTCCTGTGGGAGCTCCCCGCGGAGACCCGGTCAATACTGATAGAGGACACCCCCGAACTCCCGGCGAGCGCCCTGGCGACCGCCGGGCGAGACGCGCAGCGGCTCCGCGTCGGCGACGGAGCGGAGCCGTCGCCGAGCGACGCGGTCCGGACCGCGCTCCGGCTCGGCGGCGGTGCGATCGTCGTCGGCGAGGTCCGCGGCGAGGAGGCGCAGGCGCTCTACGAGGCGATGCGCGTCGGCGCGACCGGCGAGACGGTGCTGGGGACGATCCACGGAGAGGATCCGGCCGCCGTCCGGGAACGGGTCGTCTCCGACCTCGGCGTGTCGCCGTCGTCGTTCGCCGCGACCGACCTGATCGTCCTGCTCGACGACCACCGCGTCGACGCGATCGCCGAGGTCACCGCCCGCGGCGACGGCGCCTCGTTCGACCCGCTGTTCGAGCGCACGGCCGAGGGGTTGACCCCGACCGGACGGATCGACCGCGGCGAGAGTCGGCTCGTGGAGCGTCTCGCGGAGACCGACGAATCGTACGCCGCGGCAAGGGCGGCCGCGGAGGTACGCGGCGAGCGGATCCGCGAAGCGGTCGCCGCCGGGCGAACGGGTCCGGAGCGGTACAGCGAGTCCGTCAGCGCGGACGGTGAAGGCGAATGACGAGGGCGCTCGACGACGCGGGCGACGGCTCGGCGCGTCGGGAGGCGGACGGCGACAGCGCGACCGGGTCGGCCGAGCTGCGACGGTCGATCGCGTTCCTCGACTGGGAGATCTCGGCCGAACGGGTCGTCGAACGCGGACACCGGGTCGGGGTCGGTGTCGGTCTCCTCTGTGTCGTCGCGCTCTCCGTCGGCGTCGGTCCCGTTCCGGGAGCGCTCGGCGGGCTCACCGGGGGATTGGCGGCGACGCACGCTGTCCATCGGGCGCCGGTGTGGCTCGCCGAACTCCGACGGACGCGGGCGCTCGGTGCCGCGCCCGGGCTCGTCGGCCGCCTCGTGTTGCGGATGCGGCTGGACCCCTCTGCGGAGCGCGCCGTCCGGTTCGCCGCCCGCACCGGAGACGGACCGCTCGCCGACGGGCTGGCGCGCCACGAGCGGGGGAGCGCGGACGGACCGACGAGCGGGCTCCGCTCGTTCGCCCGCGAGTGGCGGCCGTGGTTCCCGGCGATCGACCGCGCCGCAGCGCTGGTCCGAACGGCCGCGTCGGCGCCGGCGGAGCGGCGAGGACGCTGTCTGGACCGCGCGCTCGACGCGACCATCGCCGGGACGACCGACCGGCTCGCGTCGTTCGTCGGCGAGGTCCGCGGCCCGGTCTCGGCGCTGTACGCCTTCGGAGTGCTCCTCCCACTGGCCCTGATCGCTCTGCTGCCCGCGGCGGCCGCGTCCGGCGTTCCGGTTGGGTCGGCCGTCGTCGTCGGACTGTATCTCGGCGTGCTCCCCGCCGGGCTGCTCGCCGCGTCGGCGTGGCTGCTCTCGCGCAGACCGGTCGCGTTCGCGCCGCCGTCGATCGACGGCGACCACCCCGACGTGCCGGAGCGGGCGCGACACGCCGCCGTGGTCGGCGTGCTCACCGGAGTCGTCGCGGCCGTGCTCGCCGCGCGGCTGGTCGCCGGGTGGGCCGCGCCCGTGGCCGGCGTCGGCGTCGGAGCGGGGGCCGCGCTCCTCGTCGGCGTGCGACACCGGCGTGCTGCGCTCTCGGAGATCCGCGACGTCGAACGCGGGCTCCCCGACGCCATGACGGTCATCGGCGGCGACGTGGCCGAGGGGGTCGCCGTCGAGACGGCGATCGCGAACGCCGGCGAGCGACTCGACGGCGCGACCGGAGAGCTGTTCGAGCGCTCGGGCCGTCGAAGCGAAACCCTCCGCGTGAGCGTGCGGGAGGCGTTCCTCGGCCGAGGCGGCCCGGCCGTCCCGGTCCCGTCGCCGCGGGTCCGCGGGGCGGTCGCCCTGCTCGCCGTCGCCGCGCGGGAGGGCCGCCCGGCGGGCGACGTGCTCCTCGAACTCGCCGATCAGCTGGAGGAGCTCCGGGCGCTGGAGACCGACGCACGACGCCAGCTGGCGACTGTGACGAGCACGCTGACGAACACCGCCGCGGTGTTCGCGCCGCTCGTCGGCGGCGCGACGGTCGCGCTCGCAACGGGGATCGATACCGTCGACGTCGGCGGGCTGGACGCCGGAGCGACCGCCGGTGCGGACGCCCTCGGACTCGGCGGCGGCACCGCCGGCGTCGAGGGGACCGGTGCGGTCGAAACGGCGGGGAGTTCCGCCGGCGGATCGGGCGGGGCCGGAACGCTCTCGGTCCCGATGCTCGGTCGGGTCGTCGGGACCTACGTGCTGATCCTCGCGGCGCTGCTCACCGCGCTGGCGACCGGGCTCGAGCGGGGCTTCGACCGGACGCTGGTGGCCTACCGCGTCGGGATCGCGCTGCCGACCGCGACGGCGACGTACCTCGTCGCGTTCGCCGGGGCGGGGGCGCTGCTGTAGCGGCCGACTCGCGTCCACGGGCGACGTTTTAAATACCAAGCCGCGGCCAGCCGCTCCGTGTTCGAGACGAACCTCGACGCGACGTACGCGTGGCTCGGTCTCGCCGTGGTGAGCGTCGCGACGGCCGGCGTCGCCGCGACGCTTCCGGCGTCACCGCCGCCGGACGCGGCGGGCGTCGCACACACGGTCGAAACGGTCGCGAACGGAGAGTATCCCGCGACGGCGGAACACGGGGTCGCGGCGGATCGGATCCGGCTCACGCCGCGGTCGGTCTCCCTCGACGGGGACGGCGGGAGCGCTCGGGCTCCGCTTCACGCCCCGCGGATAACACCGGTTCCGCCGAGCGGACGAGGCGGGACCGGCGACGACCGGCTCCGCCGAGTGCTCGACGGCGTTCCGCCGGACGCCGCGTTCGACGATCCGAACATCTTGGCGGCGGCGGCGGAGCGCGCGCGGAGGGCCGATCACGAGTGGCGACCGGCGCCGGAGCGGCTCACCGTGAGACGGGTTCACTACGGAGGAGTGCATGTCACGCTCGTCGGGTGAATCGTCCGACGATCGGGACGCGGCCGCGGACCGCGCCGCGGTCGAGCCGCTCGCCGCGCTCGTTGCGGTGCTGGCCGTCGGCGCGGCGTTGGGGCTGTACACCGTCGCGCTCGACGGCGCGACGGTCGATCGGGAGCGGCCGGCCGCCGAGCCGACTCTCGACCGAATCGAGAGAGAGATCACGGTCGGCGGTGTCGTTGAGCCGGACCGGCTTCGCGACGTCGAGGGATTTCGCTCTGCGACGACGGTGACCGTGATCGCCGACGGGGCAACGTGGCGGATCGAGTCGGGCACCTCGGCGCCCGAGCCCGCCGCAGTCGGAGACGGCAGTGCCGCGGCAGTCGCCGAGCGCGCGGTCACCGTACGGGTCGCTCCGGGCCGGAACGTCCGCGGGACGCTTCGCGTGGTGATCCGCCGGTGACGAGCACCGTGCTCGACGTGA
This sequence comes from Halorubrum sp. B53, assembly GCF_059752395.1. Classification (NCBI taxonomy): domain Archaea; kingdom Methanobacteriati; phylum Methanobacteriota; class Halobacteria; order Halobacteriales; family Haloferacaceae; genus Halorubrum; species Halorubrum sp. B53. Next base: position 186,273 of record NZ_MWTH01000012.1, on the reverse strand, counting down.
CGGTCCTGCTCTTGTGTGTGTCGGCGAGCGTCGTCGCGCTCGGTGGCGTCGGCGGCGATGTCGGGGGGCCGGCACCGACCGCCGACGAGACGGCCGACCGACTGGTGACCGAAACGCTGACCGTGCGATATCGGACGCCTGAGGCGGCGAACGGGACCCGGACGGTACACGCGACGCGGGCCGAGCTGCTCGCGCTGCTCGTCGCGGGCGCCGGGGGATCGGATAGCGTCGAGCGTCACGACGGTGCGACTGGGAACGCGTTCGAGTCGCGATCGAGGGAGGTCGTCGCCGCGGGAATCGACGGAAGGACGCGGATCGACGCGACGGTACCGACGGACGCGAGCGCCGAGGGCGACGCGGAGCGGGCGGCCACCGACCGACGCGCCGCGGACCACCGCGTCGTTCGGCGGTCGACCGGCCCGATAGCCGCGGCCGGGACGCCGAACGCGCCGCGAGCCCCTCATCGGATGGGTACCGCTATCGGACCGCGGCAGAACGATGAACGCCGGTCGACGACGGAGAGCGTGGGGACGGTCGCCGTCGGTCCCGAGCCGCCGCGGAACGCCGACGTCGCGACGGCGGTCGTGTCGCACCCGGCGCCGAGCGGGGCCGAGACGGACGAACCGGTCCGGATCGTCGTGCGGAGGTGGTGAGCGTGCCAGCACGCACCGAGACGTTCGACGGCGAGCGGAACGGACGGCGCTTCACAGTCGACGAGCGGGCGCGCGTCCCCTTCGCGCTGATCGGTGTGCTGCTCCTCGTGTCGAGCACGACGTACGCCGCGGGAGTCGCGGACCAGGGGCTCGTCGGCGAGGACCGGAGCGTCGAGCGGGCGGTCGAGCGCGTCGACGCGGACGCCACCGCCGCGCTGCGGGCCGCGGCGCGCGAGGCGGCGCACGACGCGGCGGCCGAGCCGGTGACGCGGGCGCCGAAGGCCGGCACCGGAACCGCGGCGGTGCGCGACGGGTCCGCTTTCGAGGACGCGTTCCGGATCCGGCTCGCGGTCGCCGGCGCAGACGCGCTCTCCGCGGTCGACGCCGAGGTCGGAACGGTGACGGCGACGGCGTCACTCCCGGCGGTCGAGGACCGGGGGGACCTCGCCGCGGCCCGCGACCGCGTGCGCGTCGAGCCGGCGGCGAACGGGACGGCCACGCGCGTGACCTTCGAGGGGGTCGAAACGACCGCGACCCGAGACGGACGAACGGTCGTGGACCGCACCGAGAACAGGACCGTCGTGGTGGCCGTGCCGACGCTCGCCGCCCACGAGCGGACGGAGCGGTTCGAGGAGCGTCTCGACAGGGGTCCGGTCGAAGGGCCCGGGCTCGGGCGACAGCTCACCGCGAGCCTCTATCCGATGACGTGGGCGCGAGGATACGCGCAGTACGCCGGCGCGCCGGTCGAGAACGTCCTCGCGAATCGACACGTGGAGCTGTCGACGAACGCGGGGATCGTCCGGACCCAGCGGGCCGTCTTCGGGACGAGCGACCCGGACGCCCGCGGCGGGGTGGCGCGGGCGACGGCGCGCACCGGCGCGACCGACCTCCTCGCGCCGACCGGGCTCAAGGAGGCCTCGTGGACCGACGCCGTGCTCGGGGCACCGACGCCGACGGGGTCCGGTACCCCCGCGTCGCGAGGGGATCTCGACACGGTCTCGAACGGGGACGCGAGCGAGGACGCCGCGTTCGAGCCGAAGCGAGACCGGACCGACGAGGAGACGTCAGTCCCGGTCGGACATGCGGCGGACGTCGGAGCGACCCGCGTCCACGACGATCTCGACGCGGTGATCGAGGGCGCGTACCGCGTCGAGGCCGACGTGGAGACCGCGACGGCGCAGGTCGCGGACGGCGGACGGGCCTCACCGCCGGTTCCGGACACGGCGGCCGGGGAGTGGGAGCGCGTCGACGTGTCGCGGTCGGAACGCCTGACGGGCGTCTCGGGGAGCGACGTGCCGCGGGGAGTTCCCTCGGGAGTCGTCGATCCCGGGGAGACGGTCTCCTTCGGTGACGCGAGCCGCGACGTGACGGTCGAGCGCGAGGCGACCGCGACGTGGGAACGGGAGGTCATAGAGCGGGGCCCGAACGGGAGCGTCGTCGATCGGACCGTCCACCGGGCGACCACGAGCGACGAGGCGACGGACCGCTACCGGGTCCGGGTCTCGGTGACGGGCCGGCACGCGCCGACCGACGGCGCGCCGGACCGGCCCGCCGCGACGTTCGGAGCCGGGAGCCCGGACGACGTCGCAGACCTGCGCGGAACGCCGGCGGCCGCGCGCTCGGCGCTCGGCGTCGGAACGGCGGTCGGCGTCGACCGGCTGGCGCGCGACGCCGTCCAGAGCGGCGACATCGACGAGTCGACGGTCGTCCACGGGTCGCCGTCTGACGACGAACGAGACCGGATCGCCGCGGACGTCGCCGCGCTCGCCGCCGAGGTCAGGGAGTTCGAGACCGACGCGTCGATGGAGGCGGCGACGGTCGGCGAGGCGGAGCCGTACGCCGAGCTCGCGGACGTGGTCCGCGACCGCCGCGCGGCGCTCGTCGACGCGCCGGCGACGTACGACGGCGCGACCGACCGGGCGCGGGTCGCCGCCCGCGCGGCGTACGTCGACGCCGTTATCGAGGAACTGGAGACGGCCGCAGACGATCGCGAGACTGCGACGGACGGGTTTCTCGATCGGGTGGACGGCGCGTTCGGCGGCCCGTCAGTCGGCGAGGCGATCGCCGCACGCGAGGCCGCCAAGGATCCGGGCACGTACACGGTCGCCGGCGACGGGCCCGGCGGCGCGGTGACGTTCTCGCCGCGCGGGTCTCCGGGGTACCTCCCGCGGACGACGGTCGAGGGCGAACGGGTGGAGGGCGGGGGCGGCGGATCGACGCGACCGCTCGCCGTCCGCAACGTGAACTACGCCACCGTGCCGTACGGCGAGCTGTCGAGCGGGATCGTGGACCGCCTCCTCGGAGCCGGTGAGACGGTCCGGATCGGCACCGCCGGACGCGCGCTCCTGCTCGCTGACGAGGCGCTGGCGGCGGGCGACGACCCGGACCTCCGCGCCGACCGCGAGGCGCTCGCGGAACGGGTGGACGGATCGCTGCGCGCCGTCGATAGCGAGCTCGTAGGCGTGGTCGGGGACCGAACGTCGCTGTCGCGCGAGCAGCGACGCGACGCGATCGGCGCGGCCGCCGCGTCCTACGATTCCGCGGGCGACCGAGCGGCCGCGGTCGCGGACGGGGAGTACGCCGAGCGGGTCGCGAGCGAGGTCGCTTCTGCCGGGTCGCTCTCGACCGCGTCGGAGGCGTCGCTGGCCGCGCACCTCCGCGTCGTAACCCGGCGAGCGGCCGGTCGTGACGAGGCGCGCGTCCGGACGCGCTTCGTGAAGCGGTCGACGGACGGGGCGCGGGCCCTGCTCAGAGACCGTATGGAAAGCGCGATCGAGAACGAGGCCAAGCGCGCCGGAGAGGCCGCGACCGGGGCGCTGAGCGAGAGAGCGGCCGAAGAGCTCGGCGAGGAGTGGTCGTTGGAGCCCGCTCGGAGCGTCGGCGCGGGGGTGCCGGTCGCGCCGGTCCCCGGCTACTGGGTAGCGACGCTGAACGCCTGGCGGGTGCAGGTCCGCGGGGAGTACCCGCGATTCGCGCTCCGCGCCGACGTCGGCACGCCGACGGAATCGTTCGAGTACGTTCGACAGGAGGGCGACGTGCGGCTCGAACTCGACGGGGAGGCGGTTCGCCTCGGGGCGACGGAGCCGGTCCGGTTCGAGACGGAGACCGTCGTCGCGGTGGCGGTGCCCGCCGGCCCGCCGGGCGTCGGCGACGTCGACGGCACTCGGGACGAGACCTCGGACGGGTGGCCGTGTCCGGGCGTGGCAGAGGCGTCACGCGGAGGCGACGGCGCGTGTACAGCCTCGTGAACCGGCCGCGGCCGTCGCTCCCGTGAGTCGACCGCAGCCGTTTTGAGAGACGCCGACCGAGGGCGACCATGTTTCACGAGGTCGTCGAAGACGGGAGGGTCTCCGGGGCCGGCGTCGCCGATGCCGACGCGGACGAGGTGACCCCGGCGGCGCTGCGCTCGGCGTTCGAGGCGCTACTGAGCGAGTCGGTGGCCGAGGCCGGCCGGGAGCGCATGAGAGACGAAACCGACGTCGATGAGGCGTCGATCGAGGCGGCCGCCGCGGGCGACGTGTCGGGAATCAGCGTCACCGACGCGGCGGCGATCGTCGCCGTGACGGCCGACCGCGACGCCGACGCGGTCGTCGCGGAGCTGCGCGACCACCTGCTGATGGGGATGGCGACGGCGGTGCTCGACGTCGACACCCTCGCGGCGGCGATCGACGCGGATCTCACCGGACAGGAGGTTCAACAGGCGCTGGAGGGCCGCGCCGGGATGACGGTGGGACAGCTCGCGGAGGTCATGGCGGTCATCGAGCGCCGCAAGCGATGAGGGTCGTCGTCGTCGGCTGCGGCTACGTCGGACTCGAACTCGCCGAGCAGCTCGCCGAGCTCGGCCACGCGGTGACGGGCGTGCGGCGATCGGACGCCGGCCTCGACGCCGTCGAAGCGGTCGGGAAGCGGGTCGAAGACGGCGAGGTCGATGCGGTGCGAGCGGACGCGACCGACCCGGCGTCGCTCGACGCGCTGCCCGACGCGGACGCCGTCGTCTTCGCGGCCAGCTCCGGGGGACGCGGCGCAGAGGCGGCCCGCGAGGTGTACGTGGACGGGCTCCGGAACGTGATCGAGGCGTACGCCGCGCGGTCGTCGCCGCCGGACAGGCTCGTATACACGTCGTCGACGGGCGTGTACGGCGACCACGACGGCGCGTGGGTCGACGAGGAGACGCCGATCGACCCCACCACCGAGAAGACGCGGGTGCTCGCCGAGGCGGAGCGGATCGCGCTGGAGACGGCCGGAGACGCCGGGATCGACGGGACCGTCGCCCGGTTCGCGGGGCTGTACGGACCGGACCGGTACCGGCTGGAGCGGTACGTCGAGGGTCCCGTCACCGCCGGCTACCTCAACATGGTCCATCGGGACGACGCCGCGGGGGCGATTCGGTACCTCCTCGAGACCGATCGCGCTCGGGACGAACCCGTCGTGGTGGTCGACGACGAGCCGGTCGACAAGCACGCGTTCGCCGACTGGCTCGCCGACGAGTGCGGCGTCCCGCGGCCGGAGAAGCGGTCGAAGGCCGAACGGATCGCGGCCGGAGAGCTCTCCGCGGCCGCCGAACGGCGGATCCGCACGAGCAAGCGCTGCTCGAACGACCGGTTGCGTGCGCTCGGCTACGAGTTCGCGTACCCGACCTTCCGCGAGGGATACCGCGACGCGGTGCGGTCGTTCGGCGGACCCGAGGAGTGAGCGCGGCGCCCGGTCCCGTCGTTGTCGACCGGTCGGAACAGTAACGAACCTTCATGTGGGGGGAGGGAGTCCCGAAGACATATGTGGAGCCTGAGCGTGGCCGACGAGCGGCTCTCGCAGGCGGAGACGCTCCTTCGGGAAAACCCGGAGCTGACGGCGATTGCCGTCGTCGTCGCGCTCGTCGCGCTCGCAGGGGGGTACCTCCTGTTCCGGGTTCGCTGGACGACAGGGATCCGGTTCCGACGGCTCCTCGCCGATCAAGAGGAGATCGCGGTGCTGATGCACCCGAACCCCGACCCGGACGCGATGTCGGCGGCGCTCGGCGTCGCGTCGCTCGCGTCGCAGGTCGGCGTCGACGCGACGGTGCAGTACCCCGGACAGATCCGCCATCAGGAGAACCGCGCGTTCCGAACGGTGCTCGATCTGGATCTGGAGCCGATCGAACACGTGAGCGACCTCGCCGCGGAGTCCGTGGTGTTGGTCGATCACAACGAGCCGCGGGGGTTCGCCGGGGCGGACGGCGTGCTCCCCGTCGCGGTCGTCGACCACCACCCCGGGGACGGCGCCGGAGAGCAGTTCACGGACGTCCGCACCGACTACGGAGCGACCGCGTCCGTCGTCGCCGAGTACTTCGAGGAGAACGACGCGACTCCGGTTCCGCCGGACAAGCACGCAAGCGAGACCGACAGCGACCTCACCCTCCCGACGGACACCGCAACCGGGCTCTTGTACGGGATCCTCTCCGACACGAAACACCTCACGGTCGGCGCGAGCGAGTCGGACTTCGCGGCCGCCGCGTACCTGTACCCCGGCGTCGACCAGGACCGCCTCGACCGCATCGCCAACCCCGCGGTCGACGCCGAGGTGCTGGAAGTGAAGGCGCGCGCCATCGCCGGGCGCCGCATCGAGGGGTCGTTCGCGGTCGCCGACGTCGGCGGCGTGAACAACGTGGACGCGATCCCGCAGGCGGCCGACGAGCTGATCCAGCTCGAAGGCGTCAGCGCTGTCGTGGTGATCGGCGAGCGGGACGGGACGGTTCACCTCTCCGGGCGCTCCCGGGACGATCGGGTCCACATGGGCAACGCGATCGACTCGGTGCTCGCGGACGTCGAGAACGGCGACGGGGGCGGCCACTCGCGGATGGGCGGCGGGACGGTCGCGCCGCGGATCGACCCGACGGGCGAGGGGGAGCCGGAGACGGTCGACCGGGACGAGCTCGCCGACGCGCTGTTCCGGGCGATGGCCGGCGACGTGTGACCGGCGCCGAATCGCGGGGAGGGAGGCCGCGGCCGGTGCCAGTATTTAATTACCAGGCCGCGAAGCTGACGGTATGCCCCTCGATCTCCCGATCGACGACGGCTGGCGCGCGCTCGCGGGCGTCGGCGTCGGCTACGCGCTCGCGACCGGACTGATTTTCCTCCTGCTGTTCGTGGTGCCGTACCTGATCGTTCGAGGACTGTAACTGCGAAAAACGGCGGCCGAGCGCGAGGCCTCAGGCGAACGCGAGCGAGTCGTCGGCGCCGCCGTCGTCGTCCTGCTGGAGCTTCTCGTGGGCCTCGAGGAAGTCGCCGAGCGTCACCTCGGTGCGGTCGTCGCGGATGGCGAACATCCCGGCCTCAGTGCAGATGGCCTTGATGTCGGCGCCGGACGCGTCCGGCGTCATCTCGGCGAGCTCGTCGAAGTCGATGTCGCTCGCGAGGTTCATCTTCCGGGTGTGGATCTGGAAGATGATCTCGCGGCCCTCCGTGTTCGGCTTGGGCACCTCGATGAGGCGGTCGAACCGGCCGGGACGGAGGATTGCGGGGTCGAGCATGTCGAAGCGGTTGGTCGCGGCGATGATCCGGACCTCGCCGCGCTCGTCGAAGCCGTCCATCTCGGAGAGCAGCTGCATCATCGTCCGCTGGACCTCGGCGTCGCCCGAGGTCTTCGAGTCCGTCCGCTTCGAGGCGATCGCGTCGATCTCGTCGATGAAGAGGACGGCGGGCTGGTTCTCGCGGGCGACCTCGAACAGGTCGCGGACGAGCTTCGCGCCCTCACCGATGAACTTGTGGACGAGCTCGGAGCCGGCCATCTTGATGAACGTCGCGTCCGTCTCGTTGGCGACGGCCTTCGCGAGCATCGTCTTCCCCGTCCCCGGCGGGCCGTACAGCAGGACGCCGCTCGGCGGCGTGATGCCGACGTCCTCGAACATGTCCGGGTGTTCCAGCGGCATCTCGACGGTCTCGCGGACCTCCTGCATCTGGTCTTCGAGCCCGCCGATGTCGGCGTAGGTGACGTCCGGCGAGTGCTCGACCTGCATCACGCGAGCCCGCACGTCGGTCTCCTTCTCCAGCTTCTTCACGACGGACAGGGAGTTGTTGACCGCGACCCGGTCGTCGGGGTCGAGCTTCTCGCGCATCTCCGCGGTGATCTCCGTGAGCGCCTCCTGGTTGTTTCCGTGCTGTTTGATCACGGCGCCGTCGGGCGTGATCTCCTGAACGGTCGCCACGAACAGCGGGGACTGCTTCAGCTTCTTGTTCTCGTGGGTGAGCCGTTCGAGCTTCTGCTGGTACTTGTTGTTCTCCGCGTTCGCGTCGAGGAGCTTGTCCCGCATCTCCTCGTTCTGCGACTCCAGCACGTCGAGCTCCTCCTGGAGGGACTCGATCTTCTCCTGTCTCGACGCCGCCCCCTCGTCGTAGGGGAGCTCGACGTCGTCGACGGTGTCGGTCATTACGCGTAATAAAGCGTCTCGCGCGTAAGAGGTTTCGGGTGGGGGAGAGGCAGACGAGACCGAGTGCGATTTAAATGCTTAGTGGTAATTAAACAGGATAGTAAATATTATTTGTCGGTATGAGATATGTGGAGACACGCATGAGCACTACCGACGCCGTCACCGCCGACGAGGACGTCGCGGACCGCTGGAACGCCGTCCGCGATCTGCCCCCGAGCGCGAAGCTCGTGGCGAAGGTCCTCGACTACAACGACACGCTGACGCAGAGCGAGCTCGCCGAGGAGACGCTGCTCCCGCCCCGGACCGTCAGGTACGCGCTCTCGCGGCTGGAGGAGGAGGACGTCGTCGACTCGCGGTTCTCCTTCACCGACGCCCGGAAGCGGCTGTACACGCTCGCGGTGTAGGTCGGCCGTCGGCGGCGAGGAGCGAGGAACGGGGAGTGGGCGAGCGGCGACGGGGCCCACCTTATCACCGATGCCGACGCAGGGACGCCGTGGTCTCGACTACCGCCGTCAAACGGGCGCTGACCGCGCTGGCGACGCGAACCGACACCGCGACCCGACCGTACCTCGCCGTGATCGACGAGGCCGAGGCCGCGCGAACCGACCTGCGACGCGCCGCGGCGTTCGCCGATTCGGTCGGGCTCGACCGGCTCTCGGAGGCGGTCGCGGCCGCCGAGCGCGACGGCGACGAGGCCGCGGCCGAGCGGGGCCGCGCGGCGCTCGCGGCCTATCGGGCGTTCCGCGAGGCGGCGGCCGGGGAGGACTGAGCGGAGCGATCCCTCGACCACTTTCACTCCGCCCCCGGAACCCCTAAACCCGATACCGGCCAAGGACCGGGCAGATGACACGGGTGATCCACACCGGCGACACCCACATCGGGTACGCGCAGTACCACTCGCCGGTTCGACGCCAAGACTTCCTCGACGCCTTCGACGCCGTGATCGACGACGCGATCGACGGCGACGTCGACGCGGTGGTCCACGCCGGCGACCTCTTTCACGACCGGCGGCCCGAGCTCGCCGACCTGATGGGGACGATATCGATTCTCCGGCGGCTCGACGACGCCGGGATCCCCTTCCTCGCGGTCGTCGGGAACCACGAGTCGACGCGGGGCGGCCAGTGGCTCGATCTGTTCGAGCGGCTGGGGCTCGCCACCCGCCTCGGCGACGAGCCGACCGTCGTCGGCGACACGGCCTTCTACGGCCTCGACCACGTCCCCGTCTCCCGCCGCGACGACCTCGACTACGCGTTCGCCGACCACGACGCCGACTACGCCGCCCTCGTCGCACACGGGCTCTTCGAGCCGTTCGGCTACGCCGACTGGGACACGGAGGAGGTGCTCGCAGAGAGCGACGTCGAGTTCGACGCGATGCTCCTCGGCGACAACCACACGCCAGACGTCGCCGAGGTCGCCGACACGTGGGTCACCTACCCGGGGTCCACCGAGCGCGCGAGCGCCAGCGAGGAGGAGGGACGCGGCTACAACCTCGTCACCTTCGACGCCGACGCCGCGGGCGGCGACGACCGCGTGGAGATCCGGCGGCGCGCGCTCGACACGCGCCCGTTCGTCTTCGTGGAGGTCGACCTCCGCGAGGGCGAGGGCGCGGCCCGGGTGCGCGAGAAGGTCCGCCAGCACGACCTCGACGACGCCGTCGTGCTCGTCGACGTGACCGGCGACGGCGACCCCGTCACCCCGGCCGCGATCGAGGAGTTCGCGACCGACGAGGGCGCGCTCATCGCCCGTGTCACCGACCGCCGCGAGGTCGAGACGGACGCCGAGGTGGACGTGAGCTTCGCCGACCCCGAGGACGCCGTGCGGGAGCGGGTCGAGGAGATGGCCCTCTCCGAGGCCGCCCGGGACGTCGACGAGGCGGTCCGTGCAGACACGCTCCCCGACAGCAACGTCAGAGCGACGGTGAAGGGACGGATCGAGGAGCGGATCGACGACCTCGACGCGTTCGCGGGAAGCGAGGCGAGCGGTGACGACACGGGAGACGCCGAGAACGCCGAGAGCGACGAGGCGGACGACGACGCGAGCGAGGACAACGCCGACACCGACGCTGACACCGACGAGGGCGACACCGACGAGGGCGACACCGATGAGGGCGACCCCGCCGATGAGAGCGACCCCGCCGATGAGAGCGACCCCGCCGATGAACGGAGCTCCGAGACGCCCGGAACCGACGGCCAGGTGTCCATGGAGGACTACCTGTGAACTTCGACCGCATCCGCCTCTCGAACTTCAAGCCGTACGGCAACGCCGACCTCCGGCTGACGGAGGGCGTCACGGTCATCCACGGGCTCAACGGCAGCGGCAAGTCGTCGCTGCTGGAGGCCTGTTTCTTCGCGCTGTACGGGTCGAAGGCGCTCGACGGGACCCTCGACGACGTCGTCACCAAGGGCGAGGAGGAGACGGAAGTGGAGCTGTGGTTCACCCACGACGGGAGATCGTACCGCATCGAGCGGCGGCTCCGGGTGTACGACGACCGGATCGACCACCAGTGCACGCTCGAGTCGACCGACGGGAGCGACGTGAGCCGCGACGGCGCGCGGGCGGTGCGCGAGTTCGTCACCGAGCTGCTCCGGATGGACGCCGAGGCGTTCGTCGGCTGCGCGTACGTCCGGCAGGGCGAGGTGAACGAGCTGATCGACGCCACCCCGCGGGAGCGGCAGGACACGATCGACGACCTGCTCCAGCTCGGGAAGCTAGAGGAGTACCGCGAGCGCGCCGGCGACGCGCGCCTCGGCGTCGAGGACGTGCTGGAGAACCGCCGCGGGCGGCTCGACCAGCTCGACGACCAGATCGAGGCGAAGGAGGAGCGCGACCTCCACGAGCGGCTCAACGGGCTCGAGAGCGACCTCGCCGAGGTCGCCGACGAGATCGAACGCTACGAGGACCAGCGCGAGCGAGCGACGGAGACGCGCGAGGAGGCCGCGGAGACGCTCTCGACCCACGCGGAGAAGCGTGAGGAGCTGGAGTCGGTCAAAGGAGAGATCGGCGAGATCGAGGAGTCGATCCGCGAGGCGGAGCGGGAGCGCGACGAGCACCGGGACGCGATCCGGGAGGCCCGCGAGCGGATCGATGAGATCGAGGCCGCGATCGACGACGGGCTCGATGACGCCGGCCTCGACGCGGCCGCCGAGGAGGCGATCGCGGCCCGCCGCGAGGAGCTCGACGATCGGGAGGAAGCGGTCCGCGAGGAGCTCGACGACGAGCGGGTGAGCGCCGAAGCGTTCCGAAATCAGGCGACGAACCTCGCCGGGAAGGCGGACGATCTCGTCGAGCGCGCCGCGGAGCTGCAAGCCGAGGCCGACGAGCTCGCCGAGGAGGCGGAGGCGGCCGCGGACGAGGCCGACGAGCGCGAGTCGTCGATCGAGGGGCTCCGCGAGGAGGCCGAGACCGTCCGCGAGCGGTTCGCGACCGCCGACGTCGACCGCGACGGCGTCGCCGACGAGCGCGACCGGCTCCGCGAGCGACGCGGCGAGGTCCGCGAGCGGATCGCGGAGCTGTCCGCGGAGCTGAAGAACGCCCGCGAGCGCGTCGACGAGGCCGAGGCGTTGCTCGCGGCCGGCAGGTGTCCCGAGTGCGGCCAGCCCGTCGAGGACTCGCCGCACGCGGCGGGGATCGAGGAGGACCGCGAACAGGTCGCCGAGCTGGAGACCGAACTGGAGGCGACCCGCGAACGCGAGGACGACCTCGACGACCGGATCGAGGAGCTGGACGGCCTCGCCGACGCCGCGGACCGGCTCGACGAGATCGACGAGACCGTCGAGATGCTCGAAGAGCGCGTCGACGAGCGGCGCGAGGAAGCCGAAACGAAGCGCGAGGAAGCCGAAACGAAGCGCGAGGAAGCCGAAACGAAGCGCGAGGAAGCCGAGGAGACGCGGGAGGTCGCCGCGGAGAAGCGGGAAGCTGCCGAGTCGGCCGCGGAGCGGGTCGCGGAGCTCGAGGACGCGCTCGCCGAGGTCGACGACGTCCGTGAGGCGGTGGACGCTGTCGAGGAGCGGACGGCGGCGATCGCAGAGGCCGAAGCCGAGATCGAGCGCCGCCGCGAGAAGCGGGAGACCCTCGCGGAGCTGAACGACGAGCGGCGCGACCGGCTCGCCGACAAGCGCGAGCGGCGCGACGAGCTCGCGGCCGCGGTCGACGAGGCGGCGGTCGAGGAGGCGAGACAGCGGAAGGAAGAGGCCGAGGAGTACCTCGAACGCGTCGACGGGGAGTTGGACCGGCTCGCGGAGCGACGCACGGAGCTGGAGAACGCCATCGGGAGCGTCAACGGCGAGATACGGGAGCTGGAGAACCTCCGCGCGGAGCGCGAGGAGCTGGCCGCGACCGTCGACGCGCTCGAGGGGCTCCACGAGGAGACGAGCGATCTGGAGGCGATGTACGGCGACCTCCGCGCGGAGCTCCGGCAGCGCAACGTCGCCGAGTTAGAGCGCACCCTCAACGAGACGTTCGACCTGGTGTACGGCAACGACGCCTACTCGCACATCGAGCTCGACGGCGAGTACGCGCTCACCGTCTACCAGAAGGACGGCGAGGCGCTCGACCCCGAGCAGCTCTCCGGCGGCGAGCGCGCCCTGTTCAACCTCTCGCTGCGCTGCGCGATCTACCGGCTGCTCTCCGAGGGGATCGAGGGCGCGGCGCCGACGCCGCCGCTCATCCTCGACGAGCCGACCGTCTTCCTCGACTCCGGGCACGTCTCCCGCCTCGTCCGGCTCGTCGAGGAGATGCGCGGCTTCGGCGTGGAGCAGATCCTCATCGTCAGCCACGACGACGAGCTGGTCGGCGCCGCCGACGAGCTGGTCACCGTCGAGAAGGAGCCGCGCTCGAACCGCTCGACGGTGCGTCGCGCGGACGCCGCCGAGCTCGACGTCGCCGAACTCGCGGACGACTGATCGTCTACTCGTCCGCGGCGCGGTCGTTCTCCCCGCTCGATCCGCCCCGCAGCCGTTCGAGCGCCTCGCTCGCGGCGTCCGTCGCCGCGTATCCGCGTCGTCCCCCGACGTCGACCTCGTCGATCAACCCGGCGGCGCGCAGTTCGGTGACCGTTCCGTGGAGGTCGGACTCGCACATGTCGGCCGTGTCGAGCAGCTCGATCGCGGAGAGCGGCCCCTCGTCGACGACCACGGCGAGCAGGCCGAGCGACCGGTCGTCGTGGACCGCCCGCACGGTCCGCCGGACCGGCTCGGGGATCCCGGAGGCCGCGGTCGCGAGCGGCGACTCCCCGTCGACGACGCTGAGCTCCTCGTTGTCGACGTAGCGCTCCGCGCCCGTGGCCGGGTCGCGGACCCGACTCGACTCCGCGGAGCGCTTCACGAGGAGGTACGTCTCGCCGTCGGCGTCGCGAACCGTCTGCATGGGTAGAGGAGAGGGGCCCCGAGGCATTACGCTTCCGGGGAGCCTACGGATCGCGGCCGTCGGCGGGAGCGGAGTCGTCGGCGGCCGCATCGGCCTCGGCTTCGACCGCATCGGCTTCGACTGCCTCGCCTTCCGCCGCTCCGTCTCGCGAGCGCTCCCAGGCGCGGTACGTCTGGTAGGTCCGGACGCCGGCGAGGAGCCCGGCGACGAGGAGGACCGGCCCGATCCGCGACCACCCCTCGAAGTACCACACCATCGGGCCGAGCGCGACGAGGAGCACCGCGGCGTTGGCGTAGATCACCGCGACGACGAACGCGCGGAGCGTGCCGGAGTCGACGTCGCTCGCGCCCTCGAAGTCGCCCCCGTCGTCGAACGTCTTCACCGAGGGGGCCTTCGGAATCTCCGGCGTCATCTCCCGCTCGGCGTCGGAGCTCTCGCCGAAGGAGACTTCGCCCTCGTCGTCCTCGTCGAGGCTGAACACGTGCGGTCGTACGCGGGGACGGTGGAAAGGGGTTCCGCCCCGGTTCGAGGGGTCGGATCGGAGACTCGTCTCTGAGAGAAAGAGCGACGACCCGTCGGATCAGACGGCGTCGGCGAGCCGGACCGTTCGGCTCGCCTCAACCCACGCGAGGGGGTTCGCGGCGTCGAACAACACCACGTTCCCGTCGTCCTCGTACACCTCCACCTCGGCGTCCGCGTCGCGCTCGGCCGGGCGAGCCGCCTTAGATTCCGAACGTGGGTCCGAAGACATAGACCGTGGTAAGTCATCACACATTAAATGCCTTTCCGTGCCGGGACTCCTCGCCGCACCCGAAAGCCGAGTTTTTTAGCCGGGTGACGCCGAAGGACGGATATGACTCAGTCGGGGCTGTCGGACTTCTCGTCGACCGGAGACGCGGGCGGCGGGGGGAACGACGGCACGGACGCCGAACGGGAGGACCTCGCCGCGCAGGAGGCGGCCGTCGTCGCCGGCGGGGGACGGGGGCGCGTCAGCGACGTCGTCGACGTCGACGAGGCGAAGTTCCCGGACTCCGCCGGGACCGTCGAGCTGATGATCACCCAGATCGACTACGCCGTGGAGGGGTACGGGAGCGACGAGTACCCCGTCGTCCACGTCTTCGGCCGGCGGCCGGCGGAGAACGTTGACGGGGACGTCGAGCACGACGTCCGCGAGCACGTCCGCGTGCTGGGCGTCGAGCCGTACTTCTACGTCCCCACCGCCGACCTCGACCGCGACCCCGTCGAGGCGTACGACGTCGTGATCGGCACGCGCGAGGAGGACGCCGAGGGAGAGCCGTACGAGAGCATCCGCGGCGAGCCGCTCACTCGGATCGTGACGCGGACACCCCGCGACGTCGGGACCATTCGGGACGACTTCGAGACGAGCTTCGAGGCGGACATCCTCTTCCCGAACCGCTTCCTTATCGACAACGGGCTCAACGGCGGGATGCGGGTCGAGGAGCGCCGGCTCGACGACGGCTCCGGAACGATACAGGTCCACGAGGGGCAGCTGGAGCCCGCCGAGGTCGACGCCGACCTCCGTGTGAACACCTTCGACATCGAGGTCGACGACCGGCGCGGCTTCCCCGAGGACGGCGAGGAGCCGATCATCTGTCTCACGAGCCACGACTCCTACGACGACGAGTACGTCGTCTGGCTGTACGACGCCCCCGAGGCCGAGATCCCGCCGCCCGAGGACCTCCCCGACTACGAGGGGATCGTGGGCGACGGCGAGGAGCTCGATTTCAGGGTGCGCACCTTCGAGGAGGAGGCCGCGATGCTCGACGCGTTCGTCGAGTACATCGACGACACCGACCCCGACCTCCTGACGGGGTGGAACTTCGAAGACTTCGACGCGCCGTACGTCTTGGACCGGCTGGAGGTGCTCGACGACGGGAGTCAGTACGACCTCTCTGTCGACCGACTCTCCCGAATCGGCGAGGTGTGGCGCTCCGGCTGGGGCGGCCCCGACATCAAGGGCCGGGTCGTCTTCGACCTGCTGTACGCGTACAAGCGGACGATGTTCACGGAGCTCGAGTCGTACCGCCTCGACGCAGTCGGCGAGCGCGAGCTCGGCGTCGGCAAGGAGCGGTACACCGGAGACATCGGCGACCTCTGGGAGCAGGACCCGGAGCGCTTGCTGGAGTACAGCATCCGCGACGTGGAGCTGTGCGTCGAGATCGACCGGAAACAGGACGTGATCGCCTTCTGGGACGAGGTGCGCACCTTCGTCGGCTGCAAGATCGAGGACGCGCCGACGCCGGGCGACACCGTCGACATGTACGTCCTCCACAAGGCGTTCGGGAAGTTTGCGCTCCCGACGAAGGGCCAACAGGAGTCGGAGGAGTTCGAGGGCGGCGCCGTCTTCGACCCGATCACGGGCGTCAAGGAGATGGTGACGGTCCAGGACTTAAAGAGCCTCTACCCGATGTGCATGGTGACGATCAACGCCGGTCCGGAGACGAAGGTCGACCCCGCCGAGTACGACGGCGAGACGTACGTCGCGCCCAACGGGACGCACTTCCAGAAGGAGCCGGACGGGATCATGCGCGAGATGGTCGACGAGCTCCTCTCCGAGCGCGAGGAGAAGAAGGCGCTCCGGAACGACCACGACCCCGGCACCGAGCCGTACGAGCAGTACGACCGACAGCAGGGAGCTGTCAAGGTTATTATGAACTGCTTCACGCCGGACACCGAGGTCGTGACTCCCAGCGGCGTTCGGTCGATTACGGAGTTGGAGGTCGGCGACGACGTGTACTCTCTCGATCCCGATACGGAGGAGATGGAGGTGAAGACCGTCGAAGAGACCCACGCGTACCCGGACTACCGGGACGAACTCGTCGATATTGAAACGTCGAAGATCGACTTCCGGGTGACGCCGAACCACCGGATGCTCGTCCGAAAGAACGAGACGAACGGGATCACCGAGGACGGGTACAGTTTCGTGGAGGCAGGCGACCTCGACCGGGCGACAAACTACGAACTGCCCCACGACTGGGACGGACCGGACGGCGAACGGATCGACGAGGTCGATCTGACCGAACTCGTCGACGGCAAGTACGAGGTGTGGATCCGACCCAGCGTCCACGGCCACACGTTCACCGCTGAGCTTGGCTGGACGCCGCGGCGCGTGCCGAAGGCAGATGTCGGCGAGACCGGCTACGTATTCACGGCGGCCGAGTTCGAGGAACATCGCGAGTACGTCGAGTCGGTGTGCGAGACGAGCTACGTTCACCGCGAGTCCGGACGGAAGTGGATTCCGCGGACCTACGACGGGGACGACTTCCTCGAACTGCTCGCGTGGTACGTCACGGAAGGAAACGTGTACACGTCCGAGGAGAAGCAGTTCGGCGACAACCTCCGCGGCTCCGCAACCACGGTACAGATCGCGCAGGATGCCGTGGCCGACGGCGGCGACTCCGACCACGAGACGATCGGCCAACTCCTCGATCGAATGGGATTGGATTACTACGTCGACGACCGAAGCTACCAGTTCACCTCGGAGCTACTCGGGGATCTCCTCCGGGACTGCTGTGGCGACGGGAGCTTCGAGAAACGAATTCCGGATCGCGTTTTTGAGGCGAACACGGCACAGAAACGCGCGTTCCTGGAAACGCTGATCGACGGCGACGGAGACCGCCAGACGGGATCGTGGCGATACACGACCTCGAGTGAGCGGCTTCGGGACGACGTGCTCCGCCTGTGTGCCCACCTCGGGCTTACCGCGAACTACAACCACGACAGCGGGAGCTGGCGGATCTACGTCACGGAAGCGGCGAAGAACACGCTTCGGATGCATCGGAGTAGCACTCGAAGCGAGGCCGAGGACGGTGTCTACTGCGTGACCGTCAAGGACAACCACACGCTTCTCGCCGGGCGGAACGGGAAGTTCCAATTCGTCGGACAGTCCCTGTATGGAGTGACGGGATGGGATCGGTTCCGCCTCTACGACAAAGAGGGCGCGGCGGCCGTCACGGCGACCGGTCGCGAGGTCATCGACTTCACCGAGGAGGCCGCGAACGAGCTCGGCCACGACGTTGCGTACGGGGACAGTATCACAGGCGACAGACCCGTCGTCGTGCGCGATCCCGAGGGTATCGTTCGAATCGTGCCGATTGCCGATCTCTTCGAGCGCTCGGACGCGACTGCGAGCGAGGATCTGATTGTGACTGCCGACGGCGGGCCTGTCGCTTCGGTGTCGATCGAGAAGGAACGGGGTGACGTGGACGAGTGGGAGGCGCTTTCGGTGGCCGAAGACGGCGAACCGGAGTGGCAGCCGATCGAGCAGGTGATCCGACACGAGACCGACAAACCGGTTGTCAACCTCCAGCATAAGTTCGGTGAGTCCACGACGACCAGAGATCATTCGTACGTCGTCGAAGAGGACGGCGACCTCGTCGAAACGAAGCCGGGAGACGTCAAAGAACCACTTCGGGTACCTGGTCTCCCCGAAGTCGAAACGGTGGAAACAGTCGACATATACGAGGTGTTGGAGGGGTACACACGCGAGTACGAGGACGGCCGAAGCGTCGGCAGCGAGAGCGCGGAGACGAAAGTCAAGCAAGTCCACGCAAACGATGACTGGGTCTGGTTTGGCCACAAGCACCACAACACGATAGAGCGGAGTATCAAGGTACAGCGACACGTCGAGTTAGACTCCGAAGAGGGACGGGCGCTCGTACGGCTGCTCGCCGCGTACGTCACCGAAGGGAGCGCGTCGACGATTGAGACGACCGATTCCAGGTTCGGTGCGAGCATCGCCGAATCCAGAACGGAGTGGCTAGAAAGCCTTCGAGACGACTACCTCCGTCTATTCGACGGAGCGACTGCAAGTGTCATCGCGTCAAACACGTCTGACGAGCGAACGGTCGAGTACGAAACGGACGACGGAGATCAGTCGGTTACGTACGACGATTGCACCTACAAGCTCCAGATGATGAACGAACTCTCGGCGGTGTTCTTCCGTGAATTCGCCGGACAAACGTCGCGTGGAAAGCGTATTCCGGGGTTCGTGTTCAATCTCCCCGAGGATCTCCAACAGCTCTTCGTCGACGTGCTCGTGGAGGGCGACGGCTCACGCGAATTCCCGCGATACTCGACCGAATACTGCGAGCGAAACTTCGACTTCGAGACAACGAGCCGAGAACTCGCGGCGGGCCTCTCGACCCTTCTTACCCAGCGTGGGGAGAAGCATTCGCTGAAGTACAGAGAGAGCAAAGGAAGCTACACGATTCGAACGTGTGATTACTATCGCGGCGGACGAGACCCGGTCGTCGAGGAAGTGGATCACGACGGGTACGTGTACGATCTCAGCGTCGCCGAGAACGAGAACTTCGTCGACGGTGTCGGCGGTATCGTCCTACATAACACCGATTCGGTCATGTTGTCCCTGGGCCAAGAAGTAGATAAGCAAGAGGCGATCGAGACCTCCTTCGAGATCGAGGACCACATCAACGAGCGGTACGACGACTTCGCGCGCGACGAGCTGAACGCCGAGTTCCACCGCTTTCAGATCGAGTTCGAGAAGCTCTACCGGCGGTTCTTCCAGGCGGGCAAGAAGAAGCGGTACGCCGGCCACATCATCTGGAAGGAGGGGAAAGACGTCGACGACATCGACATCACCGGCTTCGAGTACAAGCGCTCCGACATCGCACAGATCACGAAGGAGGTCCAGCAGAACGTCATCGAGACGATCGTCACGGGCGACGACATCGACGAGGACATGGAGGAAGTGAAGGCGTACCTCGTGGACGTCATCGCGCGCGTCCTCGACGGCGAGATGGACCTCGACGAGATCGGGATCCCGGGGGGGATCGGCAAGAAGCTGGACGCCTACGACACCCCGACCGCGCAGGTCCGCGGGGCGAAGTACGCGAACCTCATGCTCGGGACCAACTTCGGCAGCGGGTCGAAGCCGAAGCGGCTCTACATCGAGAAGGTCCACCCCGACTTCTGGCAGCGGATGGAAGAAGAGGAGGGACTCGACCCGCAGCGGGACCACCTGTACGGGGAGTTCAAGCGCGACCCGGACGTGATCTGCTTCGAGTACGCCGACCAGGTCCCCGACGAGTTCGAGGTCGACTGGGAGAAGATGCTGGACAAGACGCTGAAAGGGCCCATCGAGCGCGTGATCGAGGCGCTCGGGATGTCGTGGGAGGAGGTCAAGACCGGCCAAGAGCAGACGGGACTCGGCTCGTTCATGTAGCAGAGTCGCATCTTGGAAAGCAGTTTTCGATCGTTGGAAAAATTCTTATCGGATTTGGGATTTTTGACGGGTAGATGCGTAACCATTAACCTCCTCAACCACTACCATCGAGGTACGAGGCACGAGAATACACATGGCTACTCTCGAAATCAACGATCTTCACGCACGAGTGGCGGAAGAGGGCGGCGAACGCATCCTTCTCGGGGTCGATCTGACCGTCGAGACCGGCGAGATCCACGCGCTGATGGGGCCGAACGGCTCCGGGAAATCGACGCTCGCGAAGGTCATCGCCGGCCACCCGGCGTACGAGGTCACCGGCGGCGAGGTCCTGCTCCACCTCGACGAGGAGGACGTCGCCGACGTCGACGCCGACCTCGACGACGAGGACTACCACTGGGAGCTGCTGGAGCTGGAGCCGAACGAGCGCGCGGCGCTCGGCATCTTCCTCGGCTTCCAGTACCCGGCGGAGATCGAGGGGGTCACCATGACGAACTTCCTCCGGCAGGCGCTCAACGCCAAGGCGGACGAGCGCGAGGAGCTGTTCGAGGACGAGGACGCCGAGGAGGCCGACGCGGACGACGAGGATGAGGGGTACGAGACCTCCCCGATGGAGGGCCCCGCCGACGACGGCGAGATCGGCGTCGCCGAATTCCAGCAGATCCTCTCGGAGAAGATGGAGCTGCTCGACATGGACGAGAAGTTCATGCAGCGATACCTCAACGCCGGCTTCTCCGGCGGCGAAAAGAAGCAGAACGAGGTCCTGCAGGCCGCGATGTTAGAGCCCGCGATCGCCGTGCTCGACGAGATCGACTCCGGGCTCGACATCGACCGGCTCCAGGACGTCTCGAAGGGGATCAACGCGCTCCGTGACGAACAGGGCACGGGCGTCCTCCAGATCACCCACTACCAGCGCATCCTCGACTACGTCGAGCCCGACCACGTCCACGTGATGCTTGACGGCAAGGTCGTCAAGAGCGGCGGCGCGGAGCTCGCCGAGAAGCTCGAGGACAAGGGGTACGACTGGGTCCGCGAGGACGCGTTCGAGGCGGCGTAACCACAAATGGTCACGCAACAGGAATAAACGGGGGAACACGTAACACATTACCATGAGTTCACAACAAGACGACCTCAAAGAGACAGACACCGAGGCCCGCTTCGAGTTCAAGAAGGAGGAGAAGTCCGCCTTCCAGACCGAGAAGGGCCTCACCGAGGAGACGGTCCGCGTCATCTCGGAGGACAAGGACGAACCGGAGTGGATGCTGGAGCGGCGCCTGCGCGCGCTCGAGCAGTTCCAGGAGATGCCGATGCCGACCGACTGGCCCGGGCAGCCGGACCTGAGCGAGGTCGACATCGACGAGATCATCCCGTACATCCGACCCGACGTGGACGTCCGCGCCGGCGTCGACGACTGGACGGAGCTCCCGGACGAGATCAAAGACACCTTCGACAAGCTGGGCATCCCGGAGGCCGAGAAGAACGCGCTCTCCGGCGTCGGCGCCCAGTACGAGTCGGAGGTCGTCTACCAGAACATGCAGGAGCGGTGGGAGGAGAAGGGCGTCATCTTCTGTAACATGGACGAGGCCGTCCAGGAGCACGAGGAGATCGTCCGCGAGCACTTCATGACGAAGTGCGTCCCCCCGAGCGACAACAAGTTCGCGGCGCTCCACGGCGCCATCTGGTCGGGCGGCTCGTTCGTCTACGTGCCGGAGAACACCACCGTCGACATGCCGGTGCAGGCGTACTTCCGGATGAACTCCGAGGGGATGGGCCAGTTCGAGCACACGCTCATCATCGCCGAGGAGGGCTCCGAGGTCCACTACATCGAGGGCTGTTCGGCGCCGAAGTACTCGGCCTTTAACCTCCACTCCGGCGGCGTCGAGGTGTTCGTCGGCGAGGACGCGCACGTCCAGTACTCGACCGTGCAGAACTGGTCGAAGAACACGTACAACCTGAACACGAAGCGCGCCATCGCCGAGAAGGGCGGGCGCATGGAGTGGATCTCCGGGTCGATGGGGTCGAAGGCGACGATGCTGTACCCCTCGACGATCCTGAAGGGCCGCGGCGCCTCCGACAACCACATCACCATCGCCTTCGCGGGCGAGGGCCAGGACATCGACACCGGCGCGAAGGTGTACCACAACGCGCCGGACACCAAGTCGACCGTCGAGTCGAAGTCGATCGCGAAGGACGGCGGCCGCACGAACTACCGCGGTCTCGTCCACATCGCAGACGGCGCCGAGAACTCCTCGACGGCCGTGGAGTGCGACGCGCTGATGTTCGACAACGAGTCGACCTCCGACACCATGCCGTACATGGAGATCAACGAGTCGAAGGTCGACGTCGCCCACGAGGCGACCGTCGGGAAGATCGGCGACGAGGACATCTTCTACCTGCAGTCGCGCGGCCTCGACGACGACGACGCCAAACAGATGATCGTTTCGGGCTTCATCGAGCCCATCACGGAGGAGCTGCCCATCGAGTACGCCGTCGAGCTGAACCGGCTCGTCGAACTCGAGATGGAGGGCTCGCTCGGATAACATGAGCACGCAAGCAATCGAGAGCCTCTCGGAGGACACGATACGACGCATCGCCGACGAACGCGACGAGCCCGAGTGGCTCCTCGAGACCCGTCTGAACGCGCTGTCCGCGCTGGAGACGGCCGAGCTGCCCGACGTCATCCAGACGCCCGGGCGCCGCTGGACCGACCTGGAGGCGCTCGATTTCGAGGCGCTCGTCGACCCGCTTGACCAGTCCGACGCCACGGAGCGGACGGCCGGCGACGACGAGGTCGTCGTCCTCCCGTTCACCGAGGCGTTCGACGAGTACGGCGACGTCATCGAGGCCAACTTCGGCTCGGTGCTCGACCCCGAGCACAACTACCTCACGGCCCTGTCGGTCGCGCTCTTTACCACCGGCACGTTCGTCTACGTCCCGGAGGGCGTCGACGTCGAGGACGTGACGGTCCGCGCGGAGATGAACTCCCGCTCGCTGTTCAGCCAGACGCTCGTCGTCGCCGAGGAGTCGTCGTCGGTGACGATCCTCGAGTCGATCGAGAGCGGTGAGGGAAGCGTCGACGGCGACCGGTACTTCTCGAACCTCGTCGAGATCGCGGCGGGCGAGAACGCGAACGTCCAGTTCGGCTCGCTCCAGAACCTCGACGACGACTCGTACACCTACTCGCTGAAGCGCGGCGTGACGGACGCGTACGCGACGATCGACTGGATCGAGAGCAACTTCGGCTCGAAGCTCACCCGCTCCGACGTCGAGACCGAGCTGAGCGGCGACGGCTCCGAGAGCCAGATCGTCGGGACGTTCTTTGGCACCGACGACCAGCACTTCGACCTGAACGCCCGCGTCTGGCACCAGGCCGAGCACACGACGGCCGACCTCGTCACGCGCGGCGTGCTCGACGACGTGGCCCGCTCCGTCTACGAGGGCGTCCAGGACGTCGGCGAGGACGCGTGGAACACCTCCAGCTACCAGCGCGAGAACACGCTCATGCTGTCGGACGACGCCGAGGCCGACGCGTCGCCGAAGCTGATCATCCACAACCACGACACCGAGGCGTCGCACTCCGCGACGGTCGGACAGGTCGACGCCGAGGACCTGTTCTACCTCGAGAGCCGCACGATCGACTCCCGCACGGCGCGGAACATGCTCGTCGAGGGCTTCTTCGTCCCCGTGTTAGAGGAGATCGCGGTCGACGAGTTCCGCGACGACGTCCAGGAGCTCGTCCTCCAGCGCCTCCAGTAACCCGCGGGTCTCGGTCCTCCACTGGGGGCGGTGACGACGGATTTTCCGTTTTTTCGCGACGACGAGCCCCGGCTGAAGGGGAACTCCTTAAGTCGGACTACGCCCGAGGGCGCATGTATGCGAACGGGCGTATCGAGCGGTGACGGGTGGTCGCCGTGAGCGTGAGCCAGCGGATCGCCTCCGACGACCAGCTCGCTCGGCTGCTGCAGATCGGGATCGTGTTGGAGGAGGTGGTCGAGGCGCGGGCGCACCACCACTACCAGCGCCTCGACGCCGAACTCGACGACGAGATCGAGACCCTGCTCGCGGACGCGGCCGAGGAGTCCGCGGACCACCGCGAGCGGCTGGAGTCGCTCATCTCCGGACTCGGGGTCGACAGCGTCCCGTTCGACGAGATCGAGTCGCTCGTCGACGCCCGCTACGGGCGGACCAAGCCCGAGGACTTCGACGGGATCTTATACGACCAGCTCTGCAACGAGGAGACGGCGTACAAGTTCTACGACGACCTCATCGAGGCGATCAAGGCGTCCGACGCCGAGTTCTCGGTCGACCGGGAGCGCCTCTTGGAGACGTTGGAAACGATCCGGGAGGAGGAGGCCGAGGGCGTCAGCGAGGTCACGGAGGTCATGGAGCGACGATGAACCGGCGTATCGAACCGACGACGAGCCCCGACGGAGGAGAGCCGTGAACACCGCAGACCAGTACCTCAAGACGATATACGTCGTACAGGAACAGGAGGACGGCCCGGCCTCGACGGGGTCGATAGCCGACGCCCTCGACGTGAGCCCGGCGAGCGCGAACGAGATGATCGGCAAGTTAGAGGAGCGCGGACTCGCCGAACACGAGAAGTACAAGGGCGTCCGGCTCACCGACGACGGTATCATCCGGGCGCGGGACGCCCTCCAGACGTACTGCATCATCGAGCGGTTCCTCGCGAACGTGCTCGGCGTCGAGGAGTTCCGCGAGGAGGCCCACGAGCTGGAGGCCGTCATCGACGACACCGTCGCCGAGCGACTCGACACGATCATCGACCGCCAGCCGGAGTGTCCGGACTGCTTCGACCCCGAGACGGACGCCTGCGCGTGTCTGGAGGTCGCGATGGCGCCCGTCGAGTCGGACTGAGGCGGTCGGTACCCGTCCGGCGGCTTTAGACGCCCGTCGAGTACCGCAGAATGCCCGCGATGCCGCCGAACGCGTCGAGCAGCTGCTCGCCCTTCTCGAAGTCCGTGGAGATGAACTTCGTGTCCGTGCCGCGCTGCTCGGCGATGCTCATCAGGTGTTCGATCACGTCGTCGCGCTCGTCGACCTCGGCCGGCTCGCCGCACTCGGAGCACTCGTGGTCCGGGGTCGAGTGCCGCGAGTCGATCACCTCGTACTCCTCGTGGCCGTTCGGGCACTCGTAGACGACGACGTCGGAGCGGAGGTCCTCGGAGATGAGCAGCCGGTCGACCGACCCCATGATCAGGTTCCGGCGGGTCTGCTCGAAGCCGTACGTGGCCTCCTCGCCGGTGTTGAGCTTCTCGAAGAACTCGTCCATGTGACGTTTGTCCTCGACGATCTCCTGGTCGGCGAGCGCCTCGCTGGCGTTGTCGACGAGGTCCTTCAGGCCGGACTCGTCGGTGTAGGCCACGTCGAACTTTCCGAGCACCTTGTCCTGGAGCTCGTGGTGGAGGTAGTCGCCGTCGAGGAACTCGTCTTTCGTCGGGGAGGGGCCGCCGACGAGGATGCCGTCGAGCTCGTGGCGCTTGTCGACGAACAGGTCGTCGGCCATCCCGGCGACCTCCTGATAGAAGTTGTCGATCGCTTCGAGGCGGAGGCGGGCGAATCGCTGGGCTGACTGTCCCCCCTTCCGCTGTTTGCCGGGGACGAGCGAGGAGGCGGACTTGACGGGCTCGACGCGCTTGCCCTTCAGCCAGCCGACGTTGGCCTCGCGGCGGTCCAAGACGATGAGCCCGAACAGCCCGGAGTCCTCCAGCATGTGTTCGAGCGGCTCGGTGAGGAACTCGGAGTCGCAGTGGTAGCGGAACGACTCGACGGGCTGGGGCGGCGACTCCAGCGTCCGGGTGACCATGTCGGTCTGGCCGCCGCCGGCGTCGATCGCCCCCGAGAAGATCACCATGCCGTTCTCGGGCGGGAAGGTGTCGTAGTAGCGGAGGCGGTCCTTGATCGAGGTGAGCGCGTCTTGGACGGCCGTCCGAGTCTGCTTGGACTTGATGTTGGACGCCTCGCTGTGCTCCTGGGTGACGTGCGCGACCACGTCGGAGATCTGCCGATCCTCGGGGATGTAGATGGTGACGAGCTGCGTGCCGGAGCCCTCGAAGTCGCGGAGCTCCTCGATGACCTTGCGGAACTCGTACTTCCGCCGGTCGTCGCTCGCCTCTTGGGCGTCGCTACTCATTACCCGAACTACGGCGGCGTGCGTGTAAGTAAGCTTTGACCTTCCCGGCAGCGCGACGGTACCGGATCACACGGGCGTTCGATCGCGGGGGCGTTTATAAATAATGAGCGGAGGCGCGCGCCTCTGAGCGGCCGCCGAAGGCGGCCGTGAGGAGCGCGTGCGAGGGAGTCGGTCGCCCGGAGCGAAGCGGAGGGCGGCCGACAGGGCGAGAGCTCTGCTCTCGCTTGCAACCGGCGCGTAGCGCCGGTGACGAGGCTGGGGAGGCGTGAGGTTGCGGTCGCGGTGCAGTGCGGGGAGGGACTCAAAGGGGCAGTCGCGAGGGCGAAGCACGGTGACGTAAGGACCGCAGCGAGCGACGCGAGCGAGGACCGCAACGAACCGCGCGAGTCCTCGCGACTGGGGCTTTGGCAGTGTACACCGACGATCCCGAATCGACTATTTATAAGCGATCGGCTGGGACTCTGACAGAGTTCACCGCACCGCCGACGGCGACACCACGGGCGAACAAAATCGATCGACGACTTCGACAGTACCGATCCTACATCGACTCGGGCGCCTCGACCCCGAGCACGTCCAGCGCGTTCGCCATCGTGTGCTTCGCGGCCGCGACGAGCGCGACGCGGGCGGCCCGGAGCTCGTCGTCCTCGGCGGTGACGACCGGGCACTCCCTATAAAAGGCGTTGTACGCGTCGGCGAACTCGCGGGTGAACGTCGCGACCGTGTGCGGCTCGAGGTCGTCGGCCGCCGCCTCGATGACGGCTGGGAAGCGGGCGACCTCGCGGAGGAGCTCGCGGGCCGCGTCGGTCTCGAGGGCCGCGGCGTCGACGTCGAGGGCGTCGGCGTCGACGGCGCCGTCGGACCCGGCGTCCGCCGTCACGCCCGGCACGTCGACGCCGGCGGCCGCGGCCTCGTCGAGGATGCCGGCGCAGCGCGCGTGGACGTACTGGACGAACGGGGCCGACTGCGCCTCGAAGTCGAGCGCGTCCTCCCACTCGAAGGTGATCGCCTTCGCGGGCTGCTTCGAGACGATGTCGTACCGGACCGCGCCGATGCCGACCTGGTGAGCGATGCGCTCGACGTCCTCGTCGGTGAGGTCGTCGTCGCGGATGCGGTCGTCCATCCGGCTCTCGACGGCCTCGCGGGCGCGGTCGATCGCCTCGTCGAGCAGGTCGTCGAGCATCACGCCGGTCCCGCGCCGGGTGGACATCTTCCCGTCGGGGAGGTTGACGTACGAGTAGATGACGTGGCCGAGCCGGTCGGTGTCGTTGCCGAGCAGCTCTAAGGTCGCGTCGAGCTGGTCGGCCTGCAGCTTGTGGTCCTCGCCGAGCACGGTGACGGCGCGGTCGTAGTTGTCGAACTTCCACTCGTGGTGCGCCAGGTCGCGGGTGGTGTAGAGACTCGTGTCGTCCGAGCGCAGGAAGACGAGGTTCTTGTCGATCCCCCACTCGTCGAGCTCCAGCTGCCAGGCGTCCTCCTCGTACACCGCGTGCTCGGTCTCCTTGAGCCGCGCGGCGATATCGTCGGTGGAGCCGTCGCGCATGAACCGCGTCTCCTTGACGAACTCGTCGAACTCCGCGGGGAGCCGCGCGAGGCACTCCTTCATCCCGCCGAGGACGGTGTCGACGACCTCGCCGACCCGTTCGTACGTCTCCTCGTCGCCGGCCTCGAGCCCCTGCAGAATCGCGGAGATCTCCGCTTCGGCGGCGTCGACCTCGGCGGGGTCGGCCTCCTCTAAGAAGGCGTTCCCCTTCCGGTAGTAGCGAACGAGGTCGTACTCGGCGCGGTCGCGGGCGGGCTCCGCGTCGAGGTCGGACTCGTCGAACCGCTCGTACGCCCACGTGAACACCGCCATCTGGCGGCCCGCGTCGTTGACGTAGTAGTGGCGGTCGACGTCGTAGCCCGCGTACGCCATGAGGTTCGCGACCGCGTCGCCGACGATCGGGTTGCGCGCGCGGCCGACGTGGACCGGGCCGGTCGGGTTCGCGCTCGTGTGCTCGACGACGACCGAGGCGTCGCGGTCGGGGAGCGCGCCGTAGCCCGCGTCGGCGGCGGCCGCGTCGAGCGTGTCGACGAGGTAGCGCTCGCCGGCGTGGAAGTTGACGTACGGGCCGGCGGTGTCGACCGCGGCGAGGTAGTCGTGGCCGGAAACGTCGACCGCGTCGGCGACCTCGCTCGCGACGTTCGGCGGCGCGTCGCCGACCTCGCCCGCGAGCCGGAAGGCGACGCTGGAGGCGAGCGTCGCGTCCATGTCGTCGGGCGGGCGTTCGATACCGAGGTCGTCGGTCGGGAGGTCGAGCGAGGCGAGCGCGTCACCGAGCGCGTCGGCCACCTCCGACCGGAACTGCCTGAACATACCGTCCGTTCGTCGGTCGGCCTAAAAGGCCCTTCCGAAGCGACGCGCGTGCGAGGTCGCCGGCGCGACGCGCCGGTGACAGCGTGGGCTACACGTCACGGACAGCCGGGGGGAGTCCGGCGACGAGACTGGAGAGGCGTGAGGCCGGGGCTTTCGAGGCCCTACACGTCGGCACAGCGGGAATCAAGCTGAGCCAGTTTGCCAGCCGATGAACGTCTCGAATCCGTACGTGAATCCGAGGAAGATCACGGCGAAGACGAACCAACGAAAGGCATCGAACGTACCTGTAAACGCGAGGACGTTGAAAATGTACGATAACGACGCCCCGACAAACGCGGCTACATACAGGTTACGTCGGTTGTCCATACCGAGCGGTCAACAGTATGTGAATTAACTCTTCGCCTAGCTAAGCTAATCCGTAGCAATCCGAGCAATCGAGCTCCACCGTCTCGTGCCGAGAGGGATACGCGCCCTCTGTTCGGCAGCGGCGTTTGGAACGACACGGGCTCCGGCGCGGCGTTTGGAACGACGCGGGCTCTGTCAGTGCCCACGCGACCGGTAGAGACCGTCATTCAGCACCGAACTCGACACCGGTTATCTCGAAGCGTGCGCCGCCCTCGCCACCGTCCGTCACGTCGATCTCCCACTCGTGGGCCTCGACGATCCGTTTGACAATACTCAATCCGAAGCCGGTTCCGTCCGCTCTCGTCGAGTAGCCGGCTTCGAAGA
Organism: Halorubrum sp. B53; assembly: GCF_059752395.1. Classification (NCBI taxonomy): domain Archaea; kingdom Methanobacteriati; phylum Methanobacteriota; class Halobacteria; order Halobacteriales; family Haloferacaceae; genus Halorubrum; species Halorubrum sp. B53. Next base: position 157,416 of record NZ_MWTH01000012.1, on the reverse strand, counting down.
TGGCTTCGCGTTCGTCCGCAGGGATTCCGGGCCCGTCGTCTTCGACGTAGAACCCCGTGTCCATCTCTCCGACCGTTACGGTCACGTCCCCGCCACCGTGGTCGATAGCGTTCCGAATCAGGTTCTCGAACAGCTGTTTCAGACGGCTCTTGTCGGCCTGTACGGTCCGTTCAGTGTCGGTGACTAGCGTGGCCTCGTCCGTTTCGACGTTCGCCCAGCACCTCTCGACAAGTGCGGTCAACGCGACCGCCTCGAAGTCCGTGACCGTCTCGCCCTCGCGGGCCAACGTCAGGAGGTCCTCGATCAGCGTCCGCATCCGCTCGTGGGCGCGCCCCACGTGTTCCAAGTGCTCGCTATCGCACTCCGTCGCAGCCAGTTCCAAGCGCCCTTCGGCCACGTTGATCGGGTTCCGAAGGTCGTGAGAGACGATACTGGCGAACTCTTCGAGCCGGTCGTTTTGCTCGGTGAGCTCCCGCTCGCGAGCCCGGAGCTGCTCGGTCCGTTCGACCTGTTCGAGTGCTCTCGTTAACCCGCCAGCCAGAATCTCACTCAGGAGTCTGTCCTCGTCGTCGAACGTCTCCGGTGACGGTGACCCGGCGATCAGGATCCCGTGGTCCGCGAGCGGGAGGTAGAGTTCGCTCCGAACCGGCGTGTCCGGGTTGTACCGATCCGGGTCTTCGTGGACATCGTCGACCGCGCGCGGCTCTCCTCGCTGGTAGACGCGCCAGGCGATGCTGTCCTCGGCGGTGAATACCGGGGGATCGCCGATGAGATCGGATACGGCGTCGGTGGCTGCGGCCGGGACGAGCCCCGCTGCGTCCTCGTCGTAGAGGTGGATCGCGTTGAGCTCGATTCCCAGCAGGTCCCTGGTCGTCTCGATACCGATTTCGAGGACCTCATCCCGCGTGTCCGCACGCATCAGCTCTTGAGTAACCTGATTCAACGCTTCGAGCTGCTGCTCGCGGACCGTGCGCTCGGTAATGTCTGTCGCAACGCCGAAGACGGCAACGGGCGAATCCGGGTCGGACCGTTCCCCCGTATCGTAGATGGGAACCTTCGTGGTCAGGAAGATCCGCTCGTCACCGTCCACAACGATCGGTTCCTCGGCCTCGATCGGTTCGCCACGCTCGATGACGGCCCGGTCGTTCTTTTGGACTTCGGTGGCCATCTCCGAGAGGTGGATCTCGTGGTCCGTCCGCCCGACGATTTCCTCGTCTCGTAGGTCGAAGAGGTCGCGGTATGCCTGATTGACGAAGATGTACTCGCCCTCGTCGTCCTTCATAAACATCGGTGTCGGCGTGTTCTCAAGGACGGCTTCGAACCGTCGCTGGATCGTTTCGATCTCCCGTTCGCGGGCCTTGCGAGCGGTCACGTCCCGATACACCCATAGATGCCCCCCGCCGTCCGGGAGCTCGATCGGTCGGTGGGTCCGTTCGAACGTTCGTCCGTCGGCGAGTGTCAGTTCCTCTTCGTCTACCTGTTCGCGTTCAGTGATCAGTTCGTTGATTCGCTCGACGAACTGCTCAGAGTCAGCGAACATATCGCTGAGATCTTCGGCCAGACGCTCACAGTCCGCACCGGCGACTCCCTCGGGCGAGCCCAGCAGCTCAAAGAGCCTGAACAGCTGCTGGTTGACCGCCAAGACGTTCCGAGATTCGTCTTCAACCAGCACTCCCTGCGGGAGTGCATCGAAGAGCGTCGAAAGCAGTGCGTTGGTCTGTTCGAGTTCCCGTTGGTGTTGTTTCTGTGCAGTTATATCTCGGGTGACCCCGACGACACCCTCAACAGTCCCGTCGATCGTGAGCGGGGTCAGTCGGTACTCTAACACCGCGTATCCGTGGTTGGGAAACTCCGCTTCGAGTTCCCCCGACAGTTGGTCGCGCCGTCCGTTGAGAAGGGCCTGATAGGGGTCTCCGGTTTCGGCCTCCTCTTGGATTATCCGGATAAGGTTGCTCTCTTCGCCTTCGAGCGCCTCACGGGTCGTGTTGTACCAGTTGGCCAGATACTCGTTCACGATTTCGAAGCGGCCGTGTTCATCGTAGAGGCAAGCGGATTCATACATCGAGTTGATCATGTGTTTGTATCGTCGGAGGTCGCGGTCTCGTTCGGCCAGTTTTTGTTGAGACCGGCGTGATTCGACGACGTTCTCGATGCGATTGGCTAAGAGCGTGTAGTGGTCCGTTCCGCTCTCTTTTTGAAGGTAATCAGTGACCCCCGCGGTGATCGCGTCCGAAGCGACTTCCTCAGACCCCTTGCCGGTGTATAGAATAAACGGGAGATCCGGATGTTCCTCGCGCACCGCTTCGAGGAACTCGATACCGTTCATGCTTGGCATATCGTGATCGGAGACGATACAATCGAACGTCGAGATTGCAAAGTCGGCAAGGGCTTCGCTGGCACTGGTCGCCGTTTCGACCTCGAATCGGTCGTCTTCACGTTCGAGGAACGTCGCGGTGAGATCTGCGAACTCCGGTTCGTCATCAACGTGGAGGACGTTGATCGTGTCAATCGTGCCAGCCATTCCTGTGGGACGATGGCTCGGCCACTGATATGTGTATGGGAGACCATATCAAATAGAAGAATTGCCGCTGAGATCACGGCTGAAGGTTCGAAAGCGGAAGCAGACGCGAGTTCCGCGCCCCGTATGCAGCGTCACCTCAGACAGACCATCTGCGACCGACTAGTTCGACAGAGCCGAATCGACTACACTCTATTGCACGATCTCGTCGATCAGCTCGCTCGCGCTCCGCCGGACGGCCTCGTCGCTCTCGATCGCGGGCTCCCAGCCGAGGTCGACGAGCCGCTCGATGGAGAGGCGCATCTTCGGCACGTCGCCGGTCCAGCCGCGGTCGCCGCCGGTGTAGGCGTACTCGGGGGCGACGCCCAGCTCGTCGGCGACGATGTCGGCGATGGCCGTCACGGAGGTGGTCGTGCGCGTCCCGAGGTTGTAGACGTTCAGGTCGTCGTCGGCGTGCTCGACGACGTACTGGATGGCGTCGACGCACTCCGAGACGTGCATGTACGACTTCTCCTGCCGGCCGTCGCCGAGGATCTCCAGCCTCGTCGGGTCCTCGTCGAGCTTCTGGATGAAGTCGGGGATCACGTTGCCGCGCTGGTGGGGGCCGACGATGTTCGCGAAGCGGAACACCCACGACCGGACCCCGTACGAGTGGGCGTGCGTCGAGATCAGCGCCTCGTCGGCGAGCTTCGAGGAGCCGTAGATGGAGATGGGTTCGAGCGGGCCGTGGTCCTCCGGCGTCGGGCGCGGCGCCTCGCCGTAGACGGTCGAGGAGGAGGTGAAGGCGAGCCGGTCGACACCGACCTCGTGCATACGCTCCAAGACGTTGTACGTCATCGCCGTGTTGTCCTCGAACAGCTCGCGGTCGTCGTCGTAGTTCGTGTCGGTGTACGCGGCGAAGTGGAAGACGATATCGAGGTCGCCCGTGACCGCCTCGGCGACGTCGTCGGAGTCGGTCAGGTCGGTCTCGATGAAGTCGGCGCCGTCGGGGACGCGGTCGCGGTCGCCCTTCGAGAGGTCGTCGGCGACGCGGACCGTCGCGCCGCGGTCGAGGAGCCGGGCCGCGAGGTGGCTCCCGACGAGCCCCGCGCCGCCGGTGACCAGCGCGGTCGAATCGGTGAGGTCCATACGACTCCGTGAGGCGGAGTCGTGTAAGTAGGTGTGGAATTGGAACGAGATCGGTGACCCCGCCCCCACTCGTGAGCGGTCGACCGCGACTACTTCCAAAGCCCCACCCGTACGGCACCGTACCTCACACCTCCCCGGCCTTGTCGCTGGCGGCGTCAGCCGCCAGCGACTCCAGCGACGGTCTTCGATTCTCTGACAGCCGGAGCGTCGCGCCGGCGACAGCGAGGCGCGACGTGCCCCTGGCGGTCGGGCGAAGCCCGACGACCTCACGCGCGCCGCTGCAGCTCGGTTCAGCCCTCGGTGAACCTCACAACCCCTCTTCGCCGCCCTCCTGCGTGAGGAGGACGACCATCGAGAGTCCGGAGATGAGGAGCAGGATGAGCGTGGGGACGACCGCGTACTGGTAGAACACGCTCTTCTGTGCGCGCCAGATCTGCGTGACGATCGTTTCGAACCCGGTGGGGCGGAGCACGAGCGTGACGGGGAGCTCCTTCATCGTCGTGAGGAAGACGAGCGCGGCGCCGGCGACGATGCCGGAGCGCGTGAGCGGGAACGTCACGCGCCTGAACGCGCCGGTCGACGACTCTCCGAGGGTGCGCGCGGCTTCGACGAGCCGTCGGTCGATCTGAAGGATGGAGGTCCGCGTCGACCCGACCACCTGCGGGAGGAAGCGGACGACGTACGCGAACACCAGGAGCGGGAGCGTCTGGTAGAGCCACGGCGCGTAGCCGGAGCCGAAGTACACCAGCGCGAGCGCCAGTACGATGCCTGGCACCGCGAAGCCGACGTACGTCGCTCGCTCGAATATCACCGCGAACGGCGAATCGTAGTTCGCGGCGAAGTACGCGATCGGGATCGCGGCGAGCGCGGCGACGACGGCCGCCGCCGCGGAGACTGACACTGAGTTGACCACCATGATCGGCTCGAACGCCAGCGAGGGGCGGCGCCCGGACTCGGACCGGAGCAGCCACAGTCCGAGGATCCACAGGGGGACGAGCAGCGCAGCCCCTGACACCGCGGCCGGCAGCAGCGTCGCGGGCCAGCGCAGACGGCCGAGCGAGACCCGGTCGTCCGTCTGCCCCGCGTCGTCGCCGCTCGTGTTCCGGTTCGAGCGGACGGCCCACTCCAAGGCGAGCACGAGGACGACCACGACGAGCAGCTGGAGGGAGAGCAGCGCGGCGTAGTCGCTGCCGAACGAGTTGTACTCCACGTAGATCTGTCGGGTGAACACGGGGAGCTGCATGATCGAGGGTGTCCCGAAGTCGGAGACGGCGTACAGCGCCGAGAGCAACGCTCCGGCGGCGATCGCGGGTCGGATCGTCGGGAGCGTAACCCGACGGAACGCCGCGATCCGACCGTGGTTGAGCGTTCGGGCGGCCTCGATCATCGTCGTGTCGAAAGAGAGCAGCGCGGCCCGGGTGGTCAGGTAGACGTAGGGGTAGGTGTACAGCGTGATCACGAGTATCGTGCCGGAGAGGCCGTAGATGTTGGGCACCCGCTCGACGCCCAGCGGGGCGAGGATGTCGTGGAACGCTCCCTGCGGGCCGAACGCGGAGACGAACGAAAAAGCGCCGACGTAGCTCGGCACGACGAGCGGGAGCGCGGCCGCGACGGACCAGAACCGCCGGAAGGGGAGATCGGTCCGGGCCGTGAGGTACGCGAGCGGTACGCCGATGAGGATCGAAGCGGCGGTGACCCCCGCCATCAACAGGAGGCTGTTGACGAGCACTTCGGCGGTGCCGGCGCTGAACAGGAGATCCATCGCCCGCTTCCGCTCGACGGCGACCGCTCTGATCACGAGCCACGTCAGGGGGAACACGAGCGTGGCGGCGATCGCCGCGCAAAGCAGCGTCAGCCCGAGCGGAAGCCTGTCGTCGCCGTCGGTCAGCCGGTCGCGGATCCGGGTTCGCAGGGTCATTATGCGGGAGACGGAGTCGCTCTGTCCGATTGAGGGGGCGCCCCGCGTTATGGGTTCCGATCGCTCGGCGAGCGCACTCCGACGGATATATGAATTTAGGGCTGCCTAAAAAGTTCCATGGAACTGACGCGACGCGACGCGGCGGCTGCGCTGGCCGCGATCGGCGCGACCGGCGGGGTCGCGCTCGGCGTCCGTCGGGCGACCGACGACGGACCGATCGATGCCGACGCGTCGTGGGACGGCGAGGGCTCCCCCGACGACGAGGCGGTCCGCGAGGCGATGACCGCGGTGGCGCGGGTGCTCTACCCCGAGGAAGTCTCCGGGATCGACGCGTTCGTCGACGGCGTCCTCGACGGGCGTCTCGACGGGTCGGCGCACGCGGAGGGGGTCCGCGCCGCGGTCACCGAGGTGGAGTCGGCGGCCCGGTCGTGGTACGACGCGCCCGTCGCCGAGCTCTCGGCGGCCGAGCGCGACGACCTGCTGCGCGAGCTCGGCGCGGACACGGCCGAGGAGGACCCCGCGGGGACGACTGCGGAACGCGTCCGCTTCTTCGTCGTCAACGAGCTGCTGCTCGCGCTGTACTCGTCGCCGACGGGCGGCGAGCTCGTCGGCATCGAGAACCCGCAGGGGTACGGCGGCGGCGCGAAGAGCTACCAGGAGGGACCGCGATGAGCGGCGCGGGGAGCGTCGGGGACGAGCGAGCGGGAGGGACCGACGTCGACCGGACGCCCGTCCCCGACGCGGACGTCTGTATCGTGGGCGCGGGTCCCGCGGGCGCGCTCGTCGCCGACCGGCTCGCTGGCGACCGCGAGGTGGTGGTGCTCGACGCGGGGCCGCGGTTCGACCCCGCCGACCGCCTCGCCAGACAGGAACGGGCGATCCGCCCCCACTACGGCCGGCCGGACGTGTGGGGCGTCGGCGGCGCGCGCGACGCCCACGAGAACGCCGGCGACCGGTTCTACCCGCTGAACCACGCCCGCGTGAAGGGGGTGGGCGGGTCGACGCTCCACTGGCAGGGGATGGTGATGCGGCTCCACGAGGACGATTTCAGCTCCGGCACGGAGCGGGGCGTCGGCCCGGACTGGCCCATCGACTACGCGGACCTCCGGCCGTACTACGCCGAGGCGGAGAAGGAGCTGGGCGTCGCGGGCGCGTCGGACAACCCGTACGCGCCGCCGCGCGAGGAGCCGCATCCGATGCCGGCGTTCGAGCCCTCCTACAGCGACTCCCTGTTCGCCGAGGCCTGCGAATCGCTCGGGATCGACATGCACTCCGTGCCGAACGCGCGCAACTCGGAGCCGTACGACGACCGGTCGCCCTGCGTCGGCTACGGCACCTGCCAGCCCGTCTGCCCGAGCGGCGCGAAGTACGACGCAACCGTCCACGTCGAGCGCGCCGAGGAGCGGGGGGCGACCGTCATCGACCGCGCACCGGTCGAGCGGCTCGACCACGACGGCGACGACCGGGTGACGGCCGCGGTGTACGCGACGCCGGACGGGGAGCGACACCGGCAGGAGGCGGACGCGTTCGTCGTCGCCGCCGGGGGCGTGGAAACGCCCCGACTCCTCCTTTTGTCCGCCTCGGACCGCTACCCGGACGGGCTCGCGAACCGGAGCGGCCACGTCGGGGAGTTCTTCATGGACCACCTGTTCGCCGGCGCGGGCGGGACCCTCGACGAGCCGACGCGGCAGAACCACGTCGGCTTCTACACGAGCGCCTGTGACCAGTTCTACGACGAGGCCGACGAGTCGCAGGCGCCGTTCAAGCTGGAGTTCTTCAACTACGCCGGCCCATCGCCGGTCGAGATGGCCCTGACCGGCGACGACTGGGGCGACACGCTCCTCGAGCGGCTCCGCGACGGGTACGGGAACCACGTCGCGATGGGCGGGCTCGTCGAGCAGCTCCCCGACGCCGACAGCCGCGTGACGCTCGCCGACGACCGCACCGACGACCGCGGCAACCCGGTCCCGCGGATCGAGTGGACCGTCGGCGACCGCGCGCTCGACACGATCGAGCGCGCCAACGAGATCCAAGTCGAGATCTTAGAGGAGCTCGGCGCCGACGTCGAGTGGGTCGCCGGACCGGACGCGACCGGTCCCGCCTACCACCACATGGGAACGACTCGCATGAGCGATGACCCCGAGACGGGCGTCGTCGACGCGCGCTGTCGGACCCACGACCTCGACAACTGCTGGATCGCCTCCAGCTCGGTGTTCCCCACGAGCGGGGCGATGAACCCCACGCTCACCATCGCCGCGCTCGCGCTCCGCGTCGGGGACGACGTCGCCGAGTGGCTCGGCGACGAGACGTGACATGTCCTCAATATTATTTTAGGTAAACCTAAAAACTCAAGTGCGTGCGAACGGAGACGTGAGTAATGAGCGACTCAGCACACGCGGCGAACGGCTCCGCGGCCGTCGTCGACGACGACGCGACCGACGAGACCATCGACGACACGACCGCCGACGACGCCGGCGACGCGGACGAGCAGTACACCTTCGACGACCTGAGCGTCGTGATGGGAACGTACAACGAGGAGGAGGCCATCGCGACGGTGCTAGAGGACATCGACGAGGTCACCGACGGGAAGGCGGAGGTCGTCTGCGTCGACGGCTCCTCGGACCGAACGCCGGAGATCGCCCGCGAGCACGGAGCAACCGTCGTCGAGCAGGAGCCGCAGGGGTACGGCGTCGCCGTGCGCGAGGCGGTCCTGACGCCCGACCGCCCGGTGGTCGTCACCACCGACTGCGACGACACCTACCCGATGGAGGCGCTGCCGGAGTTCCTCGCCGAGATCAACGACGGCGCGGACGTGGTGAGCGGCGACCGGCTCTACCACGGTGCGGACGCGATGCCGGCGTTCAACCGTCTCGGGAACCACGCGTTCGCGGCGGTCGCGAGCCTCCTGATGGGCGAGCGCGTCCACGACACCACCACCGGGATGCGCGCGTACCGCCGCGACGTGGTCGAGGAGATCGGCTGGACGGAGAACACCGGCCTCTCCGCCGAACTGCTGATCCGGCCGCTGATGCGCGGCTACGACGTCCGCGAGCGCCCGATCCGCTACGCCGAGCGCCTCGGCGAGACGAAGCTCGACCCGATCGGCGGCGGCGCCGCCATCGCGAAGTCGATCGTCACAGTCTGTCTCGAAGAGCAGCTCCGACGGTTCTGAAGGCGCTTCGCCCTCGACGCCGTCGTCGGACGGCGGTCCGGATACACTGTGGGCACAGTGGACCGCCGCCGGCGACGTTTTTAAACTCGTGAGCGACAGCGCCAATCATTTATAAATGGACGCGGCGGTGGCGCGTGCCGACGAACGCCCGCAGGGCGTGAGTCGCACGCGCGAGGGAGTCAGTCGCCGGAGCGGAGCGGAGGCGACTGACGAGGCTGGGGAGGCGCGAGGTGCTGTGCGGAGCGGTGCGGGGGCGGGGCTCAAAGGGGCAGCCGCGAGGACGCCGGAGGCGACGTAAGCACCGCAGCGAAGGAACGGAGTGACTGAGCGAGGAGCGCAACGAGCGTCCGGCGTCCTCGCGACTGGGGCTTTGGAGGCGTTCTCCGCTGTTCGAGAGCTAATTATGTACAGCCGAGCGGCTGGGGCTTTGGAGGCGTTCGCCACCGATCTGCTGGGCACTATTTATAAGAAGTCGACGTATTAGTCGCTCGCTTCGGCGTCCGTCTCGAAGACGACCCACTCGGGGTGGGTGTCGGGCTCGTCGGGGAGGTAGGTTCCCTCGTTGCCGCACTCCGTGACGAGCCGGCAGGTCGAACGCTCGGGCGGCCAGACGGCCTCGACGCGTTCGCCGTCGTCGGTCACCCGCACCGTCACCTCCTGCCGGTAGGTGTACGTCGCGCCCTCGGGGTCGACGAGCGTCACGGTCACGGCGATCACGTCGCCGTCGGGGTCGAACGGGACCGGCTCGCTCGCGTCCCCGTCGGCCGCGCGCTCCGCGCCGGGCAGCCGGGCGCCCGAAGGGGTCACCGCCCAGTCGACCGCGAGCGACTCGCCGGGGTCCGACACGGTGTAGGAGACGTGGTCCGGGCCGCCCGGTGCGCCCCGGCGCGGGTCGACGCGCACCTGCGCGCGGACGACGCGGTCGGGGACGCCGACGGTCGTCTCGGCGTCGATCGTCGACCCGGATCGGCGGTCGAGCGCCTCCAGCTTGGGGACGACGTGCGCCTCCGGGCTCACGCCCCAGACGCCGTGGTAGGCGTAGCGGTACAGCGTCCGGTCGGGGTAAGCGTCCAACACGGCGAAGTTCTCCACCGGATCGCGTTCGAGCGCGTACACGACGTCGCCGTCGAGCCCCGGCCCGTTCCGGAGGTACTGGAACGGGTGGTTCTGCCACTCGCCGTACGGCGTGGGGAGGAACACGAGCCCGTCCTCGAACGTCGTCTCGTCGATCGGCGCGTACGCGGCCTCGAGCTTCTCGCCGACCGCGGCGTTCCGGTCGATCGGCTCGGAGGCGGCGTCCACGGCGGCGACGCCCGCCACGGCGACCGCGCTCACGACGACGACGGCGAGCGCGACGCGGGTGACCGCGGGCGAGACGCCGCGGGCTGCGAGCCGCTCGCGGCCCGCGACGAGCCCCCGCCACCCGACGGCGACGCCCAGCCCGCCGAACACCGCCAGCGGAACGAGCAGGTCGAAGTGGTAGAACGGTCCGAACAGCGACGCGAGCCCGTCGGTCGGGTCCGAGAGGTCCGCGAGCGCGTTGTGGGTCCCCCAGAAGTACAGGTTCCCGACGACGACGGAGCCCGCGACGCCGGCGAGCAGCGCGGCCGCGGTCCGACGGAATGCGGAGGAGTCGGACGGGGCGGGCGCTCCCGACGACTCATCGACGTCGCCGCCGTCGGCGACCCGCGCGGCGCCGCCGGACGTCCGGCCGACGAGCCCGCCCACGTCTCCGTCCGCGAGCCACCCCCAGAGCGCGGCCGCGACGCCCCCGACCGCCAGCGCGGTGCCGAGCGGGCCGGCGACGAACCACCGCGTCGCGATCTCGGCGAGCGCGTAGCCGTTCGACTCCAGCGCCAGCTCGAGCGTGTACTCTACCGAGTGGCCGAGGATGCGCCGCTCGCCGAAGCCCGGGCCGTCCATCGGCGCGAACTCCTGGTACGGGAACACGAGCGGCGACCCCGTCATCCGGGCGTTGTACGCGAGCGTGACCCCGACGAACAGGACGCCGAACAGCGCCGTCAACCCTTGGCGACGGATCGGACCGGGGAGCTCGCCGGACCGGTCGAGCGCGAGCGCGCGGCGGCCGAGAGCCGCGAACGCGCGCGGCGTCGAGCGCCCCGTCTCGGCGCCGAAGCGGCGGACCGCCGCCCCCACCCGCCACAGCGCGTGAGCGATGAACGGCGCGGCGAACAGCACCGCGGTGTACGGCCTCGAGAAGAAGGCGATCCCGATCGCGACGCCCGCGACGCCGGCGGCCGCGAGCGACCGGTCGCGGATCCCCCGGAGGTACGCGACCGCGAAGACCAGGTTGAAGAACGTCGTGGGCGCGTACGGGAGGAACGCCGACGACGTCGCGATCGCCATCGGCGACGCGGCGAACAGGACGCTCGCGGCGAGCCCCGCCCGCCGACCGAACGTCTGCGAGCCGAGCAGGTACACTAAGGCGGCGTTGCCCGCGGCGACCGCCGCGAGCGTCACGCGCGGCTCGCCGAACAGCCACATCGAGGCCGCGAACGTCGCCGCCGGGACCGGGTTGTACTTCGGGTAGAGCCGCCCGCCGTCCTCGATGAAGAACCACGGGTGGAAGGCGTCGGCGAGCGGCCCGGCGTGGAACTCCAGCTGGCCGCCGAGGAGGAGCGCGGCCTGCGTGAGGTAGACGCCCTCGTCGTGGTTGGCGGAGTGGTGCGAAAAGACGGTGGCGGCGATCGCGAACGTCAGGGCGCCGGCCGCGACGGCGACCAGCGCGGCCGCGACCGTCACCCGATCTGCGCGCGCGAGCCGCTCACGGAGGCGCGTCGCGAGCCGACGGGGACGAACGAACGGGGGAAAGTCTGCCACGGGCGCCGGGGATCCTCAGATCTCGACGCCGGCCTCGCGCATGAGGTCGATCGTCGGTTCGAGGTCCGACAGCTGCGTCAGGTCGATGTCCGGGACGTCGAGCTCGTCGATCGACGGCAGGTCGCCGATCGGCTCGACGTCGGGGATCAGCGGGTACTCGAAGGTGGAGCGCGCGAAGTAGTCCTGCGCCTCCGCCGACAGCAGATGGCGGACGAAGTTTGACGCGAGGTCGGCGTCGGACGCGGTGTCGACGACCGCGGCGCCGGCGACGTTGAACACCGCGCCCGCGTCGCCCTCGGTGAACGAGGTGGCGATCGGCGCCCCCGGGTTCCCGTCGAGCACGCGCTGGATGTAGTAGTGGTTCGTGAACGCGGCGTCGATCTCGCCGTCGGCGATCGCCTGGCAGGTGACGAACTCGTCGGGGTACGTCGAGGCGCCGCGCTCGACCATCGCCTCGAGCCAGTCGCGGGTGGCCTCCTCGCCCTCGATGAGCCGCATCGCGGTGATGAACGCCTGCGCGGAGCCGTACGACGGCGCCCACCCGAGGTCGCCCTCGAACTCCTCGGGGTACGCCATGATGTCGTCGGGCATCTCGCTCTCCGAGAATTCGTCGGTGTTGTACGGGACCGTCCGGGCGCGCCCGGAGGTGCCGACCCACTGCTCGGTCCGGAACTCCTCGCGCACCTTGTCGGTCACCTCGGACGGGAGCGCCTGCGTGCGCCCCTCGTCCGCGAGCGCGCCGAGCGAGCCGGAGTTGACCGAGTAGAACACGTCCGCGGGCGACCCCTCGCCCTCGTTCGTGATCTGGTTCACGAGGTCGGTCGAGCCGCCGTACCGCACGGTGAGGTCGAGGTCGTCGTACAGGTCGTCGATGTAGCCGACGAGCTCGCCGACGAGGAACTCTCCCCGCCCGGAGTAGACGGTGAGCTCGCCCTCCAGCGCCGGCATCTCGGCCATCGACGTCCCGCCGGGGGCCCCGCGACCCTGGCGGCCGGACCCGATCTGGCCGACGGCCGGTCCGCCGTCGTCGCCGTCGCCGCCGTCCTCTCCGTCGTCGCCCATGCAACCGGCGACGCCCGCCGCGCCGACCGCGGCCGTCGCCGCGAGGAACCGCCGTCGCCGAACGTCGCGTCCGTTGGATTCGTGCTCAGTCATGTGTTTTAGGCTTACCTAAATACTTTTAATCGTGTCGATTCAGTCGTCCGCCGGCGCCGGCGTTCTCTGGATCGCGTCGAGGCAGTCGAGCCAGTCGCGCATGTACTCGCCGCAGTGGTTGAGGAACGCGCCGTTGTTCCACTCGGAGAAGTCGCCCTCCGCGAGCGCGTCGGCCATCTCCGCGAACGCCGCCGCGAACGAGTCGGCGTCGTCAGCCTCGTCGTCGACGACTTCCCAGACGTGTTCGTTCAGCTCCAATCCCGCCACCTCGTTCGCGAGGTCGTCGAACGTCGAGCGCGCGGCCTTGTTGTGCTCGCACAGCGGGTCGCCGTTGTAGATCCGCTTGCCGAGCACGTCGCAGGCGCGCTTGAGGAAGAGGCCCGACCAGATGTCGTCGAACCGCCCGACGTCCCACTCGTTGTCGTCCATCGGAAGCTGGTAGAACGCGGGGATCACCTCGCGGCGGAAGGCGAGGTTCATCGAGCAGACGGTGAGGTAGTTTCCGCGCGCGGCGACGAAGTCCTCGCCGAAGTCGTCGGCGGTCGTCCGGGTCTGCGCCTGCCCTTCGAGGTCGCCGTCCATCAGGATCCGGACCGCGTCGAGGTCCGGGACGTTCGTCCACAGCCCCTGCGAGGCGACGACCTCGCCGGCCTCGACGTCGACCGCGTCGGTCTCGACCGTCTCGTCCATCGCCGAGTAGGGGTAACCGCGCGGGTAGAGCCCGTGCTCGTCGGCGTTGTCGTAGAGGACGTTCACCCAGTCCTCGTCGGAGCGCACGCGCTCGATCGAACCCTCGAACGCGAGGTTCTCCATGTGACGGCCGAAGTAGTCCTCCTCGTCGTGGGGGAGCGTGTCGTCGTCGATGAAGACGCCGTACTCGAAGGTGTCGTCGGCCCACATGTAGAGCAGTCCGAAGCTCGTCTCGGCGTGGCTCGCGGCTGGGACGACGTGGCCGTACTCCGCGACCCCGTTGGCCTCGTACCACTCCTCGCGGCGGGTGCCGTCGAAGACCTCGCCGGAGACGTCGAGGTCGTCGAGCATGGCGCGCATCTCGTCAACGTCACAGAAGTCCTCAGTGACGAGGACGAAGTGGAGCCGAGAGACATCGAACCCGTGTTCTCGGGCGTTCGCGACGTACTCGCGGAGGCACTCGTATTCGCGGATCGTGGGGACGATCACGCAGATGTCCTCGCTCGCGGCGTCTGGGCGGCGTTCTTCCATACTCCAACGTTTTTAGGTTGGCCTAAAAATCTGACGGTCCGGAGTGCGACGACTCGCTCTCTCCGGCGGCGTTCGGCGCCGTATCGCCGGCCGCGTCCCCCGCACCGGCGTCGCCGGCGACGCTCCCCCCGTCGGCCTGCACCGGGGGAGTCGACTCGCCGTCCCCCGCGGGACCGGCGGTCGGCGAAACTCCGAGCGCGAGCGCGGCGACCCCACCGCCGGCGAGCGTGACGGCGTTCTTCAGCGCGTGGTCGAGGATCGCCGCCGCGAGCGCCGTCTCGACCGGGAGCCCCGTCGCGCTCACGACGAGGCCGGTGAACGCCGCCTCGTACAGCCCGATGCCGCCCTGCGAGAGCGGGAGCACCTTCGCGAGGTTGCCGACGCTGACCGCGAGCGTCCCGACGACGAGCAGCGTCGGAGTCGGGACGGCCCCCCCGACCCCGCCCGTGAGCGCGGCGAGCACGAGCACGGCGGTGAGGACGTCGAGCGCCCAGATCAGGACGCTCCAGAGGAACACCGCTCCGAGGCGACGCGGATCGGCGGCGACGACCCTGACGGACGCGCCGAACCGGACGGCGGCGTCGACGACTCGCGCGAGTCGGGAGCGGTCCGGCCCGAGGCCCGCGACCCGAGCCCGGAGCCCGGGTCCGAATCGCCGGTCGCTCCGGGCGACCGCGACGGTCGCGACCGAGAGGACGACGGCGACGGCGGCGATGCCGGCCGCGGCCGCGAGCGCGGTCGACGGCGCGACGGCGCCCACCGACTCGCCCGACTCGGGCGACCGACCGGTCAGGAGCAGGAACGCGAGCGCGACGCCCCCGAGCGCGCCGATGGCGACGAGGTCGAACGCGCGCTCGACCGCGAGCGAGGCGACGCCGGTCGGATACGGCACGTCCCGCCGGTCCTTGAGCAGGTACGCGCGGACCCCGTCGCCGGCGCGGGCCGGGACGACGAGGTTCGCGGTCTGGCTGGCGAAGACGGTCGCGGTGAGGAAGCCGGTCCGGCAGCGGCGGCCCATGGCCGCGAGCACGTCGCCGTACCGCCGCCCCCTGACCGGCCACGAGAGCAGGTAGATACCGAGCGCGACGGTCAGAAGCGCCGGGTCGGCCGACGTCACCGCCGCGACTACCGCGTCCGCGTCGAGGCCCCGGGCGAGGACCGCCGCGCCGAGGCCGAGGACGACGAGCGTCCCGAGAGCGGTGAGCCGCTCCCGCGAGAACCCGGCGCGGAGCCGGTCCCCGAGGTCGGTCCCCGTCACGGGTGTCGACCTCCGCACCGAAGCGGTCGGAGCCGCCCGGCCGTCGCACCGGTACGCGGGCGTTCGGGGCGCCGTTCGACGGTCATACGTTGATTTAGGTTGCCCTAAAACATATAACGCTGACGGTTCGGCGACCGGGGTCGGCCGCCGTCGGGAGAGCAACCGTCCGCGTTCCCGCGAGATGCCGACCGCCGAAAGGTGCTTTTGTGTGTCTATCGAAATACTGCACATGTCCGACACCGTCCGAATGTGGCTCGTCGAGCGGACGTACTCCGACGACGAGCAGAACATGGTGATCCTCACGTACGCCACCCCGGACGGCGAGCGCTACTTCCGGAAGGAGCGCGCGCTCACCTCCTTCACCGACGTGCGCGACACGACGGCCGCCGTCGACGCCGAGCCCGAGAACGTCGGCGCGGTCGAGGACCCGGCCGACCGCGAGCGCTACGCGGCCGAGGCAGAGCGAATGGCGGCGGCCCACGCCCCCGACGACGTGATCTGATCGGCGGAACCGACCGCCGTGCCCGTCGGGACGCGGCGCCGCCGTCGGCAAGCCGCGGCGGCGTTTAAGTCGGTCCGACGCGAACGTCCCGCCGATGCGCGCCACCCTCGAAACCCTCGCGGCCGCCGCGCTCGTCGGGGTCGCGCAGGGGGCGCTGCGCCTCGTCGGCCTCGCGGGCGTCTTCGCGCTCGCGGCCCCGCTGTCCGTCGCTCCCTGGACCATCGTCACCAGCGTGTACGCGCACGGGTCGATCGGTCACCTGCTGGCGAACGGGCTCGCGCTGCTCCTCGTCGGCCCGCTCGTCGAACGGCGGACGACGCGGCCCCGCTTCCACGCGTTCGTGGTGGCGACCGGGGCGGTTGCCGGGATCGCGCAGGTGACGCTCGGCGGGCTGATCGGTCCGCCGACCGCCGTGTTGGGACTGAGCGGCGCCGTCTTCGCGATCGGCGGCTACCTGCTCGCCGGCAACGTCGTGACCGCGACGCTGTTCGACCGACTGCGGCTCCCGCCGCGCGCGCAGTTCGCGCTGTTCGGGCTCGCCGCCGTCGCGCTCACCGCGACGACCGCGGCGCCGGGCGTCGCCCTGATCGCCCACGCGACCGGCGCGTTCTGCGGGCTCCTCGCGGGACGCGTGGGGGTATTGGACGTTCGGTGAAAACGGAGCGACGGCGCCGCCGCTGGCGACGGTAAATAAAACGAAGAGAGCGGAAATACGCCCTAGCGCTTAGTCTTCGAGAACGATCTCGATGCTGACGTCGTTCGGCACTTGGACGCGCATGAGCTGGCGGAGCGCGCGTTCGTCGGCGTCGATGTCGATCAGACGCTTGTGGACGCGCATCTCCCAGTGCTCCCACGTCGCCGTCCCCTCACCGTCCGGGGACTTTCGCGACGGGATCTCGAGCGTCTTCGTCGGCAGCGGGATCGGGCCCGACAGGGCGACCCCCGTCGAGTCCGCGATCTCGCGGACGTCGTCGCAGATGTCGTCGAGGTCCTCGGGGCTCGTGCCGGCGAGGCGGACGCGTGCCTGCTGCATCGATTATCGCTCGTTGACTTCGAGCACCTTGCCGGCCGCGATGGTCTGACCCATGTCGCGGATGGCGAAGCTGCCGAGTTCCGGGATCTCGCCGGACGGCTCGATGCTGAGCGGTTTCTGGGGGCGCACGGTGACGACCGCGGCGTCGCCGGACTTGATGAAGTCCGGGTTCTCCTCGGCGACCTCGCCGGAGGACGGGTCGATCTTCTGATCGATCGACTCGATCGTACAGGCGACCTGCGCCGTATGGGCGTGGAAGACGGGCGTGTACCCGGCCGTGATGACCGACGGGTGCTGCATGACGACGACCTGCGCCTTGAACGTCTCGGCGACGCTCGGCGGATCGTCGGCCGGACCACAGACGTCGCCGCGACGGATGTCGTCCTTGCCGATGCCGCGGACGTTGAACCCGACGTTGTCACCGGGCTCGGCCTTGGGCACTTCCTCGTGGTGCATCTCGACCGTCTTCACTTCGCCGCCCACGTCGGACGGCTGGAAGGAGACGTTGTCGCCGGTGTTGAGGATCCCGGTCTCGACGCGTCCCACGGGGACGGTCCCGATGCCGGAGATGGTGTAGACGTCCTGGATGGGGAGTCGGAGCGGCGCGTCCGTCGGCGGCTCGGACTCCGGCAGGTCGTTAAGCGACTCCAGCAGAGTGGGGCCGTCGTACCAAGGCGTGTTCTCGGACGCCTCGGAGACGTTGTCGCCCTCGAACGCGGAGATCGGCACGAAGGTCGTGTCGTCGGTCGCGAAGCGGACCTGGTTGAGCAGGTTCTTGACCTCCTCGATGACCTCGTTGTAGGTGGACTCCTGGTAGTCGACCAGGTCCATCTTGTTGACGCCGATGATGAGCTCGTTGATGCCCAGCGTGCGGGCCAGGAACACGTGCTCTCGGGTCTGGGGCGCGACGCCGTCGTCGGCCGCGACGACGAGCACCGCGTTGTCGGCCTGCGAGGCGCCCGTGATCATGTTCTTCACGAAGTCACGGTGGCCCGGGCAGTCGACGATGGTGAAGTAGTAGTTGTCCGTGTCGAACTCCTGGTGGGCGATGTCGATCGTGACGCCGCGCTCGCGCTCCTCGGCGAGGTTGTCCATCACGTAGGCGAACTCGAAGCCGCCCTTGCCCTTCTCTTCGGCTTCCTCGCGGTGCTGCTCGATTACGTGCTCGGGGACGCTCCCCGTCTCGAAGAGGAGGCGACCCACGAGCGTACTCTTGCCGTGGTCGACGTGGCCGATAATGGCCAGGTTCTGGTGCGGTTTGTCACTCATGGGGTAATCACGCGCTAAGGCGCTCTGTGAGTAAGTTTCGGTTGATTCCACTAAAACGGTTTCGATACGGCCCACAGAGTATCGCGCCGCAGTCGGGCGATTCTCGACAACGCGGGGCACGGCAGCGCGACGCATGGGCGGGGTCGCGATAGCGGGAGCTGACCGCGTCGGAATCGACCCGACCGGAGCGGCAGCGGCTACTCCAACCGGCCGACGTCTCCGAGCACCGCGCTCGCGGTCTCCGGACCACCGGCGCCCCGGCCCGAGATGTTGAGCCGGCCGGCGTGCGTGGTCTCGATCTGGACGATGTTCTGCGTCCCGGAGACCGCGAGCGTCCCGTTCTCGGGGACGAGCCGCGGAGCGACCCGGACGGTCTCCCCGGTCGCCTCGCCGATAAGCCGGACCGTCCGGCCGTCCTCGGCGGCGAGCCGGAGCGCCGAACCGGGCACGTCGCGGATCCCCGCCACGTCGGCGTCGTCGAGCGTGAACTCCCGGGCGTCGGCCGGGTCGTCAGCCGCGCCGAACGAGAGCACGTTCGCGAGGATGACGCACTTGAGCGCGGCGTCGGTCCCGTCGACGTCGAAGGAGGGGTCGGCCTCGGCGACGCCGAGGTCCTGCGCCTCCGCGAGCACGTGCTCGTAGTCGAGCCCCTCCGCGGCCATCCGGGTGAGGATGAAGTTCGCCGTCCCGTTGAGTACGCCGCGGACCGCGGTGACGTGGCCGGGCTCGATGTCCTCGACGGTCGAGACCGCGGGGATCGCCCCGCCGACGGTCGCCTCGAACCGGATCTCGCCCGCGCTGTCGTCGACGGCGGCCCGCAGGTCGCCGAAGCGCTCCGCGACCGGGCCCTTGTTCGCGAGCACGGCGTGGCGGTCGCGCTCCAGCGCGCGAGTCACGTGCGAGAAGCCGGGCTCGGCGTCGCCGAGGGTCGTCGGCGTCGCCTCGACGAGGACGTCGTAGTCGGCCGCCAGCGCGTCCGCGGGGTCGGCGTCGCCGACGATCCCCCGCTCCGCCTTCCGAGCCACGACGGCGTCGGGGTCGACGCCGGCGTCCCGGCCGCCCGTCCCGTCCGCGACGACCGCCGTCGAGGAGTCCGCGACGGCGACGACCTCGTGGCCGTACTCGCTCGCGAGGTCGACGACAGAGCGCCCGACCGCGCCCGCGCCGACGACGGCGAGTCTCACGCCTCCACCCCCGTGAGCGGCTCGACCAGGCGTAGCTCCTTCTCCTCGGCCAGCTCCCGGACCGCCGCGAGCGCGGCCTCCGTCTCGCCGGCGCGGGCCTCTAGGCGAAGCCGCGCGCTCGACGCCTCCTCGGTCCCCTGGGGGGCCGCGAGCGACACGTCGGCGACCGACGCCGACGCGCACGCCTCGATCCGCGAGAGCGTGTCGGAGAGGTCGGTGTCGATGAGGTGGCCGAACAGCAGCAGCGTCACCTCCTCGGCGTACCGCTCCGTCCCCGCCTGCATCACGTTCACGCCCTCGCTCCGGAGGGCCTCGACGATCCCCTCGAAGCGCTCCTGCGTGGCTTCGAAGTCGACTTCGACCGGGATCCGACCGCGCGGGGTCTTGTTCCCGCGCTCGTGGTAGATCGAGAGGAGGTTCCCCCCGTTGTCGGCGATCGGTTGGAGGGCGGCGAGCAACTGCCCCGGCTCGTCGACGAGCTCGAGCCGCACCGTGTGCGTCGACGGCGTCGCCGAGGCGTGCCCGCCGTCTGGGGTGGGATCGTCATCCGCCCGGCCGTCGACTCCCTCGGGCGCGTCGCTCACGCCGCCACCTCCGCGGGGCCCGCCGGATCGACACCGGGGATGACCGTCGCCAGCGGCGCGATCGCCGCTGTGGTCGGCGTCCGGCACGGTCCTGTCGGCGGCGCGGAGCGGTCGCTTGCTGGCTCCGTCGCGGTGCGCCGAGCGGGAGTCGTGCCCGTCTGCATACCAGAAAGGAGTCGGGGGATCCGGTATAAGCCTTCGGCGATGGCAGGCGTTGCCTCGCTTCGTTCCGTGTGAACTTACGGCACGGAGAGCGGCGGGGACGGTCCGACGGGGAGGGAGGAGTTCCGTCGAGCCCCCGGACGAGGTGGGTGTACAGCCCTCGAAACGGGCAAAAAGAATTTTCGGATGGCGGCGGTACCGTCAGCGCTGATGCCCTCCACCGACAGGCGACCGGTGCTGACGTACATCGCGCTCGCGATGACGGGATTGGTCGGAGCCGATCTGGCGGTGAAAGCGACCGAATCGCGGGACGAACCGCCCTCGTGGGGCCCTCCCGTCGAGGGCGGGCACGGGGACTGGGCGATCATCGACGAGGACACCGACCGGGTCGACGACGAGGGGATCGACGCGACCCTCGTGCTGACGGTTCAGGGGCCGAACGACGGCTCCGACCGGTTCGACGACGAGGGGATCCGCATCGTCAGCTACGAGGCGATCGTGGACGACGACGACCCGGACTGGACCTACACCCTCGGACGACCGCGCCTCTCGCTCCGCCTCGGCACGAACGGCGCGGGGACGGTCTTCTTCTCGAACGCCAACGCGTACGGGGACACGTCGGACCGCGACGTGACCGGACGCACCGAGATCCGCCACGCGTTCGACGCCGGGAGCGGCCGGGGAGCCGTGAATCCGATCCTGAACTACTCGGGGCCCGCCGACGGCGACGGAACCAGTGCGGACGCGACCATGGAGTCGACCGTTACCGTTCCGATACTGAAAACGTGGCTTCGGGGGGTCGGCGGCCGGATCGAGGCCGGGACGCTTCGGTGCGAGATCACGGAGACGGTCACCTTCGTCGGGTGACCGCGACCGCGAGAGCCCATCCGGATTCGGCGGGAGAGATCTCTCGGTCACGAGGAAACGCCGCAAAAGCGGAGTCCGCTAACCCGAAGCAGACCGCGACCGCGGACCGCGTCGCCGACTTAGAAGTAGTCGATCGACTGCGGCAGTTCGAGCTTCATCCCCTTGCGCTCGCGGATCTCCATGATCTTCTCGCGCTGGAGGTTGTCGACGAGGACGCGGAAGCCCGCGTTCTCGGTGTTCCACGAGGCGCGGCCCTCGGTGGCCGAGCGGATGTCGGAGGAGAAGCCGATCATCTCCTCGACGGGCGCGATGCCCTCGACGACCATCAGGTCGCCCTCCTGGTACATGTCGTCGACGCGGCCGCGGCGGCCCTGGATCTCGCCGGACGCGGCGCCCATGTGCTCCGAGGGCACGTCGATCCGGACGTCCTGGATCGGCTCCAGCAGGCGGACCTCGCCGTCGATCAGCGCGCGGTGGACCGCGTCGCGGACGGCGGGGATGACCTGCGCGGGCCCGCGGTGGATGGTGTCCTCGTGGAGCTTCGCGTCGTGCAGGCGGAACAGCGACCCCTGGACCGGCTCGGCGGCGAGCGGCCCGTCGTCGAGCGCCTCTTGGAGCCCTTCTAAGACGAGCTCCATCGTCTCGTTGAGGTGCTGGATCCCCTTCGTGTCGTCGATGAGGATGTTGGTCCGGTGGATGTCCTCGACGTTCTGCGAGGTGTCCTTGTCCATGCCGGCCTCCTGCAGCGCCTCGCGGCGCTCCAGTTCGGGCATGTCCATCGAGACCTCGCCGAGCTGGATGGCGTCGACGATGTCCTGGTCCATCGGCTCGACGGTGATGTAGAACTTGTTGTGACGGTTCGGCGACTGCCCCTCGACCTCGCGGGAGGACTCCTGGGGCTGCTCGCGGAAGACGACGATCGGCTCGCCGGTGATGACCGGGATGCCCTGGTTGTCGCGGATCCGCTGAGTGATCACTTCGAGGTGGAGCTCGCCCTGCCCGCTGATGAGGTGCTCGCCCGTGTCCTCGTTGATCTCGATCTGGATCGTCGGATCCTCCTTGGCGACCTGCTGGAGCGTCTCGATGAGCTTCGGCAGGTCGTCCATGTTCTGGGCCTCGACGGACTTCGTGATGACCGGCTCGGAGATGTGCTCGATCGACTCGAACGGCGTCATCTCGACGGACGAGACCGTGGAACCGGCGATGGCGTCACGCAGTCCGGTGACGGACGCGATGTTCCCGGCCGGGACGCGGTCCACCTCCTCGCGCTCGGACCCCATGAAGAGCCCGACGCTCTGGATGCGGTTCTTGCCGGCGGTCCCGGAGACGTACAGCTCCTGGCCCTTCTCCAGTGTGCCGGAGAAGACGCGGCCCGTCGCGATCTCGCCCGCGTGCGGGTCCATGGAGATGTCGGTGACCATGAAGACGACCTCGCCGTCCTCGTTGACCATCCGCATCGTGTCGGCCAGCTCGCTGTCCGCGTCGCCGCGCCAGATGCGCGGGACACGACGAGGCTGGGCGTCGACCGGGTTCGGGAAGTGCTCGCAGACCATGTCGAGCACGACGTTCGAGAGCGGCGTCCGCTCGTGGAGCTCCTCGCGCTTGTCGTTCTGTTCGAGCTCCATGATGTCGCCGAAGTCCATGCCGGTCCGCTGCATCGACGGCATCGAGACGCCCCACTTGTACAGCGCGGAGCCGAAGCCGACCGTCCCGTCCTCGACGGAGACGGTCCAGTCCGTGGGGATGTCGTCCATGTTCTCGGCCATCCCGCGGATGAGCTCGTTGACGTCGGCGATGACGGACATCAGCCGCTCCTGCATCTCCTGAGGCCCCTCCTGAAGCTCGGAGATGAGGCGGTCGACCTTGTTGATGAACAGCGCCGGCTTCACGCCCTCGCGGAGCGCCTGCCGGAGCACCGTCTCCGTCTGCGGCATCGCGCCCTCGACGGCGTCGACGACCACTAAGGCGCCGTCGACCGCGCGCATCGCGCGGGTGACGTCGCCCCCGAAGTCCACGTGGCCCGGGGTGTCGATGAGGTTGATGAGGTGGTTGGTGTCCTCGTACTCGTGGGTCATCGAGACGTTCGCCGCGTCGATGGTGATGCCGCGCTCCTGCTCGTCCTCCTTCGTGTCCATCGCGAGCTGCTCGCCCGCGGTGTCCTGGGAGATCATGCCGGCACCGGCCAGCAGGTTGTCGGAGAGCGTCGTCTTGCCGTGGTCGACGTGGGCGGCGATGGCGATGTTCCGGATGTTCTCCGGAGTGTCCATCAGCCGCTCGCACTCTTGAACGATCTTCTTGCGTCGGCCCATTATACCGCTTGTTACCGATAGCAGGGTCAAAAGGGTAGTGTTTCTCCGCGGCCGTTTCGCCGAGGATCACCCCTGATCGCCGGAGATTTCGTGTCGATCGGTCGCACGATTCGATGCGTGTGGGCAGCACGATTCGGTGAGCGCGAGCCGCGCGGTTCGGTGAGCGCGAGCCACGCGGTTCGGGATGGGTGGGCGAGACGAACGGCCGCGAGACGACCGCGGCCGTCTCCACGCGGATTTAAGTGCTCGGTGGGGAACCGAGGCGTATGAACGAGACGCTCTCGCGGCTCGCCGACACCGGCGTCGTCGCGGTGCTGCGCGGGGTCGAGGCCGACCAGCTCATCGGGATCACGGAGGCGCTCCGCGAGGGCGGGGTCACCGCCGTCGAGATCACCGCGGACACGCCAGACGTCGCCGGGAAGCTCGAAGCGGTGACGGGCTCGTTCGGCGACGAGGTCGTCGTCGGCACCGGCACCGTGCTCGACAGCGAGACCGCCCGGACGACCCTGATGGCCGGCGCCGAGTTCGTCGTCTCGCCGAGCCTCCACGAGGACGTGATCGAGACCTGCAACCGCTACGGCGCCGTCACCGCGCCCGGCGTGATGACGCCGACCGAGGCGATCCGAGGGTACGAAGCCGGCGCCGACTTCGTGAAGGTGTTCCCCGCGAAGACCGTCGGTCCGGCCCACCTCGGCGCGATGAAGGGACCGCTCGGCCAGATCCCGATGATGCCGACCGGCGGCGTCGGCCCCGGCAACGCGGCCGACTACATCGACGCCGGCGCGTTCGCGGTCGGCGCCGGCGGCGCCCTCGTCGACTACGACGCCGCCGAGCGCGGCGACTACGAGTCGATCACCGAAACGGCTCGAGAGTTCGTGAACGTGGTCGAGGAGGCGCGCGCAGACGACTGAGGCGACGCAATAGCGACGGTCTCGTTATAAACAAATAAATACGGCAGCAGCGGTGGCGCGCGCCTTCGAGTGGCCGCCCTCGGCGGCCACGAGGTGCGCGTGCGAGGGACGCGGTGAGCGCTCGGAGAGCGCGAACCGCGAGGCTGGGGAGGCGTGAGGTGCGGTTGCGGTGCGGTCGGGGTGGGACTCAAAGGGGCAGCCGCGAGGCGGACGCAGGCGACGTAAGCAGCGTGGCGCGTAGCGCCACGGGCAGCCGGCGGCGAAGCCGCCGGCGACACCGCAGGGAGCGAACAAAGTGAGCGACCGAGGAGCGCAGCGAGCGTGCATCCGCCTCGCGGCTGGGGCTTTGGAGGTGCTCTCCGCCGATCTATCATCAACCGCGTATAAATGAGCTGATGGAGCTTTGGAGGTGTTCACCGCCAGATCGAGATCGGTTCTTTATAAAGGACAGACGGAGGCGACAATCACTCGGAAGCTTTCGAAAAGCGCGTCTTCGCCCGCAACCCCTACATGAAGTCGGCGATGCCGGACTGCTTGTTGGTGTCGTCCTCGAAGATCGATTCGAGCGACTCCTCTAACACCTTCAGCCGCTGTTTCGTGTAGGGCCGGCAGCCGAACCGGTCGGCGACCTCGATGGCGGTGTCGACGTACTTGTTCACCGACCCCTGGTGGACGGTGAGGTTCACGCGCCCGCCGCACTCGCGGCAGTCGCCCGAGAGCGGCATCCGGCGGTACTTCTCGCCGCAGTCGAGACACCGCGTCTCCTGCCGCGAGAACGCCCGGAGGTTCCCGATGATGTCCGGCAGGAAGTGGTACTCGATGACCCGCTCGGCCACGTCGGTCTCGTCGACCGCGCGGAGCTTCCGGGCCAGCTCCAGCTGCGCGTCCATCTTCTCCATCATGTCCCCGAGCGTTTTGTACGCAGACAGGTCCGGCCCCATCGCGATGTCCGTCGTGTCGTGGGTGTGGTCGAACCCGTGGTACTCCTCGTCGGTCCCGAGCGTGTCCTCGCCGAGCTGGATCCGGTCTTCCAGCTCCTCCGGGTCCGTCAGGTCCAGCGTCGCCTCGTAGAACTCGCGCGGGTACTCGCGCACGATATCCATGTTGTGCGCCTCGTCGTCGATCTCGGAGGGGTCGATCCGCGAGGACATCACGAGGGGCGCGTCCATGCGCCCCCCGCGCTGGTCGGGGAGAAATTCTTTCGAGAAGTTGAGAAGTCCGTCCATCAGGAGCATCACGCAATCCTCGTCGCCGTCGCACTGAGCGACCAGTAAATCGTTCGCCGCGAGGGTGTGCGTCTCGGCGACCGTGAGATTGTAGGTGTGTTCGACGTCGCTTTCGAGGAATTCCACCGAGTCGACTACGTCCGTCTCGATCCCTCCATCTGCAGCCACATCAGCGGCGACTTCCGCCGACGTCTCGTAATCGAGAGTCGTCGCTGGAACCAAATCACCGATCTCCAGTTCGTTCGCGGCGACCTTCCGAACACGCCCGTCCTCGGCTCGCAGCATCGTATGGTCGGGCGTCACGCGAATTGAGCGTCCACCCCGGGTCTCGACCCGGACAAGGTGGTCCTGACTCAGGTGTTTTGAGACGGCAGTCACCGACTGTGTCGACCTGTTTCCGCGTTCGTCGATCGAAGGGACTTCGATCGAGCCGTCGAGTTCGTCCACGAGCGTTCCGAAGTCATCGGTTCGCGGATTGTCCAGCCGATCCTCAACGAAGGCTTCGATAGTCTCGCGGTGCCAACCCGCGTCGTCTCGATACTCGATTTCCGTCTCCGGGTGGAAACAGTTCCTTCGTTTGGCGGCGTGAAAGTACGGATGCGCGTATCCGACGGCCGCCGACGTAAATCCTACCACTCTTCCGACAGTTGCCGCGCTCGTGTGCGGCGCCATCCCGAAGACGAGCTCGCCGACGAGGTCGTCGCGCTCGTTCACCTCGTAGAACCGCGGAAGCCCGTAGAACTGTTCGAGCAGGTCGTCGACGAAGTCGGCGGTCCGCAGCATGTGCTCGGCCGCGCCGTCCGAGAGGACGATGTCCTGGACCCGGAGCTCCACGAGCTGGTCGTCGTGGCGCAGGGGCTCGCCGTCGATGTCGGTCTCGTAGCCGATCTCCCGGAGGTGGTCGGCGGTGACGTCGAGCTCCTCGGGCCGGACGGACGTGACCGGGAGGTCCGTCATGTCGTACCTGACGGTGCCGTCCTTGAACGACGTGACGCCGTTCTTCGCGCGCAGGATGCCTTTCTCGATCGGCTCGGGGGTCTTGTTCCGCGAGGTGAGCCCCTGGACCCCCTTGAGGATCTCGAAGGACGCCTCGCGCTCGCCGACGTTCGCCAGCGCGGAGCGGTACGCGTCGTTGAGGTCGACCTCCTGGTACGTCGCCGCGCGCACCTCCCACTCGCAGCGCGGGCACTCGACGCGACCGGCCTCGTCGGGCTCGCAGACGGTGCCGCAGTCGCCGCACTCGTAGTGGGGCTCGGTGTGGACCTCGCAGTCCGGACACCGGGCCTTGTAGGTGTGTTCGCCGCAGTCGGGACAGACCCGGTCGGAGACCTCGACCTCCAGCCGCCCCCGGTGGCCCGAGTCGTCCATCACGCTCGCGGCCTCGGCGACGTCGCGCTGGGGGCCGCCGGCCTCGTTGATCGGGAACAGGGTGTGGACCGCCGGGGAGAGGTCGCGGCTCTCCGACTTCTCGGGGCGGCCCATCCGGTTCCCGATCCGGGTCGGTGCGCGTTCGCGCACCTCGAAGGGCGCGACCTCGTTGACGGCCTTCACGGCGTTCTCGCCGTCGGCCCACTCGCGGGCCGCCGCCGAGAGGTCGCTCTCCTCCCACGTCTTCCGGAGACCATCGTCGACACCGAGCGACCGCGCGAGCGGGCGCCACGTCGGGACCCGGAGGGCGTCCGGGGTGGCGGTGTGCTCGACCAGCAGCGACTCCAAGGCCCCCTGCGTCGTCTCCGTGCGCTCGATCGCGAGGACGCCCTCGACCACGTCGCCGTCGGCGACCGCCTCGGCGAGCGCCTCGAACGCCGCGACCGACACGTCGTGCCAGAGGGAGGTGTACTCCGGGTGGAGCGGGCAGTCGTACTCGCGCGCCCACGCGAGCGCCTCGTCGACGTCGGGGTGTTCGAGGTCGACGTGGGGGTCGTCCCGCAGGGCCTGCACGTCCGCGCCGGCGTCGGCGAACTCCTTGACCCACCACTCGTACACGTACGAGGCGGGCGCGAGCGGGTGGTTGTTCTCGACGAACTCCCCGTAGTTGACGAGGTACTCGCCTAAGTCGAGCACCTTCTCGACGCCGTTTCGGACCTCCTTCGCCTCCTCGGGGTCGTCGATGCGGCGGACCTCGCCGTTCGCGAGCCGGACCGTCGGCCCCTCGATGGAGTCGACGGGGACGACCCCGTGGGCCTTCCCCGGGCGCTCCGTCTTGATCTGCGTGCCGGCCGCGAGGAAGTCGTCGACGAGGTGCATCGTCGCCGGGTGAACCCCGCCGGTCGCGAACCCGTGGTTCCGCGCGCGACCGTACCGGAGCCGGAACCCGCCCGCCTCGCTCGGGTGGGTGAACACGGGGCGACCCGCGATCAGGTCGCGGAGGAACTTCTGCGAGGGCTTCGCGCGCGGCGGGCCGTCGGGCGCCTCGCCGCCGGACTCCGACTCGCTCTCGTCGCCCTCGCTCGCGTCGTCCCCCACGTCCCCGTCCGAGTCGAGCGACTCGCCGTCCGAGCCCCCCTCGTCGCTCGCGCCGGACCCGTCTGTCCCGATCGTCCCGTCGATCAGGTCCTGGAGCCACGGCCAGTCGACCTCGTCGAGGTCGCGGGTGTACCGCTGGATCTTCGGGGCCTTCAGCGCGATCCCCTCGGCGGCGACGAGGCACATCCCGCCGCGCGCGGAGTTGGTGTCGACGCGTTCGAGGTCGCGGAAACCGGAGACCTCCTCGTCGCTCGTCGCCTCCCCGTCGAGCATGATGGGGATGTGCTCGGCGATGAACTTCGACTCCTTGTCCTTCGGCGTGTACTGGAGTCCGGTCTCCTTGTCGTAGAGGGCGATCTCCTCGGCGTAGCGCTCGACCTCCACGTCGCGCGGCTTGTACTCGTCGATGCCCAAAAGCGAGCGGGCGTAGTCGGCGACGAGCACAGAGAGCGCCTGCGCGGTCCCGCCCGCCGACCGGATCGGACCGGCGTAGTAGACGTTGACGAACTCGGTGCCGTCGTCGTTCTCCAGCAGCTCGACCCGATCGATCCCCTCGATCGGCGCGGCGACGACCCCCTCGGTGAGCAGCGCGACCGCGGTCCGGACCGCGCCCTCGACCTTCCCCGCGCGGGAGTCGTAGTCGCCGACCGTCCCCTCGACGAAGTCGGTGACGAGTTCCAGGGCCGCCTCCTCGCGAGACATCTCGCCTTCCAACTCGCGGACGCGTTCCGCGACGCCGTCGATGCCGAGGATGTTCTCGACGCGGTCGGCCATGTCGCGGGCGACGGGGATCTCGACCTCGGGCTCCGGGTCGTACCCCTGTCCCTTCGCCGTCTCCGCGAGCTCCAGCGCCTCGTCGAGCCGGTCTTCGATCCGGGCGAAGTATCGCTCGTCGTCGGGTCTCATCGCCGCGAGACCCGCCTCACAGCCATAAGTCGAGGTCGGTGGTCGCGTCGTGCGACCGTTCCAGCGGCTCGTCGAACGCGCGGAGGTGGCATTCGCCCGCCCAGACCGTCGCGGAGTCGAGGTGGCCGGCGAGCGCCTGCCCGCTCGGCCGCGACAGCACGGCGTGGGTGTGCGCAAACACCTCCCCGTCGAGCAGCGAGACGTTCCCGACGCAGGCGGCGACCTCCAGCGGCTCGTCGAACGTCACCGACTGGTACTCGGTGTCCTCCTGGTCGTAGAACCAGACGTCCGCGTCCTGGACGGCGCCGAGCGCCGTGAACCAGCCCGCCTCGACGTCTTCCGCGCGGGCGAGGTCCTCGATCTC
The DNA here is from genome assembly GCF_059752395.1 of Halorubrum sp. B53. Taxonomy (NCBI): domain Archaea; kingdom Methanobacteriati; phylum Methanobacteriota; class Halobacteria; order Halobacteriales; family Haloferacaceae; genus Halorubrum; species Halorubrum sp. B53. The sequence continues at coordinate 128,422 of NZ_MWTH01000012.1, read as the reverse complement.
CTCGCGCCAGTCGGCGCCGGTCTCGAACCGCGCGACGTACTCCGCCGTCGTCTCGACTTCCCGGTGGTGCATAGGAACCGCCCACGGCCGCCGGGGGCAAAAAGGCTTCAGTCGCGGCGCGCGTGACCGACTCGAACCGAATTGATATAGCGCCATTAGATTTATACCTGAGAAATCGCGACGGACGGGCAACTCACAGAAACCGTCGCTATGGCGTCAAAAACGAGGGAAAACGGGGTGCGAAAGAGTACTGGACCGGTTCAGAACGGGGCCTGCGGGCCTTCGTCGTCGCCGCCGTCGTCGGTCGTCTCGCCGGGGAACGACGGCGACGTGCCGCCGCTGCTGGTCCCGCCGAGGTCGCCGTCGGCGCCCGAGCCCATGCCCGTATCGGCGTGGACGGTCTCGATCTCCGGGATCTCCTTGACCATCCGGGACTTGATCGCCTGGATCGTCATCGGTGAGATACCGCAGCCGGAGCAGGCGCCGCCGAGCTGGATCGTGACCTCGCCGCTCTCGCGGTCGAGGTGGTTGATGGCGGCGCTCCCGCCGTGCATCTGGATCTGCGGGAAGTTGCGCCGCAGGAAGTTCGTGATCCGCTCGCGGAGCTCGTTTTCCCCGTCGGCTGTGTCCGTGCTCATGCCAGCGAGTTGGCGGGCGGCGGGCTTATGCCTTTGGTTCGCCGGAATGCGACCCCGCTCAGGGGTCACACGCAGGCGCCGACGAAGAGGCGGGTATCGACGGCGAGAGGGGTCCCGTCACTCCGGTCGGTCGACCTGAAACGTCCGGTGAAGCTCCGCTTCGATCCGCTCGACGTACTCCTCGAGCGTCTCCTCGAACGTCTCGTCGTCGACGAGCACGCCCTCCAGCCGGTCGCGCGGGTTCTCGGGGAGCTCGACGTAGAACTCGCCGTCCTCGTAGAAGGGTTCGGACTCGTTGAGTATCGTCTGGTCGATCCCGTGGATCAACTGGGAGTCGTGGCGCTCGTTCATGTGGTTGAACGCGTTCTTGTACGCCCGCTGGAGCTCATTGAAGTAGTGGGCGTATTTGTCCTCGAACTTCTCGGGGTCGAACTCGTCGGCCATGTCGGGTCCGAGGGCCCCGCGATGAAAAAGCCGGTCGATCGCCGGCGAGACGGCGGAACCGACCGATAGCATCGGGGTCGGCGCTGGAGACGGAGGGGCCTCGTCGAGCGTCGGTCCGGCCGGCAGACACTAATTAAATCATATAATGCTATATCAAAAGATGTGGCCGGATCGAGGGCCGGTGGCGGCGGGACGGCGAGTGCGGCAGGCGGAACCGAGAGTGCGTCGATCGACAGACCGACATGGCGACTCCGAGCACGACCGGCGACCCCGAGCACGACCGGCGGACCGGCCGGACGAGGACGTCACAGGGGTCGTTCCGGTAGCACTCCGGGTTACAGGTCGGTAGGGTTCGGAGAAGAGAGGGACGCGGCGACTACCGGAACCGGCCGAGCAGCCGGTAGTCGTGGTCGGGCTCGTACCGGCGGAACAGCAGGCTGTTGGTGAGGACGCTCACGCTGGAGAACGCCATCGCGCCGGCGGCGAGCACGGGCTGAAGCAGTCCGAGCGACGCCAGCGGGATCATCGCCGTGTTGTACCCGAGCGCCCACACGAGGTTCTGTTTGATCTTCTGGAGCGTCGCGTCGGAGATGCGGATGGCCTTCACCACGTCCAGCGGGTCGTCCCGCATCAGGGTCACGTCCGCGGCCTCGATGGCGACGTCGGTTCCCGAGCCGATGGCGGTCCCGACGTAGGCGACCGCGAGCGCCGGCGCGTCGTTGACGCCGTCGCCGACCATCATCGCCCGTCGGCCGTCAGCTTGGATCGCTTCGACGGCGTCGGACTTGTCCTCGGGGAGGACCCCGGCGCGGACGTTCTCGGGGTCGATCCCGACCCGCTCGGCGACGGCGCGGGCGGTACGCTCGTTGTCGCCGGTGATCATCATCACGTCGACGCCGCGGTCGCGAAGCGCGGCGACGGCGTCCGCCGCGCTCGGCTTGACCGTGTCGGCGTCGGCGACGACGCCGGCCAGCTCGCCCTCGTTCGTGCCAGCGGGCACGCGAGCGACGAGCATCGCCGTCTTCCCCTCGCGTTCGAGGCGTTCCATCGTCTCGGCCGCGGGCGAGGCGTCGATCCCCTCGTCCGCCAGCAGCTTGCGGTTGCCGACCAAGACCTCGTCGCCACCGTCGGACGAGTCCGACGAGCCTCCGGCAAAGCCGGAGACCTCCACCGTCGCGCGGACCCCGTGACCGGGGACGTTCTCGAAGTCGTCAGGGTCGGGGACCTCCAGGCCGCGCTCGCGGGCGCCCTCGACGATGGCGCGCGCGAGGGGGTGCTCGCTGCCGCGCTCGGCGATCGCGGCGAGCCGGAGCACGTCGTTCTCCCCGAGGCGGTCGGCGTCCGGGCTCGCGAGGTCGCCCTCGCCGGCGTCCGTCTGCGACGCCGTCCCGCCGTCGGGGATCGGGTTGCCGTCGCGGTCGAACGCGACCACGTCCGTCAGCTCCATCTCGCCCTCGGTGAGCGTCCCCGTCTTGTCGAAGACGACGGTGTCGACGTCCTTGGCGCGTTCGAGCACGTCACCGCCTTTAAACAGGACGCCGTTGCCGGCGCCGATCGTGGTGCCGACCATCGTCGCGGCTGGCGTCGCCAGTCCCAGCGCGCAGGGACAGGCGATGAGGACGGCGGAAGCGAACACGACGATGGCGAACTCGAAGACCGAGACGCCGCCGCCGGCGGCCGCCGGACCGTCCGCGACGAGCCCCCACAGCGGGAGCCCGTCGACGAACCCGGCGAGCGCCTCGGGGAACAGGAACCAGACCGCCGCCCAGAGGACCGCGTTGGCGATGACCGCCGGCACGAAGTACGCCGAGATCCGGTCGGCGAGGTTCTGGATATCGGGCTGGCGCGACTGCGCCTCCTTCACCGTCCGGACGATCTGCTGGAGGGCGGTGTCCGCGCCGACCTTGGTCGCCTCGACGACGAGCGCGCCGTTCTCGTTGATCGTGGAGCCGACCACCTCGTCGCCCGCCTCCTTCTCGACCGGGACGGACTCGCCGGTCACCATCGACTCGTCGACCGCGCTCTGGCCGTCGACGACGACCCCGTCCGTCGGGATCTGCTCGCCCGGGCGGATCTTCATCCGATCGCCGACCTCGACCTCGTCGAGGGGGACCTCCTCCTCGTTGCCGTCCTCGTCGACGAGCGTGGCGGTGTCGGCCTCCATCTCCAGGAGCTTGCGGAGCGCCTCGCCGGCCTGTCCCTTCGAGCGGGCCTCGAGGTAGTTACCGAGCGTGATGAACACGAGGATGAGCGCCGCCGTGTCGAAGTAGACCCCGCCGGCGATCACGTCCAGCAGGACCGCGACGGAGTAGACGTACGCGGTGGTCGACCCCAGCGCGATCAGCACGTCCATGTTGGCGCGCCCGTTCGTCACGAGCGCCTTGTAGGAGTTCCTGTAGAACGGGCGGCCTAAGACGACCTGCACGGGCGTCGCGAGCAGGAACTGCACCCAGCCGACCGAGACGCCGAAGACGGTCTCCGGGAAGAGCGCCCCGTCGAGCAGCAGGTGGTCGGCCATGAACAGCAGCAGCGGCGCCGAGAGGACCGCCCCGAAGAGCGTCAGCCGGAGCTGTTTGCGGATCTCCTCCTCGCGGGCCGCGTCGCGGGCGTCCTGACCGGAGTCGCCGCTCGACCCCTCACCGTCGGCCCCGTCGCCGTCCTCGTCGCGCTCCCGGACCGGCGAGTAGCCCGCCGACTCGATCGCGTCGTAGAGGTCGCCGAGCGAGGCGTCGGCCGGGTTGTACCTGACCTGCGCCTCGTCGGTCGCGTAGTTCACGGTCGCCTCGATCACGCCGGGCGTCGATTCGAGGGCGTCCGCGTTGGCCTCCGCGCAGTTCGCGCAGGACATGTCCGTGATCGCGACGGTGACGGTCTCGGTGACCGCGCCGTACCCCGCGGACTCGATCGCGTCGAATATCTCGCCGAGCGATACCGCCTCGGGGTCGTACTCGACCGACCCCTCGTCGGTGGCGTAGTTGGCGTTCGCCGACGCCACCCCGTCGAGGTCGCCGAGGGCGTCCTCGATCGACGCCGAGCAGTTGGCGCAGGACATCCCCGTGACGTTCAGGTGGGCTGTTCTCGTTGGCATGTGTACTACTACGTGTTCCCCCCTTAGGCGGTTTTCTGCTTCGAGATCGGGGGGTTCGATCGGGGCGTAACCTTCGATTCCAAAGCGACCGGGACGGACAAGGCGTCAGTGAGAGATGAGGGCGGGACGAGGGGCGAAACCGCTCTTAAAAAGGCGGTGGCGCGCGCCTCCGAGCGGGCCGTCGGCCCGCGAGAAGCACGCGCGAGGGAGTCGGACCGGCGCCGCGGCGCCGGTCCGACGAGGTTGGGGAGGCGTGAGGTGCTGTGCTGTTGGGGGCAGGTGGGACTCAAAGGGGCAGCCGGCGAGGCGGGCACAGGCGTTCACGAGAGCTTTGCTCTCGTGAGCCAATCAGAACGCTTCGCGTTCTGATGACGACGTAAGCACTGCAGGGAGCGAGCAACGCGAGCGACCGAAGCGCGTGGTTCGAAACGGCGAAGCCGTTTCGTCATCACGAGACGCCTTTGGCGTCTCGAACGACAGCGAGCGTGCGCCCGCCTCGCCGGCTGGGGCTTTGGAGGTGTGCTCCGCATAGCCACTAGACACTTATAAACGAGCCACTGAGACTTCGGAGGCAGCCACGGGCTCGAAAACGGAACGAAACCGAGCGGGAGGGAGACCGACCGCTCCGCCGAATTACGCCCCTTCCTCCAGACGCTGGTACCGCTCTCGGAACCGCGACAGGCAAGACGGACAGCAGAAGTGGTACACCTCGTCGTCGATTCGGGCCGTCTCTCCCTCGCTGTCGACGGTGTTCGAACACTCCGCGCAGGTCAGCGCGAACTCCACGCCCTCGATCGAGGGCGTCCACTCGAACTCGTCGACCAGCGTGACGGCGTAGTCGTCGACGGCGATCCCGTCGAACAGGCCGGCGACCCACTCCCGCGCGGTCCGCCCGTCGACGCGGGCGTACACCCGGAGGTCGCCCTCGGCCGTGACGAACACGTGCTCGACGGCGTCGGCCTCCCGGGCGCGCTCGCGGGCCTCGTCGAGGGGGGCCGCCCCGTCGGACGACGCGCCGCCGACCGGCAGCTCCACGTCCACCAACACGGGGACGCCCGCCCGGAGCTTCGTGCGGTCGACGTCGACCGTGAACCCCTGGATGACGCCGGTCTCCTCCAGCCGCGTGACGCGGTCGGAGACCGCCGGTCCCGACAGCCCCACGCGCTCGCCGATCTCGCTGAACGGCCGGCGGGCGTCCTCGGCCAGCAGCGACAGGATCTCCAAGTCCGTCTCGTCGAGGTCGCGCATACCCGAGACGACGACCTCGCGACACAAGACGGTTGCCCCGGTTCGCTTACGATTCCAAAGTCAAAACGGACGCGGAGCCGCTGTCGCGAAGCAATAAACGACAAACGTCTTCCCCGCGTACGGGTAGGCGTCATGAGCCGAACGCTCACCGTCGAAGGGATGTCCTGTGAACACTGCGAGCAGAGCGTCGCGGAGGCGCTCGAGGGGGTCGCGGGCGTCGAGCGCGCGAGCGCCGACCGCGAGAGCGCGTCGGCGACCGTCGAGGGCGACGCCGACCCGGACGCGCTCGTGGCCGCGGTGGACGAGGCGGGCTACGACGCGTCCGCTTAAAAAAACGTAGCAGTCGACTCGGCTCGCGACTACCGATTCAGCGTGTGAATCGCCTGGCCACGGGCGTTCTCCGCGGCCTCCATCACCGCCTCCGCGAGCGTGGGGTGCGTGTGGACCGTCGCCGCCACGTCCTCCAGCGTCGCCCCCATCTCGATCGCGAGCGCGACCTCGGCGACCAGCTCGGAGGCCTCCGGCCCGACGATCTGCCCGCCGAGCACGAAGCCGGTCTCCTCGTCGGCGACGAGCCGGACGAACCCCTCGGTGTGGCCCGTCGTCATCGCGCGCCCGGAGGCGTTGAACGGCATCTCGCCGACGACCGGGTCGAACCCCTCGGCCTCGGCCTCCGCCTCGGTCATGCCGACCGTCCCGATCTCGGGGTCGGTGAAGACGGCCGCGGGGATCGCCTGCTGGTCGAGCGCGGCCGGCTCGCCGGCGATCACCTCGGCGGCGACGATCCCCTCCGTCGAGGCCGCGTGCGCGAGCATCGGCTCGCCGGCGACGTCGCCGACGGCGTGGATATGCTCGACCGCGCTCCGCGTCCGGTCGTCCGTCTCGATGAAGCCGCGGTCGTCCGTCTCGATCCCCGCGTTCTCCGGGTCGAGCCCGTCCGTGACCGGCTGGCGGCCGACGGCGACGAGGATTTTATCGACGCCGTACGTCGACTCTTCTCCCTCGTCCGTTTCCGTGTGCAAGAGGTAGCCGCCGTCGGCCGCCTCGGACCACTCGCTCGCGCCCTCGCCGAAGGAGAACTCGACGCCCAGCTCCTCGGCGCGCTTGCGGACGATCCGCTTCACGTCGTCCTCGTAGGGGTCGAGGATGTCGTCGAGCATCTCGACGACGGTCACGTCGGCGCCGAGCTTCGCGTACGTCGTCGCCAGCTCCATGCCGATGTAGCCGCCGCCGACGATCCCGAGTCGGTCCGGGACGGTGTCGGCGTCGAGCGCGTCGGCGGAGGTCCAGACGTGGTCCTCGGCGAAGTCGAAGCCGGGGATCTGGACCGGGCGCGACCCGGTCGCGACGATCGCGTGTTCGAACTCGATCGACTCGGAGCCCTGCCCCTCGCCGCCGTGAGCGACGCGCGCGGTGTGCTCGTCGACGAACGAGGCGGTCCCCGGCACGAGGTTGACGCCGTTGGCCTTACAGAGCTTCTCGACGCCGCTCGTCAGCCGGTCGACCACGCCGTCTTTCCACTCGACCATTTTCCCCATGTCGACGGCGGGGTCCGCGTGGACCCCCATGAACTCCGCGTTTCCGGCCTCGTGGGCGAGGCCGCTCCCCGTGATCAGCGCCTTCGAGGGGATACAGCCGCGGTTCAGGCAGGCACCCCCGTAGGCGTCCTTCTCGACGAGCGTCGTGTCGAGCCCCTCCTGCGCGGCGCGGATGGCGGCGACGTAGCCGCCCGGTCCGCCCCCGATCACCAGTACTTCCGTTCCGGTTGCGATGTCTCCGACGACCATTATTGAGTCAACAGCAGCAGCGGGTGTTCAAGGTGTTCCATTACGGTGTTCGCGAACTCGGCCGCCACCGCGCCGTCGACGACGCGGTGGTCGATCGACAGCGACAGCGGCAGCGTCGGCGCCGCGACGACCTCGCCGTCGCGGACGACCGGCCGCTCCTCGATGGCGCCGAGCCCTAAGATCGCGGTCTCGGGGTAGTTGATGATCGGCGTGGCGTACTCCCCGCCGATGGCGCCGAAGTTGGTGACGCTGAACGTGCTCCCCTTCATTTCCGCGGGCTTCAGCGTCCGCTCCCGGGCGCGCGTCGCGAGGTCGCGCACCTCCGCGGCCAGCTCGAAGAGCCCCTTCTCGTCGACGTCGTCGACGACGGGGACCATCAGTCCGGCGTCGGTCGCGACCGCGATCCCGAGGTTGTACTCCTTTTTTAAGACGATCTCCTCGTCGTCCTCGCGCAGCTCGCTGTTGAGGTAGGGGTGCTCTTTCAGCCCCGCGACGATCGCCTTCATCACGAACGGCATGTAGGTGAGCTTCACGCCGGCCTCCTCCGCCTGCGGTTTCAGCTCCTCGCGCGCCGCCACGAGGGCGTCGACCTCGGCGGTGTCGTGGTGGCTGACGTGCGGGGCGGTGAACTTCGATCGCTCCATCTGCTTCCCGATGGTGCGGCGCACCCCGCGGTAGGGGACGGTCTCGTCGCCCGCGTCGGGCGCGGTCGCCTCGTCGCCGGCGGCGGACGCGCTCGCCGCGGGCGTGCCCGCGTCAGCGGTCGCGGCCGCCGTGCTGTCCAAGTCGACCGGCTCCGGTTCGGGCGCCGACTCGGCCGCCGTCCCCGACTCCAGCGCGTCGGCGTACGCCCGCACGTCCTCGCCCGTGACGAACGCCTCGCCGTCGCGGGTCTCGTCGGTCGGCACGTCGTCGACGTCGACGTCGAGGTCGCGCGCAAGCTTCCGCGTCGCCGGCGTCGCGAGCGTCGTCTCGCGGCCGGCCGGCTCGGGGGCCGCGCCGGAATCGGCGGTCGCCGAGGGCTCGGCGGCGCCCTCCTCGCCGCGCTTGCTCACTGCGGACTCGCGGTCGCCCGAGCCGACGTCGGTCGGCGTCGGCGCGGGCCGCGGTTCGGGGGCGTCGTCGCCGGGGCCGCCAGCCTCGGCGCTCCCGCCTCCTCCTTCCGCGTGCGCCCGCACGTCGGCCTCGGTGACGCGGCCGCCGGGGCCGCTCCCGTCGACCGCGGCGACGTCGACGCCGAGTTCGCGCGCGAGCCGGCGGGCGGACGGCGGCGCGAAGGTGCGGCCGCTGGGCGTCTCCGGCTCCGACTCGACGGCGGCGTCCGCCTCGGCCGGCTCCGGGTCGCTCGCATCCGGGCTCGCCTCGTCGGCCTCCTCCTCGTGGGCGGCCGAGCCGGTCTCGTCGGTCGGCTCCTCGGCGCCCACATCGTCGACGCGGAACGAGATGATCACGTCGCCGACGGGGACCATCTCGCCCTCCTCGACGAACAGCTCCTCGACGGTCCCGTCGTAGCTCGACGGGACCTCGACGAGCGCCTTGTCCGTCTCGACCTCCGCGACCGGCTGGTCCTCCTCGACGCGGTCGCCGGGGGCGACGAGCCACGACACCAGCTCGCCCTCCGCGACGCCCTCGCCGACGTCGGGCAGCCTGAACTCCTCGACTGTCATGCGTCGACCTCCGCGACTGTCATGTGGTGGATCTCCGCGGGAGCCATCTTAAAACTCGACCGCCTCCAAGATTCCCTCCTCGATGCGCGCCGCGGTCGGGAGGTAGTAGTCCTCCAGCGCGTACAGCGGGTAGGGCACGTCGAAGCCGGTGACGCGCTTGACGGGCGCCTCCTGGTACAACAGCGCCTCCTCTTGGATGATCGCCGTGATCTCCCCGGCGAGCCCGCCGGTTTTGGGCGCCTCGTGGACGACGACCGCGCGGCCGGTGCGCTCGAAGGCGTCGACGATCGCCTCGCGGTCCAGCGGGGAGACGGTGCGGAGGTCGACGACCTCGCACTCGATCCCCTCCTCGGCGAGGCTCTCGGCGGCCTCCAGCGTCGGGCGCGTCATGGCGCCGTAGGTGAACACCGCCACGTCGTCGCCCTCGCGGCGGGTGGCCGCCTCGCCGAGCGGGACGGTGTACGGCTCCTCGGGCACCTCCTCGCGGAACGCGCGGTAGATGAGCTTCGGTTCGAGGAAGATCACCGGGTCGGGGTCGCGGATCGACGCCGCGAGTAACCCCTTCGCGTCGTACGGCATCGAGGGGATGGCGACCTTCAGGCCGGCCTCGTGTGCGTAGAAGGCCTCCTTCGACTCGGAGTGGTGCTCCGGCGCGCGGATCCCCCCGCCGTAGGGGGCTCGCAGCGTCATCGGGAGGGTGAACCGGCCCCGGCTCCGGGCGCGGAACCGCGCCATGTGGGAGACGATCTGGTCGAAGCCGGGGTACATGAACCCGGAGAACTGGATCTCCGGGACCGGCCGCAGCCCCATCGCGGCCATGCCGACCGCGGCGCCGACGATGCCCGACTCCGCCAGCGGGGTGTCAACGACGCGGTCGCCGCCGAACTCGTCGAAGAGCCCCTCGGTCGCCCGGAAGACGCCGCCGTTCTTCCCGACGTCTTGGCCCAACACGAGGACGTCGTCGTCTTCGCGCATCTCGCTGTACAACCCGTCACGCACCGCCTGTACGACGGTGAGGTTCTGTGTGTCGCTCATTTACTCCTCCAGGAACGCCTCGTCGCCGTGCGCCTCGCGGAAGGCCGCGAACTCCTCCTGCTGCCGCGCCAGTTCGGGCGGGAGCTCAGCGTACGCGTGCTCGAACAGCTCGCTCGGCTCCGGCCGCGCCGCCGCCTCCGCCGCGTCGATCGCGTCGGCGACGCGCTCCTCGACCGCGGTCTCGATCTCCGCGACGCGCTCGTCGTCGAGGATCGCCTCCGAGCGGAGGTACGCCTCCAGCCGCGGGATCGGGTCCTTCGCCTTCCAGCGCTCGACCTCCTCGTCGTCGCGGTAGACGGTGGGGTCGTCGGCGGTCGTGTGCGCGCCGAACCGGTACTGGATCGCCTCGATCAGCGTCGGGCGGGGCCGGTCCGTCTCCGGCCCGCGCGCCTTCTCCACGGCGTCCCGCGTGACGCTGTACACCGCGAGCGGGTCCATCCCGTCGACCTGCACCCCGTCTATCCCGTACGCCTCGGCCTTCTGGGCCAGCGTCGCGCTCCGGGTCTGCCGCTCGCGAGGCACGGAGATCGCCCACTGGTTGTTGTTACAGAAGAAGACGGTCGGCGTGTCGAAGACGCCGGCGAAGTTGACCCCCTCGTGGAAGTCGCCCTCGCTGGTCGCGCCGTCGCCGAAGTAACAGAGGAACACCTCGTCGGTGTCGCGGAGCTTCGCGGCCCACGACGCGCCCGTGGCGTGGGGGACCTGCGAGGCGATGGGGACGGCGACCGGGAAGACGTTGACGCCCTCGGGCGCCTTGTTGCCGGCCTCGTGGCCCATCCAGTAGAGGAGGGTCTGTTTCAGCGGGAGCCCGCGGACCAGGGCGGCACCGTGCTCGCGGTAGGAGGGGACCATCCAGTCGTCCTCGGCGAGCGCCGTCGCGGAGCCGATCTGCGCGCCCTCCTGCCCCGACAGCGGCGGGTACGTTCCCATCCGCCCCTGTCGCTGGAGGCTCACCGCCCGGCCGTCGAAGTGCCGGGCGAGCCGCATGTGTCGGTACATGTCGACGAGCGCCTCGTCGTCGAGGTCGGGGACGTCGCCGACGACTTCGCCGTCCTCGTCGAGCACGCGGACCGGATCGTCGTACGCTCTGTCGAATACGCTCACGGTCGGACCCACCTGTTCATGTCCAAACGGTTCGCCGCCCGGGTAATATTGTTTTCGTAAATAATTTATTATAATCAGAAATCGGTGTGTGGCCTGAGAAACTGTCCATCAGATTGCGAGGGAATCGGACGTTTTTGTACAACTCGCTCCGAGGCCGGCAATATTTTCGGCGCCTCGGCGGTTTCCGCTAATATAACGAACAAACAGGAGAGTTTCGCAGCGGGTCGGAACCGCGACGGGAGTCGGAGTCGCGGCCGGATGGGGTCGCAACTCGGGGGAGTCGAGTGGCACGAAGCGTGCGGGCGAGCGGCACGAAGCGTGCGGGCGAGCGGCACGAAGCGTGCGGGCGAGCGGCACGAAGCGTGCGGGCGAGCGGCACGAAGCGTGCGGCCGCCGGCCCCTCGGCTATCCGAGTCGGAAGGAGGGTTCGTCGCGCTCGTCGCGGTCATCGCGCTCGCCGTCGAGGTCCTCCAAGTGGATCACGTCCTCGTCGTCGTCGTCCAGCTGTTCGCGGAGGTGGTTGACGTACCGCTTGTACTCGTCCAGCTGCTCGCGGAGGTGGTCGGCTTCCAGCTCCAGCCGCTCGTGCTCGCGGACGAAGCTCTTGGGGACCTCGACGCGCGGGGGGAACACCTCGCCGGTCTCGGTCTCGCTCTGGAGCTCCGCCTCCGGGACGGCGCGGACCTGTCCGTCGTGGGCAACGAGCGTGTCCACGTAGTCTCGGAACACCGCCGACAGCGAGATGTCCCGCTCCTCGGCGATGTCTCGGAGCGCCTCGAACGCGTCCTCGTTGACGCGGAACGAGATCGTCTTGTTCTTGTTGCCCATTACCGGAAGATCCCTCTCGCGATCCACTTAAGCGTTTGTCAGACGGTGGCAGGGAACGGGGAAATACCGACTTTTTCGGGCGTGAGACGCCCGATCTCTCCACGGAGCGGGTCGGCCTCGGCGCCGCTCAGGGGTCCGGCGTCCCGGCCGGACCCGTCGCGTCGGCGTCGTCGGGAACGTCTCCGTCCCCGAGGCCCTCGTCCGCGGCGTCGCCGGCGAGCTCGTCGCCGGCGCCGTCGTCGAGGTCCTCCAGCGCCGACAGCGCGGCGGCCTTGTACGTCTCGGGGTCGAGGTCGTACTCCTCGCGGGCCATCCGCGCGTACTCGTTGCCCTCGTCGTCGAACGCGGCGACGCGCTCGACGGTGCGGCGGGCCGTCTCGGCGACCCAGCGGTCGCGGGTGGCGGCGTCGACCTCGGTGATCGACTCGGGGCGGACGGAGACCCGGACGGTGCCGTCGTCGGTCTCGTACGTCCGGGGCTTCCCCACGACTGCGACGTAGGCGGGCGGCTCCAGGTCGCGGAGCTTGGAGGCGGCCTCGGGCTGGTACTGGCCGGCGTACACGAAGAACGTGCCCGTCGGGTCGACGATGCGGCCGCGCCAGTACTCGCTGTCCTCGCCGACGTCCTCCTTCTCGGTGAGGGTGCCGACGAAGAACACGCGGTTCGAGGACTCGCCCGTCGGCAACAGCGCGTAGACGGGGGCGCGCTCGTCGTCGGACTCGGTGAACGTGTAGCCGGCGTCGTTGAACTCGCTCGCGAACACGCGCCGGGCGACCTCTCGGGTGGGTGCGGATTGACTCATGTTAGATCGACCTCGCTTCGATCAGCGCGCTTTCGACGTCGACGGCGCCCGGGTCCTCCATCTCGTCGACCAGGACGTACCGGCCGAACGTGGGACCGGTGACGCGGTAGTACCGCCCGAGTACGTCGTCGGCCATCTCCTCGGCGACGACGGTGGTGTCGAGCGCGTCCATCGCCATGTCCTTGGCCTCCTCCAAGCCCATCCCGGTGAGCTCTTCGGTGGCCTCGCGGTCGAAGATGACCTCGGTGACGGTCTCGCCGTCGTCGAGGACGCCCTTGATCCGGAGGTCGAACTCGCCCTCGACCTGGCCGTGCTCGGAGCACCGGCCGTTCTGGAGGACGCGCGTGCAGTCGTCCTCGGGACAGCGCTTGATCAGCCCGGAGCCGGACTGGATGTCCACGAGGGCGCCCTCGACGGTGTCGGCGTTGTCGCCGACCTCGATCTCCTCGTCGATCTCGGTGATACCGGTGGTCCGGTTGAGCTTCACCGAGTAGCTGCCCTCGTACTCGTCGGTGACGACGTTCGAGAGCTCGTACGCCTGTCCCTCCGTCAGCTCGGGGAGATCGGAGGTCTCGAAGGCGACGAACTTGATCGTGCCCGACTCGTCGCCTAAGAGTCCGACCTGCGAGATCGAGTCGCTACGGGGCTCCCAGAGGTCGACCAGCGTCACGCGCAGGTCGACCCACTGTTCGTCCTCGTCGATCTCGTTGACCAAGACGGACTCGCTGCCGCCGCGGCCGAGCTCGTCGCGCTCCATCCCGGCGTCTTCGAGGTAGCTGTTAGTGACGCTCCGGCGCGCCTCGTCGACCGGGACGCGGTACTCGTTGACGAGGTTCTCCAGCCGCTCCTCGACCTCGTCGGCGTCCACGTTGAGGTGGTCCGAGAACTGTTCCGCTATCGCTTCCGCTTCCTGTCGCAGTTCGCTCATGGGGTGTCTCCGCCTCCGGTCGTGTTTCAATGGGAGGCGTACGCCGGTTGGTTCCTCACGGTATTAAAAATCCCGCAACCACGGTGAAAGTGGTCGTCTCCGACGCGCTGACCGGCCTCTTCCGGCGGTTCCGGGGTTCGACGGCCGGCCGCGTCAGACGCTCGTACGCCACGCGCGGGCTTCGTTTCAAGTGGAACCGTACCACGCGAAGCGTCCCCACGCGCCGATGGGAACTTCCGCGAAGAAGACGTCGCAGACGGCCACGACGGTGCCTATTTAAAACGGCTCGACCGGACGCAACGTTCAGTTATAAATAGAGCGCGGTGGCGCGCCGGTGAGCGCCCGACGGGCGCGAACCGCCCGCGAGGGAGTCGCTGGCGCCCTCGGCGCCAGCGACGAGGCTGGGGAGGCGTGAGGTGCGGTTGCGGTGCGGGCGGGACTCAAAGGGGCAGTCGCGAGGACGGCGCAGGCGTTCACGAGAGCAAAGCTCTCGTGAGCCAATCAGAACGCTTTGCGTTCTGATGACGACGTAAGCAGCGTGGCGCGTAGCGCCACGGGCAGCCGGCGGCTTTGCCGCCGGCGACACCGCAGGGAGTGAGCGAAGCGAACGACCGAAGCGCGCAGCGAGCGTGCGCCGTCCTCGCGACTGGGGCTTTGAATGCCTTCACCGCGAAGTCATCGATCACATATCGCCGAACGGCTGGGGCTTCGGATATCTTCACCGCCGATTCAGAGTCAGCCATTTATAAGCGATCGACTGGAGCTTCCGAGAGGTCCACCGCGACGGCAACGATAGATACACCTCCCACACCGGGCCCACCAACTAGGCACCCAGCGGCCTCGTCTCGCCAACGGACCTATATTCCGCGCGCCGGTACGACCCCCATGGACGACCGACTCGAACGCGTCATCCGCCGGAAGCTCCGCGAGGCGGGCAAGCAGTTCGAGGAGGCGAAGCGGGCGTACGCCGAGGGGAAGGGCGATCCCGACGGCGACGCCGGCGGGGCGGAGCGGTACGACCTCCCGACCGACGAGGACGGCCGAGCGCGGATCGTCTGCCGGCGGCACGCAGAGCGGCGGGCGGTCGCCGTCGACGCCGGGGGGCGCCCGTCGTGTTTCGACGCCGGCCACCCGGACTGCGAGGGCTGCGCGGAGGACGTGCGCGACGGGTACGTCGAGACCTGGTGAGCCGGGGCTCGGCCGACGCGCCGACCGGAGCGCGGCCCCGCCGACCACCCGAAGGCGTTTTGATACTGGCTCCCTCGGGACGGTCATGAAGCGGCCAAGGGTCGTGGTCGCGCTCCTCGTCGTCGTCGCGGTCGGACTGGCGCTTTCCGGCGCCTTCTCCGGGCCGCCCGCGGAGGAGCCGGCGGCGTCGACGGTCCCCGAGGAGTCGCTCATCGCGGTCGAGGGCGACTACCGACTGTGGCCGTATACGAGCCGGAGCACGTCGGTCGAGGGGCGGACGCTCGCGATCAACGTCGTGTTCCACGCCGACGCGGCGGCGACGCGCGCGGCGATCGAGAGCGGCGCGGCGGCCGACTGGGAGGAGACCGACGAGACGGAGTCGGCGACGACCGCCGACACGGAACAGGTGCGGGCGTTCGTCGAGCGCGACTGGGACGACGCACGCAGCTCGACGCGGTACACCTACGTGGAGGGGCCCACCGGCGGCGTCTGGCTGACGGAGACGTTCGAGCTCCACGACGGGGCGTACCTCGGCGTGCGCGACCACCTCCGGGCGTACGAGTCCCCCGACGGGGCATACACCGCGATACAGGCCCACGAGGAGTACTACGACTGGTTCCGGCTCCGCCACACGGTACCCGGGATCGACGAGCCGGCGGTCCGGCTGGAGGACGAGTTCATCCGCGGCGGGGTCGACGCCGAAGTCCGCCGCGAGTACCGCGGGATCGAGGGCGGCTGGAGCGACGGCTGGATATCGGTGATCCGGCTGGCGTCGCTCGTCACCGTCGCCGGCGCGCTGCTCCGGCGCCGAACGCGGGCGGCCGCCGTCGACCTCGCGCGACGGAGCCGCCGGGAGGCGGCGAGACACGCTGACGCCGCGGTGCTCGGGGCCGCGCTCGCCGCCGTCGTCGTCGGCGTCCGTGCCGCCGGGGTCGGGCTGGAGCTCGCGTACCCGAGCCTCCCGCCGAAGGCGATCGCCGGCCCGCTGTACCTCGTCCTCGCCGTCGGCCTCCCGGCCCTCGTCGTCGCGCGGTCGCGCGAGTGCGACCCAGCGGCGGCCGCCCTCGGCGTCGCCGTCGGGCTCGGAGCGGGGTTCGTGGTCGACTTCGCCGCGCTCGGCGTCGCGGTGCCCCCCGACCTCATCGTGCACCGGATCGCGCTGCTCGCGGCGCTCGGCGTGGTCGCCATCGGGCGCGCGGCGGCCGACCGCCCCGTGCTTGCCGCGGGGGCCCTCGCGTGGGCGATCGGACTGGCGCTCCCGCTCGCGGACGTGATCTGAGGCCGGAGCGCGGCCGAGGCTCCCGGAGCGGTCGATCGATCCCGGCCGACGGCACCACAGAAGAGATATACGCCGGCGCCGAAAGAGGAAGGGACGAATGAACGGGCAGGTCAGCCGGCGCGAGGCGCTCGCGGGGATCGGTCTGGGGGCCCTGAGCGCCGGCTGTCTCGGTCGGACCCGCAACATCGCGGGCCGCGACCGGTCGTCGCAGCTCACGCTGCGGATCGTCGCCGCGCCGGCCGACAGGGACCCGAACGCGATCCGGATCGCCCGACACCTCGCCGAGAATCTGAACGCGGTGGGGATCGACGCCCGGATCAACACCCTGAACCGGACCGACCTCTGGCGGAAGGTGCTCATCAACCAGGACTTCGATATATACGTCGGACAGTTCCTGGAGCCGGAGCCGTTCGATCCCGACGCGATGTACGCGTTCACCCACTCGCGGTTCGTCGCCGAGGCGGGCCGGCAGAATCCGTTCGGCTTCACCGACGTCAACGGCGTGGACGAGCAGCTCGAACGCCAGCGGCGGGCGGAAGGAGAGCGGCCGGAGGTCGTGGCCGAGCTCCAGCGCTCGCTGTGCGAGCTCCAGCCGTTCACCGTCGTCGCGTTCCCCGACCCGCTCACCGCGGTCCGCGAGGAGCGGTTCGAGGGGTGGACGAACCGACAGCCCCTGTCGGTCGGCGCGCTGCTGGGCCTCGAGCACGCGGGGACGAGCGACGAGGCGGGGACGACGAACGGAACGACGGAGGGCGACGCGGGGAGCGGCGAGAACGCCACGGCCGACGGGGAGACCGCCGACGGCGGCGCCACCCTCCGGCTCGTCACGACGGACGATCAGATCACGGAGAACTGGAACCCGATCGCGGCCGAGTACAGACGCGAGGGGACGTTCACGACGCTGCTGTACGACCAGCTCGCGCTGGTGGACGGCGGCGAGGTCGTCCCGTGGCTCGCGGCGGGGTGGGAACGGGTCGACGAGGGGACGCTCGCGCTCGACCTCCGGGACGCCCGGTGGCACGACGGCGAGCCGGTGACCGCGGGCGACGTGGCGTTCACCTACGAGTTCCTCCGCGACACCTCGATGGGCTCGCTCGAGGCGGCGGTGCCGACGCCGCGGTTCCGCGGCCGGAGCTCGGTCGTCGAGTCGGCGACGGTCGTCGACGAGGGACGGGTCGAGCTCGAGATCGGCGACGTGAACGACGCGGTCGCGGTCCGGGCGCTGCAGGTCCCGATCCTCCCGGAACACGTCTGGTCCGAGCGGACCGACGCCGCGACCATCGCCGGCTTCGAGTTCGACGTGGAGACGACCGAGGCGGTGGTGTCGACCAACGAGAACCCGGTCGGCAGCGGGCCGATACGGTTCGTCGAGGCGACGGCTGAGGAGTCGGTCGTCTTCGAGCGCAACCCGGACCACTTCCTCGTCCGCGCGGACGCGACGGACGGGGAGACCGCGGACGGAGAGAGCGACCCCGCGGCGGGGATCCCGGAGCGGTTCCGCGGGAAGCCGGCCTTCGATCGGCTGCGGATCGAGGTGTCGCCCTCGGACATCGCCGCGGTGGAGGCGGTCAGCGACGGGATCGCGGACGCGACCGTTTCGACCCTCGGCCCGGACGCGGTCCCCCGGGTCGGGAGGGAGGCCGACTCGCGGCTCGTGACCGGGCGCTCGGGCGGGTTCTACCACGTCGGGTACAACGCGCGGCGGGCGCCCCTGTCGAACCCGCGCTTCCGGGCCGTCCTCGCGTCGCTGATAGACAAGCAGACGCTCGTTCGCGAGGCGTTCAGCGGGTACGCCGAGCCGGCGACGTCGCCGCTGGCGGCCTCGCCCGAGTGGGTGCCGGACGACCTGCGGTGGGACGACCGGGAGACGGACCCGGTGTACCCGTTCGTCGGAGAGGGGGGAACGCTCGACATCGGGCGCGCGAAGGACTTGCTCCGGGAGGCGGGGTATCGCTTCAACGACGCGGGGCACCTGCTCTCTCGGGGGGGATGAGCCCGCTTCTGTCGGTCGTCGGCTCGCTCGTGCTGTGGGTCGGGGGAGCGCTGCTCGTGGCGGGGGCGGCGATCGTCGGTCCGCACCGGCTCGCCCGCCTTCGGACCGAACTCGCGCCGCGGCTGTGGAGCGTCCGGCGACCGCTCGTCGCGCTGGGCGCGGTACTGCTCGCGAGCGCGGTCGGTCGGAGCGCGCTCCAGACCGTCTCGGAGCTGTTCGGGCTGCGCCTGACGGGGCTGATCTACGCTATCGAGGGCAACTTCGTCGCGTGGGTGCAGGCGACGTTCGTTACCCCGGAGCTGACGGTGTACTTCTCCGGGATATACGTGTACGGGTACGTGTTCCTGCTGGTGTTCCCGTTCGTCGCCTACCTCGCGCTGCCGGACACGACGACGCTGAAGCGGCTGATCGTCGCGTACGGGCTCAACTACTCGATCGGACTCGTGGTCTACACGGTCGTGTACGCGCACGGTCCGCGGAACCTCATGCCCGACATGGTGACGTCGCTGCTGTTCACGTACAACCCCGACTTCATGGCGCTGACGAGCGAGGTGAACGAGGCCGCGAACGTCTTCCCGTCGCTCCACACGTCGCTGTCGGTGACGGTCGCGACGTTCGCGGTGCTGACGCGCGGGGAGTACCCGCGGTGGACGCCGGTCGCGCTGTGGCTCTCGACGTCGGTGGTACTCGCGACGATGTACCTCGGGATCCACTGGCTCACCGACGTGATCGGCGGGATCGCGCTCGCGCTGGGGTCTGTCTACCTCTCGTATCGGTTCGTCGACGAGGAGGGGGAGACCGACCGCGACGTCGACGTCGACGGCACCGCCGCCTAGCTCAGGCGCCCTCGACGAGCCGTTCGAGCTGCTCCGGCGGGACCGCGCCGCGGGCGGCGTGGCCGTCGAACGCGAACGTCGGCACGCCGGTGATCCCTCGCTGTCGCGCCGCGTCGAACAGCTCCGTCACGCGTTCGCGGAGGTCCTCGTCGTCGAGTGCGGCGTCGACGACATCGGCGCCGAGCCCCTCGACGTCGCTCGCGATGTCGGCGAGCACCTCGCGGTCGCCGATGTCGCGGCCCTCCTGCCACAGCGCCGCGAACACCGCGTCGTCGAAGGCGGGCCACGCCTCGGGGGCGGTCTCCTTCACGTGCACGGAGACGAGCTGGGCGGGCAGCGAGTCGACCTCGGTCGCGATCTCCTGGGCCATGTCGACGCCGTACTGCTCCTGCAGGCGACGGACGTTCTCGCGGGCCTGCGCGTAGTAGTCGTCGCCCTTCCCGTCGTCGACCTCGTGGTCGATCGTGCCGTCCGGGTTCCGCTTGCCGGCCCGGAGGTCGAACGGGTGCCAGTCGACCGCGAGCGGCTCGTCGCGCGTCTCCTGGTACTCGGCGAGCGACCGCCGGCCGAGGTAGCAGAACGGGCAGACGTAGTCGGAGTAGACGGTGATCGACTCGGTCGCGTCGCCGGCCGAGTCGCCGTCGGCCGCGTCGTCGGAGTGCGTGTTCGACATACCTCCCGTTCGGCGGCGAGCGGCAAAGGGCGTTCGGCGGCGGCGATCGCCACGATTTAATATTACTAAGTGGTACCACTCAAGTATGACACACGCTCGCGACCCCGTTTCCCCGCCGGTCGCGCTGACGATCGCCGGCAGCGACGCCGGCGGCGGCGCGGGGGTCCAGGCCGACCTGAAGGCGATGACGGCCCACGGCGTCTTCGGGACCGCGGTCGTGACGGCCACGACGGCGCAGAACACGCGCGGCGTCGAGGACGTCCACGCCGTCCCGGCCGACCACGTGGCGAGCCAGTACGAGGCCGTGGTCGAGGACTTCGACGTCGGCGCGGTCAAGACGGGGATGCTGGCCACGGCGCCGATCGTCGAGACCGCGGCCGACCTGCTCGCCCGTCTCTCGGCCCCGGTCGTCGTCGACCCGGTGATGGTCGCCGCGACCGGCGACCGGCTGCTCTCGCCCGCCGCCGAGGACGCCTACGAGGGGCTGATCGAGGAGGCGACGCTCGTCACTCCCAACGCCGACGAGGCGGCGGTGCTAGTCGGCGAGCCGGTCGAGACGCCGGCGGACGCCGAGGCGGCCGGCCGGGAGCTCGTCGCCCGCGGCGCCGAGGCCGCTCTTATAAAAGGCGGCCACCTCGACGAGGGCGGCGAGACGGTCGTCGACACGCTCGTGGTCGGCGACGCGAAGGGGAGCGGCGGCGCGGACGGGAGCGGCGACGAACTCGGCGACTGCGACGACCCGACCGTCGTTCGCTTCGAGAATCCGCGCGTAGCGACCGACGCGACGCACGGCTCCGGCTGCGCGCTGTCGAGCGCGATCGCGGCCCGGCTGGCGCGCGGCGACCCCCTGCGCGAGGCCGTCGCACGCGCGGTGGACGAGATGGAGTCCGCGATCCGTCGCGGCTACGACGTCGGCGAGGGGCCGGGCGCGGTGAACCCGACGGCGTTCGGCGGCGACCGCTGAGGCGATCAGAGACGGGCCGCGGCCTCGATCAGAGGAACGCGAGAGGGACCATGAGCACGACGCCGAGCGCGATCCCGCCCGCGAGCACGGGCTTCCCGCCGCGGGGGAGCGCCGCGCCGGTCTCGAGCGCCTCGGGGATGAACTCGGTGGCGACGAGGTAGATCATCGCGCCGGCGGCGAACCCGAAGCCGTACGGGAGGAACTCCCGGGCGTACCGGACGAACGCGAAGGCGAGGACCGCACCGATCGGCTGCGGGAGGCTGGAGAACACCGACCACCAGACCATCTTCCACTTCGAGACGCCCATCGCCCGCAGCGGGATCGAGATCGCGGTCCCCTCGGGGACGTTGTGGATCGAGATCGCGACCGTCATGAACACCGCGAGCAGCGGGACGGTGAACCCGAACAGCGAGGTGCCGCCCGCCAGCCCGAGGTCCGCGAACGAGACGCCGACGGCGACCCCCTCGGGGAAGCTGTGGACGGTCAGCACGCCGAGGATCAACACGAGCTTCTTGAAGTCCGCCTCCTCGTACTCCCGCGGGTCGATATCGGCGTCCAGCAGCACGTCGTGCGCGACGACGACCAGGACGACGCCCGCGGCCAGGCCGATCCCGATCTCGACCGGCGTCCCCTCCGCGAGCCCCTCCCGAACGAGCCCGAACAGCGACGCGGAGAGCATGATCCCCGAGGAGAACCCCCACAGCGCCACGTTCCCGCGGTCGCTGATCGAGTCGAAGAAGAAGAACGGCAGCGCGCCGATCCCGGTCGCGAGGGCCGTGATCAGCCCGGCGACGAAGACGAACGCGAACGCGTCGAGTGCGACCATACGTTTGCAAGAAACTTCGTCAGTCCGGTACATAATCCCGCCGACGAAACCCGGAGTCCGGGAGCGGTCATCCGATACTGCGAACGAGACCGGCGAGCAGCAGGATCAGGAACAGCGCGAGGAGCAACAGCAGCACCCCGAGCTTCGTCCCGGGCGGAGGCCGGCGAGCGCACGCCCCACCGCCGCGTTTCGGTGCGGATTCCCGCAGCCGGGTCGGCGAGCTCACGCTCACACCCCGGTCGGGGCGGACGCCGCGGCGTCCGAACTGGTCGTTTCAGACCCCTTCTCCGCAGGATCCGGAACGTTCCCGTCGAACGTCGTTTCGTCTCCCGTCGGCGCGGGCTCATCGTTCGTCTTCGGCTCCTCGTCCGGCGCGGGCCCCTCGTCCGGCGCGGGCTCATCGTTCGTCTTCGGCTCCTCGTCCGGCGCGGGCTCATCGTTCGTCTTCGGCTCCCCGTCCGGCGCGGGCTCCTCGTCCGGTGCCGATTCGTTCTCGGACGGCGCGGGCTCGGTATCCGGAGCCGTGACGTTCTCGGGCGGCGCGGGCTCGGTATCCGGAGCCGTGACGTTCTCGGGCGCCGGTTCGGTTCCGTTCTCGGGCAGCGCAGTTTCGTTTTCCGGAGCCGAAACGTTCTCGGAGCTCGGGGCGGTCGCGTTGCCCGGCGGCACCGAGACGGTCTCGGGAGCCGACGCGTTCGCGTTCACCGATCTCTCCGTCGCGTTGCCCACGGGCGCTGTCGTGTTCGTCTCGTTCCCAACCGAGAGCGTCGACGTCCCGAGATCGCCGTCCGTCGACGTTTCGATCGGGGCGAACTCCTCGACCGTTTCGAACGTCGTCGTCACGGTCGCGTTCGACGTGAGCACGGCGAGCGTGAGGCCGCCGCCGAACGCGACCGCCCACACCAGCACCGCGACGGCGACGAGGCCGACGAGGCCGCGGTTCACGGCCATCAGTCCACCTCCCCCGCGCGGTCCGGCTGTGACGGTGGGGTGGTCGGCGGCGACTGAAGCTCCCCGGACCCGTCTGTCACTGTCACCGATCCCGACGGCTCGACCGGGTCAGTCGCTCCGTCGTCGCGCTCCGCTCCGCGGTCGTCATTCGCCACGTAGTCGTCATTCGCCACGTAGTCGTCATCCGCCCCGTCGTCCGCGGCATCGCCGCTCGCCGCGCGGTCGTTCGCCGTGTCGTCGTCCGCCGCCGCCTCCGCGCTCGGTCGGTTCCGGTCGAGGACGCCGCTTGCCGGCACCCACGTCGCGAGCGCGCCGAGCAGCAGCGTCGCCGCCGCGACCGCGACCGCGATGGCCGCAGCGGTGCGGAGCTGGACCGCGACGTAGGCCGTGTACGGCGCGAACGCCAGCAACACCGCCGCCGCCCCGCCGACCGCGTCGACGGAGACTCCCGGGGAACCGGTCGCGGCGGTCTCTGCGGGCGCCACGTCGGTTTCGGCGGTCTCGACGCCTGCCGCGTCGGTCCCGGCGGACGCCGCGGTGGCGGGCGCCGCGGTCGCGTCCGCGTCGACGACTCGGTCGGCCGGTGCGTCCGGCGCCTCCGAGCCCCCGTCTACCTCCTCGCGGCCGCGAACGATCGACCAGACCTCTGTGACCGCGAGCAGCCCGAACGGGAGCAACACCAGCGTGACGAACCCGGCCTGGGTCCCCGCGAACTGGATCACGTACCCGATGTACGGGATCGTCAGCGCGACCACGCCGACGAGGTTCCCGGCGGGGACGAGCCCCGGGTCCGGCCCCTCGTTCGCGTCGCCCATCGTCTCGAAGGCGAGGGTCCCGCCCTCGCCGACGACGTCGATCACGCGGTGGGTCACCGGCACCTCGCTCGTGCCGCGCATGAACGTGATCACGTCGCCGTCGACGACCGTCGTCGGGTCGCGATCGGCGACGATCACCACGTCGCCCGGCGCGATGGCGGGCGTCATGCTCGCCGTGAGTACCACGAAGCTCTCGTCGGCGCCGACGATCTCGGGCGCGGCGTACACCGCGAACGGCGCGACGAGCGCTAGCAACAGGACGATCCCGAGTACGTTCGCCGCCTTCCTGAGTCGTGGTGATGTGAGTGTGTTGTGCATCAGTTGTCCTCCGCGCCGCAGATCGGCGCGCCCGTCGTGGTCGTGCCGCCGTCGATCTCGAACTCGTCGTCGGGTCCGAACCGCATGCCGACCGCGAGCGGCTCCGAGCAGCTCACGTGAAGCGATATCGGCTCCCCGCCGTCGACCGTTATCTCGACCTCCGGGCCGAGCTTGTCGGGGCCTTTCCCCTTCCCCTGGCGCTCGACGTCGCTCCCGTCGAGGGTGAACACGTCGCCGTTAGCGACCGTTCCAGTGAACAGCGTCCCGCCGGTGCCGCCATTCGTCGAGACGACGGTGACCGACGGCTCGTCGTCGCCGCGGTAACGCATGTCGAGCGTCGCGAGCGAGGCGTTCTCGTCGTCGCAGACGACGCAGTCGACCGTCTCGTCCGGCTCGTCGGGGTCGTCGCCCGAATCGGAACAGACGAAGACGACGATGTTGCTGATCCCGTACCGATCGTCTCCATCGGGCTTCAGGGGGGCGAACAGGATCTCGCCCGTCTCCGCGGAGATCGGGTCGATCTCGTAGCGTTCGGTCCCCTGCCCGCCCTTGATCTCGACGGTGCACACGTCCGGTCCGGGGTTTCCGTCGGGGCCGCGGAGGACGAACGCGGCGCCGACCGCCTCGCCGTCGTCTTTCGTCTCGACCTCGGTGATCTCAATCTCATGTGCGGCCACGCCCTCAGGGAGTTCGGTCAGCGGAAGGACGTCGCCCGGCGCAAGTGTCGCCTCGATGTCGTCCGCCTTGCCGAACTTGACGCACGCGGGGCAGTCGTCGCCCGGCTCCTCACAGACCCGGTCGGCGAAGGGGTTCGACCCCGCCGCGTCCGCCTCGGAGACGTGGCGGCACTGCTCGGCGTACAGCCGGAACGAGAGTGAACTGTTTTGTCCAGACAGCGAATCTGGCGCGTCGACGGGGAGCTCCGCGAAGACCTCGACCTCGATCGAGCTTTCGGGATCGAGACAGCCGATGTCGATCCGTTCGCCGTCGACGAGTCCGGCAGCGACCGTGGCGAACGGGCGGAACCCGCCCGTGATCGAACTCCCGTCCACGCGGACGTCGACTTCGAGGGCGTCCGAAAGGTCGTCGTTGACCGTGGGACACTTCGCCGCGAGCCAGACCCTGGCGGGGTTCGTCCGAACTTCGATATTGAACGAGTCGAAGGCCCTCTTGTCCGGGCCGCGTCCAATTCCCGACACGTCGACCGCGAAGGCCCCGTCGGAGACCGTTTCGTTCACGACCAGCTCGACGGAGCCGGCGCCGAAGACGTTGTCCGGGAACGTCTCGCGGTCCGAGAGGTACGCGCCGGTCCCGAGGCCGCTCGCCATCCCGACGGCGCCGACGCCGCCGATGCTCGCGAGGAGCCGGCGCCGGCTCAGGCGGCTCGGGCGCCGTCCCGCGTCGTTTCCGGGGGTCATGCGCTCCCTCCGGCGGCGTCGCCGCCCGTCAGGACGTTCTCCTCAAAGGGGTTCGCCTCGTCGTCGCAGTCGACCGCGGCGAACTCCACGCGGAAGTCGACCGCGCCGCCCTGTCCGGCGTTGCCGCCATCGCCGAGAAACTCCCACTCGAAGGTCAGACAGCGCTGCTCGCCGGGCCCGAGGCAGCCGTCGCCGAGAATCCCCGGACGCAGTTCGACCCCGTCCGCGAGCGCTGACCCGTCGATCTCCGCGAGCGTTCCGGCGTCGATCTGCTCGCCGACGGCCGCAAACTCGCTTTCGGCGCCGCCGCAGCTGCCGATTCCGAATATCCCGGTATCGTGCCGGATGTCGAGTCTGATGCGCTCCGCGAGGGCGGCGCTCGCCGCGTCGGCGGTTTCGAGGTGCGGATCGATCTTCAGCCACACGCGGGCGGTGTCCTCGGGGTCTTCCAGCCGGAGCCCGACGCTCGCCGTTCCGTAGTCGTGCGGTAGCGCGTTTTCGACGTCGAATAGCCGGATCCCGGCCGCTTCGACGTCGTCTTCGGCGTCGGTCGGGCTCGAATCGACGACCGTCCCGTTCTCCGTGCGCCGCCACCCGACGAGCAGATTCAACGGCGTGTCCGTCTGGGCGTACGTGTACGCCGAGTACTCGTCCCAGTTGTCCGTTCCCGTCCGCCGTCCGGAGGCGGCTCCGAGGGTCGCGAAGCCGACGGCTCCGACGCCCGCGAGTGCCTCCCGCCGCGTGAGTCCCGATTCTTTTTGTGTCATTGTGCGTGTGTGCGGCTCCGAACGGCCGTTTCGTCGATGCG
Source organism: Halorubrum sp. B53 (assembly GCF_059752395.1). Taxonomy (NCBI): domain Archaea; kingdom Methanobacteriati; phylum Methanobacteriota; class Halobacteria; order Halobacteriales; family Haloferacaceae; genus Halorubrum; species Halorubrum sp. B53. The sequence goes on along the minus strand of NZ_MWTH01000012.1, from coordinate 102,784 downwards.
CTTCCTCTCGTCTATACCCCCGTACGCCGACTGCGCTGGTATGTATGCGCGCCCTACCCGGGCGGACCGACGCCCGTACCTGTGCGGTACGGGCCGCATACCGGTCAGATCGCATCGAAGCGAACGGCGGTCGTTTGTCCCGGCCGCGATCGGATCAGGCCGACTGGGGTCCCGCCCCGTCGTTGTGGCGCGCCTGCTCGGTGTAGAAGCCGAGGTCGAAGCCGAGCGTGTCGCCCTGGACCTCGTTGCCCACGTCGAACGGCAGTTCCCATTCGAGCGCGACGCAGTGCATCACGCCGTCGCCCGCGAACGGCTCGCGATTTGCGTCGGCGGGGTCGTCGTCGAACTCGTCGTACGGCGTCGACCGGTTCCCGTCGAGCGGAATCCCGTCGCCGTCCTCGAGCGCGTCGAGCACGTCCGCGAGCGAGCCGTCCATGATGATCTTCTCCTGTCCGGTCTGCGCCGCAAGGTTCCCGAACACCGAGGGGATGTTGAGCGGATCGCTGACGTCGTTGAAGAACGTCGGGTCGCCGCCCGACCCGCCGGCCGGACCCGCCATCGCCTGGAGCGTGCTCGCGCTGCCGTCGACGTTGATCGTGTACACGTTGGTCGCGGGGTTCGGCGACGCCGCGCGGGCGTCGTCGGCCGCGTCCACGGGGTCGGAGAACTGGGTGCTGCCGGTCCCGTTGAACGACTCCCCGTCCGAGAGGACGATGTTCCGGTACTCGACGCCGCCGCGGCCGTTCGCGTCGAGCTCGGCCTGCGCGTCGTTGATCCCCTCGCCGATGTAGGTGCCCGTCGCGATGCCGCTCGCGTTCGAGAACGGGTCCGCGTTGCTGTCGTCGATGTTGGGGTCGTTGTTCGTTCCGCTGACGACGTTCGCGAGCTTCTTCCGGAGCCCGTCGAGCGCGCCGTCGACGAGCGAGAGGTCGCTCGTCAGCGGCTGGAGGAGTCCCGTTCGGGGCTCGGTGTCGCCGCTCCCCTCGCCGTCGAAGTACGCGACGCCGACCTGAACGTCGGACCCCTGCGACTGGAGGTAGCTGACGAACTGGCGGGTGCCGAGCTCGACGAGGTCGATCTTCGTCGTCTCGCCGTGGGTGGTCCCGCCGACCGTGATGTCGTCGTCGTTGACGACGCCGCCGTACTGCTCGTACAGCATCGAGCCGGAGAAGTCCAGCGTCAGCATGATGTCGACCGGCTCCGCGCCGTCGTACACGTTGTCGCAGTCCTCGTCGTACCAGAGCGTCGCCTGGATGGCGTCGCCGAGGTCGCCGAGGTTATCGGGGTCGACGAGCAGCTCGGGCTCGGTGCCTGCGCCGCCGTCGTCGCTGACGTTGCCCGCCTGCATCCAGATGTAGCCGGGGTTGTCACAGAGGTGCAGCGAGAAGGTGATCTCGCCGGAGTCGCCGGGCTTCACGTCGGTGAGCTGAACGAGCGTGTCCATCTCCTCGCCCGTGACCGGATCCGTCCCGAAGTCCGCCTCCGATAGCGGCGGGATGTTGTCGCAGGTCAGCACCGGGAGGTTCGCGCCGTTGCTGTCATCGTCGTCCTCGTCCGGGAAGTCGCTGTACGTGACCACGTCGCCGTCGATCTCGACGGACTGCTCGCCGTCGCCGTCGTGGTCGGGGTGCGCGCTGACGAACTGGCGGCCCTCGCCGAAGTCGTACGTCTGCTGCCAGTCGACCAAGAGGTCGAGCTGGCCGGCGGTGAGCGTGTTGCCGTCGAACGACTCGGTGTCGTTGAAGTACGCCGTGGTGCCTAAGCCCGCGCCCGCCGACGCCAGCCCGACCGCGCCGAGGCCGGCCAGGACGGTCCGCCGCGAGAGTCCGATGGTGTCGATGTTGTCTTTGTCGTTCATGAGTGTAATTCCCCGTAGGGAAGTCCCACCGACGGAGTCGAACCGTCGTCCCGGCCGCCCGCGCGGGTCCGGAATGGGAGAGCGATCACGCCGCCCGAAGCGGCGGGGTCGTCAGCGCGTCAGGGGCTGAACTCGATCGCGTTCGTGCTGTTGTAGAAGTCCGGGCCCAACGAGGGGTCGACGTTGACCTCCGCGATGGGTCCCTCGCCGCCGGTGCTGCCGTACCCGAGCAGCCGGAACGTCGAGTTGATGTCGCTGTTCGGGATCCCGAACACGATCGTGTTCCCGACCTTCGCCGCCGAGAAGCCGGCCGGAAGCGCTTCGGTCGCGCCGTAGCTCCCGCCGTTGTTCGGCTGGTATCCGAACGGCGCGTCCGGGAACCCGGCGCTCGGCTGCCAGATGAGCTGCCAGTCGTGGGTGCCGTCCGCATCCGCGTCGACCGCCACGGGGAGATTCGTGCTGGAGTAGTCCGCGATGTCGAGGAAGTCCACCCCGTCGCCGTCGTCGGCGAACGCGAAGCTCAGGACGGTCTGGTTCTGGCCGACCGAGACGCTGGTGTAAACGTTCCCGTCGGTGGGGTTACCCAGGGTCTGGCCCTTCCAGTCGTTGTCGTACGCCGTGACGACAGTCTCGTCGACGCAGGGGTTGTGCGCCCCGTCGTTGTGGCGAGCCTGGACCGCGTAGAACTCGAAGTCGAAGGCGACCGAGTCCGTCTGGATCTCGTTTTCGACGCTCGTCGGGACGACCCACTCGAAACAAACGCACTGTTCGGCGATGTTCGGTTCTCCATCGACGAACGGCTCGGTGACGCCCTCGAACGCGGGGCGGTCGGCGAGCGACGCGCCCGCGTCGCCGTCGCCGGAGAGCGGAATGCCGGCTTGGAGCGCGAGCATCACGTTCGCCAGCGAGTCGGAGATGATCTCCTCGCCGATGACGGTCTCGCCTTCCACGTCAGTGCAGTACGAGACGGTCACCTGCATCGCGTCGGCGAGCTCGCCCTCGTCGGGCGTGTCGTCCACGTCCATCTCGGGCTCAGACTGCCCGTTCTCCGCGTTCTCGGTCAGCTCGCCACACATCCACATGTACGCGGGGTTGTCGACGATCGAGAAGCAGAACTCGCCCTCGCCGGAGTCACCAGGCTTCAGGTCGGAGACCTGGATGCTGAGCGGCTCACCCGTCGAACCCTGGCCATCGATCCCGACGACGTTCCCGTCGACGTACGTTCCCGGCTCCGTGGAGTACTGCGCGTAGCTGCCCTGATCCTCAGAGTAGTCGACGTGGACGAACAAGTCGAGCGAGCCCGCCGTCAGCTCGTTGTTCACGAACGTCTCGGTGTCGTTGAAGTATGCCGTCGTCCCGAGGCCCGCGCCCGCGGAGGCCACGCCGACCGCACCGAGTCCGACCAGCATCTTACGCCGCGATAGTCCGATTGTGTCGTCGTTCATTATGTATCATCCCCGTTTGGGGGAACTCCCGACGGCGGTCGCGAACCGCCGCGTCGGCCGCCCGAAGGCGCCGAGCCGGGAACCGGACGTGTCTCGTCGTCCGGGGCCGCGTTGCTCCGAGGAGCTAGTTCTGACCGCTCACGTTGCCGGTACCGTTGGGTGCGGGACCGGGGCTGGTGCTGTTCACGTCGGTTCCGTTGAACGCCACCTGCGGATTATCGTTGTGCCGCGACTGCTCGGCGTAGACGGCGAGATCGAAGCTCACGGAGTCGGTCTGGATCTCGTTGCCGACCTCCGCCGGGAGCGTCCACTCGAAGCCGATGCACTGGGTGGTCGCGCCGGGGTAGGGCTGCCGACCCTCCTCCTGGCGGTTGCCGTCGAGCGCCTCGCCGTCGGCCAGTTCCGCGAAGACCTCGCTCATCGTGCCCGAGAGGATCTTCAGTTCGCCCGCGAGGACGATCTGCGCGATTTCGGCGTAGACGGTGTCGAGGTCGGCCGGGTCGGGCGCGACGAAGGCATCGTCTGGCGAACTCGCGAGGCTCTGGAGCAGCGAGGTGTTCGCGCTCCCGAGGGCGATCGTGAAGATGCGGATGCCCGCGTTCTTCGCGGCGTCCGCCGCGGCGTTCGCGGCGCTGGCGCTGGAGTTCCCGTCGCTCAACAGGATCATCACCTTCGAGGCGCCGGGGGTGGCGTTGCTCCCGTTGAGGAGCTCGTCCGCACCAACGTCGATACCTAGGTCGATGCTCGTGCCGCCACCGTCACTGTAGGCGTTGATGGCGTCCTTGACGGCCTGGTAGTTCGTGGTCAGCTCCTGGTCGAGCGACGCGGAGCTGTTGAACGAGATCGCGGCGGCCTCGTCCGGGGCAGAGAGGTTGTCGACGAACCCGTTCGCGGCGGCCTGGAGGTCGTCGATCGAACCGCTCATCGAGCCGGAGACGTCGCTGACGAGCGCGACTTCCAGCTCCTGCTGCTGGCCCGTACCGGTGGGCTCGTACACGTTGTCGCAGTCCTCGTCGTACCAGACGCAGACCTCGATGGCGTCGGCGAGCTCGCCGATGCCGTCTGTGTCCTCGCCCTCGGCTGCCAGTTCGGGCTCGGACTGACCGTTCTCCGCGTTCTCGGTCAGCTCGCCCGCGAGGTAGAGGTACGCGGGGTTGTCACAGATGTGAATGCTGATCGTGACCTCGCCGGAGTCGCCGGGCTTCACGTCGTCAAGCGTGAAGATCGGGATCCCGTCGCCGTTGACGAGGAACTCGTCCGCCTCGGGCGAACAGAAGTCGAACTCCTCTCCCGTAACAAGGTCCTCCCATGCCTGCATGTCCGCAGGGCTGGGCGCCTGATCGAGCAGGTACCGCCCGTCACCGAGGTCCTCGGCGTCCGGGTAGCCCATGTCGACGACGTCGTCCAGACGGCCGGGACCGCCGAGGTACGTCGACTTGTAGTCCAGCTTCAGGTCGAGCTCGCCCGCGGTGAGCGTGTTGCCCTGGAACGACTCGGTGTCGTTGAAGTACGCCGTGGTACCGAGTCCCGCGCCCGCGGACGCGACGCCGACGGCGCCGAGGCCCGCGAGCACTTTGCGCCGCGAGAGTCCGATTGTGTCGTTTGTGTCTTGGCTCATGGTTTCTCCCCCGACCCGCGTCCCGTCCGCGCTGGGCTGACCGAATCGGTTACTCTCTCCTCCGAGGGATACCCACCTAGTTACGCGCAGCCACGTCACCGTGGAACGGAGGCTTCGATTCGGTAGAACGGACGGTGCCGACGGTCAAAGGCCGCCTTCGACCGGCGGTCCGGCGTCCCTACTCCGGGCGAGATCGGCGGCAGGAACCCCGTACTTCGAACGCGGGGGGCGGTACGGGATCCGTGCCGCATCGAAGATGAGATCGGGGGCGATCCGAACCGAACGACGGGGTCCACGGGGACGCGTGCTATCGGTTTCGAAGAGCCGAATCTCGGGATAAGGTACCACGAAACACGGTCCGAACAGGGGTAGCGAGCGCATACATATCCCCTCGAAGGAAGATGTAGCGTCAACGACCGATCTCCGTGCCGCGCGGAGCGTCGGACCCCCACCCATGAAACTCAGAACCGACGTCCTTCCGGCGGAGCAGGTGTATTCCATCCTCGCGAACGAGCGCCGTCGGCGCGCCCTCGAGCAGCTCGGGAGCGTCGGCGGCGTGGTGACGGTCCACGAGCTCTCCGAACTGGTGGCGGGCCGCGAGACAGGCGAGAACCCGCCGCCGAAGCGCTGTCGCGAGAGCGTGTACACCTCGCTCGTCCAGACGCACCTGCCGAAGCTGGAAGCGGTCGGCGTGGTCGAGTACGACCGGGAGACGCAGACGATCGAGCTGTCGCGGCACGCGCGGGACGTGTCCCTGTACACCGAGATCGTCGCCACGGGCGGGGTGACGTGGTCGGAACTGTACCGCGCGCTCGGCATCGCGTCGCTGACGGTCCTGCTCGCGATCCTGCTCGAAGCCCCGGTCGCCTCCGTGATCGACCCGGTCCTCTGGACGAGCCTCTCGCTCGGCGCGTTCGCCCTCACGGGCGCGTACCAGCTGTGGGTCAACCGCTTCTCCGTGCTCCGGCAGTTCCGGATCGGACGCAGCGGCCTGCTGTCGCGGCCCCGAAGCTGAGACGAACGACGAATTCTGCGACTTGCCGATTCTATATATAAACAGACGAACGCTGCGGTCGGCGCGCGCCGGCGAGCGGCCGCCCTCGGCGGTCGCGAGTCGCACGCGCGAGGGAGTCGGTGGTCCGGAGCAACGCGGAGGACCACCGACGAGGCTGGGGAGGTGAGAGGTGCGGTGCTGTGTGGGTGGGGCTCAAAGGGGCAGCCGTGAGGGGCGCGGAGGCGAAGCCAAGCACCGCAAGGAGGGAGCGAAGCGACTGACTGAGGAGCGCAGCGAGCGTGCGCGCCCCTCACGGCTGGGGCTTTGGAGGTGTTCACCGCCGATCCGCCGTCAACCGTTTATAAATGAGCGGCTGGGGCTTTGGAGGTGTTCACCGCCGATCCGCCGTCAACCGTTTATAAATGAGCGGCTGGAACTTCGGCAGAATCCACCACGAAACAATCGGTCACAACGTGTTATTCGGCCGCGAGCGACGGCGGCAGGTCCAGCTCGAACAGCCGCGCGTTGCAGGCGGTACACCGGCCCGCGACCACGTCGTAGCTCGTACAGCAGGACTCGACGACGCGCTCCTCGAGGCTCACCGGACCCTCGCAGGCGGGGCACTCCTCGACGAACAGTCGGAGCGCACCGAGCACGCCGCTCCGCGCCGCGAGCGGGAGAGCCGTCCAGTCGTCGACGCGGTCAGATAACGCGCGGTCGGCGGCGACGTCGGCGAGGAACGCGGCGCGGGACTCCCAGTGACCGATGCGCTCGCCGTCGGCGGACGCGAAGGCGGTCCCGCCGCGCCAGTCGAGCGAGAGCGAGTCGCCGTCGACGCCGGTGAGCGTCGCGAGCGCCGCCACGTCGGCAGCGATGCCGGCGTCGTCGTTGGCGGTCATCGGGGCGTCGGCGGCGGTCACCGAGATGTCGGCGCCGGCGGTCACCGAGGCGTCCGCGGCGTCGGCAACGCTCGCGTCGAGGCGCATCTCGTCGAGGGCGTCGTTCCACGCGGACGCGAACCACGGCGCGAACGAGAGGTCGGCCCCGTCGGGCGTCTCGACGAGGACGTCCGCCGACAGCAGGTACGACTCCGCGTCGACGTCGGCGGGCGGCGCGGCGGCGCGGCCCTTCCCGAACAGCCGCAGCACGCGGTCGGGGAGGTAGCGCTTCGTGAGTTCCGGCGTGCCGGGGACGAGGTAGCCGCGCAGCCAGATCGCCGCGAGGGAGACGGCGAGGGCGAGCGCGGCCAGTTCGATCGCGGCAACGACGGCGATCGCGGCGGCGGCAGCGACCGCGATCGCGACGTTGACCGCGGTGCAGGGAAGACAGCGGTTCTCACCGGTGTACTCCGGGCGACGAAGCCGGTCGAGCCGACCGAGACGAGTGTCGTGTGAGGTCGTCATACCCCCCGAGAGGCGCCGGTCGGTCGTATGTATGGACGCCATACCGCCTCGCGCGGCGGCGATTACGGCGCGAAGGAGCTCGGAGACCCGTGAGGGATGGAGCACCCGACGCCGCCAGCCGTGGCCGCGAACAGCCTCGTCTAAGCTCTAGAATAATACATAACTATCAAACATACGGCGGTGAGACGGTTATTAACCGATCAAAATTCATATTTTATACTACCGGGAAAATAATAGAAAGTGATATGTTGTCCGGTGCCAATCTGTATGGATAGTCTATCTACCCGCGCTATGTCATCCCAAACCAAATGTCACCCCAACTCAGCATTCAGAAGGAAACGGCGTCGAGCGGGGAAGACGGCCCCTCGCGCGACGAGGTGTTCACCGCACTGAGCAACCGCCGCCGGCGAAACGTGATCACGTACCTGAAAGAGAACGGCGACGACGCTCGCGTCAGGGACATCGCCGAGCAGCTGGCCGCGTGGGAGAACGACCGCGAGATCAACGAAGTGACGTACAAACAGCGGAAGCGCGTCTACACGGCCCTCCATCAGTCGCACCTGCCGAAGCTGGCCGACAGCGGCTTCATCGAGTACGAGCCCGACAGGGGGATCGTCTCGCTGACCGAGGAGAGCCGCAAGCTCGAGGTGTACCTCGAGGTCGTCTCCGAAAACGAGATCCTGTGGAGCGAGTACTACGTGGGGCTTGCGGTCGTCTGCGGGCTGCTCGGCGGGGCCGCGGCGATCGGAACCGCCCCATTTGCGAGCGTCTCCGGGTACACGTACGCGATCCTCTTCGCGGTGCTCTTCGCCGTCTCCGGTGTGATACACCGGACGGTGACGCGTCGGAACCGGGTCGGGTAGCGTCGTCGCTCGGCTCGACACCCGTAGGGTTTTAGCCGCCCACGGCGGGAGTACGGGTATATGGCAACGGGGATCGTCGGGGAGTTCCTCGATCTCAAGGCGGAGACGGACGCGGACGTCCTCGCGATGCAGTGCGGCGACTTCTACGAGTTCTTCGCGGACGACGCGGAGCTGGTCGCCGACGAGCTCGACCTGACGGTGTCACAGAAGTCCTCGCACGGCTCGTCGTACCCGATGGCGGGCGTGCCGCTCTCGGAGCTGACCCCGTACGTGAAGGCGCTCGTCGAGCGCGGCTACCGGGTCGCCGTCGCCGACCAGTACGAGACGGACGACGGGCACGCCCGGGAAATTACGCGGGTCGTCACGCCCGGCACCCTGCTGGAGACCGCCGACGACGACGCGCGGTACCTCGCGGCGGTCGTTCGCGAGGACGACGAGCGAGCGGCGGGCGCGCCGGCGACCGGCGGCGCGTCGGCGACCGAGAACGACGACGCCGGTGGCCCCTACGGCCTCGCTCTCGCGGACGTCACCACCGGGCGGTTCCTCGTCACCGAGGTCGACGACGAGAGCGACCTCCGGGCGGAGCTGTACCGGTTCGACCCAGCCGAGGTGCTCCCGGGCCCCCGCGTCCGCAACGACGACCGGCTGCTCGGCGCGGTCCGCGAGGACCTCTCCGGGTCGGTCTCCCTCTTCGACGCGGAGGCGTTCGCGCCGGGGCGGGCGACGCACACCGTGCGCGAGCAGTTCGGGCGGGAGACCGCCGACAGCGTCGGTATCGACTCCGATCTCGCGCTGCGCGCGGCCGGCGCGGTGCTCGGCTACGTCGAGGAGACGGGCGCCGGCGTGCTCGCGTCGATGACCCGGCTCACGGCGTACGGCGACGGCGACCACGTCGACGTCGACGCGACGACCCAGCGTAACCTCGAGCTCACCGAGACGATGCGCGGCGAGGGCGAGGGGTCGCTGTTCGAGACGGTCGACCACACCGTCACCGCGGCCGGCGGGCGGCTCCTCCGGGAGTGGCTCACGCGACCGCGCCGGGACCGGGCGCGGCTCGACCGGCGGCTCGACGCGGTCGAGGCGCTGGCGTCGGCGGCGCTCGCGCGCGACCGCCTGCGCGAGACGCTCGGAGACGCGTACGACCTCGAACGGCTCGCCGCGCGGGCGACGAGCGGGAGCGCGGGCGCACGCGAACTCCTCTCGGTGCGCGACACCCTCGCGCTGGTGCCGGCGATGGTCGACGCCGTCGAGGGAAGCGAGCTCGCCGAGTCGCCGGTCGCCGAGGTGCTGGAGGGCCTCGACCGCGAGCGCGCCCGCGCTCTCCACGGCGAGCTCGCCGACGCGCTCGCGGACGACCCGCCGAAGGCGAAGACGCAGGGCGGGCTGCTCCGAAAGGGGTACGACGACGAGCTCGACGAGCTGATCGCGAGCCACGAAGAGGCGACGGAGTGGCTCGACACGCTCGCGGAGCGGGAGAAGCGCCAGTACGGGCTCAGCCACGTCACGGTCGACCGCAACAAGACGGACGGCTACTACATCCAGGTCGGCAAGTCCGTCGCCGACCAGGTGCCCGAGCACTACCGCGAGATCAAGACGCTGAAGAACTCCAAGCGGTTCGTCACCGACGAGCTGGCGGAGCGGGAACGGGATGTGCTCCGCTTGGAGGAGGCCCGCGGCGAGCTGGAGTACGAGCTGTTCGAGGAGTTACGCGAGCGGGTCGCCGACGACGCCGAACTGCTCCAGGACGTCGGGCGGGTCGTCGCCGAGGTCGACGCCCTCGCGTCGCTGGCGACCCACGCCGCCGGCAACGACTGGACCCGTCCCGAGCTGACCGACGAGCGCCGGCTCGACATCGAGGCCGGTCGGCATCCGGTGGTCGAGCGAACCACGGACTTCGTGCCGAACGACCTCCGGCTCGACGCGGAGCGCGGCTTCCTCATCGTCACCGGGCCGAACATGAGCGGGAAGTCGACGTACATGCGGCAGGCCGCGCTGATCCAGCTGCTCGCGCAGGCGGGGTCGTTCGTCCCCGCGCGGGCGGCCACGGTCGGCCTCGTCGACGGGATCTACACCCGCGTCGGCGCGCTCGACGAGCTCGCGCAGGGGCGCTCGACGTTCATGGTCGAGATGCAGGAGCTGTCGAACATCCTCCACTCGGCGACCGCGGACTCGCTCGTCATCCTCGACGAGGTGGGTCGGGGTACCGCCACCTACGACGGGATCTCCATCGCGTGGGCCGCGACCGAGTACCTCCACAACGAGGTGCGCGCGCGGACCCTCTTCGCCACGCACTACCACGAGCTGACGGCGCTCGCCGACCACCTCCCCCGGGTCGCCAACGTCCACGTCGCCGTCGACGAGCGCGACGGCGAGGTGACGTTCCTCCGGACGGTCCGCGACGGGCCGACGAACCGGTCGTACGGGGTCCACGTCGCCGACCTCGCCGGCGTCCCGGAGCCGGTGGTTGGGCGGGCCGACGAGGTGCTCGACCGGCTCCGAGAGGAGAAGGCGATCGAGGCGAAGGGGTCGCGGGGCGGAGGCAAGGGGAGCGAGAGCGACGCGGGGGACGGAACAGGGAGCGGCGAGGGGACGAAGCAGGTCGTCTTCGACCTCTCGTCTGGGTCGTTCGCGGGCGACGGCGACGACGGCGGAGCCGCCGAGTCGGACGCGCCCGATCCCGCGGGAGGGCGCAACGGGACGGGTCCGGAGTCGGCCTCGGGCGGTTCGGGAGGGGTCGCCGAGTCGACCGAGCGCGCGGAGACCGCGGAAGCAGACCGGCTCGGCCCCGAGACCCGCGCCGTCGTCGAGGAGCTGACCGACGTCGACGTCGCGGCGACCGCGCCGGTCGAGCTGCTCGCGCGGGTACAGGAGTGGCAGGATCGGCTCGACGGGGAGGACCGGCTCGACGGGAACGGCTGACGACCGGCCCGGCGGTGCGTCTGACGTAAGAACTAATGTCCGACCGCGGCGTGTGGTGTGTATGGGCATCATGAGCAAGATCCTCGGCGGGGGCGGCAACCGCTCCGTCGACGACTACGTCGAGCTCGACCTCGACGACTTCGCCGAGGCGCATGCGGACGCGGGGATGCAGGTACACATCGCTGAGATCGGCGACCAGAGCGACGTCATCCCGATCAAAGACGCCGTCTACGACGGCGACTTCGTCATCGCCGACATCACCCGCCACTCAACGTCGGACCGCACGGTCGAACACATCATCGACGAGCTGCGACAGGTCGCCCAGGAGGTCGACGGCGACATCGTCCAGAAGGGCGACGACCAGATCGTGATCACGCCGACGGGCGTCTCGGTCGCCCGAGAGAAGCTCTAACGCGGACGCGTCTCGTTTTCGCGACTCTCTCCGGGGGAGCCGCGCCCGGCTGCCGCGACGGTCGGTACGAGGCCGGACGGCGACCGCCGGAGCGTGGCCGAACCGTGTGTTATATGCCCGTCTCCCGCCCACGTACGACCGAATGGACGAGCCGGTCCTGCTAACGGGCGCCGGCGGACGGGTGGGGCAGGCCATCCTCCGCGGCATCGGCGACGACTACGACTGGCGGCTCCTCGACAGGGAGCCGCTCCCGGCAGCGAAGGTGCCCGACGGGGTCACCGACGCCGACCGGTACGTCGCGGACATCACCGACGAGCGGGCGGTCCGAGAGGCGATGGCGGACGTCGGCGCCGTCATCCACCTCGCCGGCGACCCGCGGAAGACGGCGCCGTGGGACTCGGTGCTCCGCAACAACATCGACGGGACGCAGGTCGTCATGCGCGCCGCCGTCGACGCGGGCGTCGACAAGTTCGCGTTCGCCTCCTCGAACCACGCCGTCGGCGGCTACGAGACGGACGACCGGACGCCCGACCTCTACCGCACCGACGACGACTACCGGCTGGACGGGACCGAGCTCCCCCGCCCCGGGAACCTCTACGGCGTCTCGAAGGCGACCGGCGAGGCGCTCGGACGCCTCTACCACGACGAGCACGGGATGAGCGTCGTCTGCGTCCGCATCGGGAACCTCACGAAGGACCACCCGCCCCGGGAGTACGAGCGCGGGCAGGCGATGTGGCTCTCGCACCGCGACTGCGCGCACCTGTTCGACCGGTGTCTGCAGGCGGAGTACGGCTACGAGATCGTCTACGGCATCTCGGACAACGACCGGCGCTACTACTCCATCGAGCGCGCTCGCGAAGCGCTCGGCTACGACCCCGCCGACAACTCGGCGAACTACACCTTCGAGGGCGAACCGAAGGAGGACGCTGCGGAGGACGACCGCGACGGGGACGGCGACCCCACCGTCGCCGAGGATCCGCCCGCGGAACCGAACTTCCCGTCGGACCCCGACACGCCGACCGACGGCGCGTGACCGCGTCCGGCGCCGCTATTTAAAAGAGGTCGTCGACGTCGCGTCGCTTCCGCTCCGCCAAGTCCACGTGGTCCGCGAGCCGCGCGGCCACCTGCGGGCGGGCGTCCGGCTCGCGGAGGAACGCGAAGAGCAGCTCCGCGAACCGCGTCCGGCCGGTGCCGCGCTCCTCGCGCGCGAGCGCCGCGGCCGTCTCGAACGTCGCCTCGTCGCCGTGGTCGACCGCTTCGGCGAGCGCGGGGGCCGCGAGCAGCGCCGCCGCGAGGTCCAGATCGGCGAACTCCGGCGTCGCGCCCTCGACGCGGATCGCCGGCGGCTCGGCGCGCTCGACCGTCTCGGGGTCGCCCGCGAGCCGTCGGCACCACTCCCGGACGGCGGCGACGTCGACGCCGCGGGCGGGGTCGGCTGCGCCGCGGTCTTCGCTCTCGTCGGCGCCGCGGACTCCTCCCTCGTCGGCATCGCGGTCCTCTCCCTTGTCGGCATCGTGGTCCTCTCCCTCGTCAAGACCGCCGAGATACCGGACGGCGTTGCTCGCGCAGCCGGTCGCGCCGGACCAGTTGCCCTCGGTCGCGTGGTGGGTGGCGGCCGACGCCGCGATCAGCCCGTGGAGCAGGCGCTCGTCGTCGCCCTCGTCGAGGGGAAGCCACGCCGCCTCCCACGGGTCGTGGGCCGCGAGCACGTGACCCTCGTTGAACAGGGCGGCGCCGGCGGCGACGGCCGCGGGAACGGGCGGAGCGTCCCCGGCGTCGACTCCCCCGGCGTCGGCGCGAGGATCCGAGTCGCGATCGGTCATACCCGGCCGTCGGCGGCGGCGATATAAAAAGGCCGAGACACGTCGACGCCCGCGCCTCGGCGCGCGAAGACAGAGAGTGCTATTTAAAACAGAGCGGAGCGGCCGCGGGGGCGGAGGGAACGCGTCAGCGGGGAGTTCGTCGGCGGAGGAAACGCGTCAGCGGTGATCTCGCCGACGGGAGCGGTCGCGGCGGCGACCGGCGCGGATCAGCGGTCGCTGGCGGCGGTCGAGTCGCCGCCGGGGACCGGCAGCGTCCGGTCGACGGCGCTCGGGTACCGGCGCTGGATCGCCGCGCCGGCGACGGCGCCGACGACCAGGGCCAGCGCGAGCGCGGCCGCCACCGGGAAGGAGGCGACCGCGACGAGCGCGACGGGGAACGCCGCGAAGACGGCCATCACGCGCGGCGACGGGAGGGGCGCGGTCGGGTCGGGACCCGCGTGCGGGTCGGGGTGGACGGTGCGTCTGGAGGGGGGTCGGTCTCGTCTCATGGTCGGATGGGGTGGATGGCGCGAGGGCCTCGCGCCGCGGTCGGTGGCTGTTCGTCGGTCGGGGACCGTGTCGCGTCCGTCGCGGTCCGATCGTCGCCCGCGATCGGTCATCGGTCGCCGTCGGTCGCCGCCCGCTTTCGCGGACGGGCCTCCGACACCCCGACGACGTCGGTGAGGTCGGCGACCTCGGCGTCCGGCGCGAGCCGAACCGAGGCGTCGACCTTGACCGCGAGGTCGTTGAGGCGGGGGCGGAGGTCGACGACGTCGACGTCGGTCACGTCGACGCCGTCGCGACCGTCGAGCTTCGATCGGACGCCGGCGCGGAGGTCGCCCGCGGCGTCGCGGGGGACCGCCACCCGGAGCGCGACGTCGGTCGCGCGGTGGCAGGGTGGGGCTGCCATACGGACCCGGGAGGGAGTCGATTCCTCACCCCGAGGCTCTGCCGCTTGAGCTACCGGGTCTAGGTGAAACGACTGGAGCGGCGGGGGACGGAGAGAAGGCGGCGCTCGCCTCGGCGGGCGGGGCCGACCGCCCCCGCGTCGGGGTCACGCGGCGACGGCGTCGAGGCGAGCGACGACCGGTCCGCGGATCCCCTTCTCGACGCTCCAAAGGGGGGCGAACGTCGGAGTGGGGTCGCGGTCGGTCATGGTGGGGCGCCCGGCGGGGGGAGTCCGCTCGGGCTATTCCCACGCAGAGGAGGAACCGAGTTAATAGTTACCCGTGTGTGCTGATCAATAGCGTGATTTTCCGCGGGAGAGATATTTCTCACAATCATTCGTGAGAGAGGATCCGGTCGGCGGGACCGGGCGTTCCCACCAGTACACTAAGGAGGACGGTGGACGTATGGGCGGTAGACGTGTCTAGCCTGTTGCCGGTCATCGCGGCGATCCTCGTGTCGGGACTCGTCGTCCAGCTCGTCGCTCACCGCTTGAAGGTGCCGAGCGTCATCTTCTATCTCCTCATCGGCGTCGTGCTCGGACCGGAGGTGTTGGGGCTCGTGACCCTCGAGACGTTCGGGAACGGGCTCGAGATCATCGTCGGGATCAGCGTCGCGATCATCGTCTTCGAGGGGGCGTTCGCCTTACAGATCGACCGGATCCGCGGCGCGTCCACGGTGTCGCTCCGGCTGGTGACGGTCAGCGCCCTCGTGATGTTCCTCGGGACGGCGGCCGCGGTCCGGTTCTTCGAGGGGGCGAACTGGGAGATCGCGCTGCTGATCGGGGCGCTGCTCGTGGCGACCGGCCCGACCGTGATCACGCCGATACTCAACGTGGTCCGCGTCAGGGACCACGTCGCGACCGCGCTGGAGACCGAGGGGATCGTCAACGACGTGACGGCCGCGATCGTCGCCGTGGTGATCTTCGAGACGCTGCTGCTCGACGACCTCGGAGTGCCGGCGACCCTCTTCTCGTTCGTCAAGCGGCTCGGCGTCGGGGTGCTCGCGGGGATACTCGCGGCCGTGGTGATCTACCTCCTGTTGGACAGCGACCTCGTCCCCGAGCGCGACGTGCAGGCGTCGCAGTTCCTCGTGTTGGCGGCGGCGGTCGGGGCGTTCGCGGCCGCCGAGGCCGTCGCCGCCGAGGCGGGCATCGCGGCGGCCGCGACGAGCGGCATCCTGCTCGGGAACCTCGACATCGACCACAGAGAGGAGATCGAGCGGTTCGCGGAGAACACGACGCTCGTCGTCCTCTCGTTCGTCTTCATCTCGCTGGCCGCGCTGATCGACGTCGAGGCGATCGCGGCGCTCGGCGTCGGCGCGGTCGGGCTCGTGCTCGTGATCATGCTCGTGCTCCGACCGCTCGGGGCGCTGATCGCGACGTTCGGCGTCGAACGGTTCACCCGGCCGGAACGGCTCTTCCTCGCGAGCGTGGGCCCGCGCGGGATCATCCCGGCGAGCGTGGCCACGCTGTTCGCCATCGAGCTCGAGCTCGCGGGGAACGTGGCGGCGGGCGAACTGCTCGTCGGGACGGTGTTCGCCGTCATCTTCGCGACGGTCGCGATCGAGGCCGGGCTCGCGCGGCAGATCGGCGACGCCCTCGGAGTGTCACCAATGCGCACGATAATCATCGGCGGCGGTCGGGTCGGCCGGGCGCTCGCCACACGACTGGAGAGACGGGGAGAGTACGTCGTCATCGTCGAGAACGACGACGAAGAGGCCGAGCGAGCGCGCTCGGACGGGTTCACCGTGTACGAGGGCGACGGCAGCGACACGGCGGACCTGCGCGGCGCGGGCGTCGAGGACGCCAAGCGAGTGATCACGGTGACCGGCGACGACGACATCAATCTCCTCGCGTGCCAGTTGGCGATCACGAAGTTCGACGTGGAGTCGGTGTACTCGCGGGTGAACGAGCCCGACAACGTCGACGCCTTCGACAGTATCGGCGTGAAGGGGATCGACTCGCCGACGGCGACCGCGGTGGCCATCGACGACGAGATCGAGCGGCCGGCGATCACCCACTGGATGAGCGAACTCGGAGACAGCCACGACGTACAGGAGGTCGAGGTGACCTCAGAGAATCTCGCCGGCAAGAGCATCCGCGACCTCAACGCGCAGATCCCCGACGGCACCTTCGTCGCCGTCGTCAGCCGCGACGGCGAGAATCACGTCCCGTCGGCGGACAGCGTGCTGGAGTACGGCGACCACGTCACCTTCATCGGCGACACGGACGCCGTCAGGAAGGCGATGGACCGGTTCCACCCGCACGATTAAGACGTTGTCTCGGTCAGCGACCGAGAGGCACCGTCCGTTCGCGGAGCGAGGGCAAAGAGCGTCCGACCGGCGCTCGGTTGTTTATAAATATTTTCCAACGAGGGATCGTTACTCGACCTCTTGGCCCGTTAGTAAATGGTCGGTGACTGGACGGTGAACACCTCCAAACCCCAGTCGCGAGGATAGCGCACGCTCGCTGCGCTCCTCAGTCAGTCGCTTCGCTCCCTCCTTGCGGTGCTTGTGTCGTCATCAGAACGCGTTGCGTTCTGATCGGCTCACGAGAGCAAAGCTCTCGTGAACGCCTGCGCTATCCTCGCGGCTGCCCCTTTGAGTCCCACCCGCGCCGCAACCGCAGCCTCACGCCTCCCCAGCCTCGCGGCTCCCTACGGTCGCCGCGTCCCTCGCGCGTGCTCCTCACGCCCTGTTGGGCGTTCGGAGGCACGCGCCACAGCTCGTTTAAATTGCGAACGAGCGTGCAGCGCGAAACCCACGCACGGCTCGCGATGCTCGCCGTTTGGTGCATCCGAAAACGTCCTGACGGAGTCCCACGCGAGCGAAGCGAGCGTGGGGCAAGTCAGGACGCGGAGCGCCTGCGAGAAGTGAGCGTCCTGACGGAGTCCTGCGCGAGGGAACCGAGCGTGGGGCACGTCAGGACCGAACGCCGCGGCTGTCGAACGAAGTGAGACAGCCGCAAAGTGAGCGTCCTGACGGAGATTTGAACTCCGGTCCCTGGCTCCGCAAGCCAAGAGGATAGTCCACTACCCTACCAGGACTCAAATGAACGTACCGCGGTTGAACTTAAGACGGTTACGGTCCGTGAGTCCCGTGGCGGAAGGTCGCATGCGACGTGACCCGGCCGGCGTGACCGCGCGGGGATTGCACACCTTTTGTATCGAGGAGACCGATGAACGGGTATGACGGAACCCCGATCCGCGACAGCGACGCCGCGGGCCCGACGTGCGACGACGCCCCGGAACGGACCGGCGGCGCGCACGAATCCGGGCGCGAGACCCCCGCAAGGACAACGCTTATCCGCGGACTCGACAACTCAGGAGGTACGCGTATGGGAGTGATAGAGGACGTCTACGAGGATCTCGACACCGACGTCGAGTTCGAGGAGTTCGAGGCAGCCGTCGAGGACAAGGTCGAGCAGATGGGCGGGCTCGCCGACGAGGAGACGGCCGCGATGCTGATCGCCCACGAGCTGCGCGACGAGGAGGCCGACACCATCGCCGACATCGAGCCGGGGATGAACGACGTGAAGTTCCTGGGGAAGGTGACCTCCATCGGCGAGATCAAGACGTTCGAGCGCGACGAGGAGGACGCCGAGGAGGGCCGCGTCTGCAACGTCGACGTCGCGGACGCCTCCGGCTCCGTCCGCGTCGCGCTGTGGGACGAGATGGCCGCGGCGGCCGAGGAGCAGCTGGAGGTCGGCCAGGTGCTCCGCGTTATGGGCCGCCCGAAGGAGGGGTACAGCGGGCTTGAAGTGAGCGCCGACAAGGTCGAGCCCGACGAGGACGCCGAGGTCGACGTGCAGGTGCTCGACACCTACCGCGTCGAGGACCTCTCGCTCGGCGCCTCCGACGTCGACCTCGTCGGGCAGGTGCTCGACACCGACTCGATCCGCACGTTCGACCGCGACGACGGCAGCGAGGGGCGCGTGGCCAACCTCACCGTCGGCGACGAGACGGGTCGGGTGCGCGTCACGCTGTGGGACGACAAGGCCGACCTCGCCGAGGAGTTCGAGGCCGGCGAGGTCGTCGAGGTGGGGG